>JBEKWU010000066.1:0-36442 GCA_049512775.1 Bryobacteraceae bacterium
AGGGCGCACGCCATGGTGCTGGTGCTCAATAACACGGCACTCCGGGTGTCCGATGTTGCCACGTTAGCGCGTGACCGGGTGCGCGATGGCCGCGTGTTGGTTCGGACGCAAAAGACCGGCGAACCCGTCTACCTGGAAGTTTGGGCCGAGACCCAAGTGGCTCTGGATTGCCTTCCCAGGCCACGCGGCGCCGGCGAGCAGCCTCGGTACTTCTTCTGGAACGGGACCACCTCTAGGCGGGCCGTGGTGGGGATTGTGGAGCGGACCCTAGCAGCTGTGTTCCGGGCTTCCGGGATCGAGGGCGCGCACGCCCACCGCTTTCGTCATACGCTGGCGACGCGGCTCCTGGGGATGGGCGCATCAGAGCAGGATGTCGCCGATGTCCTGGGCAACACTCCGGCCATCGTGAGGAAGCATTACAGCAAGTGGTCAATCGCACGTCAGGAGCGCATCGACCGCCTGATGCGGGCCGCGCAACCTGCAACGTTTGTGCAACACGAAGAAAAAAGGCCCGTAATCCATTGAAACTACAGCCTAAAAACTGGTGCGGAGAGGGGGACTTGAACCCCCACGGGATTGCTCCCGCTAGCACCTCAAGCTAGTGCGTCTGCCAATTCCGCCACCTCCGCATTTCCTCACCCCTACTTCTTGGGTGGTGTGGCTGTGCCAATTCCGCCACCTCCGCATTTCCTCACCCCTACTTCTTGGGTGGTGTGGCTGGTTGCTGGGCTGGCGCCGGCGGTTTCGCCTGGGATGGCGGCGCCGGGAGCGTCAGTGGAATCGTCTGGGGCGTTCCGCCGCCCGGGGGCGTCACGGTCATCGAAGGCGGTCCCAGCGGACCCGGTGTGGTCTGAACCGGCCGGCTGCGCTGCTGCCCCCGCGCCGGCATCGGCAGCGGCGCAGGTTGCGAAGTAGTCCCCCGCTGTTTGTCGAAGGCCGACTTCTCCGTGCCCGAAGTGCGCGTGGCGAAAATCGCCAAGGTAAGAGAGGTCACCATGAACAGCGCGGCGGCGATGGTGGTCGATTTCGACAGGATGGTGGCGGATCCGCGCGGGCCAAAGGCGGTCTGCGAACCCATGCCGCCGAAAGCGCCGGCCAGGTCGGCCGCTTTGCCGCTCTGGAGCAGCACCACGATGATCAGGAAAAAAGACACCACAATGTGAACAATCGTCAATAGGACTGTCATGGAAGCCGGCTCGGAACCACGGACACACAACCGTACTTGGATGCCCGCAACTCATTATTAGTATAGGAGAGCGGGCTGGCCGGGTCAAACGCCACCGGGGGAACCCGTGGGGCGGTCAGACCAGCGCGCCCTGCGACTGCCGGGAGCGGTTCTTCCAATCGTTCCAGGCCATACTGACCGCCCAGACGACTTCCTTGGCGTCAAAGGGCTTGGCCAGCACGTCGCAGCCGCCGAGATTCAGGACCTCGGCCCACAAGCAGTCGTCGGCGATGCGGGAACTCACCACCAACACCGGCGGAGTTTCGCAAAGCGCCAACTCGGCGAGCAGGTTCTTCCAGGTCCCGTCAGGAAGGTCCCGCTCGCAAATCGCCACGGAGATGGTCTCCGTGCGAAGGGCTTCGAAGGCGTCGCCGAGGTTCCGGGCAGAGCGCAGGCGCCAGTTGGAATGGCTGAAGATATGCCCCAGGGTGACGTGGTCGTCTTCCAGGCCGCTCACCGACAAAACAGTGAGTCCGGAGTGCTTCGAGGGAGGCGCGTCACGGCGATTCGCTTCGTCGGCCAGCACGGATACTTGTCCCTTTGTGGGCGAGTCTAGCACAGGCGAACGCGGAGACATACCATGGAATTCCCGCCAGATGCGGGAGAAATGCCTTGGAAACGCGCGCAATTGCTCCTAGTCATTCCTTAGGACGAAGGACGCCGTCCCGGATCGTCCACCGTAGCTCCGCCCCCTGCCCGGTTCCTGCTTAAATGGAACTGATGCCCATCACCAGCGTCAATCCCGCTACCGGCGAGACGCTCCGCTCCTTCGTACCGCTGGACGGGGCCGGGATCGAAATGAGGCTCCAGCAGGCGGCAGCCGCGTTTGGCCGGTACCGCGGCACAGCGTTCGCCGAGCGCGCCCCGCGAATGATTCGCGCCGCCCAGATTCTGGAAGCCGGGCGGGATCGGTTCGGGCGATTGATGACCTCCGAGATGGGCAAGCCGCTCCAAGCGGCCCGCCAGGAAGCGGCGAAGTGCGCCTGGGCCTGCCGTTACTACGCCCAGAACGCCGAACGCCTGCTCGCCGACGAGCGGGTGGAAACCGATGCGGGCCTCAGCTATATCCGGTGCCAGCCGCTCGGGCCGGTGCTGGCCATCATGCCCTGGAACTTCCCCTTCTGGCAGGTCTTCCGTTTCGCCGCACCCGCCCTGATGGCCGGCAACGTGGGGCTGCTGAAGCACGCCTCGAACGTGCCGCAGTGCGCGCTGGCCATCGAAGAGATCTTCCGAAGCGCGGGCTTCCCGGAGGGCGCGTTCCAGACGCTGCTCATCGGTTCCGCCCAGGTGCCGCGCGTTCTGGACGATCCGCGGGTCGCGGCGGCAACGCTCACCGGGAGCGACGACGCCGGCAGCCAGGTGGCGTCGGTCGCGGGCAGGCGGATCAAGAAGACGGTCCTGGAACTGGGCGGCAGCGATCCGTTCATCGTGATGCCGAGCGCGGACCTGGAAACAGCGGTGGCGACTGCCGTACGGGCGCGCCTGGTCAACAACGGGCAGTCCTGCATCGCGGCCAAGCGCTTCCTGGTGGCCGAAGCGATCGCCGAGGAGTTCGAACGCCGGTTTGTGCAGGCGATGGAATCCGTCCGAATCGGCGATCCGATGGAGGAGACCACCGAACTGGGGCCGCTCGCCACCGTCGAGATGCTCGAGACGATCGAGGACCAGGTGCGCCTTTCGGTGGCGGCCGGCGCGCGGGTCCTTACCGGCGGCCAGCGCCTTCGCCGTCCCGGGAACTATTATGCGCCCACGGTTCTGGTGGACATTCCCGAATCCGCGCCGGCCTACTCGGAAGAACTGTTCGGCCCGGTCGCGGCGCTGTTCCGCGTGCGCGGAGCGGAGGACGCCATCCGGCTGGCCAACGCCACCCGCTTCGGTCTGGGCGCCAGCGTCTGGACCAGCGACCCCATCGAGCGCGCGAGCTTCATCGACGGGATCGAATCCGGAATGGTTTTCGTCAACGGCATGGTGGTCTCGGACCCGCGTTTGCCCTTCGGGGGCGTCAAGCACTCGGGCTACGGCCGCGAGTTGGGCGCCCACGGCATCCGCGAGTTCGTCAACATCAAGACGGTCTGGATCAAGTAGGCCGCGCGGCTGGAGGTACGATAACAACAGACGGGCCGATGCAGAGTGCGGTAATTGTCTTCTTCCTGGCTATCGTTCTGGGATTGTTTGTGCCCGCGGTCCGGGTCCGCCTTCAATTGTGGTTCCGCAAAGCTCCGCCGCGGATTTTTCTGGTGCCGGCGGCGCTCACGACGCTGTTCGCGGGCATCCTGCTGCGGAGTGGCGCGTGGAGCTTGCCCTTCCTGCTGCTGGTGGCGGCCTACACGTTCGCGCCGACCGCCGTGGTTTGCCGCGGCCGGCCGTGGCTCGATTTCCTCGCTATCTTCATGCTCTGGCTGCCGGTGGAGTTCACCAGCGGCAAGGAACTGCTTCCACAGCGTGCTTGGGGAATCGCTAACATCGCCGCCCACGGCACGGCGGTCGCGCTGGCGCTGTTTCTGTTCCTGATCTTCCGCGATTTCAAGGGAGTGAAATACGAGGCGCCGCGCAAGCCAACCGATTTCGTGTATCCCGCGGTCGGGTTTGCGGTGGCGGCGCCGGTGCTGATCTGGCTGGGGCTGGCCCTCGGTTTCCTGGGTCCGTTTCGGATTCCCACCCCGTTCCGCGCGGGCGCGTTCGCGTCCTTGCTCTTGAAGACACTGCTCGGCGTGGCGATCCCGGAGGAACTGCTGTTCCGCGGCCTGATCCAGAACTGGATGATGCAGAATTTCGGGTTCAGCCACAAAACGCTGCTCGCGGCGGCGTTGATCTTCGGCGCCGCCCATCTGAACAACCCACCCGGGCCGCTGCCCAACTGGCGCTACATGATCCTGGCGACGATCGCGGGATTCGTTTACGGCAAAGTGTTCTGGAAGTCCTCGAGCCTGCTCTCCTCGGCCGGACTCCACGCCGTGGTAAACAGCATCCGGCACACGTTCTTTGGCTGACGGCCATGGGGGGCGGAAAACAGCGACATAATTGGGCGCCCCTGCTGGAAGCGCTCGGCGTGTTCCTCCTGATCATGGGCTATATCTGGTGGCTACTGCTCTCCCATCCGTGGACGTGGATCGCGCTCCTGGGCCTTGTTCTCGGCACCCACGCAGCGCGCGGCGAGGGACCGGGCCACCTGGGTTTCGGATGGAGGACCTTGCGCGCGGCGTTTACGGCGGTGTTTTCGACGGCGCTGGCGCTGTGCCTCGTGTTGCTCGGAATAGGAGCACTGCTTGGTACCCTCCGTCAAATCACGGTTAGGGCGGCGGTTGTGGGAATGGCGTCGTATATCCTCTGGGGCCTGTTCCAGCAGTACCTGCTCAACGGCTACTTCGTGAACCGGCTGGCGCAGTTCGGCGGCGCCCGCAGCTTCGCTCCGGCATTTGCCGCGGTGTTGCTTTCGCTCGCGCACTTGCCGAACTGGTTTCTGATGGCGGTGACACTGGCCGGGGGCTATGTGTGCGCGCGCATCTACTTGCGATACCGCAACCTCTACGTACTGGCGATCGCTCACGGGATGGTCGCCTTCTGTCTCTACATGATGGTGCCGGACTCTGTGAGTGCGCATTTCCTGGTCGGGCCACGGTACTTGCTGGATGTCTACGGCCTCTACCCCGAACTGCTGCTGTGACCGGAGTCCGTTAGGATATAGGCATGAAGCTTCTCGAACGGCTGGGGATCCAAGAGGTCAACTCCGGGGCCGGCTGGGGGGAGTGGATCGACAACCCGCGGGGCGGCGAACTGGTTTCCATCAATCCCAGCGATGGCTCGGCGATCGCCACAGTGCGCATGGCGGGCCCCGAGGACTATGAAGAGGTGATGGGGCAGGCCTGCGCGGCCTTCCCGCGCTGGCGCGCCTATCCGGCGCCGAAGCGCGGCGAAATCGTGCGCCAGATCGGCCAGGAGCTGCGCCAGCACAAGGACGACCTAGGCACGCTGGTCAGCCTGGAAATGGGCAAAATCCTCCCCGAGGGCAAAGGCGAAGTGCAGGAGATGATCGACATCGCCGACTTCGCGGTGGGGCTATCGCGCCAGCTCTACGGCCTCACCATGCAGAGCGAACGGCCGGCGCACCGCATGTACGAGCAGTGGCACCCGCTGGGCGTGGCGGGCGTCATCACGGCGTTCAATTTCCCGGTGGCGGTGTGGTCGTGGAACGCGCTGATCGCGGCCGTGTGCGGCGATTGCGTGCTCTGGAAGCCGTCGTCGGAAACGCCGCTCACCGCCATCGCCGTGCAGAAGATCTGCGACCGCGTGCTCGAGCGCCACGGATGGAAGGGAGTGTTCAACCTGGTGATTGGCCGCGGGGCGGAGGTGGGGGAGCGGCTGCTCGCCGACCGCCGCCTGCCACTCATCAGCGCCACCGGCTCTTGCCGGATGGGAACCCGCGTCGCGGAAATCGTGGGGCGGCGCCTGGGGCGCACCATTCTCGAGCTGGGAGGTAACAACGGCGTCATCGTGATGGAGGACGCGAACCTCGACCTCGCACTGCGCGCCATCCTGTTCGGCGCTTGCGGCACCTCGGGGCAGCGCTGCACCACCATCCGCCGGCTGTTCGTGCAAAGAGGCATCGCGCGGCGCCTGACCGAAACGCTCGTGGCCGCTTACGCCCAGATCCGCATTGGCAACGCGCTGGAGGAGGGCACGCTGATGGGCCCGCTGGTCAATCGCGCGGCGGTCGCCGACATGATGGGCGGCCTGGAGCGGGTCCGCGAGCAGGGAGGCGAGGTGCTGTGCGGCGGACGCCAGCTCGACCTGCCCGGTGGCTGCTATGTCGAGCCCACCCTGGTCCGGGTGCGGCCCGGCCTGCCGATGATCAAGGAGGAGCTGTTTGCGCCGGTGCTTTACGTGGTCGAGTTCGACCGCCTCGAGCAGGCCATCGAATGGCACAACGACGTGCCGCAGGGACTGTCCTCCGCCATGTTCACCACCAGCCTGACCCCGGCGGAGACCTTTTTGAGCGGCGGCGGCAGCGATTGTGGCATCGCCAACATCAACATCGGCACCAGCGGCGCCGAGATCGGCGGCGCCTTCGGCGGCGAGAAGGAGACCGGCGGCGGGCGCGAGGCCGGCAGCGACGCCTGGAAAGCCTACATGCGCCGCCAGACCGTCACCATCAACTGGTCCAGCGAATTGCCGCTGGCCCAGGGCATCCGCTTCGAGCTCCCAGGCGAACCGCAGGCGGGTGCGGATGCGCCTATACTGTAGTCCATGAGACTTCTATCGCGTTCCTTGGCTGGCCTCTTGTTTGTCGCAGTCTGCCTGCCCGCGCAGGAACTGCAACCGATCCCACTTCCGAAACCGCAAACCGAGGGCGGCAAGCCGCTGATGCAGGCGCTCAAGGAGCGGAAGTCCGGACGCGAGTTCAGCCCCGAGAAGCTCCCGCCCCAGGTGCTGTCGAACCTGCTGTGGGCGGCCTGGGGCGTGAACCGCCCGGACGGTCACCGCACCGCCCCTTCGGCCATGAACCGGCAGGAAATCGACGTCTACGTGGCTCTGGCCGATGGTCTGTATCTCTACAACGCGAAAGCCCACCAGCTCGATCCCGTGCTGAAAGAGGATGTGCGCGCGGCGACCGGCGGACAGCCGTTCGTGGGCCAGGCGCCGCTCAATCTGGTCTACGTGGCGGATCAGGCCAGACAGGGCCGGCCGGAGGATTCGTGGGCCTTCGCCGCGACCGGATTCATCTCCCAGAACGTGTACCTGTATTGCGCCTCGGAGGGCTTGACGACCGTGGTGCGCGCCATGGTCGACCGCGCGGCGTTGTCCAAAGCCATGAAGCTGCGTCCGGACCAGAAGATCACCCTGGCCCAGACGGTCGGCTACCCCAAGAAGTAGGCGCGGGCCGCGCGAGTGTGGCGCGCCGAACGCCCATGGTGGCAAACTGACATAAGGAGGCATCCCGTCATGCGAAAGATTCTGGTCGTCTCAGCCATCGTTGTCTTGATGGCATACTCCCCGTTGCTCCGGTGCCAGGACGATGCGTCCAACGCGTTCTTCTCCCCCGAGCAACTCGACAACCTGCTGGCGCCGGTCGCTCTGTATCCCGACCCGCTGCTGGCCCAGGTCCTGCTGGCCGCGACCTTTCCGGACCAGATCGATGAGGCGTCGCGCTTCTTGCGCGCCAGTTCCGACCCCAACTATATCGACTCCGAGCCCTGGGACGTCAGCGTCAAGTCCGTCGCGCATTACCCGACGGTTCTTTACATGATGGCGGACAAGCTGGACTGGACCACATCGGTCGGGCAGGCCTATGCCAGCCAGTCCACCGCCGTGACGGAGTCGGTTCAGCGGCTGCGCGCGCAGGCGCGTTCCGCGGGCAACCTGTTCTCGACGCCGCAGCAGGAGATCAGGGAGACCGGCGGCTACATCGAGATCTGGCCCGCGCAGCCCCAGTTCATCTATGTGCCGATGTACGACCCGGGGATCGTATATTACCGCGGCGGAGGCTTCTTTGGGGGCGCCGTCATTTCGTTTGGGCGAGGCTTTGCGATCGGAGCCTGGCTGAACCATGACTTCGACTGGCGCGCTCACAGTGTCTATTATCACGGCTGGGGGCAAGGGGCAGGCTGGATGACACGATCCCGGCCCTTCGTCCGCGCGACGAACGTGTACGTAAACAACAACTTTCGGAATGTTGTGACCAACCGGACGGTCATGAACCGGGCGGTGAACTACAACAACCTGAATCGCTACGACGCTGTTCACCGCGGGGTGAATTACGGCAACGTCCGCCGCGGCAACATCGATGTCCGCAACACCACCGTCATCAATAACAATCGGCCCGTGGTGAATAACAAGATCATCCAGCGCAACATCAATACCAACGATTCGAGGATCGATGCCTACCGCGGGCGTGGGGAAGCTCCGCAGCAACAATACCGGCCCGAGCCAAACCGCCCCGCGGTGAACCGGCCCACGTATCAACCGCCACCCCAGCGGCAGCAGCGTCCCGAGAGTCCCGCATTCGGTGGGAACCAGGGCGGGTTCGGTGCGCGCGTGGAGAGCCAGCGCGGGCAAGCCAGCCGGACGGAGATGTCCCGGCCCGCGCCCGCGGCCAGCCGGACGCAGACGTCCCGGCCCGCGCCCGCATCGAAATCCTCGAGTCAGCCGGAGTCTCGTGACCGCGGTGGGAGGAAGCGATGAATCCACTTGTGATTGCAACCAGGAGAGGGCTTGAGCGTATGGGAGCAAGACGACGAATGAACTCACTCGATCATCGGCGCTGCGCGTCGTTCGCGCTAGCGTTGGTATTGCTGCTATCCATCGGCCTCTTTTGCGCCGGGGCGGCGCTGGCCGCCGGGGACCCCGCGCAGAAGGAGACTCCGAAACAGGCGCTGTTCTCCACTCCGGACGACGCCGTGAAGGCGCTGATGGCCGCCGCGGAGGCGAAAGATCAGGCTGCCATGATGGCGATCTTCGGCCCCGAGCGGGAAAAGCTGCTTTCGGGCGATCCCGTGGAGGATCGCAGCGCGCTGGAGCGCTTTGGCGCGACCCTCCGCAAATCCTCCCAACTCGAGAAAGCGGGCGACACCAAGTTCACGCTCCTCGTTGGAGATGACAAACATCCGTTTCCGATCCCCATTGTCAAGGAAGGTAGCCAATGGCGATTCGATACCGCGGCCGGGCTCGAGGAGATTCTGAATCGAAGAATCGGACGCAACGAGCTTTCGGCGATCATGACCTGCCGTGCGTACGTGGTGGCGCAGTGGGAGTACTTCACCCAGCCCCTGGACACGACTGAAGACGGCCTGGCGGTCTACGCGCAGAGGTTCACCAGTACGCCCGGCAAGCACGACGGATTGTACTGGGACACGCCCGAGGGCGCTCCCTTGAGTCCGCTGGGAGACCTCATCGCCCAGAGGCGCGCGGAGGGTTACGCGGAAGCAGGCCGTGGGCGGAGCGCTCAAGCCGCCGCATCGGGTGCGGCGGCTCCAGCGCCGAGGCAGCGCACCCCCTATCACGGGTATTACTTCAGGATCCTGAAGCAGCAGGGCCCGCACGCGCCGGGCGGCAGATTCAGCTACATCCTCAACGGCCACATGATCGCCGGCTACGCGCTGGTGGCTTATCCCAGCAAATGGGGCAGCTCCGGGATCATGACGTTCCTCGTCAACCAGCAGGGCCGCATATACCAGAAAAACTTGGGCCCCACTAGCGAGCAGATCGCCTCCGCCATGACCGAATACGATCCCGACCCGAGCTGGAAGCTGGTCAAAGAGGAGTAGTGTCGCGAAGCGCTACGGATTGTCCACCTGGTCGAGCCAGTCCGGGGTTTTGAGGACTTCGCGCGGCTTGCTGCCGTCGGGCGGGCCGATGATGCCTTCGCGCTGCATCATGTCCAGAATGCGCGCGGCGCGCCCGTAACCCAGCCGCAGGCGGCGCTGGAGCGTCGAGGTCGAGGCCTTGCCCATCTCCAGCACCACGCGCACGGCGTCGCGGTAGAGCGGGTCCTCCTCGCCGGCGAAGTCGTCGCCGTCGCCCGGCGCTTCGTCGTCCGAGGGCGGCGCGATCAGGAACGACTGGTCGTAGTCGGGCGCGGCCTGCAGCTTCCAGAACTCCACCACGCGGTTGATTTCCGGCTCGGCGACGAAGGCGCCGTGCACGCGGATCAGCCGCGAGGAGCCGGGCGGCAGGAACAGCATGTCGCCCTTGCCCAGCAGGTGCTCGGCGCCCATCACGTCCAGCACGGTCCGCGAATCCACGCGGGTGGCCACGCGGAAGCTGATGCGCGCCGGGAAGTTGGCCTTGATCAGGCCGGTGATCACGTCCACGCTGGGCCGCTGCGTGGCCAGCACCAGGTGCATGCCGACCGCGCGCGCCATTTGCGCCAGGCGCGTCACCGATTCCTCGACGTTCTGCCGCTCCACCATCATCAGGTCGGCCAGCTCGTCGATCACCACCAGGATGTTGGGCAGCGGCTGGAGCTCCTCGGGCGACTCCTCTTCCTCCTCGAACAGCGGGATCGGCTCGTTGCGGAGCTGGCGCACCTTGCGGTTGAACTGCTCGATGTTGCGCACGCCCTGGGAGGCCAGCAGCCGCAGCCGCCGCTCCATCTCGAGCACGGCGTTGCGCAAGGCGTTGGAAGCCTTCTTGGGGTCGGTGATCACCGGCGTGAGCAGGTGCGGGATACCTTCGTACAGCCCCATCTCCAGCCGCTTCGGATCCACCAGGATCATCCGCACCTCGTCGGGCGTCGCCTTGAACAGGACCGACATGATGAGCGAGTTCAGCATGACGCTCTTGCCCGAGCCGGTCGAGCCGGCGATCAGCAGGTGGGGCATGGATTCCAGCGGCGTCACCTTGATGCGCCCGTTGATGTCCTTGCCCAGAGTCACCGTCAGGCGCGAGGGGGAGTTGGCGAACTCGTCGGACTCGAGCACCTGGCGCAGGCTGATCAGCTCGCGCCGCGTATTCGGCACCTCGATTCCGACGGTGGGCCTTCCCGGGATGCGCTCGATGAGAATCGATTCCGCCTGGAGGCCCAGGCACAGATCGTCGTTGAGCGTGGTGATGCGGCTGTACTTGATGCCGGCCTCGGGCTTGAATTCGAAGGTGGTGACCACCGGCCCGGGGTTGATCTGGACGACCGAGCCGAAGACGTTGAACTCCTCGAATTTCGCCCGGATGCGCGCGGCAATCTGCTTGAGCTCGTCTTCATCGTAGGCGGGGCGGCCCTGCGGCTCGTTGAGCAGCGAAGTCGGAGGCAACTGGTAGGCCTTGCGCGCGGGCGGGCGGCTCTCGGCCAGGGCGGGCGTCCGCCTTCGAGCCTTTGGCTCGGGCTCGGGCGGCGGCTCCACCAGGACCGGCCCCGGCTTGGGCTCGGGCGGCAACTGGTCCAGCGGGCGGATGGGGATGTCCGGCTCGAAGGGCGGTTGCTCCTCGGCCACCGGCCCGGGCGGAGGCGGGGCGACTTCAGGCTCGGGCTCCGGCTCCGGCTCGGGACGGCCGCGTGGAGGCTTCGGCGGTTTCGGCGTGGCGACGCGGCGCGCGCGCCACCATCGCCGGACCGGGCGCAGCGCCAGCCCCGGAAGGGCGGCCACGTTGGCCAGGTGCGAGATGCGGAAGCTCGAAGCCAGGTACAGCGAGATCAGGAAGCAGGCGAACGTCACCAGGCTCGCGCCGGTGATGTTGAAGGCCGCGACCGCGTAATCGGCCAGCACGCCCCCGACCGTGCCGCCCGAGGAGACCGAGCCCTCGAACATGGTCCATTTCGGCCCCAGCTCAAACGCCGTGCAGCCGCTCAGAACGAACAGCAGGTAGCCGAATGCGCGACCCAGCGGGTACTCGACCGGCCGCGAGCGCACCCAGTTCCAGGCCAGGATGACCAGCACCACCGGCAGGGCGAAGGAGAGCACGCCGAAGAGCTGCAGGAACAGGTCCGCGAGGCACGCTCCCGCCGGCCCGATCAGGTTCTTGGAGTGCACGGACCCGGCGGCCGTGTTCCAGGACGGGTCGTCGGGGTGGTAGGAGACCAGGCTCAGCCAGATCAACAGGCCGGCGATCAGCAACAAGACTCCGGCGGCCTCCGTGAGGCGGGAATGCCGTTCCGCAAATGGGGCGTTCATCCCGTGCGGCGGACAAAGATGGCCAGAGCGATTACTATTATGCCAAAAACGATCCGGTAGTACACGAAAAATCGCAGGGTGTGGGTGCGCAGGAAGCGTAGGAAGAACGCGATCACGATCCACCCGGTAACCGCCGACACCAGCACGCCGACGATGACCGGGATCTGCATCTCCGGCGACAGGCCGCCGTGCTTCCGCAGGTCCAGGAAGGCTTTCAGGGCCGCCCCGGCCAGCGCCGGCGTCGAGAGCAGGAAGGAAAAGCGGGCCGCCGCGTGGCGGTCCAGGTGGCGCATCAGGCCGGCCGAGATGGTGATCCCGCTGCGCGATACGCCAGGCACGATAGCCAGCGCCTGCGCCAGGCCGATCATGATCGAGTCGCCGAAAGACACCTGGCCGATGTCCCTCCGGAACTGGCCCACGATCTCGGCCAGGTACATGACGAGCCCGAAGACAATCATCATGGTTCCGATGACCACCGAGTTGCACAAAGAAGGCCCCTCGACCAAGTCCTTGAAGAGGTACCCCAGCGCTCCCACCGGAATCGTGGCGATGGCCAGCAGCCAGAGCAACTTCCGGTTGCGGGCAAGGGCAGGATCATGCCCGCAATTGAGCCCGAACGCCTGGGCCGTCAACTGGATCCAGTCCCGGTAGAAGTACGCCAGGAGCGCCGCCAGCGTGCCTAGGTGGAGTGTAATGACGAAGTCCAGACTCTTCAGCGCGGGGTTGTCCCAGCCCAACAAGCGCGGCACTTCATAAAGGTGCGCGGAGCTGCTGATAGGCAGGAACTCCGTCAGACCCTGGACGATGGCGAGGACGATGACCTGGTAGAGGGGCATAGGGGTGCAATCCCATCCTATCGCATCGCCGCGCGGGGGCTTACTCGGAGGTCAGCCGCTCCCATGCGGCCTGGTAGCGGGCCAGCCGCTCCCGGTCCTTGGGGGTGATTTCAGGCAGCCGGCTGGCATCGAGATTGTCGGCCAGATCGGCCAGTTTGACCCGCCGCGCCAGAGGGTTCCCGGCCACCCGCTCAATGAAATCGGCGTAACTCTCGCCCTCGCGCCGGGTCAGCGCATCGAGCGCACGCAGGACCTCTTCGCGGTAGCCCTGCTCCCGCAGAAACTCCTCGGTGATCCTGGTGTCCTCGATTACGTCGTGCAGCACCGCGGCGATCCTGTCCGCCTCGCCCTTCAGCCGCAGCATCACCCGGAGCGGGTGCAGAATGTATGGCGCGCCCGCCTTGTCCACCTGGCCACGATGCGACTGCGCCGCCAGGACGATCGCGTCCTCGATGGTTGGCTCTCTATCCATGGCGACTTAGTGCGCTCAGGTTCTCCATGATCTCCCCGTAAGCGAAGAGCATGTTGGCGCCCGACTCGTTGAACAGCACACTGAGGATGGCGTAGCCGGGATCCGAGACCGCGAGATCCCGCAGCGAGGTCACCAGCTTATGCAGCGCCTGAACCTCGCCGTGAATCATCTCCCCGGCTTCCTTGACGGTTTCGCCCGGGTCGCCAGCTTCCTCCTCCGCGCGGAGTCCCAGCTTACCTTGCAGCACGGGGATTTTCGATCTCAAGTTGGCTACGTCCTGCTTGAAATCCGCGCACCAGGAGACCAGGTGCTGGCGCAAGACCTCGTCCATATCCAGGTCCGGCAGCTCCTTTGCTATGTACGCCAGGTTGGAGAGGATGACTCCGATGCTCTCATCCGAATCCAAGAGCCGCTCGCTGAATTGTCGCTGGTTCCCGGTTGGCATAGGCGTTCAAAGTATACAACACGGACCCCGAACAACGGGTCAGGAAGTCAGCCTTTGGCGAAGAGGGCCACTGCCGCCTCCGGCGTGAGGACCCGGACGGGCGAATCGGGAAAGCCCCTCGGGTCTCGGGTCACGATCGCATCGCAACCGGCGGACTGGGCGGCTGACGCGGTGATCGAGTCCTCGAAATCGGGCCAGGAGAACTGGAGGGCTTGCCGGACCACATCCCCATCGACAGCCGCTATTCCGAAAACCCGAAGGATGGCGGTCACCGTGCGGCGCGCTTTGGAAGCCCCTCGCTCTTTTCGGACCAGGTAGTGGATCGTCGTGACCGCGTGAGCGGCCAGCACCCCCTCGGCCATTCCCGTCTCGATCGCCGCCCAAAGCGCTGCGCTCGGCCCGGCATGCGGTTTGCGGTCCAGGAGCACGTCGAGCACCACGTTGATGTCGACCAGGATTTTCTTCATCGATACTTCCGCGCCCAATGGCGCCGGTACTCGCCGCGGTCGGCCTTCTTCAGCGTTCCCCTTAGCGAACGCAGGACCGGGGGATCCTCGCCCGCCTGCGGAGGATCGGAGACGACGGCGAGGTAGGTCTGCACGAGCTTGGATACCGACAGGCCTCGCTGTCTCGCGTAGCGCTTGGCGCGCGCCACCACGGCCTCGTCGATACTGAGCGTGAGTTTGGACATCACACGTATTATACCATTCAATTCATACGTATTGCCCTACCGCTGGCGCTCGACCCACGTGAACCACTGCTGGAAGCTTACGGGTTGGCCGCGGTCGTTGCCAGGATAGCACCCCCTGCCGGCCTCCGGGCCGGCGACGCCGGTTGCCTGGGTGAAATAGAAGTTCCAGACGTCGCAACTATGGCGTGCGTCCGGGCCTCCCTCGGACTGCTCCAGGACCTTGCGTCCGACCTGCTCGGGCGAGCGTAGCACCTCGATGCCGGGAGCGCCGAGTTGCACAAACGGCATCGCCTGGGACGGGGCGTCCTGGTACGGGACCAGGCGCGGCGACGCCAGGTCGGGTTCCACCAGCCACACGCGCCGGCCTTCGAAGTGGCGCATCAGCTTGGCGTTGCTGGTCGGGTCCAACTCCCGCGCCCAGACCACCCGCGAGCCATCGATGTCCGCGTCGTTGTACACCCACTCGTCTCCCGGATCGCGCCGCGCCGCATATCGCACCAACACCAGGTGCTTCTCTCCCGAGCGCTCGAGCTGGCCGAGCATGCGGGCGCGCTTCACGCCGCCGAGCGCCGGCCAGCGCCAACTGGCCTGCCCGGCTACGGCGGACGGCAGGCGGATGGCCAAGACCTGGACCAGCAGCATCACGGCGCAAGCGACGGGCAGACAACGGACCAGGCACAGCCCCACCGGGCGCTGCCGCCAGCGCCACAGCCGCAACCTCCGCATGCCCATGACGACGACCAGGAACCCGAGTCCGGTCGCCGGAGCCGCGTAGTGGGCGTTGTGCCACACCTGCCCCAGCAGCGCCAGGAAGAATGCCGCGCCCACCAGCAGCAGCGGCCTCGCCTTGCGGTCGCGCCAGAGGAACGGCAGGGCGACCAGCGGGATCGTGAGCAGCGGCCCGAAGTAAAACCGCCAGTAGGCCCCCATCTTCTCTGTCAAGTCCGCCAGCGGCGCCTGGCGCGCCTTGAGATAGCTGGCCATCTCCCAGCCCGCGTAGAAGTGCCGCAGCTCGCGGTTGTCGAAAAGCGGCTGCGGGCGGGGCGCCTGCCACAGGAAGTGAGGCGCCATGGTCATGGTGTCGCGATATAGAACGTAGGGCGCGAGCCAGGGCTTGCCGGTGACGCGCGCGAAGTAGTACCCCATTGCGGCGCCCGTCAGCGCCAGCACCAGTGCCAGCGGAAGCAGGATGCGACGCAGCGCTACGGCCCGCGATGGACCGTTCCTTCCCAGCATCCACGCCAGCAGCGCCAGCCCGATCGCCAGGCCGAAAACCGCGCCCTCGAACGGCCGGCTGCTGGCGAGCGTGGCCAGCCCCAAGCCCATCACCACCGCGTGGCGCCCATGGGGCGCGCGCATGATTCTCGCGAACGCGCCGAGCACCAGAGCGCCTCCGGCCGCAGCCACGGCGCCGCCCCAGTAGCTGTTCATCCAGTAGCTGGAAACGCCCAGCCGCAGGATCACCAGGCAGGCGCCCAGCAGCGCCCACCGGGGCGGCAGGAACCCCTGAAGCATCCAGCAGACCGCGCCGCACATCAGGGCAACCCCAAGCCACACACCGGCCCACAGGTGTCCGAACAGCACCTTCCCGGCGGCCAGCGCAGCGGCCGGCGCGATCGGGAACGCGCTCGCATAGGCCGGCCGGACCAGGATGTGCGGGCTCTCGAAATGGACCCAGAGCGGGTGTTGCGGATTGGCCAGGCGGCCGTGCGCCAGGGTGTCCGCCCCCAGGAGGAAACTGAACTCGTCGTGGCAACGAGGCTCGGGAGCCGGAAACCAGGGCAGCAGCAGCGCGCGCAGAACCAGCGGGGAAACAGCCGCGACCAGGATCGCCAGACTTCTCCTTCGGGCCAGGCGCGCCAGCGGACCCTCCCACCACCCCAGCCACGCCGACCGGAAATGCGCGGCGGCCAGCGCCACCGCCAGCGCCGCCAGCGCCAGGGCGATCTCCGGGCTGGGGAGGTCCGCCGCCCGTGGCAAGAAAATGCAGATCACAATGTGTTAGTATCGCAAGCTCGGTCTCATCGTGTGACAGAGAGTGGAGGCTCGGACGGAATGAGGATCCTAAGCCTGGGGGCAGGCGGTTTCATCGGGTCTCACCTGACCCACCGGCTGCTTGTCGAAGGACATACCGTAACCGCAGTGGATATCGAAACCGACAAGATCACCGACTTCCTGGGACACCCCAGCCTCACTTTCTTCCAGCAGGACATCCGGAGCCCAGAATGGGATCTCGACAGCCTGGTCCGGGACGCCGACCTGGTGATCGACCTGATCGCCTACGCCAACCCGGGGCTCTACCTGCGGATCCCGCTGGAGGTTTTTCGGCTGAACTTCATCGAGAACCTCAAAATCGCCGAGGCTTGCGTCCGGCACGGCAAGCGGCTGATCCAGTTCTCGACCTGCGAGGTTTACGGCAGAACCGCGGCCAGCTTGAAGAACGCCCGGGTCGCCGATCCGGAAGACCCGATCCACGCCACTTTCTCCGAGGACACGAGCGAGTACATCCTGGGGCCGGTCTCCAAGCACCGCTGGATCTACTCCTGCGCCAAGCAACTGCTGGAGCGGGTGCTGCATGCCTACGGACTGGAGCAGGGCTTCAATTACACGATCATCCGGCCGTTCAACTTCATTGGGCCGAAGATCGACTTCCTGCTGCACGAGAAGGAGGGCATCCCGCGGGTCTTCTCGTTCTTCATGGACGCCCTGCTGAACGGCACCCGGATGAAGCTGGTGAACGGCGGCGTGAACCGGCGCTGTTACACCTACATCGACGACGCCGTGGAGTGCTCCTGGCGCATCGTCGAGAATCCCGGCGGGGTCTGCGACCGGCAGATTTTCAACATCGGCTCGCCGTCCAACGAGGTCTCGATCCGGCAGATGGCGGAGTTGATGCGCGAGATTTACGCCGGGAAGTTCCGCGACCCCTCCGTGCCGCTGCCGGAGATCGTCAGCGTGCCGGGCGAGGAGTTCTACGGGCAAGGCTACGACGACTCCGACCGCCGCATTCCGGACATCACCAAGGCCCGCACGCTGCTGGGCTGGGAACCCACGTGGGGCATCCGGGAGATTCTCGAAACCACGATGCAGTACTACGTTACCAGCTTCCGGAAAAATGCTTGAGAGCGTTTTCGTCCTGATGCCGGCCTACAACGCCGGGGCCACGATGGAGAGAGTCTTCGCGCGGATTCCGCCCGAGGCCAGGCGGCGTATCCGGCGGTACGTGGCGGTCGACGACGGCTCGACCGACGATACCGCGACGGCCCTGGCCCGCCTCCAGGGAGAGTTTCCCAACCTGGTGGCGCTGAGGCACGAGACCAACCGGGGCTACGGCGAGGCCGAGAAGACCTTGCTGCGCTATGCGCTGCGGGAGGGCGCCGACGCCGGCGTCCTGCTGCACTCCGACGGCCAGTACTCGCCCGAGAAGATCCCCGAATTGCTTGACCCGCTGGACCGTGACTCGGCGGACCTGGTGCAGGGCTCGCGGATGCTCGGCGGCGGCGCCCTGCGCGGGGGGATGCCGTTCTACAAGTTCGTGGCCAACAAGGCCCTCACCGCGATCGAAAACTGGGCCTTTGGCTTGAAACTCGCCGAATACCACAGCGGCTACATGCTGTACTCGCGGAAAACGCTCGAGACGATCCCGTTCGAGAAGCTCTCCGGCTCCTTCGACTTCGACCTCGAGATGATCGTCCTGGCGCGCGTCAAGGGCCTGCGCATCGCCGAGGTCGCCATCCCGACCATCTACGCCGGGGAGAAGTCGCACCTGCTCCCGGTCCGGTACGGCCTGGACGTGCTGAAAGTGGTCCGCGACTACAAGCGCGGGAAGTACCACGCGCTCTGAGACCACGCAGGTTTTCGTCGACCGCCCGGAGACCCCCCCGCCGCCCTTGCCCGGCGCCGTGATACCATACACAAAGTACCCGACTGCTCCCAACCGGTGATTGCATGCCGACGCTCGACGCTTGGGGAACCAGTGATCCAGGCTTGGTTCGCCAGAATAACGAAGACAGTTGGTCGCTCGACACCGCTCTGCGCGTGGCCATCGTCGCGGACGGGATGGGAGGCGCCTCGTCCGGGGAGATCGCTTCCGCCATGGCTGTGGAAACGGTCCTGGAGTACCTGCGGAACACGCCTCTGCTCGAGCCCGCCCCGACGATCGAGGCGGCCATCAAGGAGGCCAACCGCCGGGTGCTCGAGAAGGCCCGCAGCGACGAGAGCTGCAGCGGCATGGGATCGACCATTGTGCTGGCCTTCTGGGACCTGCCGCGGCTGTTCATCGCCAATGTCGGCGACAGCCGGGCCTACCTGTGGCGCGACGGAACCCTGACCCAGCTTTCCTACGACCAGACCCTGGTCAACGAACTTCGCTTGCGCTTCGGCCTGTCGGAGGAAGAGGTCCGCAACTTCCCGCACAAGAACGTGCTCACCATGGCGGTGGGAACCACGCCCGAAGTGACTATCCGCATTCACGAGGAAGAGCTGGCGCCGGGCGACCTGATCCTGCTGTGTTCCGACGGCCTCTCCGGGCCGGTCGCCGAAGAGGCCATGGCCGCCACTCTGTCTCGCGACGCTCCTCTCCAATACCAGGTCGAGCAGCTCATCACGCAGGCCAAGGCCGGCGGCGGCTCCGACAACGTCACCGTGGTGCTGTTGCGTTACGACGACTGGGAGATTCTGTAGCCGCCTAAGTTTTTGGGCCGGCGCTGCCGATAGTTCCCTTGATCATCCGCTCCCTGACGGCCGCGGTTCAGTGCCCAGCGCCGAACCGCGAGCGAGCGGACTGCGCGCGAGCGAGCAGGAGATGGACAGCTCCACGGTTGACTTCCTTCCGGAGCTCGATCCCGGTGCGAAGAGCTCCGCTCGCATGGTCCGCTCCAACGCCCCCGTTCGCATCAGCTTCGCCGGCGGCGGCACCGATTTCCCGCACTGGTTCGAGCGCCGTCCGGGCGCCGTGCTTTGCTCCACCATCTGCAATTACGCGCGGGTGACGGTGTACCCGCGGGCGGACAAGGCGGTCCGGATCCGCTCGGTCGATCTCGGATACATGACCAACTACAACCTCGAGGAGGAGCCCGTTTACGACGGTGTGCTCGACCTGGCCAAGGCGGCCATCCGGCGGCTGGGCTGCTCGATGGGATTCGACCTCGACGTGCGCTGCGACGCGCCTCCCGGCAGCGGGCTGGGCGGCTCTTCGGCGCTGGTCACCGCCATCATCGGCGCGCTGGCGGTCTATCAGAACAAGGTCCTCGATCCTTACGAGCTGGCCGAGCTGAACTACCTGATCGAGCGGCACGATCTGAAGATCGCCGGCGGCATGCAGGACCAATACGCCACCACCTTCGGCGGCTTCAACCTGATCGAGTTCTCCAAGTCCGGGGTGCTGGTGAACCCGCTCCGGCTGGACGAAAGCCTGCTCGCGGACCTCGAGGCCCACCTGATGCTATGCTATGTGGGCAACGTCCGTGCCAATGCCGGCTTGATCGACCGCCAGATCCGCTACTACCATGAGAAGCGGGCCGCGACGCTGGAGGGCATGGACCGGATTTACAGCCTGGTGTACGACATGAAGCACGCCTTGCTGAAGGGGAACCTCACCGGGTTCGGCCAATTGCTGCACGAAGGCTTTCTGAACAAGAAGCGGATGAACCCCGAGATCACCGAGGGCACCATCACCGATCAACTGTACGAGGAGGCGCGGACGCACGGCGCGATCGGCGGTAAGCTGATGGGGGCGGGCGGCGGCGGCTACCTGCTGCTGTATTGCGAAACGCACCGGCAGCACGAGGTCCGCAAGGCGCTCGAGCGGCGGGGAGGCGTGGTCACCAACTGCGCCCTGGAACCCAAGGGCTTGCAGGTCTGGCGAACGCGCTCGCTGTAAGACTGTGCGGAACAACGAGATCAGTACCGGCGTCATCCTGGCGGGCGGCATGGGGACTCGTCTCCGTCCGGCGTTTCCGGACGTTGCCAAGCCGGTTGCGCCGGTCAGCGGGCGTCCGTTCCTCCAGCGGCTGCTGGAGCAGGTGGCCCGCGCCGGTGTGGGCCGCATCATCCTCTGTACCGGCTATCGCAGCCAGGACGTCGAGGCCGCGGCAGGGCAGGCGCATCGGGGCGTTCCGATCGTCTACTCGGTGGAAGAGCGACCGCTCGGCACCGGCGGGGCGCTGAAGCGGGCGCACGCCAGGTTCGGCGACGGCAGGTCCTGGATCGTCATGAACGGCGATTCCTATTGCGGTATCGACCTCGCGGAGCTGTCGGCAGAGCACCTCGCGGCCGGCCTCGACGCCACCATCGCGGTGGTCGAGGTGGGGGACGCGGGGCGGTTCGGCAGCGTCGAGATTTCGCCCGACCGGCGCGTGACGCGCTTTCTTGAAAAGCAGCGCCCCGGCGCGGGGCCGGGATGGGTGAATGCGGGAGTGTACGCTCTCTCGGAGCGGTTCCTGGCGGCGTTGCCGGCCGCCGCGCCGCTCTCCCTGGAAGTCCGGGTCTTTCCGGAATGGATCCCGCGCGGCATTCATGCCTTCGCGCGCCCGGCGCGCTTCATCGACATCGGGACGCCCGAATCCTACGCGCTTGCCCAGCAGTTTTTCGAGGGAACCGGAGGAGCATCATCAACCACCGAACCGTACTTCTAGACCGGGACGGCACGCTGATCGCCGAGAAGGACCACCTGACGTCCGTCGGCGAGGTCGAGTTTCTGCCGAATGCGATTGCCGGGCTGCGCCTGCTCCAGCAGCAGGGGCTGCGGCTGGTCCTGCTGACCAACCAGTCGGTGGTCGGCAGGGGCTGGCTCGACGCCGAGGGACTGGCGAAGATCCACGCATTCATCGGGCAGGAGCTGGCCCGGGAAGGGATCGCGCTGGACGGCGTGTATTGCTGCCCTCACCTTCCCACCGAGGGCTGCGCCTGCCGCAAGCCCGAACCGGGACTGGCCGAGCGAGCCGCCCGCGAGCTGGGCTTCGACCTCGCCGAGGCCTTCGTCGTCGGGGACAAGCCTTCCGACATCGAACTGGGACGCCGCTGCGAAGCGACGACGATTCTCCTTCGCACGGGCTACGGGCGCGAGCACGAAGCGTGCGGCGACGTCCATCCGGACCTGGTCGCGGACGACCTGGCCGACGCGGCGCGCCTGATCGGGCAGTGGATGGCCGAGGCGCCGGCTGCCCCTCCTGGGCTGCTGCGAACGGCCGGGGAGCGCCTGCGGCGGCACGTACTGGGGTCGATCTCGACGAAGCAAAAGCTGCTGGCCACCTGCCAGCAACCGATTCTGGACGCCGCCGCGTTGATCGCCACCGCCTTCCGGACCGGCGGAAAAGTGATGCTCTGCGGCAACGGCGGCAGCGCCGCCGACGCGCAGCACATCGCCGCGGAGTTCGTCGGCGTGTTGAGCCAGTCCTTCCCGCGCCCCGGCCTGCCCGCCATCGCGCTTACCACCGATACTTCCATCCTCACCGCCGGCGCCAACGATTTCGGCTTCGAGGGCGTCTTCGCGCGCCAGGTTCAGGCGCTCGGAAGACCGGGAGACGTGTTGGTCGGGATCAGCACCTCGGGCAACTCCGCGAATGTCCTGCGGGCCTTCGAATACGCCCGCGAGCACGGTCTCGGCACTATCGCGCTCGCCGGCCCCGGCGGGAAGCTGCCGGCACTGGCGGACGTCGCCATCCGCGTCCCGGCCGACGCGACCCAATATATCCAGGAATCGCACATCCTGATCGGCCACATCCTCTGCGACCTGGTCGAGCGCTCGCTGTAGCCGGACGCCCCCATCCTGGAGGGTTTTAGAACTCTTGCGCGCCAACTTGAACGGCGGGACCGAGGCTGGGAACATTGCCGCAACAGAGATGCGCACGCCAGAACCTCCCAACCCGCGCTGAGCGACACCTGAATCGACGGCTGCTGGCCAACTTCCGGGTGGCCGACCATAGGCCCGGTAGGTTGTTTGGCGCTTCCGGGGACAGGAATTCGCAGAAAGGCGCTTACTTCGGGAAGCGGCCCAAGGGCGCGTTTGGCGCGCCGGGCTAGAAACCTGGCAACCCGCTACAACGAATACTCGCCTTGCATGACCTCTACCACGCCGCCACCGACACGTACGTTGAGGACCCGGTCGCCGTCGCGCTCGGCGCGCACGTAGATCCGGCTGGAGCGATGGATTTCGAGGCCCTGCTCGAGCAGCACCTGTTCGCCGGAACGCGCTACACTGTGGCGCACCATCCAGGCGGCCACACAACCGGAGGCCGATCCGGTGGCCGGATCTTCGCCGCCGTCGAACACCAACCGCTGATGCAGACGGGCCCGGCGATCCTCCGTTTCGCGGGTCACGAGGAAGAGTGGCCGGCTCGGCTCGCCCGGAAACGCCTCGGCGATCGCCGGGAAATTGAAGCGCACACTGCGAATGGCCTGGAGCGAACGCAGGGGCACAATGATGTAGTGCAATCCGGTGGAAATCTGCTGGATCGGCAGGGCCGGGTCGATATCTTCTTCTTTGAGCCCAATCAACGGAGCGATCATTTCGGTCTTGTAGGCGGGGCCGAACTCGGCGTCCTTCTGTCGCATCTCCGCGAACAATCCCGAGGGGTGGGATTCAAAAGTAACCGGGATCTTGCCGCTCTTGAGGTCCAGATCAATCTGCACGGCCGTGCCGCCGCGCAGCTTGCGAATCACCGTGGCTGTGCCCAGCGACGGGTGGCCCGCAAAAGGAAGCTCGCCGCTCGGGGCCCAGATGCGCACCTGGACGCCGCGCTTCCGCTCCTCCGTCGCGTCGCGCGGAACGATGAAAGTGGTTTCGGAGAGATTGGTCTCGCGCGCGAGGGCCTGCATTTCCGTATCGCCGAGGCCGCGTGCATCGGTAAAGACGGCCAGCGGATTGCCCTCCAGGGGCCGATCGGTAAACACATCTACTTGGGTGAAGGGATAGCGCCGGCCGCGTGCGGACGGCACGGCAGGAGCGGCGGCGAGAGCCATGGCTTTCACAAAGTCGCGGCGGGCATGGGGCATGGCAAGAGTGTATCGCGACTTGCCAGGCATCCGACAGCCATTCCTCTTGATCGTGCTCACGCTGCCCCCGACTTCGTGTGTCGTACCTGGATAACAGCCCATCCGGAAGTAATCTACCGAGTTCGAGAACCAAGAACCGCCTCTCTGCGACTCCTGAATCCGAGGTGTCTCAGTCGATCAGGTCGAGTCCATGCTGGGCGAGGAGATCTGTCTGCGAGGAGAGCAAGCAGTTTTCTTGAGGCCCCGCGCGGCGGCCAAAACCGCCTGGGCCCAGGCGGTTTTTCCAAAGCCTGCGTTGAAAACACAGGACTTCGGATAAATAGACCGCCAGGGTCAGGCGGTTTCTCGAAGCCCCTTCTACTTGCCTTCGCGCACCTCGACGCGCGGGTAGATCTCCTTGGTCTGGGCCAACGAGGCGAATGTGACGCCGGGCAGCCGGGCGGAGGCGCTGCCGGCGGCGACACCCCAGCGCAGCGCATCCGCGAAATCGGGCTGGTTGTCCATGGCCCAGACGAACGCCGCGGCCAGCGCGTCACCGGCCCCGATGGGGCAGACCGCGTCCACGCGCGGCGGAACCACCTCCACGATGCCGCGCTCGTTGGCCCCGATCGCGCCGCGGCTGCCCAGCGACAGGATCACCGACCCGGCGCCCATTTGCCGGATGCGCGTCGCCGCCTCCAGGAAGTGAGAGCGCGTGATCAGCGCGGCGTTCAGCAGCCGCTCGGCTTCCTGCTGGTTCGGCGCCACCACGGTCGGACCCGCCTCCACGCCCTCGATCAGCGCTTCCCCATCCGTATCGAGCAGGCTTTGGACCCCGTGCTCGCGGGCCATGCGCACCAGCTTCGAATAGAAACCGGCCGGCACGCCGGGCGGCACGCTGCCGCAGATCATCAGCCACGAGGCGCCGGCCAGTTTGCGCTCGACCGTGGCCTCCACCCGGTCCAGTTCTTCCTTGGTCAACGGCGGGCCGGGGTGGTTGAGCTTCACAGTGAGGCCCTGGCGGTCGGTGATGGTGAGGTTGGTTCGGATCTCGTTGCCGATCGGCACCACCTCGACGGGAAAACCGCAGCCGCAAAGGAACTTCTGGAGCCGCTCGCCGGATTGCCCTCCGGAGGTCACGATGGCCAGCGTTTTGCCACCGAAGGAGTTGACGACGCAGGAAGCGTTGATGCCGCGTCCGCCCGCCGCGTCCGAGGTCGACAGGATGTAGGCGCGGTCCTCGAACACCAGACGGTCGGCGATCACGTTGTGGTCGATGGCCGGGTTGATGGTGAGGGTGACGATCAAGCCTTCCATTTTAGCGCTGGTGTTAACCTGAAACATTGCACCGTCAGCCTTCGTTTCGAGCCTACGCCGCGCTGGGGGCGGTATGCTTCTTCTGGGGCACGACTTACCTGGGGATTCGCATGGCCCTGGAGTCGTTCCCGCCGCTGGCGCTGATCGCGTTTCGGTTCGCCTCCTCGGGCGCGATCCTGCTCGCTGCCGCGTTCCTCAGCGGGGCCCATCTGCCCAAGGGCCGCGAGCTGTGGGTTTCGATGTTCACCGGCCTCGCGACCTGCGGAATCGGAACCGGCAGCCTGGTGTTCGCCGAGCTATGGATTCCCAGCGGCCTGGCGGCGGTCATCATCGCGTTCTCACCGTTCTGGATGGTGGGGATCGAGGCGCTGATGCCGGGAGGCGAACGGCTGCGCCGCTCAACCACCCTGGGGCTACTGGTGGGCAGCGCGGGGGCCGCTCTGCTGGTCTCCTCCGGCGTTTCGCGCGAGACCATCGGCGGGGCCACGCTCGCGGGTTTCCTCCTGTTGCAGATCGGCAGCGTGGGCTGGGCGTTCGGGTCGATCTACCAGCGGCGGCAACCCACGCTGGCACACCCGATCGTGACCGGAGCGATCCAGCAGTTGACCGCGGGCCTGGCTTTCCTGCTGCCCGCCCTGCTGATCCCCCCGCACCCGATCATGCCAAGCTTCCGCGGCATCGCCGCCCTCTGCTACCTCGTGGTCTTCGGGTCGATTGTCGGCTACAGCGCCTTTGTCTATGCGATGAGCCACCTGAGGGTGGCGGTGGTCTCGATCTACTCTTATGTCAACCCGGTGGTGGCGGTGTTCCTGGGCTGGCTGTTCTACCGGGAGCCGTTCGGCCTGCGTGAGGCCGTCGCCATGGTGATCATCTTCCTGGGAGTGGCGCTGGTGAAGCGCTACGGCAAGTAGGATGGGGCTCCAGCCCTGTCCCCTGTCCGGTTCTGCACATAGAATTCCCACAATCGGACACCCATGCCCGCCAAGCCCATGCGCTGCGGGCTGTCGGAGTGGCGATTGGCGTGCTCCCCGGACAGCGGTGACGCCTTACCCGGCCGAATCGAATAGAATGAGTCGTTAGGCGAAGAGCGATGATCAATCTGCAAAACGTCGAGAAGTGGTACCAGACCGGCCACATGAGGACCTTCGTGCTCCGCCGGATCAACCTGGAAATCAAAGAGGGCGAGTTCGTCACCATCATGGGCCCCTCCGGCGCCGGCAAGTCCACCTTGCTGAGCATCATCGGAATGCTCGATAGCGCGTGGACCGGCGAGTTCCAGTTCCTGGGCCAGGCGGTGCACAAGTTGAACCCGCGCCAGAGGGTGGAGCTGAACAAGAAGTACATGGGCTTCGTGTTTCAGAGCTACCACCTGCTGGACAACCTCACGGTCTACGAGAACCTGGACATCCCGCTCTCCTACCGCAACGTCAAGAGCTCGGAGCGCGCCAGCATTGTCTGCGACACCCTCGACCGCTTCCAGATTGTCGGCAAGAAGGACCTCTACCCCAGCCAGCTTTCGGGCGGGCAGCAGCAACTGGTGGCCGTGGCGCGGGCGCTGGTGGCCAGCCCCAAGCTCATCCTGGCCGACGAGCCCACCGGCAACCTGCACTCCAGCCAGGGCAAGGAGATCATGGAGCTTTTCAAGAAGCTGAACGACGAGGGCACGACCATCGTGCAGGTCACCCACTCGGAAACCAACGCCGCCTATGGCAACCGCATCGTCAACCTGATGGACGGCTGGATCGTCAAGAGCTGAATGGACAACACCAAGCAAAGAGTCCTGATCGCCGATGACCAACCGGACGTGTTGATCGCGTTGCGGCTGCTGCTCAAAGGCGAGGGATACCAGACCGAGTCGGCCTCTTCGCCCGCCGGCATCCTGACGGCGGTGGAGAGCCGCGATTTCGACGCCGTGCTGATGGACCTCAACTACGCCCGGGACACCACTTCGGGCCAGGAGGGGCTGGACCTGCTGTGCCGCCTCCAGGCCCTCGACAGCACGCTGCCGGTGATCGTGATGACGGCCTGGGGCAGCGTGGCGCTAGCGGTCGAGGCGATGCGCCGTGGAGCGCGCGATTTCATCCCGAAGCCCTGGGAGAACGCGCGCCTGCTCACCATCCTCCGCACCCAGATCGAACTGGGCCAGGCGCTCCGTCGCGGGCAGCGCCTCGAGGCGGAAAACCGCCTGCTGCGCGCGGAGGGCCGGCCTACGCTGATCGCCGAGGCGCCCTCCATGCGCCCGGTGCTCGAGTTGATCGAGCGCATCGGCCCCTCGGACGCCAACGTCATGATTACCGGCGAGAACGGGACCGGAAAGGGAGTGGTGGCCCAGGCGCTGCACGCAGTGTCGGGCCGTTCGTCCAGGCCCCTGATCACCGTCAATACGGGCGGCCTGCCGGAAGGCATCTTCGAGAGCGAGCTGTTCGGCCACGTAAAGGGAGCGTTCACCGACGCCCGCACCGACCGCGTCGGCCGTTTCGAGCTGGCCGACGGCGGCACGCTGTTTCTGGATGAGATCGCCAACATCACCCCGGCACAGCAGTCCAAGCTGCTGCGCGTGCTCGAGAGCGGCGAGTTCGAGCGGGTCGGCTCCTCGAAAACGCACCGCGTGAACGTGCGGATATTCTCGGCCACCAATTCCGACCTGGGCGCCGAGGTCGCGGGGGGCCGGTTCCGCGAAGACCTGCTGTTCCGGCTGAACACCATCGAAATCCGGCTGCCGCCGCTGCGCGAGCGCCGCGAGGACATCCCGCTGCTGGCCATGCACTTCCTGGGGCAGTACGCGCAGCGGTATCGCAAACACCTGGGGGGATTCGAGTCCTCCGCCATGCAGGTGATTCTGGATCATCCCTGGCCCGGCAACGTGCGCGAGCTGGACCACGCGGTCGAACGCTCGGTCCTGATGGCGCAGGGGAGCACGGTGAAAGCCAGCGACCTGGCGCTGCGCGCGGGCCGCGAGGGCGCGCCCCGGCTCGAAGAGATGAGCCTGGAAGAGGTCGAATCTTTCCTGATCAAGAAGGCGCTCGCGCGCTACCAGGGCAATGTAAGCCAGGCTGCGGGAGCGCTTGGGCTGAGCCGCAGCGCGCTGTACCGCCGCATCCAGCGCTACGGACTCTGACGCCCCCATGAGGCTTCCGAGAACCCGCCCGCTGCGCCACGAACACCGCATCCTGCTCCTGGCCGTGGTGGCAGGATTCCCCGGAGTCCTGGTGGCGCTGCTGTTGCTCTGGTCCGGCGACTTCACCCCCAAGGTGCAGTGGACGCTCACGGTAGTGATTGCCTGCGTTTGGTGGGGCTTCGCGCTGGCCGCGCAGGGCCGGGTGGTCCGCCCGCTCCAGACCCTTTCGAACCTGCTGGCAGCCTTGCGCGAGGGCGACTATTCCATTCGCGCGCGCGGCGCCAGAAGGGACGACGCACTCGGCGAGGTCATCATCGAGGTGAACGCGCTGGGCGCGACCCTGCGGGAGCAGCGGTTGGGGGCCGTCGAGGCTACCGCCCTGCTGCGCACCGTCATGTCTGAAATCGACGTCGCCATCTTCACCTTCGACGGCGAGCACCGCCTCCGCCTGGTCAATCGCGCCGGCGAAAGGCTGCTGGCCCAGCCCGCGGAGCGCCTGCTGGGGCGCGGCGCGGCGGAACTGGGCCTGGCCGAGTGCCTCGCAGGGGAGACCCCCCGGACCGTGCAGATGGTCTTCCCCGGTGGGATCGGCCGCTGGGGCGTCACCCGCAGCGTTTTCCGCGAGGGCGGGCTGCCGCACCAGTTGCTGGTGCTTTCGGACCTCAGCCGCGCGCTGCGCGAGGAGGAACGGCAGGCCTGGCAGCGCCTGCTGCGCGTGCTGGGTCATGAGCTGAACAATTCGCTCGCGCCGATCCGCTCGATCGCCGGCAGCCTGGAGAGCCTGGTCACTCGCACGCCGCTGCCCGACGACTGGCAGGACGACGTCCAGCGGGGCCTGGCTGTCATCACCTCGCGCGCCGAGGCGCTGACCCGCTTCATGGAGGCCTATTCCCGGCTGGCGCGGTTGCCCCAGCCAAAGTTCCAATCGGTGAATCTCGGCGCCTGCGTGCGGCGGGTGCTGAGCCTCGAGACCCGGATCGCCGTGAGCCTGAGGCCGGGGCCGGATCTCACCATTCAGGCCGACGGCGATCAGCTCGAACAGTTGCTCATCAACCTGCTGCGCAACGCGGTGGACGCCGCCCTGGAAACCCACGGAGGGGTCGGCGTGCGCTGGCGCCACGGCGCGGGCTACGTGGAAGTGGTGGTCGAGGACGAAGGTCCGGGCCTCTCCAGCACCGCCAACCTATTCGTGCCCTTCTTCACCACCAAGCCCGGCGGCTCGGGCATCGGCCTGGTCCTTCCTGCTTCAGAACCGCCCCACCGGCCGTGGCTGCCAGGCGCTGCTGCGGCTGCCGCTGTGAACTGCCTTGCAGGGCGCTGCCGCCGCAACACCGTATGACCCCGTTCCGCAGCAGCAATCGCGAAACGCCTGAATTAGGGCCGCTTGATCGAGAAGCACTTTTTGCGGAGACGTGGTCTGCTCAGCAGGCACCATCGCCGCCAATGAAGACGATCCACATCAGTACGGTATGATGGCAATCTGACACGAGGCGCTTTTGAGGTAACGCATGCCGGCACCTCCCGACTGGGCCCAGACACTAAGAACGTTCGTAGCCGGATGGAGAAGCGGCGAGGACGAGTATCTGGGTGATAGGCCGTTTGACAAGTTCGTTCTGACTGAGCACGCAGCGTCCTGGGAAGCGTTTGTCGAGTGGTTGAATGAGCTTCAGGGTACTTGGTGCTTCCGCGGGCAGCGCGAAACGGAGTGGTTGCTCCACACGTCCCTTGACCGGGCCGTGAGGGTGGAGTTTCCATCAGAAACAGGCAGCGGCTACCATCACCTCGACCGGGAGACTGTGGGGCGTGAATTGCTCTTCCGCTTTTGGCAGCGAGCTCATCACTACCTCCGCCACCTTCCGCCCAGTGATGACCTGAGTAGCTGGTTCGCGCTGATGCAGCACCACGGTGTGCCGACCGATCTTCTGGACTGGACGCAATCGCCGTATGTGGCGATGTACTTCGCCGTTGAGGAGCAGCCGCGGAAGTCGAGCGGACGCTGCGCGATGTGGGCGATTAATCTTGAATGGCTGGAAGGCAAAGCTCGCGAGTTGCTCCGCACACGGGCGGCGTCATCGGAGGAAGGAAGCGCCGGGGGTGGAACCGAATACCTCAACATGCTGCTTGGGCAGACCGAACTGCCAGTGATCATCAGCATCCGTCCGCCATACGCCGACGAACGCATGGTCGCCCAACAAGGGTTCTTCCTCTGCAAGCTTTATCATGAACCGACATTCAATCAGATTCTGATGAGCGTGATGACTCATCCTGACACGCCGGACCGGCCGGTCGTCAGGAAGCTTGAGGTGGACGGGGATCTGCGGATCGGCTTCCTGAAGCATCTGCGGGAGATGAACATCCACAGGGCTTCGCTCTTCCCAGACCTGGATGGGTTTGGGCACTCTCTCCGGCTCGACTTGGAAATCAAAGCCCGTGGGGAGGCGGCGAGGGCCGAATTGTCCATATCGGATCTTCGAAAGATGTATCTTAGCGATCCGGCCACGGAAGCTCCGAAGACGTAGAGTTCAGCCTTGAGCCGGCGTAGAGTCGGTTACAGGTTGACGGACTTCGCGAGGCCTCCAGCGGGCCTGGCTCACCGCGAGTACCCGATCATCCGGCGCCCCCAACACATCCAGATGGCCGTGGAGTCACTACTCCGGAGAGTAGCGCTCGTCAACCAAGCCCGGCGGCTCGGGCATCGGGCTGGTCCTGAGCCGCCAGATCGCCGAAGCCCACGGCGGCACCCTGCTCCTCCAAAACCGCCCCGGCGCGCGCGGCTGCCAGGCGCTGCTGCGGCTGCCGCTGTAGGCGTGTTTCCGGGACTGCGCGACGTTATGATGTGATCGATGACGTACACGGTCATCTACGAAAAAGGACCTACCTCGTGGGGGGCGTACGTCCCCGATCTTCCTGGTGTCATTTCGGTTGGCGATTCACGAGACCAGGTCGAACGCCTCATCCAGGAGGCCATCCGGTTTCATCTCGAGGGCGTGCGCGAGGAAGGTCTCGCGGTCCCCGCGCCGTCCAGCTTCGCAGGGTTGATCGAGGTCGACCCCGCAGCCTAAGGAGCCAGCAGCCGCAGCTCTGTTGTTGGGGCGCCTACAGTCCAGCAGAAGTGGAGGAGGTTTCAGAGGCGAACTGTCTGCGCTCGTCCTGCCGCGCCCGTAACGCCGGATTCGGAGCGGCAACGGCTCAGTCGGCGTCCTCGAATAGGGACCTCGGCAGCCGGGACTGCCGGATGATGCTCGACAGAGTGCCTGCCCTGATGGCATCGTGAAGGGAACGGGAACGGTGACGGTTGTGCCCTCCGTCCGCCTCTGCATGATGCGATGACTGCCGCGCTGGCGGACAGCGACGAAACCATGGCGGTCGAGAATGCGGCAGATCTCCGAGCCCGAAAGAACTCGGAGCTTACCCAACCGGCACCTCAACCTGCGTCACAAAGACGTCGCCGTGAAACCGCCGGGCGACCTCGGACGGGTCCGCGGTCTCGAAGAACAGAGTGAGCGCCTCGATGAGGTTCGCCCGGGCCTCTTCGATGGATGCCCCTTGGCTCGCGATATCAAGTTCCGGGCACAACGACACGAACCCATCGCCTTCTCGCTCGATGATGGCGGTCAGGCGTTGCGCTGGCTGCATGATCTGAGTCTACATCATGCCACTTGGCCGCGTGGCCGGCATTGCGGACTGCCGGCGGCGTTTGCGCGCTTGGCTGGCCCCGTGCGTAGCCGGCCGCGACCGGACGATGGCCTGCCCCACCGAACTGGCGCGTATACTGCAATCGTGGACGTCCGGGTCGAGTGCTACGCCGGGTATAAGGCCGATCAGCGGCCCCTCCGCTTCACCCTCGGCGAGCGCGAGTATCGCGTGGAAGAGGTGGTCGACCAGTGGTACAGCCCCGAGGCCACCTGGTTCCGCGTCCGCGCGGACGACGGCAACCTCTATGTTCTCCGGCATTCCGAAGACCCGCTCGAGGACCTCTGGACGCTGGAATCCTTCCGCCGCGCACCCTAGAGATACCGCACCCACACCTGCATGGGCGTTGTCTCGCGGTTGGCGAACGCGTAGTAGGGGATGAAGGTCAGCTCGGTTTCGCGCGACGGCCTGCGCGGCTCGAACGGCTGGTAGAGCGGCTCCCGCGACGACGGCTTGCCGGAAACCGCGCCCTTGTGCTTGAGCACAAGCACCCCGCCGAGCAGGTGCGGCCGGAATTCGGTTACGAATCCCTTGCCCGGGTGCGCGCCCAGCGCGAGCCAGACGTCGTACAGGGAATCGATCCCCTTCTGATCGATGCCTTCCAGGCAGTAGACCAGCGGGCCGCGCTCGACCGCCACCTTGCCCGCATCCTCGGGCACACGCGGGTTCGCCGCGATCAGCCGCGGATTCATGTCGAAAGCGAGTGCGATGCGGTCGCCCGCCTGCCAGCGGCGGCGGATCGGGAAATACTCGCCGGGCTGAACGGCTCCCGGGGCCGCGCCTCCATTCACCTCGACCTGCGCCGACCGGCTCCAGCCCGGCACGCGTACGAACACTGTGAATTCGCCCGCAGCGGCCGGATCCACGGCGATCTCCACCTTGCCGTCCCAGGGGTAATTCGTCTTCTGCGTCACCTTCAGCTTCGCGCCGTTCTGCAACGCCCAGTCGAGCTCGCTGGCATGATACAGGTGCACGTACAGGCCGTCCGGGCTGGTGCTATACATGTAGCCCGGGAGCGATGCCAGAATGCGCTCCAGATTCGGCGGGCAGCAGGTGGTGTCGTACCACGGGTTGCGGATCTTGTCCTCGGGGTCGCCGGCCAGCTCGAGCGGGTTGCGGTAGCAGTACAGGGTCCCCTCGAGCGACAGGCCGGAGTTGACGCCGTTGTAAAGCGCGCGCTCGATGACGTCGGTGTACCGCGCCGCGCCGGTGGCCGCCAGCATGCGCCAGTTCCACATCAGGTTGCCAATGGCGGCGCAGCTCTCGGTGTAGGCCGAGACGTTGGGCAGTTCATAAGCTTCTCCGAACGCTTCCCCGTCGGCGCGCGAGCCTACTCCGCCGGTGATGTACATCTTGCGGCCGGCCATGTCGTTCCACAGCAGATCGAGGGTTCGCCAGTAGGCGGCGTCGCCGGTTTCCATGTAGTAATCCGTCGCGCCGCAGCAGGCATACATGGCCCGCACGGCGTGCCCCTCCAGGCGGGTGCGCGAGACGAACGGCTTGCCGCTGAACAGGTACACCAACTGCTGGCGCGTGAGTTTCAGGCGCTCCCCATCGCCTTGGAGCAGGTAGCCGGCCAGTTCGAGGTAGCGCCGCTCGCCGGTGGTGCGGTACAACTCGACCAGCGCCATCTCCAGTTCCGGATGGCCGGTGAGCAACGGCTGCTTGGTGGGACCGAAGTCGCGGCAAAGGTAGTCCACGAACTTGATGCCGCCGTCGAGCAGGCGCCGCCCTCCGGTGGCGCGATAGTAGGCGATGGCGGCTTGCAGCAGGTGGCCCAGACAGTACAGTTCGTGCCCGCTGTGCATCTGCTTGAAACGGCTCGCCGCCCTTTCCTCGACGAAGTAGGTGTTGAGGTAGCCGCTAGGCTCCTGCGCCGCCAGGATCTCACCCGTGAGCCGGTCGAAGGCGGCGCGCAGTTGCGGGTCGTCGCCCGACTGGAGCACGAACGCCGCCGCCTCCATCCACTTGTAAACGTCGGAATCGGTGTAGCGCGGCCCGCGCCGCGCGGCGCTCTTGCGGCCGGTGAGCCTGCGGAAGTTGTCGACGGCGCCGTGCTCCTCGAGCAACTCGAGCAGCGTGGGGATGCTTTTCTCGACGTTCACTTTGCGGCGCGGCGCCCAGAAGCCGTCCCCAATCTTCACGGCGCGCACCGGGATGTTGCGCAGTTTGGCGTACGGCGATTGGCCCAGGGACAGGATCCCGTCGGCCCGCCCCCGCGGCGCCTGCGCGCGCAGCACCGGAAGCAGGGCGATGCCCGAACCGATCATCTCGCGGCGTGTCATCATCGTCTTGTCCCTTTCGATCTCAATTATGAAACGGATCGCACTCGCCCTGCTGCTGGCTTCGGGCCTCCCGGCTGCCGGCGCGGACCTTCCTGCCAAGCCGTGGAAGGCCCACTGGATCTCGGTGCCCGGAGCCCCGCCGTTCGACTACGGCGTGTACCATTTCCGGCGCGCGTTCGAGCTCCCATCGAAGCCCGCCTCGTTCTCCATCCACGTCACCGCCGACAACCGTTACCAGCTTTTCGTGAACGGCGAGCGTGTGGGTGCGGGCCCGGCGCGCGGCGACCTCAACCACTGGCGCTACGAGACCTACGACATCGCACGCCTGCTCAAGCCCGGCAAGAACGTGCTGGCCACGCTGGTGTGGAATTTCGGGACCCAGGCCCCGATGGCCCAGGTCACCCATCAGACCGGGTTTCTGCTGGCCGGCGAAATGGTCGATACCGGCCCGGCCTGGAAGTGCATCCGCGACGAGGCCTACGAGCCGGAGCCGGTGACCCGCACGCTGCTCCCTTACGGCTACTACGTTGCCGGTCCGGGCGACCGCGTCACGGCCGCGCGCTATCCCTGGGGTTGGGAACAGCCCAGCTTCGACGATTCGGGCTGGAAAGCTCCGCTGGTCGGCGCTGCCGGCGGGCCGCGCGATTCCGTCGACAGCCCGAGTCGCTGGATGCTCGTGCCGCGTTCCATTCCGATGCCCGACGAGAGGCCACAGCGGCTGGCGCGGGTGCGGCTGGCGCAAGGCATCACGCCTCCCGCAGGATTTCCGGCCGCCGCTACGCGCTTCACCATTCCCGCGCACACCCGGGCGGAACTGCTGCTCGATCAGGACTACCTGACCACCGCGTTTCCGGAACTCGAGGTCAGCGGCGGTGCGGGCGCCATCATCACGCTAGGCTACGCGGAAGCGCTGTTCCTGCCCGGCACGAACCGGAAGGAGAACCGGAACGAAGTCGAGGGCAAGCAGTTTCACGGCTACCAGGATGTCTTCATCGCCGATGGCGGCGCCGGGCGCATCTTCCGGCCGCTGTGGTGGCGCACCTACCGCTACCTGCGGCTGGTGGTCGAGACGCAGGCCGAGCCGCTCACCATCACGGACCTGCGCGGCGTCTCGACCGGCTACCCGTTCGTGGGCAAGGCGCGCTTCGACGCGGGCTCGGAGGAGCTCCAGAGGATCCTCGACGCGGGCTGGCGCACGGCGCGGCTCTGCGCGCACGAGACCTACATGGATTGCCCGTACTACGAGCAGCTTCAATACGCGGGCGACACGCGCGTCCAGGCGCTGGTGTCGCTCTATATGACCGGGGACGGCCGCCTCATGCGCAACGCCATCGAGCAGCTCGACTCGTCGCGGACCGCCGAGGGGGCCACCTACAGCCGCGCGCCTTCCCGCCTGCAGCAGTACATTCCGCCGTTCTCGCTGTGGTGGATCGGAATGCTGCACGACTACTGGATGTACCAGGACGACCCGGTCTTCGTCCGCGAGATGCTCCCCGGCGTGCGCGCCGTGCTCGCCTTCTTCGCGGCGCACCAGAAGCCGGACGGGTCGCTCGGCCGCCTGCCGTGGTGGAATTACGTGGACTGGACGCGGGAGTGGCCCGGGGGCGTGCCACCGGCCGGGCCGGACGGGTCCTCGGCCCCACTCGATCTCCAGCTTCTGCTCGCAACCCAGTGGGCCGTGCGCCTGGAGGCCGCACTCGGCACGAAGGCGCTCGCCGCCGAGTACGACGCCGAGGCCGCGAAATTGCGCGCCACCGTGCACAACCGCTATTGGGATCCGTCGCGCCGGCTGTTCGCCGATACCCAGGACAAGTCGCATTACTCGCAGCACGCGCAGGCGCTGGCGGTGCTGGCGGGAGCGATTCAGGGCGGGGAGGCGCGCGAGTTGATCGATCGTGCGGCCGGCGACGCGTCGCTGGTCCAGTGCTCGATCTACTTCCGCTACTACCTGCACGCCGCGCTGGCGGTGGCCGGCTCGGGCGACCGCTATCTGGACATGTTGGGCGAATGGCGGGGTCAGCTCGCGCGCGGCCTCACCACCTGGGCTGAGAGCTTCGAGCCCTCCCGCTCGGACTGCCACGCCTGGGGCTCCAGCCCAAATATCGAGTTGTTTCGCACCGTGCTGGGCATCGACTCCGCGGCGCCGGGGTTCCGGCGCGTGCTCATCCAGCCCTCCCTTGGCAAGCTGACGCGGGTTTCCGGCGCCATCCCGCATCCGAAAGGCGAGGTCGCGGTGAGCCTGGCGCTGCGGAATGGCAAGCTGGAAGCGGAGGTCACCCTCCCGGCGGGAGTCGACGGCGAGTTCGTCTGGCAAGGCCAGCGCCACCCGCTCGCCTCCGGCTCGACCAGGCTCAGCCTCTGACGCCGCGCGCTACACTGATGGTGTGAGCCGAATGATGCGGAAACGAAAGTACGACGCTCACTTCCTCCATCGCGGAAAATGGTGGGTTGCCTGGACCGGAGATGTTCCAGGAGCAGTCACGCAAGGCAGAACCCTTGAAGAGGCCCGAGAGAACCTCAAAGACGCGATTGCCCTGATGCTGGAGCCCGTCGAGGTAGCCTCACTTCCCATCCCGCCCTGTGGTTAAGAACCGCCGCTGCTCGCGGGGGCGGCACCCCGTAAGCGTCAGCTTAGAACCGTTCTCGACGTTCTTTGTGGCGCGCGCACCCTCGAAAATCCCCTCAGGATGCGGCTGAAGCGGTTTGGGAGAGAAGATCTCTGGCATCGATTCCGGCCTTTGCGCATTCCCGCAGCAGGCGGCGAAGTTTTCGGGTCAGAGTCCGGG
>JBEKWU010000067.1:0-27702 GCA_049512775.1 Bryobacteraceae bacterium
AGCCGCTGGCATTGACGTAGACCTTCGCCTGACCGCCCACCACCCGAATCGGGCACGAGATGGCCCGAGGTCGGCGATTCTGGTAAGGCTTCAGCATACCCAGCCGGTCGCGCCCCCAGCTTACCATCCGCACCCCGCTACCAGGCCCCCCCCTCCATAGCGAATACCAGTACAGAGTTCGCTCCCCAACATTCTCGATACCTTGGCCTTGCTGGAGCGTGGGGTGGACACCGATCGGGCTTCCCGGTTGCTCCATGGCGGGGATGAATCGGTACCCGGGAATAGGTTCGTGAAAGTGAATAGCATTGTGAGAGACGGCCAACCCCAGATCCATCGTCAACAGCCTCCGGTCTCCCGACAAATCCCCGTGCCACTGGCCGTAGATGCCCAGGATCACATTTCCCCGGTTCCAAAGCGCGGCACCAAGGTGAATTTGTTCCCCTACGAAGCTCCCCTCCGTGCCAATAGAAGGACCGAAGAGGTCTGACGACCGATCCAAGCCCAGAGCTCCGCAGGGGGACCAGTTCTCAAAATCCGCCGACGCGAACGTGATGAGTTTACGCGCAGCCCTAACATGCTGGCGACCTGAAGATTGGCCGTTAACGTAATACAACCCGCGGAACTTCGTGATTCCAGCCATCTCAAGTGAAGGCCCCACAGGATTCCGCGGGGAATGTTTCCACCGAAGCCCATCCGAGCTGAACGCCGCTGAAAAGCGCTTCCCGAACGCGGCCGGAGGAGCCTTAAAACGACGATCATCTACCTCGTAGATCATCTTGAAGCGACGATCGGGGTCGGGATCTTCTGGCTCATACAGCACCGCGGCTGTCGACCAAAGGCTCTGATCCGTAAACTCGGTAATATTGTTGTCCTTGGACCCTCTGAATTCTACTAAACCCAAGGAGGGTTTGACCCACTGAACTCCGTCCTTACTTGTCGCATAGCAGACTACGTAGTACTTTCGTTCGTAGTGGCCGTTGTACCACATGTGAAAAGTGTCACCAATGCGAATAACTGTGCCGTAATAGAGCAGAACCTCATCATGGGAGCCCTCTGGACCGTGATCCAGGACGAACTGCGGGTGATCCCCGGGGATTAAGTGTGTCTGGACAAGGTCCCTGAAGGGAAATGCCTGATCGTCGAACGCGAACAGAACCGCTTCAGGTAGTGGTGCTGCCGACGCTAAGCTCGGCAATAGAACCCTGGTTCCATTGCGAGACTCTGACCCGCCGGACTGCTGTCCAGCTAGCCGGAATTGGGAAGAGAGAGAAGGGAGAAAGGACGCTGCCCCCAAGGATTGCCAGAATCTTCGTCGCTGCATCGTAGTTATTTCCGTCTCCGAAATCCGCGACCGCCCACCGCCCGGCGGGATTGTACTATACTATGCGCCTCGAGACCGCGCGCGCAATCGCTTCCAGGCGCTCCTCCAACTGCTGGCGTTGCCTATGCGTATTTTCATCGCATATAACAGCGGAGCGCCACACAAAACTCGGTAGTGGTCCGTGAACCCTCCGCGGTCCCGCACTTTCAGACAGAGTGTTCGGAAGGTGGAGTGTCCGATAACGGGTCGACCATCCGTTTCGAGGTGTCCTTTCCGCTTCTCGGGGCGAGTTATCCTGTGCTGTGTGAAGCCCCGAGAACATCCTCGTTCTCCCAAAGAACTGTTCAAACACCAGGTCGCCGCCGCCAGCGCGCCCGTGAACATCTTGGCCCACAAACCGCCGCTCCGAAGCACCTCCTCAACCTCGCGCCCGTTACCACTGCAAACCAACCGGCGCCAGTAAACGCTCAGAACGCCAAGCGCAAACTCAACTGGCTCTGACGACCCGTCCCGACAATCCCAGTGATCCTTCCGAAACTGCCACCGCCCCTCGAAGTGTCTGGCCTGCCAAAGTTAGGATGATTGGGCAGGTTGTAAATGTCTCCCCTGAACATCAAATTGAAACGCTCGGTTAGATTCCAGAGTTTGTGCACCGATACATCAATATCGATGTAACCTGGCCCGCCACGTAAGGTCCTTGGAGCGTTCCCAAAAACCCCCACCCCTGGTGCCTGGAAGGCGGTAACGTCGAACCACTGCTGCACCTTTGCCGCCGTCGAGCGGTCACTGCTCAGTTGAGGATCCCGGAGTAAATTAGGCCGCACAGCGGTGGAATAGGTATTCGTAAGATTGGTCTGCTCTTTCACACCGTACACCATCCCGCTCCGCAACTCGGTGATCACACCAGTACCCCACCCACCAACAATCTGATTCATGATCTTGTTTGGTACAGTCCAGTGACGCCCCGATCCAAACGGCAGATCATAAACGCCGCTGACAACGAACCGTTGAGGGATGTCGCTGCCAGAATAAGACCTATCAAGTGCCCGAAGCTCCGGGTGGGTGATAGCCACGCCTCCGCCGTAGGCCCCAAGCTCATAATGCGAAGCGGTGTCGTCCAGGAACTTGGACCAAGTGTAATTCATCAAGAAGTTGAGCCCGCGAGCGTAGTGCTTCTCCACTTTCACATTCAGCGCGTTGTAGCTCGAGTTGCCCCACGAAACAAACCTGCGGCTCACGCCACTAAACTGGGGAAACAGCCGCAAACTTTGAAGTTGCTTTGCCGGTCCTTGGCCGTTGACCAATGGAACCACATCGAACTGGTAGGCATCGCTGTTGATTTTGTGTCCCATGTTTCCAACATAGGCAACCTCGAGCAGTATGTTGTCTGGCAATGTCTTTTGAACCCCAAAGTGGAACTGGTGATCATAACCAACGACAGAGTTCGGATCAATAAAGCCCGGGCTGAAATACGGGGTCTGGCCGAGTGGAACGGCGCCATATCCGGGAGTGTGTGCTTGTGCTGACGGAATCGTGGGCATGCCGTTGCTCAAAAGGAAGGCCGGCGTTCGCCCACCGTCCGGAGAATTGAACGAGCCGCTGGTAACGAATGCACCTCCGGGCTCGTCGCCCACGCCTTTCGCATAAAGTTGATTGTAGTGGATCGCGTAACCCGAGCGGACAACAAACCCCTTCCCAGCCAGCCAAGCAAATCCCACTCTCGGCCCGAAGTTGTTTGTATCGAGATTGTTGTTAAGCCACTTGTTGTAACCAGTGAGCCCGGCAAATATCACACTACCCGGGGTATTGGACACTGGATTGATGGCGCCTGGGTCGAAGCCACTCAAGTGGTTGTTCTCTTCCCACTGGGGCGGCTCCATTTCCCAGCGAAGTCCAATGTTCAATGTAAAGTTCCTGGCGAGTTTCCAGTCATCCTGAATGAAGCCGCCAAAATAGATGCGGCGCATTACGATATCACTGACGCTCTGGTAGCTGGCCGAATCCACTCTTCCCAGCAGCAAGTCGGCCAACCCGCTTCCGGTTGTCCGATCTGAAAAACTGAAGTTGCCATTGGCACTCTCTCGCCTCTGTGTGCCGTAGCAGGAGGAACGATACTGGAAACCAGTACTGAGATGATGTGAGCCGGCAATCCGGGTGACGTTATCGATGAGGTCGTAGGTGTTAATGGGCGTCTGCAAGTTCGAGCCGACACTACCCAAGGTAGTCAATCCCGTAACGTTGATGATCGCCATCATAGTGGGATCGACTCCAGAGAGTCCCAGTTTGCCGTTCATTCCGGAACCGGTGCCGATAGCTTTCGTGAAGGAGTACTTTGTGTTACGAGCGAATCGGAAGTCGTTCAACAAGGACGGTGAAAATTGATGAATCCAGCTGCCGCTTGTGTCGCTGAAGCGAAGGGTAGTTGGGCGCGAGCGGGCGTCCGCGAAAGCGAGGTCGGCTGGCCACAAGGGGGCGGCTATACTCGGAACCGAGTTAAACAGGAACTTGACAGACAGCCGGTTGCTTTGGCTAAGTTCATGGTCGACCTTTGCGGTGTAGAATCCGGTGCTCTTTTTGTCGGATACGACCGCAATGTAGTTAGCGCTGGGTGCCAGGTTAGTCTTGAAGGGGGCATTCGGCGCCGGGTAGAACGTCGCTATGGTTTTCCCGATGGGATCCATGCGGTTCGGCGGAATGATATTACCGGAAAATTGCAAGCCAGTCAAAGGATCTTTCAGAACCAGGTCCGTACGATTGGAAAAGTCTCCTTGCACCTCAGGCGGGTTCGGTACGACGGTGCTGGCGCTGGTAACGCCGGTCCGCGTTCGGGATCCCTCGTAGTTGAAGAAGAAGAAAGTCTTATCTTTCACCACTGGCCCGCCAATCGAAGCACCGAATATGTTGTACCGCAAGGGGGCCTTGGTGGGGGAGAAGAACGTTCGGGTATCTATTTTGTCGTTCCTCAGAAACTCGTAACCCGCGCCGTGGAACTGGTTTGTGCCAGAGCGCGTAGCCATGATGATTTCTCCTCCGCCGGAGTGGCCGTACTCTGTGGAGTAGTTGCTCGCCTGAACATTAAACTCTTGTAACGACTCAGCGGGAGGGTCGAGGTCGAGTTGCGCGTCGTCGATAGAGGTGCGTGTGATAGTCAGGCCGTCCAAAATCCAATTCATTTCCCCTCCGCGGCCGCCAGCCACGCTAAACATGCTGCCGCCATTGCCGACCACCATTCCCGATAGCCGCACGATGCCGCTACCAGTTCGGCTATTGAGAGGCATGTTCATGACGGTGGCTTGCTCGATGAACTGACCATTGGTTGAATCCACCGCGTCCAGTAGTGGCACCGCCGCTGTCACAGTCGTTGTTTCCGCGGTGGTAGTTGCCAATAGCAGCGCAACGTTGACAGTCGTCTTAATCCCAGTCTCTAGTACAATCCCCAAGCGAGTGAACGCGGAAAAGCCTTCCTTCCGAGCCACGAGTTTGTAGTTACCAGGCGGCAAGAGCGCAACTGTGTAAAAGCCTTCCGCATTGGTGCTTGTCCTGGTTTCTACCCCCGTATCAACATTAATTACAGTGATCTGAGCCCCGGGAATCACTGCACCGCTGGGGTCAGTGACGGTTCCACTGACCTCGGCGCGCGTCTGACCGAACGAAGGCGTTCGGCTAACGAACAGAGAGAACCCCACTAGCAACACGACTTGACATGCAAGTGTACCGCGCAGGCAGACTCCGAGCGACTGAGCGGATCTTCGTAGACCAAACATAGTCCCTCCCGACTCGAGAATTTGCAGTCCGACATGCTGAGTGGCGCCCGTGCCGATCCAACAGCGCGTTCCGTCGCTGGTGACCGACGCCGGACCTCACTCGGTGGCCACGGACGCAACCGGCGGCAGATTGAACTCCCACCGGCACTGTATCGTTAACGGTTTAGAAAGTACTATAGAATATCCAGCTTGTCAAGGCGCGTGTTCAGCGGTTTCGCAAGGCGGGGGGCGAACGCAAGACAAGTGGATGTCGTAACGGCGAAAAGCTCAATCGCAGTCTAAGTTGTTCTTCGGTTGGCAGTTGCGGATCGAGCCACAGGAGTACTGTAGGACCGCCGAGCTCCGGCTTGGTCCGGGCGAGGTGCGTCCCCACCGTCGATTTGCCCGAGCGCAAGGCTTCCCGCAACTTGTTGAATTTCATGGCACCAGGATATTCTGCACGCACGCAAGCGGGGCGCGCACCGCCGTTCCGCCACATGGAACATGCGTCGCGTCCAAACGGGGTGAAGTGATGTCGTTCCACGGTTCAGAACGCCGGCGTCTTCCGGTTGCCGCGAGTGCAAACTGGTACTAGAGGAGTCAACTATGGCAGTGGTATTTCGGGCAATCCGTGTGCGGGCTCTTGCGTGATGGAGCGCGCTCGCCATGGAGGCCCGCAACCTCCAGTTTGGCTCGAAGATTGATTTTTGAGAGGGAATGAGGTTCATGATGACCAGACGAGCGATGATGGCGGCAGTCGCGCCGGCCGCATTGCTGCGCGCCCAATCGCGCCGGCCGCCCGCCAGCGGCATCGCGCGCCTGCAGCACAAGGGCGTGCTCATCAACAACTGCTCCCTGCCGAGCGACACGCGGCGCGACGACTGCGTTCGCAGGCATCCCAATGGCATTCAGGTGAGCCGGGACAAGTGGCTCATTCACGGTCGAAATCGTCGCGCGTCTTCCCGCGAACGAGTTCGAGGGCCTCTCGTGCCATGTCAAGCACGTGACCGGTGTGGACTAGGTCATCTTTCTGCAAACTGTACCTCGGCTTCGCCCAGAACGCGGTCCCAGATCCGGCGGTTGATGTATTTAGGATTGACCATGTCGATCTTACGGCCGCCGAAGACAGCGGACAATTGCTGCTCCAGTTCGTGCAAGCTCAGCATCCCGGGGCGGAATCCGGCGTCGAACTCAACCGAGATGTCCACGTCACTTTCAGGCCGAAAATTATACCCATGGCCGGACACTGGGGACCTGGTACGCAGCCTCGGCTCACGGCCGGTGGCTGCTGTTGCGCTCTCGAACGGCCTTGGGCCACAATAGGACCACCATGGCCAGGGAATTCGATTTGACCCCCAGGCACGTACCACCAGTCGAGACACAGTTCCGTCGAATCGTCACCGCGTTTCCGGCGCCCGAGTCGCTTCCGCTGCTCGAGAAACTCGCCCGCTACGAGCCCCTGGCCATGCGCGGCCAGCCCCCGGTCGTCTGGGATCGCGCCGAGGGCTTCCAGGTCTGGGACCCTTACGGCAACTGCTGGATCGACTGGTCGAGCGGCGTGCTCATCGCCAACGCCGGCCACGGCCGCGCAGAAATCGCCTCCGCCATCGTCGCCCAGGCCAACAGCAAGCTGCTTGCGAACTACTGCTTCCCCACCGAAATCCGCGCCCACCTCGTCGAGAGGCTCGTTGCCCTGCTCCCACAGCCGCTCACCAAGGTGTTTCTGCTGACTACAGGATCAGAAGCCGTCGAGTGCGCAATCAAGCTCTGCCGCGCTCACGGAGTGCGCCAGGGCGGACGCGCCAAGCACATCATCGTCTCCTACGACAAGGCCTTTCACGGCCGCACACTTGGCGCCCAGCAGGCTGGCGGCATTCCCAGCCTGAAGGAATGGATCGTCAACCTCGACCCTGGTTTCGTGCAGGTCTCCTTCCCCGACGGCTTCTGGACCCAGGACACCTCCTTTGGAGGTTTCGAGCGCCGCCTGTTCGAGCTCGGCGTCGAGCCGCGGAACGTCGCCGGGGTGATCGTAGAGACCTACCAGGGCGGCACCGCGGCATTCGCTCCCCGCGAGTACATGCAGGCGCTTCGCCAGTGGTGTTCCGGGCACAAGGCCCTGCTCGTCTGTGATGAGGTGCAGGCCGGTTTCGGCCGGACCGGCACGCTTTGGGGTTTCGAGCACTACGGCATCGTTCCCGACCTCACCTGCTTCGGCAAGGGTTTTTCCAGTTCCCTTCCTATCGCCGCCTGCGCCGGCCGCGGCGACGTGATGGACCTGTTCGGCCCGGGCGCCATGACCTCCACCCATACTGGCAACCCCGTCTGCTGCGCCGCTGCCCTGGCCTCCATCGACCTCCTGCTCGCGGAGGACCTGCCCGCGCATGCGCGCCACGCAGGCGCCCTGCTCCACGAAAAGCTGAACGCGCTCCAATCCCGTTTCCCGCCGATCGGCTTGGTCGCCGGCAAGGGCCTGGTCGCTGGCGTCACCTGCATTCGCCGGGGAACGCACGAGCCCGATGGCGACCTCGCCTGGGACGTCGTGCGCCGCTCGGTCGAAAAAGGCGTCCTCATGTTCAGCCCGGTCGGCCACGGCGGTTCCACCATCAAGATCTGCCCGCCGCTGGTCATCTCCGAAGAAGCCATTCTCGATGGTCTCTCGGCCCTTGAAGAGGCTTTTGCCGAGGTGGTCGCGTGATGCCTGAGGTAACGATCATCGGTGGCGGGATGATCACCCACGATCAACTCCTGCCTTCGCTCTATCACATGCAGCGCCTCGGGCGCATCGGGGAGATTAGCGTCTGTGCGCGCACCTCGCGCACTCTCGACTCGCTCGCCGCATCGGAGATCCTTCGCCGCGCGTTCCCCGGGCAGTCCTTCCGCGCCAGTCTTGAGCCGTTCGGCGAACTCATCGCCCGCATGCCGCCGCGCAACATGGTCGTGGTCGCGGTCCCGGATCAGCTCCACTTCGACGTCATCGTGACCGCCCTCCGCGCCGGCCAGCAAGTCTGCACCGTCAAGCCCCTCGTGCTCAAAGCCGCCGAGGCCGCCGCGATCGAAAAGGAAGCCAGCGCGCGCGGCCTGCTGGTCGGCATCGATTACCATAAGCGATTCGACGATCGCAGTCTCCTCGCCCGCCGGCAGTACCGGGAGGGCCGCCTCGGCGAGTTCCGACTGGGCACGGCTTGCCTGCTCGAGAAGTGGTGCTATCGTCACTCGAACTTCCAGGATTGGTGCACGGCGGAGCACTCCGACGCCTTCACCTACGTCGGCTGCCATTACGTCGACCTGGTCCACTTCATTACCGGGCTGCTGCCTGTTGCGGTCAGCCTGTACGGAATTCGCGACCGCTATCCGAACGGCAACGACGGCTTTCTCTGGACCGACGCCCGCGTCATCTGGAACAACGGCGCCTGCCTCAACGTGCAGAACGCGCTCGGGTTCCCCGACGCCGCGCCGGGCTCTAACACCCAGGGCCTCACCATGTACTGCGCCGGAGCCGATGGCGGCGGGCTGATCTCCCACTCCGATCAGTACCGCGGCGTGCGCTACTCCTACCTGGATGCCGGATACGCCGAGCCCAACCCGGACTTTTTCCAGTATTTGGACTTCGGCGGTGACGGGCTGGTTCCCGCCGGTTACGGCTACCGCTCGATCGAGCACATCCTCGACACCGCCGTTCGCCTCGAACGCGAGGAGTTGCTCGCCGGGCGCCAGCAGATGCTGAAAGCCATCGACGAAGCCGGCATCATGGCCACCCCCGCGAACAGCCGCCACAACGATCTGGTGATCGAGGCCGGCCGTCTCTCGATCCTCAACGGCGGCCGCCAAGCCCTCATCGACTGCGGAAACAGTCCCACCGTTCGGCTCGCATAGGACCGGCAGCCACGGAGCGCGTGGGTTTTGCGTTTGTTTTCGAACACGTGTTTCCCGCGAACGGACACCTGTCCCGGCCCCCCGCGGGTTGAACGCCAGCGCGGAGAGTGAAGAAGTTGGGTATCTGAATTGCTTGAATTGTCCTGCGACCCACAAGGAGGAACTATGAACACAGCGCGGAAGGTGGCTTCCAGGCGGCGGTTCATCCGTCGCGGTATGGAATTCAGCGGCGGTCTGCTGGCCGTGCCCGCCCTTTCCCAGACACCGGATAGAGGCCCGGTCAATGAGACTCTGAAAACCACTCAAAGCCCGAGGACCATCCATGGGACTTCTCCGACAAGCAGGGGCCGGACCGGGAAGTCCAGGCAATCCTCGGCGCCAGCATCCGAGCCGCCAGTGCTTCCAACATGCAAACGTATTTCATCATCGTGACCCGGGACGCCGCGAAGATGCAGAAGCTCACCGGCTATCGCAGGAGTTGCCTGTTGCTGTACTGTGCGGATCACAACCGGACCATCGACACCGCCAAACCGATCGCTCTCGTCCTGCTGCTTGCTTCCGGCCTGCCGGCGGCCGACGCGGACCTGCTGACCAAGCCGTGGCAGGCCCGCTGGATCTCGGTGCCCGGTGCGCCCCCGTTCGACTACGGCGTGTACCTTTTCCGCCGCGCCTTCGAGCTCGCTTCGAAGCCCGACTCCTTCACCATCCGCATAACCGCGGATAACCGCTACCAGCTCTTTGCGAACGGCGAGCGCGTGGGAGGGGGTCCGGCCCGCGGCGACCTGAATCACTGGCGTTACGAAACCTACGACATCCTGGTCCGTGACGGAGACCGGTGGCTCATCGCGGCCCAGCGCAAAGCCACCGCCTGGGTTGCCACCGAGGACCCGTTCCACAAGACTTCGCGGACCGTTAGCCCGCCCAGTCCGGTTGCCAACTCTCCCATCTGCGCGTATTGCGGCGCGGACGGCGTGCTGCGCGTATTTACCGGCGATGCGACCGTGTTGCCGCAGCATAAGGACCGGGACTCGATGTACTGCTGGGAGATCGACCCCGACGATGGTTTCCCCGTGGTGAAGCGGCACACCGTGTACGACACGGTTGCGGCGAGCCTGCCGATCCGCCCCGGTGCATCCCCGAAAGTGGACATGTGCAAGTTACTGCCGCACGGCGGGGGAGCGACGCAGTACATCGTCAATTGTGTGAGCGTCCGGTCATTCAACCACCTGTACATCGGCAGCACCGTTCGGTCGCTAGGGAAATCCCTATCATCAACGATCAGGAAAAGGCCGCCTGCGCCATTTACTACGCCACACTCACGCACGACGAGAGCTATCCCTCGCTGTGGGAGTTCTCGCGGGGTGGAAGTACGGCATGACAGGCCTGAACCGCCGCCGGTTCCTGATCTCGGCAGCAGCCGCCGCAAGCACGGCCGCCGCCCGCGATTTCCTGGCGGAAGCCATCGATCTGCACTGGTCCTTGCCGGTATTCCTCGGTGGCTGCAATCTTTTGCGCGAGCAGTTTCAGGCTGCGGGTGGGCGCCAGAGTGATCTCGCGAAGTTCGCCGCCGCCGCCGTCCGGACCATCGTAACGGCGTGGGCTGCGGGTCGTATTTCGCCACCGGGCCGCGCACGTTCGCGCTGGCCGGTTCCGACGACTGGATCCCTCGAGACGCAACTGCGCAATATTGCCGACGCGCTTTCGGCCGTACGCGCCTGCGCGCGGGCCCATCTGATCACCATCGCCGGACAGGCCGCAGCGCCGCCTGCCCAGAGGACGCTCGGCGTCCTTTTGCAGATTTCGGGCAACAACCACACAATCGAACTGAGCGTGGTGGGCCCTTTGCCGATTTGGGCGTGCGGTTGTGGCATCCGGCGCTGCCGTACCACAACCGCTGGTGCTCGGCGAAAGAAGGGATAGCGGGGCCCGTCCTGACCGACTTTGGCCGCCAGGTGATCGCGCGCATGAACGAGCGCGGTATTGTGCTCGACACCGCGCATGCCAACCACGCAAGCACGCGCGAATTCATCCGCGCCTCCGCCGCGCCCGTCGCGGACAGCCACACGACGAGCACCAGCTGGTGCCGCAATCCCGCGGCCTTGACGACCGCACGTTGCGCATGATTGCCGATAAAGGCGGCGCGATCGGCGTGCATTTCGCCGAGCCGTTCCTCAACACCGAGGTCTGGAGGCACAAGCACACGCAGCACGGCCTGCCGCCGGATGCGGAGACGCCGCGCGTCCCCATGACCCACGTCAGCGACTTGGCCAACGTCATTGATTATCTGATCAAAGTAGCGGGCCAGGATCACGTCGGCCTCGGCGGCGGCGTGAACGGCATTGACGCTGACCAGTGGCCGCCGGACATGCGGAACGTCGGCGAACTGCCGCACCTCACCGCCGAACTGCTGCGCCGCGGGTACTCTCGCGAAACCCTGCACAAGTTGTACTACGAAAACTGGTGGCGTGTGTACGCGGAGACGTTGCCGCAAGCACCCGTGGCCGATGCTCATGGGCACCGCACACGTTGGGCGAGCGCCGTTCTGCCACTCGGAACACAGGCGACCCGTCCCGGCGGCCATGCTATATTGGCGCACGGCTGAACCATGCGGAACGGTATCAGTTTCCTAGACTGGGGTGCGATCGGGGTCTACTCGCTGACGCTGATGGGTATCGCTGTGTACCACTCGCGCCAGATGCACTGCCAGGACGATGTCTTTCTCGCCGGAAGATCGATGAGCCGCTGGCCCATCGCCATCAGCATGTACATGGCGCTGTTCAGCACCAATACATTCCTGGGCGTCACCGGCTGGGTGAACCGTCCGAACGGAACCGTCTGGATCGGGCTGCAGACAATCGGAATTCTGGCGGCAGTGCCCCTGATCGTGACTTTGTATCCGGTGCTGTTCTTCCGCCTGCGCATCACCTCGGCTTACGAATACCTGAACAAGCGCTTCAACCACGCCGTGCGCACCGCCGCGACTGCATTTTTCCTCGGTTCGCGGCTGATGTGGATGTCCACCATCCTGTACTCCGCGTCTCTAGTGCTCTCGATGATGCTCGGCTGGACGGCCGCCAACGGCGTGCCGAACGGCCAGTTGTGGGCCATCCTGACGATTGGCGTGCTAGCGACGAGTTTCGCGCTCATCGGCGGGATGCGGGCGGTGATCTGGACCGACGTGATGCAGTTCTTCGTACTCCTCAGCGGGCTCATCACTATGATCGTGATGGGCCTGCGGCTCAGCGGAGGCTGGGGGCAGGTGGTACGGATCGGCAGCGAAGCCCACCGCTTCAGGCCGCCGGCGTTTTTCGGCATCACGGATGACTTGAGCCTGCTGGGAGGCCTGCTGCTGGGCTTCGTGGGCATGCTTTCGAGCGCGGGCGCCGACCAGGTGATTTTGCAGCAGTACCTGACCGCACGCAGCGAGAGCGAGGCCAAGGCCTCGCTCTGGCGCAACGGTTTCTTCCTCAAGCCGGTGAGCCTGATCTATCCCCTGCTGGGGTTGATTATATTCGCCTATTACCGCATTCACCCCGAAATCGCGCTGCTCATGAGGATTCCGGATGACGCCTTGCCGGTTTTCGTGGTGAATGTGCTGCCGCCGGGCGGACGCGGGCTCATGACCATCGCGATGACTGCCGCCGTGCTGACGGCCGTGCAGTCGGGCTTGACCGCGGTAACCGCGGCGGTGCAGGTGAACTTCATCAAACCGCGCATCGGGCGGGAACTGAGCGACCGGGAGTCGGTGTTGTTGGCGCGCACTCTGCTGCTGCTGACCGGCATTGGCATCATCTCGGCAGCCTGCTGGGTGCGCTCAATGGGCCAGCAGAACAGCATCATCCAGATCCTGAATATCGTGATGTTTCCCTTCACGGGAGTGCTGCTGGGCATCTTTCTGCTGGGCCTGCTTTCGCACCGGGCCAACGCTTCGGGCGTGCTCATCGGCGGCATTCTAGGGTTCCTGGGGACGATCGCGGTTCCAGCGGGCCAGGTGCTGTGGTCCGGGTCGGCAACGTTCCAATATCTCGGCCGGGTTTCGAATTTCTATTATGGGTTTCTGGGCACTGTCCTGACGATGGCGGTGGGATATGTGGCGAGTTTCGCATTCGCGCCGCCACCGCCGGAGAAGATTAAGGGACTGACCCGCCGCAGCCTGCCGGAGGCACCAGACCGACAGTTGGCGGCGTCCAAGGTGGGTTAGGCGATGGGCGTGAGCCGACGCCAGTTTCTGGCGATGTTGGCGGTGCTGCCGGGCGCAAGGCGCGGCGAGCACCAGGTGTACGAATTCCGCGGGTCTGCGTACCAGGTTGGACTGCAACACGGCCGTGCGCTGGCGCGTGAAATCCGCGGCGAAGCGCAACCCGCCGCCGAGGCCCTGGCGCGGCGCGGCCGCCTGGGGCTGGAAGCCGCCCTCAAGCAGGTGCGTTCGCGTTACGAGGGGCTGTTCCGGGAACGCATGCCCGCTGTGCTGGAAGAGATTCACGGGATGGCCGAGCGCGCGGAACTCTCCTACGACTACGCCTTTTTCGCCGCCACCCGCGACATGATGCACACCGGCGCGTGCACCGCGATTGCGGCCGGCGGTAAACAAACGAGTGACGGCGGCGTGCTGATCGGCCAGACCAAAGACACGGGAGCGCCGCTCGAGCGCTTCCGCATCATGCGCATTGCATACGCGTCTGGACGCCGCATGGTGGTGCTGAATTACCCCGGCTGGATCGCGAACATGTGTCTGACATCGGACGGGCTCTCGTGCACCGGGAACTCGTTGTTTGCGTCTCCGCTTCCGGGGCGGACCATCCCCGGCAGTTTTCTCCAACGCCTGGTCCTGGAGAAAGCGTCCATTGGTGAAGTCTTGGACGCGATCCGCGGCAGGCAGTTCGAAAACGGTTGCCTGCTCATCGCGGACGCGTCAGGGCACGCGGTCTGTGTCGAACTCGCGACCAGCCACACCGACGTGCGGGAAATCTCGGGGGAAGCCATCGGTCACGCGAACAACATACTCACACCGGGCCTGAAGCGGTACGAAGAGCCGAAGGCGCTCGGCTGCACCAACACGCGCTATCCCGAGGCCCATCCCAGATCGGGCGGCGGGAGCCTTGCGGTGGAGGTCCGGGATGAAGGCAACCAGCCGATTGCCGAGTTCAGCGGAGAGCGGCGCGCCCGGCACCACGTCGTATCGCCCGGCCCGTGGGAAACCAAGGAGCCGCCGGCGCGCTGGCCGGTCGGCCGGAGCCTCGTCGAGCTGAAGGGCCGCCGCATCCGCCTGATGTTCCTGCTGCGGGATTCGCGGCTGTTTTCATTTCGTGCATAGGAGAGGAACTCATGAACACAACATTCGTAATGATCGACCAAATTCAGGCGCTCGCCGCGGTGGACACGCCGACCATCGCCAACGCGATGGAGAGCCTGCAGATTACCGACAGGCGATTCACCGGGCCACAGATCCGGCCGATGACAGGAGCATCCGGGCCGGTGGTCGGGATTGGCGTCACTGCAACGATGAAGGAGCAATGGGGTGGCAAATTCGCCCACCTGGAACCGTGGCTGAAGTTCGTCGATGAAATCGAAAGCTGCCCGCTGCCGGTGATCGCCGTGTTCCACGATGAATCCGAGCAAGCCGGGCGCGACGCCATGATCGGAGAAGGGATGTCGCGCGCGATGCGCGCTGCCGGCGCCGCCGGCGTGCTCTGTGACGGGTGCATTCGCGATCTGGCGGCGCTGCGCGAGATGTCCTGGGCGGTGTGGGCTGGGGGCAGTTCCGCCGACCGTGGTCGCATTCGCTTCCACCGCTACCAAGTGCCGGTCGAGATCGCGGGCATGGTCGTCCACCCGGGGGACATCATCCACGCCGACGAGAACGGCGCCGTTATCGTGCCGGCCGATCGGGTTCAGGACATCCTGGAAGCCGCGGCGAAGGTGGCGGCGAACGAAGCGAAGATGTTTGCGATGTTCTCCGATCCGGGCTTCCGCGTCGCGCAGCTGTACGAGTTCTATGCCGGCCGACTAACTAAGGGCCCGTTAGATCAATGATTTCGTAGGCCGAGGTTCTGGTTCCGGGTCATCGCTCTGATCCAGCGGGATTTGGTGATCTCTTTCGAGGTTCCGTCATTCCTGCAAAACTTTCGGAGGGCTTCATTTGGCTTTCTTGTTTTGTCGACATCCTCGTCGCCGACGCGCTGTATTTGCAGACCCCGTTCGTCCAAGCATTGGAATCGCTGGGCCTAGAATGGGTGATCAATCTCAAGGACAACCAGCCGGATCTGGCGGTCGAAGCCGCGCTACTGACGAACCGCCCCGCGGACTGCCGCGACGCCAGCGCGCAAGAGGAGTTGCTACTCTGGCATCTGCCGGAAGTAGACTGGCCCGTCGCAGACCGTCTCGTTCGAGTGGTGAATACGGTTCGGGTACAAAACGCGAATCGCGTCACCGTCCGAAAGCAAGACGGCCAGCCCATCCGAGAAAAACAGCCGGTGCCCATCGTGAGCACCAACTTCTATGCGACTAATGTCGATCTGGGGGCGATTCCGTCTTTCTTCATCCATCAACTCGGCCGCAGCCGTTGGGTCATCGACGCGCAAACTTCCCAAACCATCACCACGGACTGCCACCTGAAGCAGCCCTCCGTGCATCAAAGTCGTGCCCTCGTCGTGCTCACCATGATCCGGGTGCTCGCCTACACCCTGGCGATGGTCTTCTACTACCGCCAGGTGCGCAGCCATTGCCGCACGGCTCCCCCCAGGTTCTGCGAGATGGCGCGACAGCTCGGCTACGGGTTTCTCGCCCTCCGGTTCGATTCCGGCTGAGATCCTCCTTCCGCCGTTTTCCGCTGTGCCGCTGTCCCGACTTCCAACTGCTCTCAATCCGGCACCCAGCGCTGGCGCCGCGCCCGCCTATTCCCAGCGCCGCCTTAGTCAGCCCGCCGCGAGATTCGCAAGCATGGTCTTCGCGACGAAAACCGCCTTTGCTAGCCCCCCCGCTGACCCCATTGCACAGAACTCCATTCCGCCCTTGCGGTTATCGCGCACCACACTGGCCCTTGCGAGATCGCTGACTCCTGAATCTTTCACTCCTGAATCCTTCCTCTTGACAGACTCTCTTCTCTCGATATAGAATGGCCATCGATAATCGATATTGCAAAATGGACGCCGCCGAGAGCTTAATGTCAGCCACGTCTCAGTGGAAGGCTTCGTGCTCAGCCTAGCCCTCTGGTTACGACTGCAACGCGATGCCGGTGTTGTGTCAGATCGCGCGACCCCACCTAAGAGCCACTGGATACGGGATCTTCTACTTTGCAGGCTGCCTGGCTGGAGGGCTGGTCGCTCCAGTCGCGGGAGCACTGAAAGCGGGGATCGGCCTTGGAGGCTCGTTACAGACGGTCGCCATCGTGCTGCTGTTTTCGGTGATTTTTCTGCTGCGAATCCGCGTTCCAGGATCGCTTGAGCCCTGGGCCGTGTCGCCATCTGAAGCACTCATTGGAGAGGAAGTGAATGACCAATCCAACGATTCGTGAGCTTTTCGACCTCACCGGCAGGGTGGCCCTCGTCACGGGTGGCGCGCGTAATCTCGGCTATGACATGGCCACCGCCCTGGCCGAATCTGGTGCTGGTGTCGCGATCACCAGTCGCACCCTCGACCACGCCAGGGACTCGGCCAAACGCATCGCCGAGGCTGCCGGCCGCAAGGTCGCTGGCTTTGCTTGCGATGTACGGTACGAGGACCACGTCGAGGCCATGGTTGGCGCCGTCCTGGCCGAGTTCGGCAGAATCGATATCCTCGTCAACAATGCGGGCAACGTCATCAGCACCCCTGAGAACGCGCCCCTGGAACTGCGTCCGGTGCAGGAATGGCAGTTCACGATTGACGTCAATCTCCTGGGTGTCTTTCTCTGTTCAAAGCAGGTCGTCGCCAAGGTCATGAAGCCGGCTAGGGGGGGAGTTATCATCAATATCGGCTCGACTGCGGGCATGGTGGGCAAGGACCGGCGGATCTATCGCGGCACCACTTTGGGGGGCGCCACCATCGACTACCATGCGGCCAAAGGCGGCGTCATCAGCATGACCCGGGACATGGCTGTATACCTGGCCCGCTACAACATCCGCGTTAACTGCATCAGCCCCGGCGGCTTCTGGCGAGGACATAGTGAGACATTCACCCGCCAATACAGCGATGGGGTGCCAATGGGCCGCATGGGCCAGGATGGCAAGGAGATGAAAGGTCCGGTGGTTTTCTTGGCATCGGAGGCCTCGTCTTATGTGACCGGGATCAATCTGGCGGTCGACGGAGGTCTGACGGCATGGTAAAGGAATGGCAGGAGGTCAGCGTCTTGATTGTCGGTTGCGGGAGCATCGGCAAGCGCCACGCGCGGGTGCTGGCGGGTCTCGGCGTGGCTGACCTGCGTGCGTGCGATCTCGTTTCGGAACAGCGAGCGTCACTTTCCAGTGAAGTCCCCACGGTCAGGATGTACGGCTCGTACACGGAAAGCCTGAGAGATCACCCTGAGGTGGTACTCATCTGCACACCACCCAAGCTGCATATTCCAATGGCTGTGGAGGCCGTTAAGGCCGGCGCCCACGTCCTCTGCGAGAAGCCGCTGTCGGATGCAACTGACGGGATCGATGAGTTGGCTGCCCTAGCTGCCGAAAGCGGGAAGAAGGTCATGGTCGCTCTCTGCTTCCGCTACCACGAAGGACTGTTCAAGGTCAAACGCTGCCTTGATTCGGGCCGCGTGGGCCGACTAGTCTCGATTCGGGCGATGATGGGCGAGCACCTGCCATCGGTCCGTCCTGACTACCGCAACCTCTTCACCTCCCGATACAGTGGCGCATTTGATCTCACACACGAGGTTGACCTAGCCATCTGGTTCGCCGGGCAAACGGTCCGGGAGGTGCACTGCGTCAGCGGTTCCTATAGCGATCTCGCAATCGAAGCGCCCGATCTGGTTGAAATGTTGATCGGTTTCGAGAACCGCTGCGTTGCAAGCGTGCACCTGGACTTCTTCCAGAGGCCGCGGCGACGGCAAATCGAGTTGATTGGCACCGACGGCGTCGCTATCGTGGAGTTCGCGCGCTGGGACCGGTGCACCGTCTCGGTCTACGAAGCGGCCAGTGGATCCTGGCAACAGGAGGAACTCGTGACTAACAGGGACGACATGTTCCGCGCCGAAGACCGGGAGTTTCTTGAAGCCGTTGCCGAGGACAAGCCGATCACGTGCACGATCGCGGAAGCGAGGAAGTCCGTCGAGACCATCGTGGCGGCTCGACGGATTGTTTTCACCTAGCTGTTCACACGATGAAGTCCAAGTACGAGTTGTTTGACCGGGCGCGCCCACAGATCAAGCCGCTGGCGGAACGCGCCAACGATCTGGGCCTCGATCACTGGCTGGCGCCGGAGGACTCGGCACCGCCCTACTCGCACCCGCAGCTTCCCGAGGTGGCGGCGCGCAGCGTGGCGGCCCGGCGGCGCATCGTGATGAGAGCGCAGGTGCTGCGCGCGGGGGTCAACCGCCACATCATCGACCCGATGGAGCGGAGCTGGCTGGACCACTTGGCGCTGAACGGCGCGGGGGCGATTCACAACTACGAGCTGGCCCGAATCGCAGGTATCACCGAAAGAACGTCGCCCGCTACATCCGCACCGGCGAGTTCGGCTTGTGGAAAGAGACCGGCGAGCTGAACGACTGGACCGCGGAAGCAGCTCGGTTGGCCGACCCAGCCGAGACCGATTGCGGCGGCGTCATCACCCCAGCGGTGCGGGGATTGGCGGCCGAACTGGCCGAGCGCTACCCGGAGAAGGATCTTCTGGGCCGATTCCCGCAAGCGAGCCGAGGCTGTTTCGCAACGTGATCCTCAAGCCGAACCGTCAGGAAGCCGAGACGGCGTGCCGGCGCCTGTACGGGGAGATGGATTACAAGCGGCTGCGGCGGCATGTCCGCAGCCGGGTGCTGATCATCACGCAGGGCGCCGAAGGCGTGCTGGTCATCGAAGATGGGACAGAAAAGCGCGTGCCTACGCGGCCGGTGGCCAACCCGGTAGACATCTGCGGGGCGGGCGACAGCTTTTCGGCGGACGCCGCCCTGGCCCTGGCGGTCAGCGACTCGCCCGTCCAGGCCGCGGGCTTCGGCAGCCTGATGGCTTCCGTCACCATTATGAAGAAAGGGACGGAGCGGGCTTCGCCGGAAGAAGTGCTGGAAGCCGACCGACGACAGCGTGCTGTACGGAGCGCTGGCGTGGGCTTGTGGTTTGTAACGTGTGGCTTGTTATGGGAGGGTTATGAGCTTTGCGGAGCAGTACAAAAGGGAGTTATTGAAGACGCTGGAGGGCGTCGACCTGAACCGGGTCGAGCAGGCGATCCAGTGGTTCAAGGAGATGCGCGCCGACAACCGACAGATCTTCGTCTGCGGCAACCGGGGCAGCGCGGCCACGGCCTCGCATTTCGTCACCGACATGGCCAAGGGCGCCAGCTACAATCGCCCGGTGCGGTTCCGCATCCTGGCGCTGACCGAGTCGCTGCCCACCATCAGCGCTTACTCCAACGACGTGGGCTACCAGTGCGTGTTCGTCGAGCAGTTAAAGAATTTCGCCCAGCCGGGCGATCTGGTTATGGGCATCAGCGGATCCGGGAATTCGCCCAACATGCTGGAAGCCATCGAGTACGCCAATGCCATCGGCTGCCGCACCCTGGCGATGAGCGGGCGTGACGGGGGGAGGCTCGGTCCCCTGGCGCAGCTCAACCTTGAGGTTCCCGAGCCGCACATGGGCCGGATCGAAGATACCCACATGATCATCTGTCACATGATCAGCTACTTCTTTATGGAGGAAGTCTGAAGCGTTCAGGGAATCAGCGGTTGGCGCAGCGGAGGACCAAGCCCTGGTCGCCGCGCCTGCAAAACAGGAGGTTTTCAGGGATCAAAGACAGACACAGGCGTACTAAACCACGCTGCGGTGTGCACGAGGCGTCGTTATATAACAAGCTCTTAGGGCCGCGCGCGGCGAATTCTGTGCCGCGAGCAACTGAAGGATCAGAATCACCGCACGGGGCAGGTGGAACGGGTCCTTCACCGGCAGCGCCACCTGCTCCGTCGTGGGGCACCCGCGCCGGTCGAGGCGCTGGCACCACTCACCGGCACCGGGCATGGCGAAATGGGCGAAACTCCATTCGTGCACGCGGTCGTACCACTCCTCGCACCACCGCTCGCCGGTTAACTGGTGCGCCAGCAGCAGCGCGTAGAGCGCTTCCGTGTGCGGCCACCACAGCTTCTTCTCCGCGTTGGGCAGGTATGGCGCGTTTCCTTCGGCGTCGATTCCCAGAAAGATACCGCCGTATTCGGGGTCCCAGCCCGCTTCCAGGTGCCAGCGGATGACTTCGGCCGCGCGGCGCTCCATTTCCGGGTTGTCTCTGCGCCGCGCCAGGTGCAGCATGAACCACATGGACTCGATGGCGTGGCCCGGCATCACGTAGGTGCCCTCGGGCCCGGGCAGTTCCTGATAGTCGCGGTCCAGGAACTCCACGAGCAGCCTGCGCCGCGGGCGCACGAAATGATTCATCACGCGCGCGGCGTACTCGTCGGCGGCCGCCTCGATGGCTGGATCTCCGGTAGTAACGGCGAGCTCGTTGGCCACTTCCGTCAGGGTCATGGGAACCGCGTGCAGCCGGCGGCCGGGCGGCAGCGGGTAGGGCGCGGTTTCGTGGAAGTCCGGTTCGTCCACCCGGCGGCAAACCCGGTTGAAGATCTGGCGCGCGGCGGCCAGCAGTTCCTCGTCCCGCACGGCGCGACAGTACTCGCTCAAGCCATAGACGACGAAACAGTCGGCATAGATGCTGGTTGCGCCTTCCAGGATGCGGCCCTCGCGGGTGGTGCGGTAGACGAACCGCCCCTGCTCGTCGCGAGCGCGGGCCAGCAGGAACTCGATGGTCTTGCGCGCGAGGGCAAGGTACTCGGGCCGCGGCTCGATGCGGTTGTACAGCGCGGACAGCGTCCAGACGAAACGCGCCTGCGACCACGTATATTTGTCGGTGCTGATCGGAGTGCCGTCTTCCTGCATGCAGGAAAGCACGCCGCCGTATTCCTTGTCCACGCCATGCTGCGTCCAGAACGGAATCACGCCTTCGGTCAGAAAGCGCCGGTACTGCGTATAGAGGTTTGCTGTATTCACTGAAGGAATCCGTTGTGTCGTGATGTTTCGCCCGGTGGCGGCCTGCGCTTCAATCCAGGATCTCGCGGCCTATCGCTTTGGCCGAGGCAAACAGCCGGGCCAGCAGCATCGGGATTTCGCCATCCGAGAACTTCTCCGCAGTATTGGACACGCTCAGGGCCGCCACCACATTGCGCCTGCGGCTGCGAATCGGCACCGCCACGCAGCGGCATCCCAGCACAGTCTCCTGGTCGGAGATGGCATAACCCTGCGATGCGACCAGTTCCAGTTCCTTCTTGAGAGCCTCCGGCGTGACGATGGTCCGCGGTGTAAACCGCGGGAAAGTGCGATACGGTCCCACGAAATGCGAAAATGCTTCTTCCTCGGCGAACGCGAGCAGAATCTTGCCCATGGCAGTCGCGTGGGCCGGCCCGCGCAGGCGCGGCGAAGGCGTGAAGACCACCGCGCCAGGCCCGGCACTGCGCAACAGCTCGAGGACATCGCGGCTATCCAGTTCGGCAATGTGCGCTACCGATCCCGTCTGGTCCGCCAGCTGCCGCAAGAGCGGCTCCGCCTTCCAGAGCATGCGCCGGTCGAACCGGTAGACGTTGCCCAACTCCAGCACGCGGGTCCCCAGCCGGTACCGGTGCGACGGAGTGCGCACCACGAAATGGTATTCCTCACAGGTGACGAGAATCCGATGCGCCGCGCTCTTGCAGAGCCCGAGATGCACGGCGATTTCGGTGACGCCCCATTCGGGATGATCCGGGGAGAAGCAGCAGAGCAGATCCAAGGCCTTGGAAACTGACTGAATCCCGTGGCACCAGGCCAAAGCTTTCATTGCTGTAGCCATATTGCAGACCTTATTGGCTATCATCCTATACCGACTATACCGATAGCGACTATACCAAAATTCGCGCGGGAACATGCGTTCCGCCATTTGGAACGCGGCGTTGACTGGCACCCGCCGCGGCGGTACACAAGGGGTGACCATGGCTCCCCGTTCTCCGTTGATCAGGCGCCGCGATCTGATTCCTCTCGCGCTGCTGGCGCCGCGCCTTTGGGCCGCGCGGGGAGAAACGCTCTACAATGGCACCCGGCTCCCGGAGGTTTGGCCTCCGCGCGACGTAAAGTTCAGCAATGACCCGCTTCCCCACACCGGACTACCTCCTGAACCCGCCCGCGGTCATCCCTATCGATACCGGGGGCCGGCTGTTCATTGACGATTTCCTGGTCCAGGAGACCGCGCTGCGGCGCACCTTCCACCGCGTGCGGTACTACCGCGGAAGTCCCGTGCTCAAGGCCGACCGGCCGTGGGAGTTTTCCGACGGCGCGGGCAAGGCGATGCCGTTCAGCAACGGCGTGTTCTATGACCCCGATGCCCGCCTCTTCAAGATCTGGTACATGGGGGGCGACGCCACGCTGCACGCCACCTCGCGCTACGGTGTGCGCTGGGAAAAGCCTTCCTTTGACGTCCGGCGGGGCACGAATATCGGCGGCGTGGCGTTCGAGGCGCAAAAGGCCGCCTTCGAGCACGTGCTGGGCAAACTGATACGCTTCATGGAGGAGGAGGAGTCCGATGAATCGCAGATCGGTAGCGAAAGCGCTGAGCGCCGGGCTGGCGCTGTCGGCTCTGGGCCGAGGGGCTGAGCCGGTGCGCGCCGCGATGATCACGGAAGCCGGCGGGGTGCACCTCGATTTCTATTTCGGGGCGCTGGCCGCGGCGGAGGAGGTCGCTTCGGTTGCGGTGTGCGATCCCAGCGGCGACTCGGAGCCCCTGGCACGCAGGCTGCTGGGGAACAAGCTTTCGGCTTCGTACAGAGACGCGCGCGCCATGCTCGCCAGGGAGAAGCCGCTGCTCGCCGCCGTCAGCATGGCAGGCGCGACTTCGCCGCCTTTGATCGAGGCGGCCCTCGACGCGGGGTGCCACGTGCTGGCCGAGAAACCGGCATGCGTGCGTATTCAGGATTTCGAGCGGCTTTCGGCTAAGGCTGGCGCTCGCGGGCGGTTTCTCTTGCTGGCCCTGGCAAACCGCGTGGACCCCGTGATGCTGGAAGCGCGCCAGGTGGTGCGTGAGGGCAAAATCGGCAAGGTGTATGGGGTGGAAGTGCACCTCGTGGCCGACCAGACGCGGCTTGCGGCGCCCGCGTACCAGAGAAGCTGGAGAGCGCAGAAGGCGCTTGCCGCCGGGGGTCACCTGATCTGGCTCGGCATCCACTGGCTGGACCTGGCGGCGTTCGTCACGGGATCGCCGGTGCAATCGGTCGCGGCTTTTACGGCCAATGTGGGCGGGCAACCGCTCGACGTCGAAGACAGCGCTGCCGTAACCATGCGGTTCGCCAACGGGGCATTGGGTACGCTGACCTCCGGCTATTACCTGGACAAGGGCTACGATTCGGAGTTGCAAGTGTGGGGCTCGCAAGGTTGGCTGCTGGTCCGAAAGCACACGGACGTGCCCCTGCAGTGGTACGCCGGCGGGCAGGTGCACCGGTTCGACTCGCGCTTGCAGCCTTCGGGTTCCGTATACACGGAGTTTGTGCGGGCCGTCGTACGGGCCTGCGCGGGCTTGCAGCCGCCGCCCTTGAGCAGTGACGAAAGCCTCGCCGCGCTGAACACCGTGTTCGCGTGCTATCGCGCAGCGGAATCGGGGCAAACGCAACGCGTGGCGTGAGACCTCAGGAGCACCACAGCGCGAACAGGTGCGCGTTCTTCAGTGTGATGCGCAGCACCGCGGGGTCGCCGGGCTTTGGGCCTGCTCCGGCCTGCCCCTTCAGCATCTACAATGACCGCTTCTGCCGGATCGGTAACCCTGCCTACCGCGATCACGGTGCCCACCTGTGCAAATCCGGCGGCAGACACCGCCAGGAGCAGCAAAACAAGAAACGCGGCGCGACTTTGCAGCGCCATGCGAAGACTCGTCCTTCAGTACAGATGTATACCGCCGGCGGGTGAGTCTCAACGAAACGCACCCCGGTGTTCCATCCGATGGAACGCCCGGGCCGGAATTGCCGTTGTATTCTGGTGCATCGATGCCGATCTCGCAGAAACTGGCAGGCATCTCCGGTCCCCTGCCGCGGTTCGTCGAGGTGTTCGCCCTTTATGCGCCGTCAGTCCGCAACGGTTTCATTTACGACGACAGCAAAGCAATCCTCTTGCAGCCGGGCATCCGCTCCCGGGCGGACCTGTCACAGGTATTTCAAGAGCGGCACTTCCGCAACCTGCCGTATTACCGGCCGGTGACGCGCACGACGCTGCTGCTGCAGAGAGCGTGGCATGGCGACAATGCCGGGCCGTTTCACCCGTTCAACGCCCTGCTCATGGGTATCGCTGCCGTCCTCGCGCATGCCGCTGCTGCGACTGCCAGCATTCGGCATCGACGCCCGACGGGCGCTTCCTGCGGCAGTGATCTTCGCCCTGCACCCCGCGGCGTCGTCGTATGTGTACCCCATCTCCTCGGGACGCGAGACATTGCCGGTACGCATCATCGCCTTGGTTTACGCCTGGCTTCGCGAGGGCCGCCGGTTGAGCATTCTCACCTGCCTCAGCTTTGCGGCGGCACTGTTCAGCAAGGAACTCGCCGTCGTAGTGCCGCTGCTTTTCCTTCTTGCGGGTGTCCTGAAGCTGACGCCGCAGGGCCGCCGGACCGTGGCGCGCTCTGTCCCGCTGCTTGCGGTGACGGCCGCTTACTTCTCGAACCGCCATCAGCTCTTCGGCGGAGGCGAATACGGCTGGGGCAGCCTCACCGGACCACTGTGGGCTGCAGCTTACGCACTGCAGACGGTCGTGGCGCCCTATGCCGGCCTCGTGTACTAACCGCCAAGGGAGGTGTGGTTCTCGTGTGGCCGCGATTTCTGATCGCGCTCGCGTCGGCAGGCCTTCTTGCCGCAATTGCGGTCCGGCGCAGGCTGGGCGCGTTCGACGAGAGGTATGTGTTCCTGGCTTCTTTGGCCGTGCTCAGTATGGCCGCCATGCTGGCGGGCTCCGGGCACCGCTGGCCCGCGGCGGCGGGTGCTGCCGCCCTCGCCGTGTGCACGGTCCTGACTTTCCAGCGCCCGAGCACATTCCATGACGATGTCGCCTTCAGCGCGCAGTGGCTGCGCACCAACCCGCAGAATGCGAATGTCCAGTCCAACATGGGTTCGGCGCTGGCCCGAGAGGAGCAGTGGAGCGCTGCTCTCCCCTACTACGAGGAGGCCTGCCGGATCAGGCCCGATCACGCCTACACCCGTAACAACCTGGGGGACGCCCTGCTCCACGCCGGCCGGGTTGACGACGCGATCGCCCATTTCCGGCAGGCGCGGTGCCTCGAGCCCCTGTTTGCCGATGCGCACCTGAACCTCGGGCTCGCGCTGCCCCGGAGCGGGAGCATTGCGGACGCGATCCCGCACTTCGCGGGAGCCGCTCGGCTGAAACCGGATCTGCCCGCGGCGCACAGCAATCTCGGGATCGCCCTGGCCCGGCAGGGCGATCTCGGCCAGGCCCTGGCCCATTTCGAGCGTGCGCTCGAGCTCAAGCCGAAGGCGGCCGATGTCCACGACAACTTCGCCAACGCGCTGGTCTCGAGGGCTCGGTACAGTAAAGCCGTGGCGCATTACCGCGAGGCGCTGCGGCTGCAACCCGGCTACCCCGAGGCGGAACGCAACCTGGCTATCGTTCTGCGTACACAGCAGAATCGGCACACTGATGAGCACAACCTCCACACCTGATTCGCGGCTGGGCGGAACCGGCATCCAGACCGGCAGGATCGGGCTGGGATGCGTGACTTTCGGGCGCGAGATCGACCACGACGCCGCCTTCGCCATCATGGACTACGCCGTGGAGAACGGCATTACACTCTTTGACACCGCGGAATCCTATGGAGACGGGGCTTCCGATCGGATTGTCGGGCGCTGGCTGTGCTCGCGCGCCATGCGGCAACGGATCACGGTGGAGACCAAGATCACGCGCGATTTCACGAAACCGCATCTCCGGGAAGCCCTGAACCGCAGCCTGGAACGGCTCGGTCTGGACCAGGTCGATATCTACATGCTGCATTCGTTCGATGCCTCGGTTCCCATGGAGGAAACGCTGGAGGGCCTGACACAGGCGGTCGAGGAGGGCAGGACTCGCTTTGCGGGATGCAGCAACTTCAGCGCGGCACAGCTCACCACGGCCCTTCTCATCAGCGAAACACATGGGTTCACGCGCCTGCGGGTGATTCAGCCAATCTACAACCTGGTGGAGCGGGAAATCGAGAGCGAACTTTTGCCGCTGGCACGCGCGCAAGATATCGGGGTGGTCAGTTACAGCCCCCTGGGCGCGGGCTTCCTCAGCGGGAAATATGCGTCCGATCCCGCGAGCATTCCCGCCGGGTCACGCTTCGATATCAAGCCCGGCCACGCAGGAATCTATTTCAAACCTGGGCACTTTCAGGTGGTGGAGCGTCTGCGGCACAAAGCCGCGCTCACCGGCGTGCCCATGGTGCGGCTGGCCATGAGCTGGGCTTTGCAGAACCCGAACGTGGACTGCGTGCTAGTGGGCGCCCGCTGCCCCGCTCACATCACAAACGCGCTGGACGCACTGCGCATGCCGATCCCCGCGGAATGGAAAATCGAAATGGACAACTGGGCAGGCACGCCGCTCAGCGCGCCCGAAACTCCACCGCGGTGACCTCCGGGTTGGCAGTGCCCTCGTCAAAGCCCAGTTCGAACCGGTGCTGCATCCAGCAATCGTTGGTGCCCAACTCGCCGATCTCCTGCCCCGGGGCGCGTGTACCCGCCCGGTCCGTTCGGCCCACGCCAGGGAGCGGCAACCAGCTCTTCGGGCCGCCGGATTGGTTCGCACCTGGAACCGCACGAAGCTGTGGAAAGGCGCTTTCGCCTGCCAGTGAATCGTGCGCGGCGGCCGGTTGCCGAACTCGAAAGCCGTGGAAGTGTGGCCCGAGCGCAGCTTGCGATCGTAGGTGTTGCCGCAGTCCACGGAGTTGTTGTAGTGCGTGCCCACTGTCGGAATCAGATAGGGTTTTCGTTGGAATCCTTCCGAGCCGCTCCAGTAGAGAAACGAGTTCGTGGCGTCGTCCGCGGGATGAGCGGGTGCGTGGGAATTCGCGTCGTGCCGGTGGCACAGGATGAGCAGGTCGGTCCAGCCGTCGCGATTGAAGTCGGCGGCCATGCACTTGGCGCCAGAATCGGTCTGCAGAGCGGTGTAGTTGGTGTCGCCGAAACCGCGCGGGCTACCCGAACACGCGCGACTCGGTGGTGCGGGTGCGAAGCCCTTATAGCTCGGCACGGCGATGTCCAGGCACCCGTCGCGGTTGTAGTCCGCCACGCAGATACCGTACCCGCCCCAGGTCGGCAGCCTGGCATGCCGGCGCAGCGAGAAGGCCTCTGCCTCGCCCCAGTAGATAAGGATCGAGCTAAACTGGCTCTCGGATTCCATCTGGTTGCCGAAGATGAGGTCCAACCAGCCGTCGCCGTCCAGATCCGCGGCCTGTGCGCGGGTGGAACGCGGTCTGCAGGAGCGGCGGGCGTATATTAATCCGGCCATAAGTAGGTAGACATCGAGTATAATGGGGTATGACCCGACGAGATGGCCGGTCTTTGGATCACAAGGCGCTGGAAGAGATCCGGACCCGAGCGGTGGAGCAGGTTCA
>JBEKWU010000068.1:0-27520 GCA_049512775.1 Bryobacteraceae bacterium
CCGCAGAAACGGCCCTGCCGGTGATCAGACCGCGTGGTCCGCTGGTTCGGCCTGCTCGCACGCGAAATCGGTGCCGTTGGTGGCACCGCCAAAACGCGAGTTTATCCACGGGCTGCTAGGATAGCTGCTGGCTCTGTGCGTGGGTCAACAGCGCAAGAGGAATAGGCAATAAATCGGAAGGATCAGGATACCGCTTCCAGGGCGCTCGACTCTAACCTGGAGATGAGAGAACGGTTCCTAAGGAGAAACAATGCAGAAGCGCAAACTTGGAAATAGCGGCCTGGAAGTATCGGCTCTCGGGCTCGGCTGCATGGGAATGAGCTTTTCTTACGGTCCGCCCAAAGACAAGCAGGAGATGACCTCTCTCCTCCGGGCAGCCGTGGAACGCGGCATCACATTCTTCGACACTGCCGAGGTCTACGGCCCGTTCTTGAACGAAGAGCTGGTGGGCGAAGCTCTCGCTCCCTTCCGTGACCGTGTGGTGATCGCCACCAAATTCGGGTTCGACCTCAGTCCTAATTTCGATCCCCGCGGGATGAAGGGTGCGCCGGGCCTGAACAGTAGGCCAGAGCACATCAAGCAAGCCGCCGAGGGCTCGCTCAAACGGCTCAAGGTTGATGTCATCGACTTGCTCTATCAGCATCGGGTTGACCCGAACGTGCCTATCGATGACGTAGCTGGAGCGGTGAAGGACCTGATTCAGGAAGGCAAGGTCAAGCACTTCGGCCTTTCCGAAGCAGGAGTGCAAACGATCCGTCGCGCACACGCAGTCCAGCCGGTCACTGCTCTCCAGAGCGAATATTCGCTGTGGACGAGGACTCCGGAGAAGGAAGTCATACCGACCCTTGAGGAACTCGGAATCGGCCTTGTCCCGTACAGCCCCCTGGGCAAGGGCTTCCTCACGGGCAAGATCGACGAAAATGCGAGGTTCGACAGCTCCGACTTTCGCAGCACCCTGCCTCGCTTCACGCCGGAGGCTCTCAAGGCGAATCAGGCCCTAATTAATCTGCTCGCCAGCATCGGGGAACGGAAGAAGGCGACACCTGCTCAGATCGCGCTCGCCTGGCTGCTGGCCCAGAAGCCGTGGATTGTACCGATCCCAGGCACCACAAAGCTGCATCGCTTGGACGAGAACATCGGAGCAGTCTCAGTCGAACTCACGCCCGACGATCTCCGTGACATCGAGAACGCCGCCTCAAAGATCACGGTGCAAGGCGCTCGGTACCCCGAAAAGCTGGAGCAGATGACCGGTCGCTGAACGACCACCAAGTGAAGGAATTCTGAAATGGATATCAAAAGAAGCGGCTCACAGCCTTCGGGCAAAGGACCGGCAGAGTATTTTACCGGCCCGGTGCGGGTTGACCCGCTGTTCAACCCGCCCGCTCCGGCGCGTGTTCTCGGTGTCAGTGTCACCTTCGAGCCAGGCGCCCGGACGGCGTGGCACACCCACCCGCTGGGCCAAAACCTGATCGTGACGGCCGGGTGCGGCTGGGCACAGCGTTGGGGCGGGCCGGTGGAGGAAACCCGGCCGGGTGACGTGATCTGGTTCGCGCCGGGCGAGAAGCATTGGCACGGCGCCACGGCAACCACGGCGATGACCCATATCGCCATTCAGGAGCACCTTGACGGCAAGACGGCCGACTGGATGGAACAGGTCAGCGACGAACAATACCAGGCCTGATCAAGGGCCGAAAGACAACCAACAGGAGCATCAATCCATGTACAAGGCGAAGGCTTACTCCGCTCGCAGTGCGACATCGCCGCTTGCCTCCACGACGGTCGCGCGTCGAGATCCAAACGAACATGACATACAAATCGAGATCCTATTCTGCGGTATCTGCCACTCGGATCTCCACCAAGTCCGTGATGAGTGGAAGAACGTCATGCCGACGGTCTACCCCTGCGTGCCAGGCCATGAGATCGTCGGTCGTGTCAGCAAGGTTGGCTCCGCAGTCGCAAAGTTCAAGCCCGGCGACCTTGCCGCGGTCGGCTGCATGGTCGATTCCGATGGCACCTGCCCCGAGTGCCAGGCTGGCCTCGAGCAGTTCTGCCCGAACGTCACCCTCACCTACAATGCCCCAGACAAACACCTCGGAGGCGTCACCTACGGTGGCTATTCCGAGAGAGTAGTCGTCGATGAGCGCTTTGTTCTGCAGGTCCCATCCAACCTGGATCTCGCCGGAGCCGCGCCTCTCCTCTGCGCCGGAATCACAACATACTCACCCATGCGCCACTGGGGCGTCACCAAAGGCAAGAAAGCCGGCGTGGCGGGTCTCGGCGGACTGGGCCACATGGGCGTGAAGTTTGCTCATGCGCTCGGAGCCCACGTGGTTGTCTTCACGACCTCACCCAAGAAGAAGGAGGACGCGCTCCGGCTCGGGGCCGATGAAGTTGTCGTCTCCCGCAATGCCGACGAGATGAAAAAGCACGCCGGCAGCTTCGACTTCATCCTCGACGCCGTCTCCGCCGATCACGACATCAACGCCTACATTCAACTCCTGCGGCGCGACGGCAACATCACCCTCGTCGGCGCGCCCGAGAAGCCTCTCGCCGTCGCTGCCTTCGGCCTTCTGTTCGGACGCCGCAGCCTGTCCGGCTCGCCCATCGGCGGTATCCCCGAGACCCAGGAAATGCTCGACTTTTGCGGCGCACATAACATCACCGCCGATGTCGAAGTCATCCCTATCCAGAAGGTCAACGAAGCCTACGAGAGACTGCTCAAGGCCGATGTGAAGTACCGCTTCTCCATTGATATGGCTTCTCTCAAATCTGAGTAAGACGATGAATGAGCACTTTCGCATTCCTGGCCGTTCTTCCTCGCATCACCAGTGAGGCAAGATGCGCTGATCACACCACGCTTCCCGTTACTGGGGTAGACACCCAAATTGAGGGAGGGCAACATGCGAGTTGGTATTCTGGGCTCGGGGCTGATGGGCGGCAAGCTCGGGACACTCTTCGCGCGTGCCGGACATGAGGCGTCGGAGCGGCGGTGCTGCTGCTGCTCTTCATCGGCATTCATAACGCCTGGGATGCCGTCACGTACCACGTATCTGTCAAGACCAGGGACAACGGGAGGCATCGCTGAGCACGTCATCGACATCGGAAACACCACCTTTCGCGAAGTGAAGTTGTGTCCGGGTCAACCGGAAGTTGGGCAGGGCGCAGTCAACCTGACGAAAAACGCCCCATCGTGGAAACCGGCGAATTCCCGGTTGCGGGCGGCCTGATTCTCCACCTTCATGTCGCGCGTGCGCTCAGATCGGCGAGACGGAGTTTGGAGACCCGCGCAGTGCCGCCACGTGGCGCCGGAGGCTCTCGGCTTCCGCCTCGGGCAGCGTGCCGCGCAAGGCCAGGGCACGCTTGCGCAACCGATCCTTGGCGGTCCTGTCGCCCAAATAGGCTTCGATGGCCTCGGCGACCACCGACTAGACTCCTCTTTCACCCCTGTGCGCCGCCAACTCGAGTAGTTTGGCCCGGTGTTGGGGGCTGAGTTCGATGGTGGTCCTCACGGGATCATTGTACATGCATGTGCATGCAGACGGAGGGAAGCCTGGCGTCGCTATGAGTGGCGGGCCCAGAGGGCGCCCCGGCACGCTGAGAGCGCGCGCCACAGCGGCAATTGCCGGCGGTGCTACCATACGGTTTAACCGCGAAATGGGCGATACCCCTTTTGTTCACCTGCACTGCCACTCGGACTACTCGCTGCTGGATGGCGCGTGCGGGGTCAACCAACTGGTGAATGCGGTGGCCGAGCAGGGGATGCCGGCGGTCGCGCTGACCGACCATGGGAACCTGTTCGGCGCGGTGCACTTCTATGACGCGGCGCGGGAGAAGGGGGTGCAGCCGATCATCGGCTGCGAGGTGTACGTCTCGCAGCAGGGACACAAGAGCCGCTCGGACACGGACCGGTACAACCACTTGGTGCTGCTGTGCGAGAGCCAGGAAGGCTACCGCAACCTGATCGACCTGGTGTCGACGGCATTCCTGGAGGGGTTCTATTACAAGCCGCGGATCGACAAGGAGCTGCTGTCGCGGCACTCCAAAGGGCTGATCGCGCTGTCGGGATGCCTGCGCGGGGACATCAACGAGACGCTGCTGGCGGACCACTACGAGGACGCGCGCCGGCTGGCCTACAGCTACGCCGACCTGTTCGGCCGGAGCAACTTCTTCCTGGAGCTTCAGAACCACGGCATGGAGCAGGACCAGCGCGCGGTGCCGCTGATGGTGCGGCTGGCGCGCGACACCGGCATCCCGCTGGTGGCCACCAACGACTCCCACTACCTGCGCCGCGAGGACGCGCGCTCGCACGAAGTCATGCTGTGCATTCAGACGGGCAAGACCATGAGCGACCCGTCGCGGATGAGGTGGCCCACGCCGGAGTTCTACCTGAAGCCGCGCGCGGAGATGCTGGCGCTGTTCGGCGAACTGGAGGAGGCGCTGGACCGCACCTGGGAGATCGCCCAGCGCTGCCGGGTGCAGCTCGAGCAGGTCAAGGAGCCGTTCCCGCGCTTCGAGGTGCCCGAGGGCCACTCGACCGACTCCTACTTCGAGTACGTCGCGCGCCAGGGATACGAGCGGCGGCGGGCGCGGATCGAGGCGCTGAGCGCGGCCGGCCGGCTGAAACACCACCCCGCGGAATACGCCGAGCGGCTGGATCGGGAGATTCGCATGATCCAGCAGATGAAGTTCTCGGGGTACTTCCTGATCGTGTGGGACTTCATCCGCTTCGCCAGGTCCTGCGGAATCCCGGTGGGGCCGGGACGCGGCTCGGCGGCCGGGAGCCTGGTCAGCTACGCCATGGGCATCACGGACATCGATCCGCTGGAGTACGGGCTGCTGTTCGAGCGCTTCCTGAATCCGGAACGCGTCAGCCTGCCGGATATCGACATCGACTTCTGCACGCGGCGGCGGGGGGAAGTGATCCGGTACGTCACCGAGAAGTACGGGCGCGAGCAGGTGGCGCAGATCATCACCATCGGGACGCTGGGGGCGCGGGCGGCGATCAAGGACGTGGGCCGGGTGCTGGACATGAGCTTCGCCGACGTGGACCGCATCACCAAGATGGTTCCGAACGTGCTGAACATCTCGTTGGCGGACGCCATCAAGATGGAGCCGGGGTTCGCGCAGGCCAGCCAGAAGGACCCGCGCGTGGGCGAGGTGCTCGAAGTGGCGCGGCGGCTGGAAGGGATGGCGCGCAACGCCGGGGTGCACGCGGCGGGGGTGGTGATCGCGCCGCAGCCGCTCAAGGAGCTGGTGCCGCTCTACCGCACGAACAAGGACGAAATCGTCACCCAGTACGACATGTCCGGCCTGGAGAAGCTCTCGCTTCTCAAGATGGATTTCCTGGGGCTGACCACGCTGACGCTGATCCACGACGCGGTCGAGCTGATCGAGAAGCACCGCGGGGTGAAGCTGGCGCTGGAGGAGATCCCGCTGAACGACGCGAAGACGTACGAGATCTTCACCAAGGCGTTCACCAGCGGGATCTTCCAGTTCGAGTCGTCGGGGATGCGGGACATTCTGCGGCGCTACCAGCCCAGCCGGATCGAGGACCTGATCGCGTTGAACGCGCTCTACCGCCCCGGCCCCATCCAGGGCGGGATGGTGGACGACTTCATCGAGCGCAAGCACGGGCGGCGGCAGATCACCTACGAGATCCTGGAGCTGAAGGACCTCCTGGAGGAGACCTACGGCGTGATCGTGTACCAGGAGCAGGTGATGCAGATCGCCAATCGCCTGGCCGGGTACTCGCTGGGGGAGGCGGACATCCTGCGTCGGGCGATGTCCAAGAAGCAGCCCGAGGAGATGGTCCGGCAGCGCGAGCGGTTCATCCATGGAGCGATCGAGCGAGGCCATCCGCGGCGGAAGATCGAGAAGCTGTTCGACCTGATGGAGCAGTTCGCGGGGTACGGGTTCAACAAGTCGCACTCGGCGGCTTACGCCTACCTGGCCTACCTCACGGCCTACCTGAAAGCCAACTACCCCATCGATTTCATGGCCGCGCTGCTGACCTCGGAGACCGGCAACACGGCCAAGATCGTGAAGTACATCGGGGAGTGCCGCGAGATGGGGATTCGGGTGCTGCCGCCCGACATCAACTCGAGCGAGTGGAGCTTCACGCCGGATGGGGAGGCGATCCGGTTCGGGCTGGGCGCCATCAAGAGCCTGGGGCAGTCGGGAGTGGAATCGATCCTGGCGGCGCGGCGCGAGGGCGGCCGGTTCCGCTCGTTGTACGAGTTCTGCGAGCGCATCGACCTGGGCGCGGTGAACCGGCGGATGATCGAGAACCTGATTAAGGCGGGGGCGCTGGATACACTGGCCCCGGCGCGGGCGCAGCTTTTCGCGGCCGTGGAGGGCGCCATGGAGTCGGGGCAGAAGGCATGGCGCGACCGCCAGAACGGGCAGGCCGGCCTGTTCGCCGAGATGGCCGCCGAGGAGCCCGAAGAGCGGCCGCTGCCTGCGGCGCCGGAGTGGAGCAGCCAGGAGAAACTGGCGGGCGAGAAAGAGGTGCTGGGCTTCTACGTCACCGGCCACCCGCTGGAGGAGTACAGCGCCAAGATCAAGGACCTGGCCTCGCACTTCACCGACACGCTGGAGGGCCTGGAACGCGGGGTCGAGGTGCAGCTCTGCGGGATTCCGACGTCCATCCAGCGCCGGCGCAACAAGGAAGGCAGGATCTGGGCCGCGATGCAGCTCGAAGACCTGCATGGCAGCATCGACGCCGTGCTGTTCACCACCAATTACGAGCGCCTGGCCCCGCAGTTGGTCGAGGACCAGGCGGTGTTCGTCAAGGGGCTGGTCCTGCCGGACGAGAGCGGGCCGCCCAAGATCTCGATCCAGGACGTGACGCCCCTGGCGGTGGCCGGCTTGCAGTATCCCAGCCTGATCTCGATTCGCGTGCCGCTGGGCCGGCATGCCGATGCGGCCGCGGCGCTGGGGGAGATCTTCGCCAAGAAGCCCGGCGAGACGGCGGTCCGGCTGCGCCTGGAAAGCCCGCGGGATTTCTCGCTGATTCTCGACGTGCCGCAGAAGGTGAAGCCGGACCGGGAGTTCCAGCAGGAGGTGGAGCGCATCTGCGGGCCGGAGTCGATCGAGAAACTGGCGGGGTGAGGCAACAGCGCTTGTAGCTTGTGGCTTGTGGCCTGTGGATTCGGCACCGGCGCATGCGCTATCGCCTCAGCGGCGGCAGCCGGTGCAGCGTTGAAGGATCCACAGGCCACCTGGTACACGCCACAAGCCAATCGTGGATAATTAAAGATTGCATGGCTTCCGATGAAAGGCAGCAACCGCCGGCTGCGGAGCAGGGGTCCGCGGCGGAGGCGGCGCTGGCGAACCCCCGCTGGCAACGGGTGCAATTGGCCCGCCACCCCAAGCGGCCGCACTCGCTCGACTACATCCAACGCCTGTTCACGGATTTCCAGGAGATCCACGGCGACCGGCGGTTCGGCGACGACGCCGCAGTGGTCTGCGGGATGGCGTTTTTCGAGGACCAGCCCATCATGGTGGTAGGGCAGCAGAAGGGGCGGGACACCAAGCAGAAACTGTATCGGAACTTTGGGATGGTCAAGCCCGAGGGGTACCGCAAGGCGCTACGGATCATGCAGCTTGCCGCCAAGTTCCAGCGGCCGATCGTGACGCTGCTCGACACCCCCGGCGCCTATCCCGGCATCGACGCCGAGGAGCGCGGGCAGGCCGAAGCGATCGCCACCAATCTGCGAGAGATGTCGCGGCTGGCGAGCCCGGTGGTGGTGATCTGCATCGGGGAGGGCGGCAGCGGCGGCGCGCTGGCGTTGGGGATCGGCAACCGGGTCTTCATGCTCGAGAATGCCGTCTACAGCGTCATCAGCCCGGAAAGTTGCGCGGCCATCATCTATCGCGACTCCTCGAAGGCGGCGCTGGCCGCGTCGGCGCTGCGGCTGACTGCCCAGGACCTTCTGGGACTGGGGCTGATCGATGCGATCATCCCGGAACCCCCGGGCGGAGCTCACCAAGATCCCGACCTGGCAGCCGACCAGGTGCGGCAAGTCTTGCGGCAATCTCTCCAGGAGCTTTCCGGGCTCTCCTCCAAGCAGTTGATCGAGCAGCGGTACGCGAAGTTTCGCCAGATGGGCAATTTCTTCGTCGAGACGTGAAGAACCCGGCCCGTGAAACTGTGCTGGCGGCCGGCTCCAGCCGCGCACGAAGTTCCCCAGGGTTTCCACAGCAGACATGGTGAATAGTCATTACCAGTTGCTCACTCGCCGTCGAGCGGGAACCGGCCGCCACGAAGGCTACGAGCGCAGTTCGTCCAGCACCGCTCCGTCGTGCGCGACTACGATCGACGACGATCAGACGAAGAACGGAGCCGGATATTCCGTCGAAATGGCGGTATATGCGCGATCCGCAGTGGCCCGGTCAAGGAAGACGAGGCTTGGCGCGTCGATCACATCGTCCTGCACTCGATGGGTCGAGCCCCAAGAAGCTTCGCGCCCGACGCGGACGCAAACTACCAGCTCTGGTCAGCCAGCCATCGTGAGATCCCTTCCATATGGCTATCTGGTGGCGTGGGGGCCGACTTAACAACTCCCCGAGTTTCAGCGTGAACTTCCCCCCAGAATTGCGATTTTGCCCTGTGAGATCCCACTATACCCCAGGGGGAGAGTGTGCCCGATCCGCTGCTTCCACCGCTGGCAGCCTTGGCCGCGGGCCTCGTGCTCGTGCGATTCGTCCCATTCGGCGCGCGGGAACTGTTTTGGGTCATCGGCGTCCTCGCCGTCCTGGCGCTGTTGGCGATGTGGAAGAGCACGCGCCGCGCCACCATGCTCGCGTGCCTCACGGCGCTGTTCTTTGCCGGCGCGCTGGTCGGGGTGGCGCACCGGCCGGGGCCCGCGCCGGAACTGGACACCGCCCCGCGCGAAATCGTGATCCTGAGCGGCTGCGTGGTCGAGCCGCCGGTCTTCTCCGAAGACCGCGAGCAGTTCCTGCTGGAGCTGGGTGAGGGGGCGCGGGCGCAGATCAGCCTGTTCCTGAAGCCCGGGGAACGTCCGCCGGACCTGCGCTACGGCCAGAAGGTCGAGATCGAGGCGCGCCCGCGCCGGACGCGGAATTTCCGCAACCCCGGCTCCTTCGACTATGCGGGCTACCAGGCGCGCAGAGGCATTTATTGGACCGCCTCGGCCCGCCCCGGCGCTCCGGTGAAAGTGCTTCCGGGCGCTTGCGGCACGCTTTTTGGGCGCGCCATTTTCGGCTTGCGCGTCGCCGCCCTCGAGCGGCTCGAACGGCTCTACCGCGGCGATACCTACAAGACCACGATGATGCAGGCCATCCTGATCGGCGAATCGGCCAACCTCGAAAGAGTCTGGACCGAGGATTTCCGCCGCACGGGCACTTATCACGCGCTGGTGATCTCCGGCCTGCACATCACCGTGCTGGCGGCATTCTTCCTGTTCCTGATGCGCCTGTGCTTCGTCCCGGAGGCGGCCGCGCTCACCCTCACCACGCTGGCGGGCTGGACCTACGCGCTGGTCTCGGGCTGGCAGCCGCCGGTGATTCGCGGCGCGGCGGGGTTCACGCTGTTCGTCGTGGTGCGCTATCTCTACCGCCGGCCGCGGCTGCTCAACCTGCTCGCGGCCATCGCGCTGGCCTTTGTCGTCTGCGACCCCGAGCAGATGTTCGAAGCCAGCTTCCAACTCTCGTTCCTGTCGGTGGCGGCCATCGGCGCGTTCGCTGTGCCGTTGATGGAGCGCACCTCGGGGCCGCTGGCGAGCGGTCTCGCCGGCCTGGGCCAGCGCGACCGCGACCCGCGCCTGGAGCCGCGCGTGGCCCACTTCCGCCTCGAGCTGCGGCTGCTCGCCGAGACGCTCTGGCTGTGGACGCGCATCCCGCAACGCGGGTGGCTGGCGGCGATCGGCTTCGCCCTGCGCGCAGTGTTCTGGGCCTATGAGATGGTGGTGCTCTCCACCTGCGTGCAGTTCGGGCTGGCGCTGCCCATGGCGCTCTATTTTCATCGGCTCTCGGTGACCGGCCTGTCCGCGAACCTCCTGATCGTTCCGGCCATGTCGGCGGTGGTGCCGGTCGGCTTCATCGCCATCTTCACCGCATGGAAGGCGCCCGCCGTGGTCGCCGGCTGGTTGCTGTCCTTTTCGCAATGGGCGGCGCAACTGCACGCGCGCTGGGAGCCGGGCTGGCGCATCCCCGACCCGCCGTTGTGGCTGGCGATCGGCCTGACCGCGGCGCTGCTCACCGCGGCCATATTCCGCCGGCGCCGCGCGGCTTTCGTCTGCGCCCTCTGCGCCTGGGTGGGTCTGCTGCTGCTGATCGTCGTGCACCCGTTCCCGCCGAAAGTCGAGCCCGGCGTCATGGAACTGACGGCCATCGACGTCGGTCAAGGCGAGAGCCTCTTTCTTGCCTTCCCGGACGGTAAGCGGATGCTGCTGGATGGCGGCGGGATTCCGGCTTTTGGCCGGCGCCGGCGCCCTCGGCTGGATATCGGGGAAGACGTGGTTTCGCCGTACCTGTGGAACCGCTCGATCCGGCGGCTGGACGCGATCGCGCTCTCGCACGCGCACGAGGACCACATCGGCGGGCTGGCGGCGGTCATCGAGAACTTCCGCCCCAGAGAGCTGTGGACCGGCGCAATGGCGGACAGCCCGGAATGGCTGCGGCTGCGCGAGGTGGCGCTCCGGCGCGGGGTGAAGATCGTTCCGCTGCACGCGGGCCAGTCGTTTCGCTACGGGGGCGTCGGGATCGAAGTACTGGCGCCGTTCCCCGACTATGAGGCCAGTGCAGTCGCGCACAACAACGACTCACTGGTGCTGCGCCTCAGCTACGGCCAGCACTCGTTCCTGCTGACCGGCGATATCGAACGCCCGGTAGAGCGGCAACTGCTCGCCAACGGCGCTCTGATGCACAGCGACGTGCTGAAAGTGCCGCACCACGGCAGCCGGACCTCTTCCAGCGTCCCGTTCCTGGATGCCGTGCGGCCGGCGTTTGGCGTGATCTCCGCGGGCTTTGAGAACTCGTTCGGGAATCCGAACGCGGAGGTGCTGAAGCGTCTGGAACAACGTCACACCGAGGTGCTGCGAACCGACCTCGCGGGGCTGGTATCGATCCGCACCGATGGCCGGCGCTTCCAGCTCGAAACCATGCGCTGGCTGGAGCCGACCGGCCTATACTCCGCTTTCTGAGCCGCCGCTTTCCGCTTCCGACTCCTGCTCGCCTTGTTCCGCCGCCGCGGGCCCCGCCTCCTCGGCCTCGGCAATCGCCCGCCGCGCATCCTCCAGGCGGATCTTCGGAACCCGCACTTCAAAGGGCAGGCTCGGAAACATCGACCCGCTCACCAGCACGGAAGGAATCCCGTGTGCTTCGAGGATGCTGCGGATCCCCATCGCCAGCATCTCCGCCTCGGCGGCATCCGAGACGAAGACCCGCACCATGTCGAGGTCGGGCGAAAGGTCGGGGGGTTCAGGAGGCGCCTCGGGCTGGCTATCGATCAGCCTCTCGGCCTCAGCCTGCTGCTCGGCCGGCACGCGGACCTCGAAAGCGCCCTCGGGCACTCCCGGGGTCGAGTCGTCGAAGGTCCCCGCGGAAAGGCCCGCCTGGTTCAGCAGCGCCCGCGCCGCGGCGGCCTGGTCTCCCGCATCCGGGTCAGCCGATCGAAAAACCGTAACCAATTCGGGTTCATCCGCCATGGCTCCAGCATAGAACAGCTCGAGGCCCGCTTTCAGGTCCGGTCGGGTAAAATAGAGGAGAGGGGATCCAACATGCGAACAACGGAGAAAATCGTGTGGTTTCTGATCGGGGCGTCCGTCGGCGCGGGCGTTGCCTTGCTCTATGCCCCGCAGTCCGGGGAGGAAACGCGGAAGCTGATCCGCCAGAAGGCGGAGAGCGCGAAAGAATCGCTGGCGGAAGCCGGTGCGCACGTCAAGGACGTCCTGGTCGAGAAGGGCGAGAGCATTGTCGAGGCTGGGAAAGGAGTCTACCGGAAGGGCGTGGGTGCCGCCGCGGGGGCCGTGGAGGGCGCGGCCGAATTGGTCACCCGCGTTAAGGAGCACGTCACGAGCCGATGACGCTGCTGCCGGTTGTCCGGCGGCTGTGGAAGCAATCGGGGACACTCCCGGCTGAACCGGAGGCGTTTCCAGTTCCTTCACCACGGAGCGGCGGTGCTGTGCTAGGATGTTAAAGCCCCGATGCGAAGGGGACCAAGAAGTCAACAATTCAGGGTCAAATCTTTTTGACGCGGCGAAGAAGGGCACGCTCCGGCGTGCCCTTCTTCTTTGGCGTATCCTGGAGGGCTTATGCCCAGAAAGACCACCGCGCTCCTGGTGAGCGCACTGCTGGCCTGGCCGCTGGCCGCCCAGAGCAAGTTCGAGTTCTGGCCCGGCGCGAGCTATGACCCCCGCATTCCCACGTTCCGGCAGGTCCTCGGATACGAGCCGGGCGACCGCATCAGCTCGCACGCGCAACTGCTGAAGTACCTCGAGGCGCTGGCCGCGGCGTCCGGCCGGCTGAAGATCTTCGAGTACGGGCAAAGCTGGGAGGGGCGCAAGCTGGTCTACGCCGCTGCCGGCTCCGAAGCGAACCTCAAGCGCCTCGATGAAATCCGCGCCGGCGTGAAGCGCCTGGCCGACCCGCGAAAGACCCCCGAGGCCGAGGCCCGCAAGCTGGTGGCGCAGCTCCCCGCGGTCATTTGGCTGGCTTATGGCATCCATGGCAACGAGATTTCTTCGCCCGAGGCGGCGCTCCTGACCGCCTACCATCTGCTCGCCGCGCGCAACGACGAAATGGTGGACGGAATCCTGAAGAACGTGCTGGTGCTGATCGCGCCGCTTCAGAATCCGGATGGCCGCGACCGGTTCGTCCACAACTTCGAGCAATCGCTCGGACTGGAGCCGGACGCGAGCCCCGCGGCGGCCGAGCACAACGAACCGTGGCCCGGCGGACGCGGCAACCACTACCTGTTCGACATGAACCGCGACTGGTTCGCCCTCACCCAGCCGGAAGTCCGCGGCCAGGTCAGAGTCTTGCGGGAGTGGTACCCGCTGGTATTCGCCGACCTGCACGAGATGGGCTCGGATTCCACCTACTACTTCGCGCCGGGCGCCGACCCCTACAATCCCCACCTCACCGCGCAACAGAAGGAAGCCATGACCTGGTTCGGCAAAAACAACGCGCGGTGGTTCGACAAGTTCGGCTTCGACTACTTCACCCGCGACGTCTTCGACGCGTTCTATCCGGGCTACGGCGACTCCTGGCCGGCCTTCTACGGCGCCATCGGGATGACCTACGAGCAGGCTTCCGCGCGCGGGCTGGTGATGCGCCGCAGCGACGACACGGTCCTCCCCTATCGCGACACCATCCGCCAGCACTTCACCGCCTCCCTTTCGACCGCCGAGACCGCCGCGCGCAACCGCGAGAAGTTGCTCGAGAATTTCTACCGCTACCGCAAGTCGGCCATCGAAGAGGGCGCGAGCGGCCCGCCACGGGAGTACATCCTGGTGCGTCAGGGAGACACCGCGGCGGTGGACAAACTGGCGGCGCTGCTCGACGAGCAGGGGATCGAGATCAAGCGGGCGCGGGCGCCCTTCCGGGTATCCGCCCGCGACATTCCGGCGGGGAGCTACGTCGTCAGCCTGGCCCAGCCCGCCAAGCGGCTGATTCGGACGCTGCTCGACCCCAACGTGCCGATGGATCCGGCCTTCGTCAGAGAGCAGGAGCGGCTGCGGCGGAAGAAGCTGCCGGATGAAGTCTACGACGTCACGAGCTGGTCGCTTCCGCTGGCCTTCAACGTGGAAGCGCTCGCTTCGGCAGAGGTCTCGAAGGGGGATTTCGAGACCGCCCGCCCGGAGCGCATCCCGCCCGGGAGGCTGGCCTCCTCCAGCGCAAAACCGATTGCGTACCTCGTGCCCTGGGGCACGCAGGCCGCGGGGCGCCTGCTCGCGGCCGCGTTTCGCGAGGACCTCCGCGTCTTCTCGAGCGACCGCGCCTTCACGCAGAACGGCCGGAAATATCCCGCTGGGACGCTCATCTTGAAGGTGCAGGGGAATCCGCCGGACCTCGCCGCCCGGCTGGCGCGCCTCGCGAAATCCACCGGGGCGGAGGTCCAGCCCACCGAGAGCGGTTGGGTGGACGAAGGGCCGAATTTCGGTAGCCGTTACGTTGTCGCTCTTCGGAGGCCGGCCATCGCGCTGGTCTGGGACCGGCCGACTTCCTCGACCTCGGCCGGCTGGACCCGTTTCGTCCTCGAGCGCCAGTTCGACTATCCGGTGACCGCCGTTCGGGCACAGTCGCTCGCCGCCGCCGACCTCAGCCGCTTCCACGTCTTGATCCTGCCGGACGGCTCCGGCGAGGGCTACTCCCAGGCGTTCGGCCCCAACGGTGCGCGGCGCCTGAAGGAGTGGGTAGCGGCCGGCGGCACGCTCATCGGGCTGGGCAACGCGGTGTCGTTCCTCGCCGATCCGAAGGTTAAGCTGCTCGCGGTTTCCCAGGAGAACGCCCCGCGCCCCGCCGACGCCAAGAAGCCCGACGCCCCCAAGCCGGAGACCGCCAAGCCGGATATCGCCAAGCCCGAGGCCACCGAGCCCCGGGTGCCCGGCAAGCTCCTGGCCTCCGAAGAGGAGTACCAGAAGGCCATTCAGGCCGACTCCGAATTGCCCGACCGCGTGCTGGGCGTGATGCTGAAGGCCCGCCTGGACCCCGACCACTGGATGACGGCCGGCCTCGGCGAGACCGTCAACGCCCTGGTTGCCGGCCGCGCCGTCTTCACGCCCATCAAGCTGGACAAGGGCGTGAATGCCGCCCTGTTCCTCGGCCCCGATCAGCTCGTCGCCGGTGGCCACATGTGGGAGGAGACCCGCAAGCAGTTCGCCTACAAGCCGCTCCTCATCCTCCAGCGCGAAGGCCGCGGCCAGATCGTCGGCTTCACCGCCGACCCCAACTTCCGCGCCTACCTGGACGGCATGAACCTGCTGTTCCTCAATGCGGTGCTGCGTGGCCCCGGCCACACGCGAGGGGGTGGGGGGTTTTGAACCTGCCCGCCCCTACAGCCCTTCCAGCAGATGCCCCAGCTTCTCTTTCTTGGTGCGGAGGTAGATTTCCGAGGTGACCGAAGGCTCGACAATGCAGGGGACGCGCTCGGCCACCCGGATGCCGGCCTTCTCGACGGCCTCGATCTTGTCCGGGTTGTTGGATAGCAGCCGCACGCTGGTCAGGCCGAAATAGCGGAGGATCTCGACCGGCAGCTCGTAGCTGCGGTGGTCGGCCTTGAACCCGAGCAGCTCGTTGGCTTCGACCGTGTCCGCGCCGCCGTCCTGAAGTTCGTAGGCGCGCAGCTTATTGGCGAGACCGATCCCGCGCCCCTCCTGGTGCTCGTAGATCAGCAACCCCCGGCCCTCCTCGGCAATGGCCGCCAGGGACAGCTCCAGTTGCGCCCGGCAGTCGCAGCGCAGGCTGTGGAAAACGTCCCCGGTCAGGCATTGGGAATGGATCCGCACCAGCGGCGGCTCGGGGCCCGGCAGGTCGCCCATCTCGAGCACCACCGCTTCCTCGATCTCTCCCCCGTAGCGCCCTTCAAATCCGCAGATCCGAAAGTGGCCGAAGCGAGTGGGAAAATCCGCCTCGGCAACCTTGCGAAACCCGGATTCACCGCCGTCGTGGGACATAAGGCTGAATGTGCTTTATTTCCTTCATTATAATGGACGCTGGGCCTCGATGCCGGAAGAACACCTGATCGTGCTGATGATCCGCCTCGGCGTGGTGGCGTCTCTGGCCAGCATCCTGGTCCGTTCCGGCCGCTTCAAACGCATGCTGTTACGCGAGGAGCGCACGCTCAACCAGCGGCTCTTGCTGGCGCTCAGCTTCTCCACCATCTTCGGCGCGGGGGTGTTGATCCGCGTCGTGCAGCAGTACAAGGCGGTCGACCTCGGGCTGGAAGGCAGCCTGGTAGCCGGGCTCCTGGGCGGCTACGTGACGGGCCTGGTCTCCGGTGCGCTGATCTCCCTGCCCGCCATGTTTCACCACGAATACCTCGCCGTGCCCCTGCTGGTCGGGGTCGGCGCCATGGGCGGCCTGCTCCGCGACGGCGCCCCCGACACCGAGGAGATCTGGCGCTTCTCCCCCGTGTTCGACCTCAGCCTCTACCGCATCTTCTCCCGCCGCCACGACCGCTACCGGGCCGCCTTCCAGCTCCTGTTCCTGCTGGCCATTCTGTTCGCCGAGTTTCTGCGCCTCAGCCTGGGCCACGTCTGGCCGAAGCGGCTGTTTTCGATCTATCCCTCCTGGCCCAGCCCGAACTGGCTGTACTTCGTGGCGGTCTATGTGACCACCGTGTTCGCGGTGATGCTGCCGTTGAAGATCTGGAACAACACCCGTAACGAAACCAAGCTCGAGGAGCAACGCCGCTTGCTGTTGCAGGCGCGCATGGACGCCCTGAGCCGGCAGAGCAACCCGCACTTTCTGTTCAACACCCTGAACACCGTCTCATCGCTCATCCGCACCGACCCTCAGCAGGCCCGGGCCGTGGTCTACAAGCTCTCGAGCATCCTGCGCCGCCTGTTGCGCAAGCAGGAGAACTTCAACCCGCTGGCCGAGGAGCTGGACTTCATCGACGATTACCTCTCCATCGAGATGATCCGCTTCGGCGACAAGCTGCGGTTTGAAAAAGAGGTCGATCCGGCCACGCTGGACCGGCTCGTCCCCAGCATGTTGCTTCAGCCCCTGATCGAGAACTGCGTCAAGCACGGGCTGAGCAGCAAGGTGGATGGCGGAGTGGTCCGCTTTCGCAGTAGTCTAAGAGAGGGCCGGCTGCTGTTGCTGGTCGAAGACGACGGGGTAGGCATCCCCGAGGCAAGACTGGCCACTTTGCGCGAGCAGGGCATCGGAGTCAGCAACGTGGACGAAAGGCTCAAGGTCCTGTTCGGCGCCGACTACCGGATGCGGATCGACAGCAAGCCCGGCCATGGCACCCGCATCGAGATCGAAATTCCCGAGTTGCAATCCAACTTGGCGCCGGTATCATAGATACGGAAAGGCGCTGTTTTGAACGATTCCGAATCGTTAGTCCTCGACCGCGGTCGCAACGGACGCCCGAGAACCGTCACCGATCGGACCCGAAGGGTCTACGACCGCCTCGCCGCCGTCTATCCGCTTTCCACCTACCTGTTTCACGCGCGGGCGCACCAGTGCGCGCTGGAAGCCGCCGGGGTCCGGGACGGCATGAGGGTCCTGGAGGTGGCCACGGGGTCGGGCGAAATGTTCCGCCGCGTGGTGCGCGCGAACCCCAACGGCGCCTCCGTCGGGGTCGATCTGTCGCCCAACATGGCGCAACGGACGCACCGCCGCGTCCGCCGCGAATTCCCCGCCGCCAGCACGCTGTGCCAGGCCGTGGACGCCCGCTACATGCCCTTCCGGGATGAGAGTTTCGACGTCGTGTTGTGCTGCTACCTGCTCGAGCTCCTGGCGGTTGAGGACATCGTCAGGGCCCTCGGCGAGATCCGGCGCGTGCTGCGGCCATGCGGCAGAGTGGCGCTGGTGTGCATTGGCCAGAACCTCAAGCCGTTTAACCGCCTCTACAAGATCGCGGGCGGCATCGCGCCGGCCTTCTGGGGCCGCCAGGTGGCGCACCACGTCCCTTCGCTGATCGAAGCCTCGGAGTTCCGCATCCTCAAGGACTGCGCGGTCCGGCAGGGCTTCTATCCTTCGCGGGTCCTGGTTGCCGGGCGGGATTAACGCACCACACCCGTCGTCGGGCTGCTGGCCGTCGCGTAGAGCTTCTTCGGCATGCGCCCCGCCAGGAAGGCCAGCCGCCCCGCCTCCACCGCCAGTTTCATCGCCAGGGCCATCTTCACCGAGTCCTCCGCGGCCGCGATGGCGGTATTCATGAGCACGCCGTCGTAGCCCAGCTCCATGGCGATGGCCGCGTCGGAGGCCGTACCCACGCCGGCATCCACAATCAGCGGGACTTCCGTGATCATCTCGCGAAGGATGCGGAGGTTGGCGAGGTTCTGGATTCCCATGCCCGATCCGATCGGGGCGCCCAGCGGCATCACGGCGGCCGCCCCAGCCTGGATGAGCCGGCGCGCGTTCACCAGGTCGTCGTTGGTGTACGGAAGGACGACGAAGCCCTCCTGGACCAGTACGCGGGTCGCCTCGAGCAGCCCGGCGTTGTCCGGGAACAGCGTCTTTTCGTCTCCGATCACTTCGAGCTTGATCCAATTCGAGAGGCCCACCTCGCGGGCCAGCCGCGCGGTGCGGATCGCCTCGTCCGCGGTGTAGCATCCGGCCGTGTTAGGAAGGATGAAGAACTTCTCGCGGTCGATGTAGTCCAGCAGCGATTCCTTCGACCGATCGGTCAGGTTCACGCGCCGCACCGCAACCGTCACCATCTCTGCGCCGGAAGCCTCGTGGCACCGCGCCATTTCCGGAAAGCTGCGATACTTTCCCGTGCCGACGATCAGACGCGAGCGGAACTCCCGCCCGGCAATACTCAGGGTTTCACCCATGGAGTCCATTGTAGACCCGCAGAGCCGGCGCACTAGCTCAGAAGGACAGGCGCACCTGGAGGATCGGCTCGACCGGGCCATCGTCAATCCGGATTGCGTTGCCGAGGTCGTCCTCAACACCGGCGTGCGCCTGGAGGTCAGTCGTCGCCGCGTCAAGGAGTTGCTCGAGCGGCTGGGCGGCGCCGATTTGGCGCCCCGGCGTCCGGTACTATAATGGCCCTGATGCACAGATTGCTCCTGTGTGCCCTGGTCACTACTATGACTGCATCTGCCGCTGTACGCATTGAAAAGGTCGATTACAAAGGCTGGCCCAACAGCTATCGGATTTCGAACGGCGAAGTCGAGCTGGTGGTGGTCTCCGACGTTGGGCCGCGCATCATGCGCTTCGCCTTCGTCGGGGGCCAGAACCTGTTCAAGGAGTATCCGGAACAACTCGGCAAGAGCCGCGAGCCCGATTACCAGCTTCGCGGCGGCCACCGCCTGTGGGCCGCCCCCGAGACGCTGGCCACCAGTTGGGCGCTCGACAACCTGCCGGTGCGCATTGAGATCGAAGGCGGCGTGCTTGAGGCCACCGAGCCGGTCGAGCCAACCACCGGTCTCCAAAAGCAGCTTGTCGTCCGGATGGCCCCCAGCGGCTCCGGCGTCGAAGTGTTGCACCGCTTGAGGAACACCACGCCCTGGGCGATCGAGGTTGCGCCCTGGGCCATGAGCATGATGGCGCCGGGCGGAACGGCGATCACCGGCTTTCCGCCTCGCGGCAAGCATCCCGAGGTCCTGCCGCCCACCAACCCCGTCGTCATGTGGGCCTACACCGACCTCTCCGACAGCCGCTGGCGCTTCACCAGGAAGTACCTGGCGCTGCGCCAGGACCCGCGGATCTCCGAGCCGCAAAAGATCGGCGGTTTCAACCCCAAGACCTGGCTCGCCTACCTGCTCGGCGCCGACCTGTTCCTGAAGCAGACCTCCGCCGATCCGGCGCGCACCTACCCGGACTTCGGCTGCTCGTTCGAGACCTTCACCAATGCCGACATGCTCGAGATCGAGACGCTCGGCCCGATCGGCAAGGTGCAGCCGGGCGCGGCGACGGAGCACCTCGAGCGCTGGAGCCTGCACAAGGACATTCGCATCACGGCCTGGACTGACGCCGAGCTCGACGAGGCGGTCGGAAAGTTGCTTCGGTAACCGGATATGGACGACCTGTTTTCCATCCAGGACAAGGTCATTCTGGTCAGCGGAGGCTCGCGAGGCATCGGCCGCGCCATCGCCGAAGCCTGCCACGAAGCGGGCGCGCGCGTCATCGTCAGTTCGCGGAACGAGGCGTCGCTGAAGGCGACCGGCCTTCCCTACGAGGTGTGCGACGTCGCGGACGCCGCCCAGATCCAGCGTTGCGTGACCAGCGTCGTCCGGCAATACGGCCGGGTGGAGGTGCTGTTCAACTCCGCCGGGATCAACTTCCGGCACGCCGCCGAGACCTTCCCGGACGACAAGCTGGACCAGATCCTCGGCATCAACTTGCGCGGAAGTTTCCTGATGGCGCGCGACTGCGGCCGCGCGATGGCCGGGCAGAAGCGGGGCAAGATCGTCAATATCGCCAGCATCCACACCCACTCGAGCCTGGCGGGTGCGGCGCCCTACGGGACGACCAAAGGCGCCATCGGGGCGATGACGCGGGCCCTGGCGGTCGAATGGGCGGCCTACAACATCCAGGTTAATGCGATTGCCCCGGGCATCATCCGCACCGACCTGAATGCGGCGATCTTCGAGGATGACGCCGCCCTGAATTGGGCGCTGGCGCGGACGCCGGCCGGCCGGCTGGGGACGCCCCGCGACCTGGTCGGGACAGCCATCTTCCTGGCCAGCGCGGCCAGCGACTTCATGACTGGGCAGGTGCTGTACGTGGACGGCGGCTTCAGCGCCGGAACAACCTGGCCCGCCCCTCCGTCGCGCTGACGGTATTCTGCGCCGCAGCCGGCCCGCTCGCTCAAGACCTGGCGGCTTTTCGGGCCCGCCAGAACGAGTAGATCCCGAAACCGGCCATGGTCACGATGAACAGGCTCGTCAGCAGGAGCCGGAAGAAGCTCTCGACGCTCCCGTCGAACTCGCGCACACTCCGCACGCCGCGGGGGATCGCCCACGCGGCGAGTACCAGAAACAGGAAGCCGATGATCTGGTTCCAGAGGACGCGCAGCGGCCGAATGATCGCCGGCAGAACGTAGTGCAGAAACTGCCGGGCCCGCGAAAGGGTGGACATCCCCTACAATCCTAGCGCGAGGCGCCTGCGGTGAGAGGGACCTCCGGGCCGGAGTCGGGCCTGCCAGCCAGGCAGCGATACCCGCATACGGGGCCAGTCACAAACAAAAGTTACAGGACCAAACCCACTCTGCCGATGTGTAAATTGGACCTTGTGCAACCTGCCCGTGTCCACTACAATCGGGGCGGGTAAAGGCGCACTCAGGCCCAAAACCCGGTGAAACGGAGGGCTGAGGAGCAGCATCAAGTTGGGTGAGGATGTTATCCTCACTATGTGGCCCGTGGGAAAGGGGCATAGCGTGGACGAGAAACTGAAGGTCTTGATGCAGGAACTCGGCAACGCGATTAACGAATCGCTATCCGACTCGGATCGGATCGCCGCTGCCATCGGCGAGATCCGGCGGGCCGGCTACGACGTGTTTCTCGTGTTGGAAGCCACGATCGGTTTCAACAAGCGGGAGGAGGCCTCCGACGAGGAGTCCGCCATCGAACCCGAAATGGAGGATCGTCCCAGGCGCGCCAGCGTTCGGGAGTTTGGGTCCTCGGCCAAGATCAAATGGACTTCGCAAGATCAGAAGTTCTTGCGAGCTCTGAAGATCGCGGTCGACGACGATTCGCGCTAGGAGGTCAGCGCAGCAGTTCGCAGTACCCAGCCCAGGTTTTTGAGACTGCGGCCTCCCAGGGGAAGGCTGCCGCACGCTTTTTGCCGCGGTCCCCAAGCTTCTGGCGGAGTTCCTCGCTTCCAGCCAACTGCCTCAAGGCGCCGGCGATCGCGTCCACGTCCGTGGGATCTACCAGGACCACCGCGTCTCCGCCTACCTCCGGAAGGGCGGATCGATTGGATGTGAGTACCGGTACCCCCCAGGCCATGGCCTCTAGTACTGGCATGCCGAACCCTTCGTCGAGCGACGGGAAGGCGAAGATGCCTGCGCGCTCGTACCAGCGCGCCAGTTCCTGGTCCGGAACATAGCCCAATATCTGGATGCTGTCGCGCCGCGGGCTGCGCTCGATGTCGCGCCAGATCTGCTCGACGCCGTAACCGAACGAACCCGCCAATACCAGGCGCCATTCCGGCGCGAGCCCGGCGAAGGCCGCCACCAGCCGCGAAATGTTCTTGCGCTTCTGCACCGCGCCAACGTGCAGCACGATTCGCTCCCGCCGTGCGGTTGACTCCCGCCCGGCCGGGAGGCGCACCCCGTGCGGAATCACTCGCAATCTCTGGCGCTCCACGCCGAGCAGCTCCTCGACCTGCCGCGCCGTGAACTCCGAGACGGTGAACACCAGATCCGACCGCGCGGCCGCATCCCGCGCCTGCGCTTCGAACCGCCGGCGGAATTCCGGCGAGGAATAGTCGCCGCTGAGCACGAACAAGTCGTGAAACGTGGTGACGGTTCGCGGCAGGCGCGCCCGCGGCAGCCTCTGGTTCAGGCCGTGGAACAGGTCCGCCGACGGCACCGCCAGCGGCTCGTGCAGCAGCCGCCGCCGGCAGTTCCCCGGCAGCCGCTGGGCCAACGACCTCAGCAACCGGTGCGGCCGGTAGCAGAACAGGAATCCGGCCTCCGGGTGCGCCTCCGCCAGCCCCCTCAGGATCTCGCGCGAGTACACGCCCACGCCCGAGAGGTTCCGGCCCACGCTGTAAGTGGCGTCCAGTGCGATTCGCACGACTGAATCAGGTTAGCGCAAACGGCCGACAGTTTCCCTGATGGTAGGCTCAATCCCTCCGATGCCTGGAATCGGTAACTGCCTCGACAGCCGAAACAGCAGCCAGTCCTCGAGCACCTCCTCGAGATCCTCACGGCAAGCCTCAAGAGAACTGGCGCTAGCCCAGGCCCCCTCAAGGCCGGGGATCGAGCCGAAGTAGTTGCCGTCCTCCTGGATCTCGTACTTCGCCAGTCGCATCGCCGCTTGCAGGTACTTTGTCAACATGTCCCGTACTCGCCGCCGATCACTCAGCTTACCTCACGGTTGTGGCGTGTTGTGGTCCGCTCGCCGGCCTCCGTTCTCTACGAGAAACCGTCGGCACTCCCAGCCGCGTCCAACGGGATGAGGAGACACAATCATGCGGAACCTGAAAGGCGCGCTACTTGCTTTTTTCCTTCTCGCGACCCTGGCGCTGACCGCTTGCGGAGGGTACGCCTACCAAAGTTATCGCGTGCCGCCGCCCGGGGCTGGAGTCATGGGATACGCACCGGGCTACCGGGTCCGGCCGCCTCGCCCACGCGCAGTCCGGGTGCGGCCATACCGGGAGCCCCGCGGGCACGGCTACCGCTTCCACCGCGACGACTGGCGCTAGTCCGCAGGCCTCCCGGCGCCTGGCTCTTTGCCGGTCCGGCCTGCGGAGTGATCCAAACCGTGCGACGCTTAGAGCATGTCCGCGGCGAGAGTGAGACGAATCGTTCTATTGAGTCTGGGCGCGGTGCTTGCGCTCGGCGCGCAGGAGTACACGCGCGGCGTCGGTGTGTACCCTGGGGACCCTAAAGAAGACTTCGGCCCGGTGCTGGTTGTCGACACCACTACGTACCGCAACCTGGCGCTCCACCGTCCCGCGTATCACTCGAGCAGCTACGACTATAACCTCACCGCGCAACTGGTGACGGACGGCATCAGGCACACGGCATTGCCGCGGTGGGTCTCGACCTCCGTCAGCGACCGCGGCACCCTCAGAAAGTACGATCGCGAGTCCGTCCTGGATCACAACCTGACTTCCGGCGTGGATCTGCGCGGCCCGAAGCCATGGGTCCAACTCGGGCTGGGAGGCGAGGGCGTCCCCGCAGTGGATCGCGTCGAGGTGTCCGCCCGTGTGGACCTGAGCCCGTGGCAGCCTGCGGGCTGGACCTGCACCGTGTCCGGTTCCGACGACGACCGGACCTGGAAAGAACTGGGACGCGCCGCCGGCACCGAGCGGCCCCACAGGGAGTTCCGGGCGTCCATCGCTTTCACGGCGCCCGCGCGCAGCCGCTTCTACCGGGTGGCGTTCGACGCGCTCAGCGCGCAGAAGTGGCGCGTTTCCGAGGTGGCGCTGTTCGACCGGAGCCAGCGGGTGGAAATCGGCGGCCCCTACCATTTCACCAGCGCTTGGATGAGCGCGGGGAGCGGCGAGGAGTGGGTGTACGTGGATCTGGGCGCGCGCTGTACGTTCGACCGCGTGGCGCTTTACTGGATCCGGCGCGCCGCGGAAGGCTCGATCCAGACGTCCGACGACGCCGCGACCTGGACCACTCTTCAGGCGCTGCCGGCAGCCACCGGGCTGACCGACGATCTCAAGCTGGCGACGCCGGCGCAAGCGCGGTATGTCCGCGTGCTCATGACCCGCCCGGCATCGCCCGAAGGCTACATCCTGAGTGAGCTGGAAGTGTACGGACGGGGCGGTCCGGCGCCGAGGCCGAAGCCCGCGCCGGCCGTGCGGCCGGAGGGCCGGCTGGATCTTGCGGGCGGCGCCTGGCGTCTTCAACGCGATTCGCTCGTGACGGCCTCGGGAGAAGAACTCTCCCGGCCGGGATACCCGGCCATGGGCTGGATGATCGCCACCGTGCCGGGAACGGTGCTTGTCAGCTACTTGAACGACGGCGCGGTGCCGGACCCGAACTACGGCGACAACCAGCTCATGATTTCGGACTCCTTCTTCTACGCCGATTTCTGGTACCGCAACGAGTTCGTGGCGCCGCCCGCGGCCAAGGGGAAGCGCATCTGGCTGAACTTCGACGGCATCAACTGGAAGGCCGGCGTCTTTCTGAATGGTGAAAAGATCGCACGCATCGAGGGCGCATTCATGCGCGGCCGGTTCGACGTGACGGATCGCATCCATCCCGGAGCGCGGAACGCTTTGGCGGTGCGCATCGAGAAGAACGCGACCCCGGGGAGCGTCAAGGAGAAGGGCCCGCAAGGCGATGTGCCGAATGGCGGCGCGCTCGGGGCGGACAACCCCACCTATCACGCTTCCATCGGCTGGGATTGGATGTCGACCATTCGCGGTCGCAATACCGGCATCTGGGGCGATGTCTACCTGACTCAGAGCGGCCCGGTAACGATTGAGAATCCGCGGGTCTCGACGACTCTGCCGCTGCCCGACATTTCACGCGCGGACGTGACCATCGAAGCCACATTGCACAATCTGGAAACCCGGCCGGCGACCGGGACGCTGCGCGGGCGCTTCGGCCAAGCAACCTTCGAGACTGCGGTTTCATTGGATCCGCTGGCGGTGAAGACGGTGAAATTCGACCCCGCGACGACTGCGGCGCTGCGGCTGGCGAACCCGAAACTGTGGTGGCCGAACGGCTATGGCGAGCCGAACCTGGTTCCCGTGGAACTGAAGTTCGAGACCGCGGACAAGACGGTCTCCGATCGGAAGTCGTTCCAGGCTGGAGTGCGGCAGTTCACGTACGGCGAGGACGGCGGCGCGCTCAAGATCTGGATCAACGGCCGGCGCTTCATCGCGCGCGGCGGGAACTGGGGTTTCTCCGAGTCGATGCTGCGCTACCGCGCCCGGGATTACGAAGCTGCTCTGCGGTACCACCGCGACCTGCACTTCAACATGATCCGGAATTGGGTGGGACAGACAGGCGACAACGCCTTCTACGAGGCCTGCGACCGCAATGGCATCGTGGTGTGGCAGGACTTTTGGCTGGCGAATCCCTGGGATGGCCCCGACCCCGACGACCACAGCCTGTTTCTCGCCAACGCCAGGGATACCGTGCTGCGGATTCGCAACCATCCCTCGCTGGGCCTGTACTGCGGCCGCAACGAGGGCTTCCCGCCGAAACCGCTGGACGAGGGGCTGAGGACCATGCTGGCCGAACTCGACCCCGGCCTGCGATACGTCTCCCATTCGGCCGACGGGGTGGTGAGCGGCGGCGGCCCATACCGCGTCGAGCCGCGGATGTACTATTTCACGAATCCGCCGGCGAAGCTCCACAGCGAGATGGGCTCGCCGAATGTCCCGGCCATGGACAGCGTTCGCGCCATGCTGCCGCAATCGGAAATGTGGCCACAAGGCCGCCTGTGGCCCCTCCACGACTTCGATGTGCGGTTTGTCGCCGAGGTCTACAACGAGGCAGTCGACAAAGGTTACGGCGGCGCGAACAACATTGCGGACTGGGTGGCTCTGGCCCAGTTCGTGAACTACGACGCCTATCGCGGCATGTTTGAAGGTCAGAGCAAGAACCGCATGGGACTGCTGATATGGATGAGCCATTCCGCCTGGCCGTCGCTGCTCTGGCAAACCTACGACTACTACTTCGATCCGACCGCCGGGTACTTCGGCGCCAAGAAGGCGTGCGAGCCGCTGCACATTCAGTGGAATCCCGTAACCGACATGGTGGAGGTGGTGAACTACAGCGCGGGCGAGGCTCGCGGGCTGGCCGCTCACGCGGAGGTTCTGAACCTGGATGGCTCGTTGCGCTGGGAAAAGACCGTCTCGTTGGATAGCTCGGAGGATAGTACTGTGTCGCCGATCCGCGTGGAATACCCGCCCGGTCTGACTCCCACGCATTTCATCCGCCTGAGCCTGATGCGGGGGCGGGACGCGGTTTCCACCAACTTCTACCTGCGTGGAACCCAGGAAGGCGACTACCGGGCCATCCGCGCGTTGCCGAAGGTGAAACTGGAGGCCGCCACGCGCGTCGAGCGGCAAGGGAACCGCTGGCTGCTGACCACCGAGTTACGCAATGTGTCGGCGAAGCCGGCGCTGATGGTGCGCTTGAAGGCGGTGAGAGAAAAGACCGGGGATCGCATCCTGCCCGCCCTCTACAGCGACAACTATGTGGCCCTGATGCCCGGCGAGCGCCGCACCCTCCGCACCCAACTCGAACACGCCGACACGCGCGGCGAGACTCCGCGCATAGTGGTGGAAGGATTCAATACCGGCGAAGTGGTCGCACGGTAAGGCGCTCCGTGCCCTGGAGCGCTACACCTCGTCGCCAGCGACCGGGGGTTTGCCTCGGCCAGCGCGCCGGAGGATGCGCTTCGCCTTGCCGATGTCCGCCCGGCTGGATCGCCCGCGGAAGTACTCCTCGGTGCGCAGCGCCGACAATTTCTCCGCCACCGCCACGTTGATCAACTGGTTCAGAGCAACGCCCTCGGACTCCGCGACGCGCTTCGCCTCCTCCAGCAACGAAGTCTGAAGCCGAAGCGCCACGTTACTTCTTCTCATGTTTCGCTCCCTGGACCACCCGCCAGATTTCACCCGGCAGGGCCGCACGAATCCCGAATCTCATCGCGGCCTCACTTAGATGCCGCACGTTGAACGTGGCCAGACGGTCGACAAGACCATTCACCGCCGTCTCCAGCACCATTTCGTCGGACGGGTCCTTCAACTGCGGTCTCCAGAGAAACCGCAGTGCGACCGGCTCGATCAGGGCAGCCAGGGCGTCAAGGACCGCGTTAGTTTCTTCGACAGTCAACCCCGTCTGAGCCAACTGTTCCGGCCGCGTCAACACCGCCTCATACTCCAGCATCAGCGGAACCGAAGCCACGATTACGATTCGCCGGTCCAGAGCCGCCAGCAGCAGTTGCCGGGACGCGCCTTGGTCGCTCCTCAGCGCGGCAACCACAACGTCCGTATCCAGGACCAGCCGCATCGGGCCTCCGACTGAATGATATCACATGCGATATCTTTGCCGATCCCGCAAACCGCCACCCCGCCCTCCGCCGCTCGGCCCGCTCCAGCCCCCGTCTATCCGAAGTTCCATCCCGCAGCGGCGAGTATCTGACTGAGGGTGCGGGTGATGGCCCTGGAGGCAGGTTCCAGTTTCTGGCTACACGCCGAGCAGTTCGAAGGCCCGCGCCTGTAGCGGAGT
>JBEKWU010000069.1:0-27375 GCA_049512775.1 Bryobacteraceae bacterium
CGGCGGCCGCGGCGGCCTTCTCCTGGCAGCGCACGCAGAATTCCGCCCACGGCACCGCTTCCAGCCGCTTCGCGCAGATCGGCTCGCGGCAGCCCTGGCAGGTTCCGTATTCGCCGCTGGCCAGCCGGCTCAGAGCGGCTTCCAGGTCCCGGAGCAGTTCGATCTCCAGGCGATTCTGGTTCAGGAACAGCCACTCGTCGTGGTTCTTCTGACACCAGTCCCCAAAGTCCAGCGGTTCGTCCAGACGATGCACCACCTCCGCCGCCCGCTTGGCGGAAAATCTCGTCCGGATCTCCTCCGCCTTCTGTTCCAGCACTCGGCGGTAGTGGAGCAGCCGGCTGGCGGTCTGCGAGGTATTATCCTGCGTGTTCGACACAGCCTGAATAAAATACCACAACTTCCGCAAAAAGTCGCAAAAAAAACGACGCCCGCTCCCGCCAACCCCTCCGCCCCCGCCCCGGCGCGACAATAAGAGCCATGGAGAACCGGGAAATCGCCCGCCTGCTGGCCGAGACGGCGGACCTGATGGAAATCGCGGCCGAAGATCCCTTTCGCATCCGCAGCTACCGCAACGCGGCCGCGGCCATCGAAGGTTATCCCGAACGGGTCATTGACATCCTCAAGGACCCCGCCCGCAAGGTCACCGACATTCCCAGCATCGGCAAAGGCATGGCCGCGAACCTCGAAGAGATCGCCGCGCGCGGCTCCTTCGAACGCCGCGACCTGCTGCTGGCGAAATACCCGCCCACCGCGCTCGAGCTGCTCAAGATCCAGGGCCTGGGGCCCAAGACCATTGCGCTCCTCTGGGAGCACTACCGCGTCAGCACCGTCGACGATCTCGAACGCATTTGCCAGGAGCACAAGCTCCGCCTGCTCCCGCGCCTCGGCGCCAAGCTCGAGGAGAAAATCCTGCGCTCGATCTCCGGTTACCGCCAGAGAGCGGGCCGTTTCCTGTTGAGTTTTGCCGATGAAACCGCCGAGGAGCTGACGCGCTACCTGGCCGAGACGCCCGGCGTCGATCAGGTCACGCCCGCCGGAAGCCTGCGAAGGGGTCGCGAGACGGTCGGGGACCTGGACCTGCTGGTGACCGGCCCGGCGGCCGCCCAGGCGCTGGACCGCTTCGTCGCCCATCCCCAGGTGAGCGAGGTGCTCGGCAAAGGCCCCAACAAGGCCAGCGCGAAATTCGGCCCCCAGTCGATTCAGGTGGACGTGCGCGCGCTGCCCAAGGAAAGCTACGGCGCCGCGCTCCAGTATTTCACCGGCAGCAAGGACCACAACATCGCCCTGCGCGCGCGCTGTCTCAAGCTGGGCTACACGCTGAACGAATACGGGCTGTTTCGCCTCGACGACGACGCCAAGGTGGCCGGCGAATCGGAAGAGGAGATCTACCGGAAGCTCGGCCTGGCCTGGATCCCGCCCGAGCTCCGCGAGAACCACGGCGAAATCGAGTGCGCCGCCGAGGACCGGCTGCCCCGCCTGGTCGAACCCACGCAAATCCGCGGCGACCTGCACGTGCATACGATCGAGAGCGACGGCCGAGCCACGCTCGAAGAAATGGCCTCGCACGCCAAGGCGCTGGGCTACGAGTACCTCGCCGTCACCGATCACTCGAAGGCGCTGGCCATGGCCAACGGTCTCGACGAACGGCGCGTGAGGGCCTTTGCCGGCCTGGTGCGCGACCTCCAGGAGGACGGGCTCGGCATTCATGTCTTCTCGGGCATCGAGTGCGACATCCGCAAGGACGGCACGATGGACCTGGCCGAGGAGGCGCTGGCCTCGCTCGACCTGGTCATCGGCAGCGTCCACAGCTACATGAACCTGGAGGCGGCCGAGATGACCGACCGGCTGCTGCGCGCGCTCGAATGCCCGTACCTGCGCATCCTCGGGCATCCGACCGGACGCCTGCTGCTGGCCCGCGAGCCGTATACGTTCGATTTCGAGCGGGTGGTCGAAGCGGCGGTCCGGCGCAACGTGTATCTGGAAATCAACGCCAGCCCCGAGCGCCTCGACCTGCACGACACGCTCCTGCGCGCGGCCAAGGCCCGCGGCGCCCGCTTCGCCATCTCGACCGACGCCCACCATCCCCAGCATTTGCGGAACATGCGCTACGGCGTCAGCATGGCCCGCCGCGGCTGGCTGGAGGCGGCCGACATCGTGAATACGCTACCATTGAAAGAGTTCAGAAAAGCGATCGCCGGCAGTTCGTAGCACCTGGCTCGTTCTCATGACGACACCCACTCCGGGCGGGCTCAACGTCTCCTTCGACAAACACACGCTGGCCAACGGCATGCGCGTGATCTTCTCCCCGGACCATGCCGTGCCGGTGGTGACGGTCTATATCGTCTACGGGGTCGGAGCGCGGGACGAGGAAAGAGGCCGCACCGGCTTCGCACACCTGTTCGAGCACATGATGTTCCAGGGTTCGCAGAATGCCCCGAAGGGCGCGCATTTCCAGCTCGTGGAATCCAACGGCGGCTTCTTGAACGGTTCCACCCACCCGGACTACACGGATTATTTCGAGGTGCTGCCCTCCAACAAGCTGGCTTTGGGCCTGTGGCTGGAGGCGGACCGCATGCGCGCCCTGGCGATCGACGCCGAGAATCTGGACAACCAGAGAGAGGCGGTGAAGCAGGAGCGGCGGCTGTCGTTCGACAACCAGGCCTATGCCACCGCCGTGGTCGAGCGCTGGCCCGAACTGGCCTTCGACAACTGGCAGAATTCGCACTCGCTCATCGGCTCGTTCGAGGACCTGGACGCCGCCACGGTCGAAGACGTCGCGCGGTTCTTCAAGACGCACTACGCGCCGAACAACGCCGTGCTGGTAATCTCCGGCGACATCCGCATTCCGGAAGCGAAAGAGCTGGTCGAGAGGTATTTCGGGGACATCCCTCCGCAGCCGCGGGCAGAAGCGCCCGACCTCTCCGAGCCCCCGCGCACCGAGGCCCGCTTCGAAACCTACCACGATCGCCTGGCCAAGGTTCCCGCAGTGGCCATGGGCTACCCCGGCCCGCCGCGGCGCTCGGCGGATTACAACGCGCTGATCATGCTCGACCTCCTGCTCACCGGCGGCGAAAGCTCGCGCTTCCACCAGGAGCTGGTCAAGGGCAAGAAGTCCGTCATCCAGTACGCGGCCAACCTGGGCTGGCCGTTCTCCAGTCCGGCCGACTACAAGGACCCCGGCCTCTACGGCATTTACCTGCTCTACAATCCGGCCTTCACCGGCGACCAGATCGTGGCCCAGGTGGAAGAGGAAATCGCCAAAGTGTGGAACGATGGCGTGGATTCGAGCGAACTCGACCGCGCCCGCACGCACCTGCGCTCGAGCAGAATCCAGGAGCTCCAGAGCTCGCACGCGCGCGCCTCCCTGCTCGGCCGCTTCGAACTGCTGGACGGCAACCCCGAGTACATCAACACCGAGTTGAACGACATCCTGGCGGTGACGGCGGCGCAAATCCAGGGGGCGGCAAAACAGTATTGCGACCCAGGCAAGCGGATCGTGCTCGACATCCTGCCGGCCGGGCCCGCGGCGCCCCAGGAGGATCGGTAAGGCCGGACCATGGATCTCAGCAAACCTCCCGAGACACCCGCTCTGCCGCTCTACAAGCTCCCGCCGGTTCTGGAGACGGAGCTCGCCAACGGCCTCACCGTCCTGCTGGTCGAGGATCGCCGTTTTCCCATGGTGACCGCGCGCCTGGGGTTCCAGGCGGGCTCGAAGTACGACCCTGGCGACCTGGCGGGCTTGTCGGAAAGCACCGGAGCCTTGCTGACCGAGGGCACCTGGAGCCGCAGCGCGCGCCAGATCGCCGAAGAGGCCAACGGCATCGGCGGCTCCCTGCACGGCAATTCCTCCGCCGACCTGCTGGTGCTGTCAGCGAACGCGCTCTGCGAGAACCTGCCGAAGCTGCTGAACCTGATGGCGGACGTGGCCCGCAACGCCAGTTTTCCCGAGGACGAGCTGGAGCTCCAGAAACAGAACCGCACGCAGGAGCTGCTGGCCCAGCGCGCCGACGCTTCCTTCCTGGCGGACGAGAAATTCATCGAGCTGCTCTTCGCTCCGCACCCGTATTGCCGGCAGGACCCCACGCTGGAATCGATCGCCCGGCTCGAGCGCGCCGCGCTGGCCGGCTTCCGCGACCGGCACCTGGCCCCGAACAACGCCGTCCTGGTACTGCTCGGCGCGCTGCCTCCGCCCGAGCAGGCGATGGGGACCATCGAAGCCGAGTTCGGCTCCTGGCAACGCCAGAAACTGGCCGCGGCGCCTCCGGCCGAGTTCCCCGAGCCCCGGCGCGCCATCGTGCTGGTGGATCGCCCCGGCTCGGTGCAGGCCGATATCCGCATCGGGCGGCTGGGGGTCCCCCGCCACCACCCGGACTATTTTCCGCTGCTGGTTGGCAATACCATTCTGGGCGGCGGGACCAGTTCCCGCATCTTCATGAACGTCCGCGAGAAGAAAGGCTACGCTTACGACGCCCACTCCGCGGCGCAGCCGCTCAAGCAATCCGGCTGCTTCACCGTAGTGACCCAGGTGCGCAACGAGGTCCTCGCCGGCGCGCTGGATGCGCTGCTGGGCGAGATGAAGCTGATCTGCACCCAGCCCGTTTCCGCCGATGAGCTCGAGGCCGCCAGGAACTACCTCAGCGGCGTGTTCGTCATCCGCCTGGAGACTCAGGACGGGCTCGCTGGCCAGTTGGCCGCCGTCAGATTGATGGACTTGCCCCTCGATTACCTCGAGAAGTACACCACACGGGTGCGCGCGGTGATCCCGGACGACATCCGCGCCGTCGCGGCCCGGTATGTCGATCCCGAGCCCGCCTCGATAGTCGTCGTGGGCGACGCCGCCCAGATCTCGGGGCAGCTCGAAACCATCGGAAAGGTCACGGTCGAAGAAGCGAAATGAAGCTGATCAGCTCGCGAGTGCGCTACCGGTGCTCGATTTTCACGGTTACGGAAGATCACGCCATCGAGCCCGGCGGGTTCCAGATCCGCCGCGCCGTGGTGAACCACGGCGGCTCGGCGGTAATGATGCCAGTGGATGAGAACCAGCGCCTGCTGCTGGTGCGGCAGTACCGCCTCCCGGCGCGCGCTTCGCTGTGGGAGTTTCCGGCGGGCCGCGTCGATCCCGGCGAAACCCTGCTGGCGGCGGCGCGGCGCGAGTTGCTCGAGGAAACCGGCTACCGCGCCCGCAAATGGAAGAGGCTGGCCTCCTTCTACGCCAGCCCGGGCTACGTCTCGGAAAAGATGACCATCTTTCTGGCCACGGGATTGACCGCCGGCCAGGCCCGCCCCATGGAAGACGAGAAGATCCACTGCCGCTGGTTCACCGCCGCGGAACTGGACGGGCTGGTGGGTTCCGGCAAGATCGTCGACGCCAAGACGCTGGTCGGCTTCCTGGCCTGGAAACGCTACACCCCCCGCTGACCGCGGCCTACTGCTTCTTGGCGGGGGGAGCGACCGGCTTGCTGGGCGCGGCGGGCGCGGCAGCCGCCGGAGCGGCGGGTGCGGGCAGCCCGGAAGCCCTGTCGTACAGATCCACGATGTCGCGCGTGATGTCGATCGTGTTCGAGGCGTACAACACCGCACTCTGGGGAACGCTGACATCCAGAATCAGGGCGTAGCCGCGCTCGGCGGCATACTTGTCGATCACCGCCATCATTTTCTGGCCCAGCTCCTGCAAGATGCGCTGCTGCTCCTGATCGAGTTCCGCCTGCGCGTCGTCGGTTTGCCGTTGCAGCAGCTTGCGCTTCAGTTCGATCTCGCGGGCCAGCTTCTGCTTGGCCTCCTCGCTCATCGTGTTTGCGCCGTTGCGATACTGCGCCTCGAGCGCCTGAAGCTCCGACTGCTTCTGTTCGACCGCTCTGCGCCTGGGAGCGAATTTCGAGTCGATGTCACCGGCCGCTTTCTGGCCGTCCTTGGTCTGAATGATGGCGTTCTGGATATGGATGATGCCCACCTTGGAAGGCGTAGATCCAGCCTGGGCAAACGCCAGAATCCCAAAGCCCACCGCCACGAGCGGGGCCCTAAACACACTCTTTCTCACGTGTCAGACTCCTTCGAAGCCTTGATAATAGCACACTGCCTGGAACCCACACCCGCAGGTCTCCCTCCGACCTCCAGCGGCTCACCGACGCTCCGATAGCCGCCTCTCAGAACGTCCGGCCGATGGTGAACCGGAACGTAGTCTTCTTCTCGTACAACTGATAGGCCTGGCCGAACGCCGCCACCGAGTAGATAAAGGTCGCCTCGTTCGGGAACAGCGAACGGTCCGCCACGATCGGCTGCTGGATGTACTGATGCACCCTGGTGGGATTGTAGGCCCAGTACACGCGGAAAGGCGCGTTGACCATCGGTAGCAGCACCTGCAGCTCCAGCCCGGTCGAACTCCGCATCTTCTGTGTCCCCGGAGCGATCAGGACCCGGTTGGTAAAGCCTGCGTACGGGAACGTGCCGTTCAACTCAGTCACCCGGTCCGGGACCACCGTGAGCTGATCCGCCCGGACGATCTTGTCCAGGCCCGCGTCGAAGAACGCCGCCAGCGTGACCGGTCCGGCGATCGGAATCCGGTACTCGAAATTGCCGATCGCCTGCAAGTCGCCGCCCGGGGAAATCATCTGGTAGGCCGGGATGGTCATGGTCACCGCCGAGAAGGACTCGACCCCGTTGGTGATCACCTTCTGCATGCGCGGCGAGCCGTCGGAGTTCAGCACCGGCACGGTGGACGAGCTGGGCATGAACGCCATCGGGCTCACGGCCCAGATGTCGAACCCACGGACGTCCTGCTCGCCCCCGATGTAGTAGCGATTGAAGGGCGGCGCCGACCTCCCGCCGTAGCCGCTCACGAAGGAGCTCATCAGGCGGAGCCCGATGATGTGCTTCTTATTGGTGGGGGCCGGGTGGAAATAGGTCATGCTGATGGTGGGCTGGATCATGTTCACATTCCCCCCCATCTTGCTGCTGGCGAACCCCAGCGCCACCGACAGGCTCCTGCCGCCGGTCGGGTTGATGGGGTGGTTCACCGAGTTGTACATGTAGGAGGGAGTGATCTGGCTGGTTTTGATCCCGCTCAACGCACTGGGCCCACTCAGGCTCTGGTAGTTGAGGTACTCGAAGGTGGAGGTAGCCGCATCGGTGAGCGGCTTGTACTTGGATGAACTGTAGCCGTAAGTGATCCCGATGCGCGCGAAACTCCGTTTCAGCGGATAGCTGGCGAATACCGTGAACCCACGGCCGTTCTGCACGTAGTTCATCAGGTTCTGCGCGCCCAGCGCCTGGTAGTACCCAATCAGGTTCTGTCCCGTGAGAATCGAGGCCTCGCGGCCCTGGTCGTAGCTGAACCGCTGCGTGAACACGGTGAAACCCAACTGGATGGGACGATCCAGAAAATACGGCTCGGTGAAGCCCAAGGTCACGTTGCGCAGGCGGCTGCCCAACTGCGACTCGACCGATAGCGTTTCCCCCAGTCCCAGGAAGTTGTTGGTCGAGTAGTTGAACCCGACAAAGCTCCCGGCAATGCCGGATACCCCGCCCGTCAGGCCAATCGAGTTCTTCCCGCGCTCCTTCACCTTCAGCAGGATGTCCACCGTGTTGCTGCGGGGGTCGCGCGTGATCTGCGCCGCCTCCTCCTTCTTCAGTTGCTCGAAGTAGCCGAGCTGGTTCAGCCGGAGCACGCTCATCTCCCACATCTTGCTGTTGAACAGCTCGCCTTCATCCACCAGCAGCTCGCGGCGGATCACCTTGTCGCGGGTGGTGGTGTTGCCGGTGAAATCGATGCGCCGGATGAAGAACTGCTTGCCCTCGTCCACGTTGAAGGTGACGTCGATCTGGTCGGTGCCCGTCACCGGCTCGGGCACCGGGTCGGGCACGAAATCGATGTAGCCGTACATGCCGTAGAGGTCGCGCAGGTTCTCGATGCCTTTGCGGAACTTGGCGGTCGAGAACACCTCGCCGGGCGCCATCTTGAACAGCTTCGGGGTCAGGGCTTCCGGGACCCGGAACAGTTTCACCCCCACGTAGTTCCAGTTCCGGATGCGGTACTTCCGCCCTTCCTCCAGCGGAAGGGATATGTCGGCGGCGATGCCGGGCCGGTTCATGTAGAACAGCGGCACCCGGAATTTTCCTCCCCCCACCTTGCGCAGGGTCACGGTCTGCTCCAGCGCCCGCGCCGCGAAGTAGCCGCGCTCCTGGTAGAAGTTGCGGATGCCGTCTTTGTCCTGCTCCAGCTTGGAGAGGTCGTAGGTCTTGGCGAACAGGTTCTCGAACAGGATCGAGTGGGGGATCCCGATGGGCCGCAGGTTGCGCATCGCGCGGATCAGCTGCCGGTCGCTGAAGGTGTCGTTGCCGGCGAACTCGATCCGCCCCACCTTCACCTTGGGTCCCTCGTTCACCCGGAAGGTCACTTCCAGCGAGGACGGCGGGATCTGCCGCAGTTCCGGCGTGACGGTGGCATACTGCCGCCCGCGCTCCGAGAGGTACTCCTTCAGCACCACCGCGGCCCGCTGCACCTTGTTCTGGTCGTATTGCGACTCCACGGTCAGGCCGACGTGCCGCTCCTTGAAGCGGTCCAGGATCTCCGAGACGGTCAGCGACTTGAGACCTTCGTACTTGATCGAGCGCACCAGCGGCCGCTCCACCAGCACGAACCGCACGATCACCCCGCTGGGCCCCTGTTCCTGCTCCAGCGTGATATCGTCGAAGCGCCCCGTGTTCCACAGGGCCATGAAATCGCGCCGCAGCGTCTCCGGATCGAAGCGGTCGCCCTTCTTGGTGAAGATCATGGCCCGCAACGTGTCCTGGGGCACCCGGCGCGCGCCGCGAAACTCGACGGCTTCGATAATGTCCGGCCGGCCGGGCGCGGGCGTGGGCGCTTCGGCGGTCCGGGGCGCCTCCATCCGCGGTTTCGCCTGCGGGGGAGCGGAGGGCAGTGGCGCCGGTTTCGCGGGCTCGGCTGCCTGCGGGACCGATTCGAAAGGACTTGGCTGTTTCTTCTGCTGGGGTGGCGATGGTTGCTGCGCCTGCGCGCCCGCGCTCAGGCAGCAGACGCAAACGGCTACTAGCCACAGGCACCCGGGCCTGTCAAACTTCATGCAAACCTGGTTCCTCTCCACTCTGCGCTCTTCTTCTGACGTCGGAGGCGCCCCCGCGGTTTCACTCCCTGGTCCCAACTTTGCGCAGAACTCAAACTACCAATTCTAACCGATTGCCGGCGGCTCGGCGGGGTGCCCGCCGCTACTCGACTGGACCCGGCGCCGGTTCCCCCAGAAAGCGCCTGCGCCCCGAGTGCAGTCCGCTGGGATGCCATGCCAGCGCAAAACCATATACCAGATGCGCCAGCAGCATCGACCGGGGCGGGCTGTAGATCATCGCCAGCGCTCCCAGTTTCCTCCAGAACAACAGTTCCGAAAAATGGTACCAGACCAGAGCCGAGAAAATCCCCAGCAGCGCCACCCGGAGCCGGTTCCGCGATTCCCCAACCGCCATCCCAAAGCCCAGACCGATCAGCCCCGTCACGAACAGGTGCAAGGCCAACCCGGCCACCGTAGTCCTACTGAAGCTGCGCCACAGCACGTCGCGACCGTAGAAAAGCGAACCCAGCAGGTTGGGGACGATCCACACCGATTGGCGCTCGACCGCCGAGCTCGCAGCCAGCCAGCCGAACATCGCCAGGCCTCCCAGCACGCCGGTCTGGATGCCGGCCAGTGCGCGCACAAGCAAGGGAGATACCGCGTCCTGATTCCCGGGACCCATCGGAAACAGCCTATCCTAACACAGGCGAAGTTGTGGACCTGCGCAGGCTGAGGCTTGTAGTTTGCCCGTAAGGCGCGAGGTCAGCTTTCCGGCGAACATCGGGCCTCGGTTTCGAGCAGGGCCCGCTTGCGCTCCAGTCCCCAGCGGTATCCGCCCAGCCCGCCGTCGCCCCGGACCGCCCGGTGGCACGGAATCACCACCGAGACCGGGTTCGAGGCGCAGGCCCGGGCCACCGCGCGCGCCGCCCCGGGCCGCCCCATGGCGAGCGCGATCTGGCTGTATGTGCGCCTGCCGCCGTAGGGGATCTTGCGCAGTTCCTCCCACACCCGCCGCTGGAAGGCGGTCGCGCGGACGTCGAGCGCCAGGTCCAGCGCCGGCTGCCTCCCCTCCAGGTGCTGCACCAACGTTCTGGTCCGTTCGCGCAGCCCCGCCTCGTCGGGGTAAAGCTCCGCTTGTGGAAACTCGCCAGCGAGCGCCGCCTCCAGCTCCGCGTCCGAATCGCCCAGAAAGAGCGCGCAGATGCCGCGTTCGGTCGCCGCCACCAGCAATCGCCCCAGCGGACAATCGACAATCGAGTAGCCGATCCGCGCCCAAACTCCGTCCATTGATAGAATTGTATACAATCCCCATGGGTTCCCGCGAGTTGCGGCGGCAAGCGTTATGCGAGTCCCTGGACCGGCGCATCCTGTGCCTGGACGGCGCCATGGGGACCATGCTGCAACAGGCGGGCCTGACCGCGGCCGATTTCGGCGGGCCGGCGCTGGAGGGCTGCAACGAAGTCCTGGTGCGCACCCGGCCGGACGTCGTCCTCGGCATCCACCGCGCCTACCTCGCCGCCGGCGCCGACATCATCGAGACGGATACCTTCGGCGGCGCCCCCATCGTTCTCGCTGAGTACGGCCTCGAGCGCGAGGCGCACGAGCTGAACCGCCGCGCGGCGGAACTGGCGCGCCAGGCCGCCGAGGAGTTCTCCAGTCCCGAACGGCCGCGCTTCGTGGCCGGATCGATGGGCCCCACCACAAAATCCATCAGCACCACCGGCGGCATCACCTTCACGGCGCTCCGCGAGGCCTACTATACGCAGGCGAAAGCGCTGGCCGAGGGCGGCGCCGACATCCTCCTGATCGAGACCTGCCTGGACACCCGCAACCTCAAGGCCGCCCTGCTCGCGGTCCAACAAGTCATGCGCGAACTGGGATCGAAGATCCCGGTCATGGTTTCCGGCACCATCGAGCGCACCGGCACCATGCTTGGCGGCCAGGCCGCCGACGCCTTCTACGTTTCGGTCGCCCACGCCGATCTTCTGGCCATCGGCCTGAACTGCGCCACCGGCCCGGAGTTCATGACCGACCACCTCCGCAGCCTGCACGAAATCGCCTCGACGCGCATCTCCTGCTACCCCAACGCCGGCCTGCCCAACGAGGAAGGCGCGTACCTGGAAACGCCCGAGTCGCTGGCCCGCCAGCTCCAGCGCTTCGTGGATCACGGCTGGCTGAACCTCGTCGGCGGCTGCTGCGGCACCACGCCCGCGCACATCCGCGCCATCGCGCAAATGATCGAGGGCAAGCCGCCGCGTCCGCTGAAGCCCCCCAGCCGGCGCGCGTTCTATTCCGGCGTCGAGCTGGTCGAGGCCGAGGAGAGCAACCGCCCGCTGCTGGTCGGCGAGCGCACCAACGTCATCGGCTCGCGCCTCTTCAAGAGCCTCATCGCCGCGGAGAAGTGGGAGGAAGCCAGCGAGATCGCCCGCCGCCAGGTGCGCAACGGCGCCCACGTCATCGACGTCTGCCTCCAGTCCAGCGACCGCGACGAGATCAGCGACATTCCGTCCTTCTACGACCGCCTGGTCCGCAAGATCAAAGCGCCCGTCATGATCGATACCACCGACCCGCGCGCGGTCGAGCTGGCCCTCACCTACTGCCAAGGCAAGAGCATCGTCAATTCCGTCAACCTCGAGGACGGCGAGGAGAAGTTCGAGCGCGTCTGCCCGCTGGCCCGCGCCTATGGCGCCGCGCTGGTGTGCGGCGCCATCGACGAGGACCCCTCCCAGGCCCAGGCCTTCACCCGCGAGCGCAAGCTCGAGGTCGCCCAGCGCTCCTGCCGCCTGCTCACCGACAAGTACGGCATCCCGCCCGAGGACATCATCATCGACCCGCTGGTTTTCCCCTGCGCCACCGGCGACGAGAACTACATCGGCGGCGCGGTGGAAACCATCGAGGCCATCCGGCTCATCAAGCAGCGCATCCCATTCGTCAAGACTCTGCTCGGAATCTCGAATGTCTCGTTCGGCCTCCCGCCCGCCGCGCGCGAAGTGGTCAACTCCGTCTTCCTGTACTACTGCACCAAGGCCGGCCTGGATCTGGCCATCGTCAACGCCGAGAAGCTCGAGCGCTTCGCCTCCATCCCCCTCGAAGAGCGCCGCCTGGCCGAGCACTTGCTCTTCAACGCGCCTCCGGCGGATCACCCCGCCCCTGAAGACTGGCGCGAGCAGACCCGCGAGCAGAAGATCGCCATCAACCAGCTGCACATCGCCGCGATCACCAATCACTTCCGAATGTCCGAGCGAAGGAAGCAAAAGGAGGCGTGCCTCCCGGTGGAGCAGCGACTGGCCAATTACATCATCGAGGGCACGAAGGACGGTCTCGTGGCCGACCTCGAGCTGAAACTGAAAGAGGGGGCCAGCCCCCTCGACATCATCAATGGGCCGCTGATGGCCGGCATGACCGAGGTCGGCCGCCTGTTCGCCGCGAACGAGCTGATTGTCGCCGAGGTGCTGCAATCCGCCGAGGCCATGAAAGCCGCCGTCACCCACCTCGAGCAGTACATGCAAAAGGCCGAGGCCGCCGCGCGCGGCAAGATCGTGCTGGCCACCGTGAAGGGCGACGTTCACGACATCGGCAAGAACCTGGTCGAGATCATCTTCAGCAACAACGGCTACCAGGTAGTCAACCTGGGCATCAAGGTGCCGCCCGAGGAGTTGATTCGCGCGTATCGCGAACACTCCCCCGACGCCATCGGCCTCTCCGGCCTGCTGGTGAAAAGCACGCAGCAGATGGTGATCACAGCGGGCGATCTGAAGGACGCGGGCATCGGCGTCCCGCTGCTGGTGGGGGGCGCCGCGCTCTCGGAGCGTTTCGCGCGTACGAAAATCGCCCCGGCCTACTCGACCGCCGTCTGCTACGCGAAAGACGCGATGACCGGCCTGAGCCTGCTGAATCGGCTCATGGACCCTGCCACGCGCGAAGCCACGCTCGCCGCCCACCGCTACGCTGAGGCGGAGGCTCCTGCCCCGCCTTCCCTTGGGACCGCGGCGCCGCCGGGCGAAACGCGCAGCTCGAAAATCCGCGTCGATATTCCCATTCCGCCGGCACCCTCACTCGACCGTAAAGTGCGCGACGTGCCGCAACTGGCCGAGGTCTGGAGCTACCTCAATCCCTTCATGCTCTACGGTAAGCACCTCGGCTTCCAAGGCAATTTCGAAAAGCGCCTGGCCGAGCGCGACGAGAAAGCCCTCGAGCTGTTCCACAAAGTCGAGGAAGTGAAACTGCAGGCAGCGCTCAAGGTGCGCGCGGTCTGGCAATTCTTCGAGGCCGAGCGCGACGGCAACACCATCCACCTGTTCGCGCCCGCTGGCTCGAGCCCCATTCACACCTTCCGCTTCGGCCGCCAGCCGCGCCCCGACGGCCTGTGCCTCAGCGACTACGTGCTCGACCCCATCGGTGGCCGCCGCGACCACATCGCCATCTTCGTGGTCACCGCCGGCGAAGGCATCCGCGAGTGCGCCGAACAGGCCAAACTCCGCGGCCAGTACTTCTTCTCTCACGCCATTCAAGCCCTGGGCCTGGAGACCGCCGAGGCCTGCGCCGAGTGGCTGCACCGCCGGCTCCGCGAGGACTGGGGGTTCCCCGATCCGCCCACGCTCAGCATGCACGAGCGCTTCACCGCCCGCTACCGCGGCAAGCGCTACAGTTTCGGCTACGGGGCCTGCCCCAATCTCGACGACCAGCAGGGCATCTGGAAGCTCCTCCGCCCCGAGGAAATCGGCGTCCGCCTCACCGAAGGCATGATGATGGACCCCGAGGCCAGCGTCAGCGCCCTGGTCTTCCACCACCCCGACTGCGTCTACTTCACCGCCGCCGAGGCCACCGAGCCGGTCCCGGGGTAGCACCGCGACTCGCAGGATCGGAGGATGGAGGCTGGGTGTATACTGACCCAGAAGCCGGGAGCCAGAATGGAAGTTCCTAAGTGACATCAGGTTTGTTGAGCAGTTCTGTGCCGGCTCGCTACTGGGTTCTGCTGCTATGGGCATGTTTCGTCCTGCGCGGGACCTTTTACGCCTGTGCCATCCCGCTGTGGGAAGGCTTCGACGAGTACGCTCATTACGCCCGCATCGAGTTCCTGGCCACCGAGGGTCGCGAGCCTTCCCGTACCACGCCCGTTCCCCAGGATGTCGCCGAGACTCTCACCCGAGTGCCCGCCAAGAACGGTGGCATGACTTACGACGAGTATTGGAAGCTGCCGCCTGAAGCGCGACACAGGAGCTTCCCTACCGCGGCCGCGAGAATCTACGAGGTCCAACAACCGCCTTTGTTTTACTGGCTCTCCGCCGCGTTGTACCGCATCACGGGGGATATCTCCCTGGCCTCCCGCGTCATCGTGATGCGCATCTTTTGCGTCTTGCTGGCGTCCTTTTGCCTCCCCTTCGGATATCTGATCGCCCTGCGAGTTCTCGGCAAATCGGCTCTCGCGCTGGGGGCCGCGGCCCTGATCGCCTGCATGCCTGTCCTGACGTTCACCGCCACCCACGTGGCGAACGAGGGACTTGCCATCGGTTTGGGCACGGTGCTGGTATGGTCGGTGCTCGAACGCAAGAGCGCCGCACTCCTGTTTTCTCTGGGCGCAGCGCTACTGACCAAAGCCTATTTCCTCGCCTTTCTAGCGCCTATTGTCTTACTGTTGTTCTACCGGGACGCACGAAGAATGTCGGCGATCGCGCTGCCGGGAGCAGCGGTGATCGCCGGCTGGTGGTATTGGCAGACCTGGGCCACTACCGGATCTCTGACGGGGAACGTCATCCTGGTACATCCCGGTCTCGCCGAGATGGCGAGGACGATGCTTCGGTTTCCGGCTCTGAAAGCGGCCGATTTCGCCTGGATCACTTTCCTGTGGACCGGGAACTGGAGCCTTATCGTGGTCCGCGGATGGATGTATCGGGCGATGGCTGCCTTGTGCGTTGCCGCCCTGGCCGGCATCGTCTATCTCGTAGCGAAAAGAAACGCCGGCGTTGCGCTCCTAAGCGCATTCGTGTTCTCGTTCGCGCTGGCGATCGCATACTTCGCGGTTGGTTCTGTGGCTGTTTACGGTGACGCCGGCGCCTTTGGCTGGTATGCCTGCTGTCTTGTTGCTCCGATCGCAGTCCTGCTGTTCGCGGGCCTGCGCACTGCCATGCCACGATTCAAGGCCGCAGCCGGCCCGATCCTGGTCATCGCTCTTAGTGCTCTGGAGCTTTTCGGCACGCACATTTATCTGTGGCCCTATTACACCGGCTTCATCTCCCATTTGCCCAACGGGGGACTTCCCGCGTTCCGCCTGGCCCAACTCGGCCACGGCGGATTTCAGGCCATATTCCAACGGTTGACGCTGTACAAGCCGGCGTGGATGGCGCCGCCGGTGTTGATCGCAGCGTGGGCAATGTTCCTGATCGCGACGGTGGCGCTGGCGGTCATGTCGATTTGCTTCGCGCGTCCCGCTCGGACCCGGCCGGTTCGGGCAGAATAGAGGGAGTGATTACGGCCGAGGGAGTGGACATCGTAGTTCCCATCCTCAACGAGGCGGGATGCGTTGACGAACTGGTCGACCGCCTGGCGCTCGCCTGTCCCCGGGCTTCCTTGATCTTCGTTGACAACGGCTCTACCGATGGCACCCTTGACCGCCTGCGCGCGCGGGGGGTGGAAACCATCCGTCACGACCGCAACGAAGGCTATGGCAAGAGTCTTCGGGACGGCATCGCGCTCGGGAAGGGCTCCGCCATCGTGACGATCGACGCCGACCTCGAATACCCCCCGGAATCGATTCCCGCGCTGCTGGACGCGCTCCAAACCAATCCCGTGGTCTACGGCTCCCGGTTCTGTGGCGGGCGGCGACCGGCGATGGGCGCTGTCCGGAGGTTCGGCAACCGGTTCCTCACCGGCATTTTCAACCTCGTGTGCCGCCAGCGCCTGACGGACCTCTATACCGGGATCAAGGCCTTCCGCCGCGACGCGGTAGACGGCTACCGGTTCCAGGAGAGCGGCTTCACGTTCGTCGTCGAGTTCGCGGCGCATGTTTCCCGATCTTGCCGAATCGCCGACGTTCCGGTGGAGTATCGAGCCCGGTCCAAGGGTCGTTCCAAAATACGTCATGTCGTCGAAGCGCTCCGGGGGATAGCGGCTGTGGTCCGGTATGGGATTCGCCGGCGCCGTGCGAGCGAGGGGCCCAACTGATGGCCGGTCTGGTGGGAGTGATTCCGGCCGCTGGCCGCGGCACGCGCGCCTATCCCTACACCCGCTTCATCCCCAAAGCGATGCTCGATGTGTGTGGCCGGCCGGTGCTCCATTACACGCTGACCATCATGCGCGACCAGCTCGGCATTCGCGATTGTGTGATCGTCCTGGGCCGGCACGGCGACAGCATCCGGCGCTGTTTTGGAGACGGAGATGCCTACTCCGTGCGCATCCGTTACGTTCAGAACGACCGCGTGGATCTCGGACTCGCGCATTCGGTGCTGCTGGCCCGCGAGCACGTTCCGGGGTCGCATTTCGTGGTCATGCTCTCCGACGAGCTGTACTGGAACTCAAACCACGCCGGGTTGTTGTCATGCGCCTACGGGGACCATGCCGCTACCATCGTCACGCGCGCCAATTCCACCAACAAGGAGATCCGCAAGAATTTCAGCGTCGAGCTGCGGGATGGCTCGATTCGCCGCCTGATCGAGAAGCCGAAGTCCAGCGACAACGGCCTGCTCGGTTGCGGCACCTATGTTTTCAGTAAGGAGCTGTTTGGCCTCCTGGAGCAGCGCTTCAAGCGCGGGGCGCCGGACGCGGGCGACTTGACTGCCGCCATCAACGAGCTGATTGCGTCGGGCAGACCCGTTCAGGCATTCCCGCTCGCCGGCGATTACATCAATATCAATCATCAGGAAGACGTCCACTATGCCCGTTCCATAGTGCGGCGGGGCCGCCTGGCTTCCGCAAAGGTGAGTCTGGTGATGCCGTGCGAAGGCTCTCCCCACCTGATTGAGGACATGCTGCGACTGACTCGCCGACAAAGCCGGGTGGACGAGGTCATCCTGATTGCATCGCGGCGCGACCCGGCGATCGCACGGCATGCTTCCCAGTACGGAGCACGGCTCGTGATCACGCCGGGCGGCGAAAAGCTGCCGCTCGGCAGCGTGTTGCGCCTCGGAATCGCTCAAGCCCACGGAGACATCGTCGCCCTCATCATCGACGACGAAAGCTTCGACGTGGCGGACATCGACAAACTGCTCGCCTATCTCTGCGAGGCGGACCTGGTGGTGGGCACACGCACCACCAGCCAGTTGGTCCAGCAGGGCTCGAACCTGAACTGGGTGGCCTGGCTGGCCAACTATTTTCTGGCCAAGCTCATCCAACTTCTTTGGGTACGGCGGCGCGTCCGCCTGACCGACGTGAGCTGCACATTCCGCGCCTTCTGGCGCGATACCTATGACCAAATAGCGGGTGATGTGCGCTCGCGCGGTTTGGCCTTCTTGCCCGAACTGGTCATTGAAGCGCTGCGGCGCCGGCTTTGGGTGATCGAGGTGCCTATTAATTACTGCCGCGCCACCGAAGAGAGCCGTGTCCGGATCGAGCATCGCAACTTTGGAGTTTTCTTCTCGATGCTGGCCATGATTTTTTCCAAGCGGGTCCGCCGCGAGAAATCCGAATAACACCATATTATCGTTCAGGCAACATCTCGGAAGTGCGGGAAGTCGCTCTCCAGCGGAGCCAGGCCGCGCGGTTCGCAGGCATTCTGAAGGAGGCGGATGTGGTTCTGGCCCCCGAGCTGTTCGTTCCCGAAGTAGTAAACACGATCTGGAAGTATCACCAGTTCGAGCACCTGGGCCTCACCGCGTGCGATCGCGCTCTCGAAGCCGCCCTCGGCCTGGTGGACGCTCTGGTCTCCTCAAAAGAGATTTATGGCGAGGCGTTCCTCCTGGCGAGGACTGTCCGCCGGTCCGCGCACGACATGTTCTACCTGGCCCTGGCGCGCCGCGAGGACGCAACCTTCCTCACCACCGACTCGGCCTTGAAAAAAGAAGCGAAGCGCCAAGGCATCCACGTGGCGTGAGGCAGCAACCACCCCGACTGCGTCTACTTCACGGCCGCTGGACCCCGCCTCATGATTTCGCCCTTGAGAGAAAGACCCCCTGCGCCCAGGCATGGATGACGGGCCAGTCGCGTAGGTCGCAGTCGCGGGCTTTCATGAGCTTGCACAACATGCGCGCGCCGAAGGACAGCCGGCTTGGGTCCAACTTGCCCGCGAAAAAGGCTTCCGTACCGGGCTGCACCATGGCGCGCACGGGGTCGATATAAGCCAGCCTGTTCTTACGACTGACCTCGTCGGCGCCGAGGTTCTGCCCGTGGACGGTAAAAAAGGCCGTCGGCAGGCGTTTGAGCTCCGCCTGGCGCCTCCGCACGAACTCGACCGCTTCGGGCAGCCACCGTCCGAAGCGCACCGCGCTACCCAGCACCACCGCCTCGTAGCCGGAGAGTCCGCTGACTTTGTCTGCCGCTCGCACGTCCGCGGCATAGCCACGCCCTCTCAGGTCTTGCGCCACCGTTTGGGCCACCTCCAGCGTGGATCCGCAGCGGGTTGCGTAAGCGACCAGGACTCTTGGGTTCATGTTGGGGGCGGCGAGGCCGCTACTACCCAGGGTAACCGTTCCCAAGCCGGCTGCGGCAAGGCCGAGAAAACCGCGGCGGTTCAGTTCGCTTTTCATCGTGTTTCTCCTCGAAAAGAGAACAACGATGAAATTGTGAACAATGTTCACCCAACGAGGCAGGAAGTTGCCAGAGTCCTACTTGACCGTGAAACTGGCCACGATCGCCTCCAGGAGCTGGTCACAGAACGCCCCGAACTCCTCCCGCGCCCCATGCATGATCCCCACCTTGAGCATGGCCATCCCGTGGACCGTGATCCAGCACTGGAAGGCCATCATTTCAGGAGTGTAGCCGGGCGGCAGGCGAAAGCACCCCTGCTCCACTCCTTCCCGCACGATCTGCGGAACGCCACTGAAATTCGGGTCATTCGCGACGGCCTCGACACCGCCTGGGGGCAGCTCGGGAGAATTGAACATCAGCAGGTAGTGCTGGGGATAGGTCTCTGCAAAGCGCAGGTAAGCACGGCCCGCAGCCAGCAGCTTTTCAGGCGCTGGCAGCGGCCGGGAAGCCGCCTCGGCGTGCATCTTGGCGCTCAGCGCAAAGCCTTCCTGGCGAATGGCTTGCAGAATGTCTTCTTTGCTCGTGAAGTATTTGTAGATCGCTGACGGCGTGTAATCGATTTGCTCGGCCAAGCCGCGCATGGATAATCCCGCCATCCCCTGGTTGACCAGGATTTCACGGGCACAGTCCAGGATGCGTCTCTTGGTGCGCTCGTGCCGGCGTTCCCGCGGCGTGCCCTTAGTTAACACCGTACTCTTGTTATACAGCAGTCTCTACCGCTTCTTCACCGGGATCAGCCGGATCGGCCCCAACAGCCCCGCGGGCACCGCCTGAAGATTGTCAATGTCCTGCGCGGTGAAGCGCTCGCCGTAACGCAGGTTCAGCAGACGGTAGTCGGGCTTGGCGTGGCCCGCCATGTAGTTCATCGCCAGGTTCCCGGTCACGATTTTGATCCGGTTCGCGCCCCGCTTGAGCAAGCCCGTCACATCCAGCCAATACGGCGGGCACCACACCGATCCCGCCCTCTGCCCGTTCACGTAAACCACCGCGGCCTCGCGCACCGGCGCGTCCAGCAGGGCGTGCAAACGCTCTCTGGGCGCGACTCCGCCTGCGGCTTTGGCCTCGCCGAAATCGAGTCGCAACCCGAGCCCGGGCGCCAGGATCTCCTCCGGCACCGTCACGTCCTTCTCGTACGTGGCCACGCCGGAGTAGTAGCGCGTCGCCTCGTCCTCGGTCCACGATCGCAACTTGTCCATGCTCACGGTCTTGTCGCCGAACGTCACGCTCCACCCGGCGCTTAGGTCGATTGCCGGTCCCGCAGCCTCGACCTTCCCAGCCGCCGCTGCACGCTGCTTCGAGAAGACCAGCACCCGGGAACCGTACGGCTCGAGCTCCATCTCCACCGTCACCCCGGCCTCCGGCCGCTGCACCACTTCCGCTGCCTCGACTCGCCCGGTGAAAGGGTCCCACCACTCGGGTTCCAGCCCCGTCACCCGGAACGTCGCTTTCACGCTCCGCCCGGTATTGCCCGTGTTGGCCAGGAAGTAGATCTCGCCGGCCTCCGCGCTGCGATGCACGAATCCCACCTCGGGCGCCGCGGGCTTGAGCGTCACGTCGGGGCGCAGCGCCCGCGCCAGTTCATCGCCGAGCCCGCTCTCGTTGGCAACCAAGCGCGCCGGCGCCTGCGCTGGCAACCGCCGCGTCGCGATCAGCGCTCCGCCGCCTTTCGCGAACTCCTCCAGCTTCCTCAGAATTCCGGCCGGAATGCGTTCCACGTTCGGAAGAATCACTACCCGATACCGGCTGTCGCCCACCGCCAGCGCGCCCTTCTCGACGCGGCCAAGCTGCTCGATGGCGGGGTCATCGATGAAATCGAACCCATAGCCCGCTTCGAGCACCCGCGCGACCACCTCCGGTCCGATCAGCCCGGCCTGCGTCTCCCTCAGGTTCACCCGCCCCGGCGCCAGGTGCGCCCAGCCGTCGCTGTTGGACAGGTAGATGGCCACATCGTTTGCCGGCCTGCCCTGCCGCAAGACGTAACTGACCCGCTGCAAGTACAGCGCGAGGTCGGGCATGACGATCCACCACGGATTCTTTTCGTCGAACACCGCGGCCGCATAGAAGCGCCAGCCTGGGTAGCCAACACCCTCCGCGGTGTACGGCCAGCCGTGCCCAATCAACTGGTTGATCCCCGACAGGAAGTGCAGATCCGCTTCGTACTTCACGTCCAGCGGCGTCGCCCGGAACGACGGCGAATGCAGCCACGTCCAGGTCTCCGACGAGGTCACCGGCCGCCCGTACAGGTGGCTCGCCGAGGAGGCCCACCGCGTGGCGCTCAGCGTTTTCCACTGCGGGCCTTCCCCCTCGAACAGGTCCACAAACCGATAACTGGAGAGCGCCACCGGAGGCATGCCGTAGCTCTGCGCCCGGAACAGCGTCCCGTTCCTCTTCGACCACTCCCGTATCGGCGCCAGGAACCGTTCCTCGGCCAGTTCGGTCAGCGTTCTGCCCCAATCCTGCCGCACCGCCGCGGTCTTCTCTCCCATCTCCAGCGCCAGAGCCGGCAGGTACGGCTTGATGTCGTAGCCGCGCCGCTTGCGGAACTGCTCGGGGAAATCCGGCGTCCAGTCCGAGCCGAACACTTCCAGACTGTCGCAGAACACCGCATAGGGGCGTTCGGAGCCGAACGCTTTCATCAGCCGGTCCCCGACCTGCTTCAAGTACGTGTCGGTCGCCGCCCGGTCGTAATGGTCCATCACGAACCCTTCGGCGCCCACCGCCGCGCGCTTCACCATCATCCCCGTCCGGCTCGAAATGAAGAACAGCACGGTTTGCGGCCCTTCCGCCGGCAACCACAGCACTCCATCCTTGATATCTGTAACCTCTCGCGGGTTGTCGCCGGCCACGAAAGCCGCCAGCAGGCTCTCGCCGCCGTCGATGTCGGGAACGGGAACGCGGCGCGCGCCCGCCGCCACCCGCACCCGCTCCACGCGCAGTTTCCCCGCCGCCTGGCTCACCGGGATCTGCGGCCCGCCGTACGGCCAGCCGCTGCCCAGCGTCAGATCCATGCGCAGGCCGAGCTGCCTGGCCGTCTTCGCAGTGAACCGGAGCGCATCCAGAAACTCGTCCGAGAGGTACGGCAGGTTCCCATCGAGCGCCAAAGGATACACCGGCTGCACCTCAAACCCGCCGATCCCGCCCTCCTTCATGAGCCGCATCTCGCGCGCGAGCTCCGCTTTGGTCACCGCCGGCCCGAACCACCACCACCGCATCATGATCTTGCAGTCCGCCGGCGGCTGCAAGAATCCCGCCAACAACAATATGGGGACAGTCACCATGTTTCCAGATTACCGCTCCACGAACAGAATTCCTTGACCCGAATCTCCCGCCCGGGCCGCCATGGCTTTCCGTTTCGGGGGTCGGCCGCCCTTTTCCGCGTGCAGGCGCCGCCCCAGAGCCTCCTCCGCCCGCTCCACGAAGTCCGCCGATCCCAGCGGCCGCCCCGTGTGGGTGTTCTGCCGCAGGGCCAACTCCGCCTCCATGGTGCTGCCCGCCGCCAGGCAGACGCGCCACTCCTCGAAGGTGAATCCGGCGCCCCAAGCTTCCATCGCCAGCCACTCCGGCGCCGCCTCGCGTCCCGTATGCACCGCCGCGCTCGACCACCTCCACTCCTCCGCCCTCTCCACCAGTCCCGCCCGCACCGGATTCCGCTCCACGTAGCGCAGCGCCACCCACACGTGCGCCTCCTGCAACGCACACGAAAAGAACCGGTTTTGCCAGAAGTGTCCGCTCCGGTTCAGCACCGCGTTGGCATAGTGTGCGTAACGGCCATGCGCTTCTCCCAAGGCCTTCCCCAGCGAGTCCTCCTCCGCTGGCACGACGACCCAATGGGTGTGATTGGACATCAGGCAATAGCCGAGCAGGGAAACCCCGTGCCGGCTGGCCGCCTCGCGGACCAGTTCCAGGTACACGCGGCGGTCCGAGTCGGTCAAGAAGATCGCTTCACGGTTCACGCCTCGCTGCGTCACATGGTGCGCCGTCTCCGGCAAAACCGCTCGGGACATTCTGGGCATCACTATCACTGTAGGAAACAGCCGCCAATCCTCTCCCGAAAACCTGGAAACACGCGGGCTGTCCCCAGGTTAATCTAGATGCATATGCGTCTTGGCATCCTGGCAATTCTCCTGACCGCTCCGGCCTGGGCCCAGCAGCCCGAGTGGGACGACGTCTCCGTGCTGCACCTGGGAACGGAAAAGCCCCACGCAACCATGATGGTGTATCCCACCGCGGATCTGGCCAGAACCGGCGACCCGGTGAAGTCCCCCTGGTTCCAGTCGCTCAACGGGAACTGGAAGTTCCACGGTTCGCCGCGGCCCGCCGACCGCCCGCTCGAGTTCTACCGCCCCGGTTACGACGACTCCGGCTGGCGCCTCATCCCGGTGCCCTCGAGTTGGCAACTCCACGGCTTCGATATCCCGGTGTACAGCAACATTATCTATCCCTGGCCGCAGGATCCCGACAAACCGCCCCAGGTCCCCCACGAGTGGAACCCGGTGGGCAGCTACCGGACCACATTCGTCGTCCCGCCGGCGTGGAAGGACCGGCCCGTCTATCTGCATTTCGACGGCGTCGATTCGGCTTTCTACGTCTGGGTGAACGGCACCAAGCTCGGCTACAGCGAGGACAGCCGCACGCCCGCCGAATTCGACATCACGCCGCATCTCAAACCCGGCCCCAACGTGCTCGCCGTGGAAGTGTACCGCTTCGGCGACGGGGCATTCCTGGAAGACCAGGATATGTGGCGCATGAGCGGCATCTACCGCGACGTCTACCTCTGGTCCCCCTCCGACCGCCACCTGCGCGACTTCGAAATCCGCACCAACCTCGATAGCGCTTATCGCGACGCCGAACTGGTGATTACCGCCAGTCTGGCCAATCGCACCGCCAAACCGGCCAAGGTCGCGCTCACCGCGGCGCTGGACGGCGCCACACAATCCGCCTCCCTCGAGCTCGGCGCGAACAGGGAAACGCCCGTTCGTCTCTCCATGAAGCTGGCCAACCCGCGGAAGTGGTCGGCCGAGACGCCCTACCTCTACCAGTTGCTGTTGACGCTGAAGGACGCCTCAGGCGCCGTCCTCGAAGTGATTCCCGCCAAGGTCGGTTTCCGCAAAGTGGAGATCGAGAACGCGCGGCTCCTGGTGAACGGCCAAGCGGTGCTCATCAAGGGCGTCAACCGCCACGAGCACAGCGAGGAGACGGCCAAGTACGTGGATCTGGCCTCGATGGTGAAGGACATCCGGCTGATGAAGCAGTTCAACATCAACGCCGTGCGCACCTCGCACTATCCCAATTCGCCGGCCTGGTACGACCTCTGCGACCAATACGGCATCTACGTGCTGGACGAGGCCAACATCGAAGTCCACCACTACGGCAACGACGAGCGCAACCGGCTCAGCAACGACCCCGCCTGGGGCCCCGCCTATCTGGATCGGGTCCAGCGCATGGTCGAGCGCGACAAGAACCATCCCTCGGTGATCATCTGGTCGATGGGCAACGAATCCGGAGACGGTCCCAACGTCGCGGCCACCTATGGCTGGACCAGGCAGCGCGACCCGTCGCGCCCGTTCCACTATGAGGGATCGTCCCGCCACGGAGGCCCGAACTCGGACATCAACTCGTTCATGTATCCGCCTCCGGAGCAGGTCAAGCAGCTCGCGGCCCAGCGCCCGGAAATGCCGCTGATCCTGTGCGAGTACACGCATTCGATGGGGAACTCCAACGGCGGTCTGAAGGAGTACTGGGACATCTTCTATTCCGGCACCAACGCCCAGGGCGCCTTCGTCTGGGACTGGGTGGACCAGGGGATTCGTCTGCCGGTTCCGGGCGAGTATCGCATGAACACCACCAAGTCCACCTTTCTTGCCTACGGCGGCTGGTGGGAAGACAAGTCCGGCGTACGCAACGACAACAACTTCAACAACAACGGGCTGGTCGCCGCCGACCGCACCCCGCATCCCGGCCTGTGGGCCATCAAGTACGTCTACCGTTACCTGCACGCTTCGCCCGTGGACCTGGCCGCGGGCAAGATCCGCGTCAAGAACTGGTTCGACTTCCTCAACGCCAAGGAGGTCGCCCAGGGCCTCTGGGAGGTCAAGGTGGAGGGCCGAACCATCGCTTCGGGCGCCCTTCCCGAGCTGGATCTCGCGCCCCGCCAGGAGAAGGAATACCAGCTCGCACTGCCGAAGATCGCGCCGCAGCCCGGAGTCGAGTACTGGCTGAACCTGAGCTTCGTGCTCAAAGCCGATACCGCGTACGCGGCCAAGGGGCACGAGATCGCCTGGGACCAGTTCGCGCTGCCCGCCTCGGCGCCCGCGCCGCGCTTTGACTCCGCCAAGGCCCCGGCGCTCCAGGTGAAAGACGAGGGCGACGCCGCGACGCTCACCGGCCCCAACTTCTCGTTACGCTTCGACAAGAAAGCCGGCCTGATCACTTCTTATCGCTACAAGGGCGTCAACCTGCTCGAGCGCGGGCCGCGCCCCGATTTCTGGCGCTCTCCCACCGACAACGACCGCGGCGCCTTCAAGGGCGGCGGCGCCAACCTCGAGGTCTGGCACAACGCCGGGCCCGAGTGGATCGTGAGGGACGTCCAGGTGCATAAGATCGATGACCACTCCGCGCGCATCGCCGTCACCGCCGACCTGGCGGGTCTCGACGCCGCCTACTCGATGACCTACACCGTCACCGGCGCCGGCGACATCCTGGTCGAGTGCGCCTACCGACCCGGCCCCAACCTCCAGGCCCCCATGATGCCGCGCTTCGGCACGGAGTTGATTGTCGCCCCGGGCCTCGAAAACATCGCCTGGTACGGCCGCGGGCCCATCGAGACTCACATCGACCGCCAGTTCGAGCGCATCGGCGTCTACCACTCCACCGTGGACCGGCAATGGGTGGAATACATGCGCCCGCAGGAGAACGGCAACAAGACCGATGTCCGCTGGGTCGCCCTGACCAACGCCCAAGGTATCGGCCTGCTGGCCGTCGGCGCGCCAGCGCTCAGCGTGGCCGCGCGCCATTTCCCGAAAGAGGAGATGTACCGCGCGGCTTACACTTTCCAAATGCAGCGCCATCCCGAGATCTACCTGAACCTGGACTGGAAGCAGATGGGCGCCGGCGGCATCGACAGTTGGAGCCCCAACGCCTACCCCATGCCCCCCTACCGCATCCCGGCGGACCAGGCCTACTCCTACAAATACCGCCTGACCCCCATCGAAGGCCCGTTCGCCGCCAAAGCCCGCGAGCGGTTCTGACGAAGCCAATCTACCGAGTGATGGAAGCGGTGAGCGTAGGGCTTCGCAGGACCACCTCGGCTCTCAGCTTCCTGGCCTCCTCCGGAGAGAACCCCAAGGCGCGTTGCGCCGCGGCACGAAGGTCTTTCTTCCCCCACTTGGCCTGCATGATTCCGGTGCGGGAGTGGGCCTCCAGCCCCCCCAGCAGCACATGGCCCAGCTCGTGCCCGATGGCGATTCCCAGCACCACGCTTCCGTCCACCCCGCCGCTCTTCGCAACCGAGTATGTGTCCAGCGCATAGACGCTTGCGTACCCGCCCGGAAAGGCGTACCCGAGCGGGTGGTCGAAGGCATCCCCAGGACGCCGGCCCAGGATGCGCAGGATCGCTTGGGCGGATTTCGATTCCGTACCGCAGGCCGGGCCGTCGACGGCGCACTCCACCCACACGATTTCAATCCCGGCCCGCTGGAAAACCGCCGCTGCTTCCTGTTCGGCCCGCCGGATCTCGACTGCCGATGCTGGGGAATAGTTGTACACGGAAACCGTGAGGCCCGGTTCAGCCGCCGCGCTGACCGCCCCCAAGACCATCAACATCAGAACCTGTTTCATCGATCTGCCCTCCACCAAGCGGAAGGCGGAGGACTGCGGCGAAAACCGGAACCGGGTTCGTGATATACTTCCAGGCGAATTCTGGACCGGGGCGTGCTTTATGGCGCAATCCGCGCCGATTACCGAGTTGCTGCTGGCCTGGCGTGGCGGAGAGCGAGCCGCGCTCGATGAACTCCTGCCGCTGGTCTACCTGGAGCTGCGCCGCCTGGCGCACCGCTACGTCCGCGGCGAGCGCCCGGGCGCCACGCTGAACACCTCGGCGCTGGTCAACGAGGTCTACCTTCGCCTGGTCGATTCCAGCCGCGTCCAGTGGCGCGACCGCGTGCATTTCTTCGCCCTCTCGGCGCAGTTGATGCGGCGCATCCTCGTCGATGCAGCCCGAACTCGTCATTCCCGCAAGCGCGATGGAGTTCGCATCCCGCTCGATGACGCTTTGAACTTCTACGAAAAGCGCAGCGGCGACCTGGTGGCCCTGGACGATGCCCTCAACCTGCTTGCCGCCCGGGATGAGCGGAAGGCCCGCGTTGTCGAGCTGCGCTTCTTCGGCGGCCTGAGCGCGCAGGAAACCGCCGAAGTCCTCAGCCTCTCGGAGGACACCGTGTTGCGGGACTGGCGCCTGGCCAAGGGCTGGCTGCTGCGCGAGCTAACGAGAAGCCATGCCGGGTGACGCGCGCTGGGAGAAGGTCGAGCAGATCTACAATGCCGCGCTGGAGCGGCCCGAGGCCGAGCGCGCCGCGTTCCTCGGCGAGGCCTGCGGCGGGGACGAGGAGTTGCGCCGCGATCTGGAATCCCTGCTGGGCTA
>JBEKWU010000070.1:0-29609 GCA_049512775.1 Bryobacteraceae bacterium
CCCCAATTCCGCCCACCGGCAGACGGTAGCGGATCACGCGATCGCCGGTCTCGGACTTGTCGTCGGCGAAGTCCGAGGCGGAGGCCGGCAACGTCAGCTTGACGTTGTTCTGGATCACTACGCCGTTGGCGGCCGGCTGGATGAAGTTGAACGAAAACGTGGTGTCATGGCGCTCGCCGCCGCGCCAGGCTTTGGGCACCCGGAACTCGAACAGCCCGCCGCCCAGATGCAGAATGGCGCCCCGGAACTTGCAGGTGATCGTGACGATGCGGTCCATCTGGTTCACCTGCATGTCCCATCCGTAGGCTTCGTACTGGCTGACGTATTGACCCAAATCGCGTTTCAGCAGCGACTGGTTCTGGCCGTACTTCGACTGCCAGTTCTGGAATTGCTCCCCGTTGAGAGTGAGCTTCAGGACCATGACGCCATCGCCGATCCGATCGACGCTCAGCGTCTGGTCGATGCTGATGGTCTGGAGTTCCGGCGCCGGAAGAGCCACAGGCGCAAGCGCAATGGAAAGCAGGATACCCGTGAATAGTCTCATGACGCTCCTCCTCAGAACCTGCGCCACCACGTGCGGTGCTGCGACTGTGGACGCGGTACAGCGGATCTCTGGCCGCCTCCGTGTTTGGCGCGGCGGTCGTCGAGCAGTTTCACCAGCTCGGCCCGATTGATCTCCGGAAGCTCCGGCGGGCGGATGCCGCTGCTTTGAAGCTCACGGATGTCGAGAACGTCGGTGGTCGACCGGTTGAGATTCTCCTTCAGCTCCTTTTGGCCGGTCTTGACCGCCTCTTCCCAGCTAGCGGCTTTGCCCAGGTTCCCGCCGAAAGAGCCGGAGATCATCGTGCTTTCGACCGGAATCGTCGTGCCATCCTTGGCTTGTAGGACCGGGAAGGCGTGGCCGGGAATCAGAGTGAGGAAAACTCTCAGGCCCGCTCCCTGGCCCAGCGCGCACCACAGCAGAGCGAGTTCGATGCACAGACCCGAATTGCCGTAGATGAGATCGCGCGGGACGCGGATACTTTGCACCAGGGTGCGGACGTCGCCGGTGGAGTCGGGAACGCCCTTGGCGCCCGAGTAGGTCATCCCCAGCGAGACCATGTACTCGTAAGTGCTCTTGATGAACTGCAAGAGGTCCTTCTGATCCGCGCCCGTACCGAATCCGCCGCTGACCTCGCTGATTTTGGCGTAGAAGGTCTTCACCGCCTCGTCTTCATCGGTGACGTAGGCCGCCAGCAGCGGATTGTTGTTTTCGGCGTCGGTCCGGGAGACCACCTCGCTTTCCGGCATGCTGCCGTAGGCGAACTCGGTCAAGCCATAGATCTCGAACTCCCGCTTCTCGATATGGGTCTGAGAGCCGGAGCCGTCGTCGTATTCGATCTTGGTTTCGAGCACGGCGGGAGTGCGGGTGCGAAGCTCGGTGATCTTGGATGGGAACTTCGGATAGTAGACGAATACGGCGGTCTGGTTGGGCAGCAGCTCCGGCGCTTCGTCGGGCGTGGTCCAAGTCAGGAAGCCGGGGATCTGATAGGAGACCTTGACGCTCTTCACAGCGCCTTTGCCGATGTTTCGAAGAACCACCCGGGCGAACCAGTACCTGCCGCCCATCGCCTCGGGGTTGCCGTAGGCTTTGTAGGCGGAGCTCATGATCGTGCGCTGATGGAAGACCTTGTAGGAGAGCGCGCCGCGTCCGCGCAGGACCGCGTAGCCGCCCAGCGCCAGTGCGCCCCCCGCCATCAGGCCCAGGCCGCTGTACATCATTGTGCGCCGCGTGATGAACGGAAAACCGGCGGCGGGCGCGGCCGCTCTGGGGGGCGCCTGGACTTCGATCGTCTGCGGTACCGAGAGCGCTCTCGCCGCCGGGGCGCCTGCCTGCACCACCCGGGTTTCGCTCTGTCCCGAGATTTCGAACTGGAAGATCGGGCCGCCGGCGCCGAGCTGGATCCGGTCGCCCGAGGCCAGTTTCACCTCGCCCTGGATCTGGCGCTCGTTGACGAACGTGCCATTGCGGCTGCCCAGATCGGTGAGGATGATTTCCAGCGGGTCGCGTCGCCCGACGGTGATTCTGGCGTGGTGGCGGCTCACGGCTTCTTCGCGATCGTCGTACCGGATCTGGCACGACGGATCGCGGCCCAGACTCAGTTCGATGAGGGACTCGACAGGGAATTCATCGGTCCTCGGGGCGCCCTCGCTCAGGTGGCGAAGGACAATTCGCGGTTCCAAGGGGTTTCTCCTCGTCTGTGACTTGCGGAAGCCCATATGATAGCGCACAGGCCCGGTGGAGGAAAGCGGCGACTCCTTCTGGAAAGGAAACTCCGGCCCCGACCCTCAACGCCGGCAACCCTCAACCGGCCCGTCTCCTGAGCAGATACAGGGTGCGCTCGACGCCTTCGAGCGGCTGGCGGCGCACGACTTCGAAACGCCGGCGCACGCACGCCTCGAACGCAGCCTCGGTGATGTCCTCGTAGAGCCGCCCGCGCCCGCGAACCAGCCGCTGGGAACCAGCCGCTGGAACATCGGGTCGCCCTTTCCGACAAACTCGATGATGACCACGTCCGTCGCCAGCTCCGCGGCCAGGTCGACCACCTCCGCCAGCGGGATGCGCTCGGTCACGACAAGATGATGCGCCAGCGCCAGCATCAGCACTGCGTCGAAGGCCCCCCGGCATCGTTCCAGGAAAGACGCGCACTCGCGGTTGCGCCAGCCCGTGCTGGGACTCGGACGCGTGATGTCCACCACCAGCGGAAGGATGTCGGCGCCCCTGGCCCGCGCCCTGCGCCACAGCGTCCCCACGGCCACCGGATCGCGGTCGATCGCCACGACGGACGCTCCGTGGGCCGAGGCCAGTTCGCTGAAGCGGCCAGTGTTCGCGCCCACGTCGAGCACCCACCGCGGGCGAAACTCGCCCAACGCCTGTTCCACGAAAGCCACCTTGGCGGCCGCGCCCTCCGTCGAATACGGGTTCGCTTCCGCGTATCCGGACCAGGTCGAAACCTTGTGCGCGCTGGGCTCCAGGCGGTCGACCGTGCGGCGCAGGCGCGCCAGCAGGCGCTCGAGCACGAACCGCGCCTTCTTCGGGTCGGACATGGCGTGCGGCCCGTAGACCCTGGCGTCATCCGGCTTGTGCCGGCGCGACAGCCACACCGGAATGCTCACCAGCGAGAGGAAGGGACGCCTGATCCTGAGCGCTTTAGGCAGCCACTTGTAGGCCTCTTCCGGCTCCAGCCCGTCGCGGCGCGCCAGGAACACCTGATCGAGCGGCAGAGCCACGCGCTCGCTCAGCGCCAGCGGCAGCAGAAAGGTCCGGACGAACTGCCCGTACGGCAGCCAGATGGGATCCTTGGGATCGCGCGGCTCGAACGACAGAACGTCCACAAACACGGGCTCCGGACCGCGGAACAGCACGTTGTACGGCGTCGCGTCCTTGAGGCCGAAGCCGCAGGGAAGAAGCTCCCGCGCCACGTCGATGGTGAGCCCGGCGGCGGCATGGAGCATCTCCGGCGGCCACTCGTAGGGATAGCTCGGGAACGGAATCCGCTCGTGCTCGAAGATCTCCGTATACTCCGCGCTGAGCCGGCCGGCCGCCGTGCTGCCAAGAACCGATTCCACCGCCTCGGCGGCCACGGCGCTGGTGCGCACCAGGCGGCCGATCTCGAGCATCCGTTGCACGGCCGGCGTGTTGAGCGCGGCCCGGAGAGTCTCGGCGCCTGCTCGGGTAGTCGCGCGAAAGATCCGGCCGCCAACGCTGAATACCGAGCCGCCGGGATCGCGAAACGTTGCGAAACCAGGCTCCACTCAGCCGTCCCTGTCCTTCTTGCGGAAGAACGCCGTGATCTTGCGGAGGTAATAGAGGACGCCGATCGCGCCGGCCACAAGCACCTGCCAGATCAGCGCGCCGCTGCCCGGATCCGCATACGCCTTGAGGTTGCGTTCGGAGGCGATCAGCAGGAAAAGCCATAGCCCGCTGCCGCGCCAAAACACCCTCGGTCTTTTCAAGCGGTGCAACATCGGCCCGAACTTTGAAGTCCGGATCATGGCATGATTCCTCCTCACCAGCCTTTTGGGACCTCGAGCTTGATCCCGACCACCGCAAGCCCGAGGGTGCGCGAGTCCGACCCGGCCCCGATCTCGATCGGGCACTTGGCATCCGGCAACTCGAACGCAATCTCCACGGCCGCCTGCCCGAAAACCTCTCTGGGTATCGCTGCCGTGTAGTCCAGGAAGTCGCCGTGTACCACCCACTGCGCCACCTCGTGGTGGTTCACCAGCACTCGTACACTCTGGTGGTCGAGCTTGCCGGCGGGGACGAAGCCGGAGAGATTGGCCGTCATCATCACGTCACCACGAGGCGGAGCCGCCGGCAAATACAGCGTCGCCAGGTGCCCGTCCGTCCAAGTGACGCCCGGCTCCGGAATGCCCCACCCGATTCCGTAATAGGGGCCGGCGTTGCCTTTGTCGCCGAAATGCAGGTCCGTTCCCCATTCGTACCGCTGCGTGGCCACGCGCTGGATTCTTACCAGCTCCCTGGCGCTGAGCACGGAAAATACGGCGATGTCGTTCCTTCCGGCGTGCAGGGCGTCCTCGGGTACGAGAGCCGCGAACTTCTCCTGGCCGCCGTCGTGGTAGCTTTGGGTGATCGCGCGAACCGTGCCGTTGACTGCCACCGCAAGCTGCAGCGGAACGGCCGATCCGCTCCCCTTCGCGCGCTGCAGCCGTCCGGTGATATGAGTCAGCACCGTCGGCGCGCCGGTATCCACGCTCCAGTAGTAGGCGTCGTGGTCCAGTTGGCAATCGACCCCCGTCCCGGCCGCCACCGTGGCGGGCACCTTCCGTCCTGTCCACCCGTAGCCATCGCCCAGGCGATACGCATCGTACCCGCTCGCGCCTCCGAACATCTCCAGCTTGCGGTTGACACTCGCGAAAAGCCCGTCGAGTCTTGCGAAGAACTTGAACGTCCGTTCATTGTCCGTAACGACAATCTTCGTTTGCCGCCACGTAACCGGGGCCCCCAGCAGTGAGCTGCCATGCGGCCGGTAAGTTGTTTTGAGCTTGATGACGTCGAGGACGGTCGGCAGAATGTCGACGTTTTCGGTATTGCGGTCGTCGATTCCTCCATGCTGCTGGTGCGGGTACTTGATGAACAGCGGAATCGACATGATATCCGTGTGGTTTGTTTCAGTGACGACGCGCCGCGAGTCTCCCGGCCGGAAGCTCGTTCCGTGGTCGGCGGTGACGATCAGCAACGCGGCATCGTACAACCCGGTGTCGCGCAGGTGCTTCACCAGCGATCCCAGCAGGCGATCCACGTACTCGACCTGCAGCAGGTGCCGCTGGTAGCTCTGGGCAGCCGCCCAGGCGTCGTCGGTCCACTGGTTAGGATCCTGGCCGGCATCGTTGACCCCGCGAAGGCCGCGAATCTTGTCCTCGGGACGCATGCACCTCTGCCCCGAAGGAAGGAACACCCAGGGCGCGTGCGGGAGCAGGATGTGGAGGAAGTTGACGGCGGGCCAGGCCGAGGGCTGGATGGAAGCCACGAACTCGCGGAATTGCCGCGGCCGGTCGTGCCAGTCCGTCATCTCGTCAAACCGCTGCCACGTCGCGAGCGCGGGGCGGCCCTCGGATGGCCGGCGGAAATGCCTCCAGGACTGCGTAATGTCGGGGAGCGGCCCCGTGAAATCGGCTGGCAGAATAGCATACAAGGACAGCACCGCGGCGTCCTGCAAGAGGCCCGCGATGCGCTGGCCGGCCGGAGGAGCCGCGTCCGCGCACAACTGCTCGGGGCACAACCGGGTGTTGTTCTCTTTGACGTTCATCCGGTACGCGCTGCCCAGGAGAGTGAAGAGATTGTACGGATACGCTTCCGCATCCGGTACCCGCGGCTTATTCCGGTCGGGGTAACGCCCGCTGAGGATCGCCGGCAGCGCAAGCAGCGTGCTTTCGCCGGCGGTGCTGGCATTGCGATACCAGGTTCCGTTGCGCGCCAGTTCCGCGAAGTTCGGGTACGTTTTCGCATCGATCTGCCCATCCTTGTCCATCAAAGAGGCCAGGGGGAACTCGTCGAAGACCACCAGCACCACCGGGACGGGATTCTCGATGCGGGCGCTGATTCTCTTTGGAGGACGCCCCGGCAGAATGAACGCCGAGGCCGGCGAGAAGAACAGCAGCAGAGCGGGGAAAACCAGCACCGTTGGAGACAGGTAGACCAGCGACCAGCGCCAGGTTCGAATCCGCATGTACACGACGGTCAGGAAGATCCCCACCGTCATCGCAATCAGGAGGGAAACGACCCCGGGCACGCCCGTGCGCCTCGCCAGCGGCAGCATGTTGATCGTAAGCAGAACGGAGAGAACCAGCCGGTGCACGGCCATCACGGCGCCCCGCCCGATCAGGGCTGCGAGGGACTCCGGAATGATCGCGATGCCAGCCGGAATTGCGTACGCGAGAAAAACAAGCACCAGCAGGTCGATCGGCTTCGAACGGTGCACCAGGAAGAAGCCCGCCGAATGTGCTAACAGACTGAACAGCGGCTGCGCAATCGCGAAGCCTGTCAACACGACGATGTCGACGAAGTTGAGCGCCAGCCCCCGCACGCCGGAAGCGGATGTCTCCATGTCTGTTTACGGCTAAACACTTAGATTTTATGCCGTAACTGCTATGCAAGCAAGCGCGAAAAGGTGCGCGGCCGTGGAAGTCAGCGAGCAGGTCTGCCGCTTGCGTCCGGTCGAAGAGACCCTGACTGCACAGGAAGAACGGCCGGAGCCGCAACGCTCACCGAACTCCTGCAATTTCCCGCTCCGGCGGCCGGCCAGCGCCGCCTTCCGTGTTCCTGCGGCCACCGGGCTCACTACCGGGAGTTGCGCTCGAAGCCGGTTCTGACGGCGGTAGGGAAAGTCTGAGGATTATTGGGAGGCGCGCCGGGCTTGACTTCCGCTTCTATGTCGCGCGCCCTTGCGTTCCGGCCGCCGGGTGCGATCATGGAGTTGCATGGCGCGAACACTCCCTCGCTTGCGGCTGGACCTGGACTTCATGCCTTCACCCGCGCCGGACCGCCCCGGACTGCTGATCCGCGACCCCTATCACTATTCGGATACGACGCTGATCGTCCCTCCGGCGCTGGTCGGGTGCCTCCAGTTCTTCGACGGGGAATGCACGGAGTTGGACCTGCGCGCGGCGCTGTTCAAGCTGACGAACGATTTCCGGGTCGGCGAACTTCAGCAGCATCTGGTCGACTCCCTGAGACAGGCGGGCTTTTTCCAGGACGAAGTCTACCAGCAGATGAAGGAAGCGCGGCACGCGGCATTCTCCGAGGCGCCGCGGCGCGCGCCCGCTCACGCCGGAGCGGCCTATCCCGATCGGCCCGACGCGCTGAGGGCCGCGCTGGCCGGCTGGCTGGACGGAGGGGCGCAAGCGGCGGAAGGCGATTCGCTGGTGGGGATCGCGGCGCCGCACGTGAGCCCGGAGGGTGGATCGGAATCCTACCGCGCGGCCTACGCGGCCCTGGGTCCCCAGTACCAGGACCGCGTGTTTGTGATCCTCGGCACCTCCCACTACGGCCAGCCGGAGCGCTTCGGGCTCACCCGCAAGCCGTTCGTCACACCGTTCGGGGAAGCGGCGACCGACGGCGCGCTGATCGACTGGCTGGCCCGCGAAGCCGGACCGGCGGTGAAGATGGAGGATTACTGCCACGCGGTCGAGCATTCCATCGAGTTCCAGGTGGTCTTTCTGCAACACCTCTATGGCGCCGGCGTCCGCATCCTGCCGATTCTCTGCGGGCCGTTCGCCCGCAGCATCCAGGGGGGTGGCCCACCGGAGGCCGACGAGAACGTGCACCGGTTCCTGAGCGCGCTGGGCGAACTGGCGGCGCGTGAGGGGAGGCGCCTGTTCTGGGTGCTGGGCGTCGACATGGCGCACATGGGCCGCCGCTATGGCGATCCCTTCGCCGCCCGGGCCGGCGAGGGCCAGATGTCCGCCGTCACCAGGCTCGACCGCGGGCGCATCCAGCGGATCGGCGCCGCGGACGCCGAAGGCTTCTGGGGGGCCGTCCAGGAGAACCGGGACGCCCTGAAATGGTGCGGCTCGGCGCCTTTCTATACCTTCCTGAAGGCCGTGCCGCATTCCCCGGGGAAGCTGCTCCACTACCAGCAGTGGAACATCGACGAGCAGAGCGTGGTCAGCTTTGGGGCGATGGCGTTCCGCCAGCCGGGCTAGGTCCCTGACCGCGAGATTTGGCGCTGTTGCGAAACCGCTCCCTGACGCTCACGGCTCGGAATCGAGCCACGACCGTAAGGGAGTGGTTCCCCGCGAAAGCAGATCATCACACGGTCAGAACGCTAGAACCGCGACGCCACCCAATAACCCGGGCGCGTGCGCACCTTGACGTCCGGCCGGTTGGTCACCGTCACCACGATGTCGTGGAAGCCCCCCTCCTCCTTGTTGTTGGGCGTGTAGGTGAGCAGGTATTCCGAGTGCAGTTCGTTGCCGATGCCCATGATGGCGTTCTCCAGGTCCCGCTCGGTGAGGAAGGAGCGTTCCCTGCCGCCGGTCCACTTGGTGAAGACTTCAATCGGGTTGTCGACGAAGATGGCTTTCACCTGCTTGAAGATCTCGACGATCACCGGAATGACGTTGCCCGAGTTGGAGGCGTTCCCGGTCACCTGGGCCGCCGCCTGGGGAGTCGGCGGGACGCCGGCCGGCAGCGGCCGCGCGGTGAAGGGGATGGAGTCGGGCCGGGGCGGCTGCGGCTTGCCCAGCAGCGTGCCGATCAGCCGGTTGATATTCACCGAGTAGACATTCACGTTCTCGAACTGCAGCCCGGTGAGCGCCTCGCGGACCTTGGCCGCGCTGCCCAGGTCCCGCGTCTCGCTGATCAGCAGCAGAATGCGGCGGCGCTCCGGAGGACGTCTGCGGAGCATGTTCGTGGCTTCCACCACCGCGTCCACCATCCGGCTGCTGCTGCTGCCCGGCTTGATCTTCTTGAGCGCCGCATCCAGCTTGTCGGTGTCGTTGGTGAAATCCTGGAGCAACTGCATCCGGTGATCGAAGGCCAGGATGGCCACTTCGCCCTGGTCCCCGACCACCATCGGCTTGAACAGCGGCGCGATCCTCTGGATCTTGGGCAGGACCGGCTCGGCGGAGGAGTTCGCCTGAATCGCCACCACCAGCGAGATCGGAACCCAGGTGACGTCGACTTTGATGCTTTGCAGCTTGTCGTTGTCGGAGAGGCGGAAGTCCTGCGGCTGGAGCCCGTTGACGAAATTGCCGCTCCGGTCGGTGACGACCGTGGGCGCAACCACAACGTTCACTCCGGTCTGGAAAACCTGTTGGGGCGGCTCCTGGGAGGCCGCCAGGCCTATCGCCACCAGGCCGGCAATCAGCGGTCGGATCGTGGGCATCGGAATGATGACGCGGCCGGGGCAACTCGCGTTTCGCGGCGGCGTCGATACTATTGTACAATTCGAGCGTGTCCGGAGATCGCTCCACGCGGGAAACCGGCATTCGTCCCCGGCAGCCACTCGATATCTTCTGGTGGCTGCTGGCTGGCGCGCTCAGTTGGACCGCTACGCGCATCCCGGATATCCTTTACCAGAATAAGCAGGACGTTCCCCAGTTCCTGTCCCGTACCGCCCTGTTGCTGGTCGGCTGCATCATCGGCACGTTTCGTCCCCAGCGCCCGTGGCGGTGGGGTCTCGCAGCTTTCCTGGCCCTCGCCTTGGGCGACATCAGCCACCTGGGCGGTGACGTCCACGTCCCGGAGATGGACCTCGGCCACATCTGGATGCACTGCACCAGCGGCGCCGCGGATTGGGCGATCCACGCCCTTCCGGTTCTGATTGGGGCCTATGCGGCGGCGCTTCTGCTCAAGAAGGGCCTGCGCTAGCCGCGTGGTCCGTTTGGCCGCGCAGCAGTTCCAAGATGTGCGGCAGCACGTCCACAATCGCGTCCAGGGATTCGACCGCGCCCCGGGGCGAGCCTGGCAGGTTCACTAGCAGCACCCGGCCCCGCGTGCCGGCCACGGCCCGGGACAGCACGGCCAGGGGCGTGGATTTCCGGCCGCTGTCGCGCATCAGCTCGCCCAGCCCGGGGATCTCGCGATCCAGCACCGAGCGCGTGGCCTCGGGCGTGACGTCGCGCGCCGCCACACCGGTGCCGCCCGTTGTGAAGATGGCCGACACCTGGTTGCCGTCGGCCAGTGTCGCCAGCCGTCCGGCGATGGTCGAGACCTCGTCCGGCAGGACCTCCAGCACCGAGACCGACCAGCCCAACCGCTCCAGCCGCTCGCGCACCGCGGGGCCGGAAAGGTCGGTCCGCCGCCCGGCGCAGACCGAATCGCTGATCGTCAATACCGCGGCTTGAATCATTTCTTTTGCGTCCCCTTGCGCCGGAAAGCGCCACTCTTCCCGCCGGTCTTCTCCAGCAGGTACAGGTCCTGAATCTCGATGCTCTTGTCGAGGCCCTTGGTCATGTCATAGACCGTCAGTGCCGCGACCGCGGCCGCCGTCAGCGCTTCCATCTCGACGCCGGTGGGGCCGAGCGCCGCGGCGCTCGAGACAATCCGCACGCCGCGTCTCTCAACCCGGACCTCTACGTCGGCGTGGGTGAGCATCAGCGGATGGCAAAGCGGGATCAGCTCCGCCGTCCTCTTGGCGGCGGCGATGCCGGCGATGCGCGCGATCTCCAGCGGGTTGCCCTTGGGATTCTCGGGCAGCTTCTTCAGCACCGCGGGCCGAATGCGAACCAGGGCCTGCGCCCGGGCCGTGCGCGCCGTGCCGGGCTTGGCCGACACGTCCACCATGCGCGCGGCGCCCTGTTCATCGAAGTGCGACAGCCGCTTCATCGGACCAGCGCCTCGATGAGCTCTCCCGCCTTCCAGCTTTCCTGTTCCGCGCGCGCCACCAGGAAGGCATTCGCGCGCGCCAGCGCCGCCACGTCTCCCGACCCGTGCCAGGCCAGCGGAGTCAGCTCCGCGCCGTCCGCGCTCAGCCGCGCCGGCAGAAAGCGGGTCAGCCCGGGTTTGTGGCGAAAATCGGCGCTGAGCCGCGCCAGCAGGAACGGCAGACGGGGCTCCCGCTCGCCTTCCAAAAGCTCCACCGCCGCGCGGGCAAAGACCGCGAAGGTCACCATCGTCGAGGCGGGGTTGCCGGGTAAGCCGAAGAAGAACCTCTCGCGCACCCGGCCGAACACCAGCGGCTGGCCCGGCCGGATCAGCACGCGGTCGAAAAAGAACTCCGCGCCCAGCGAGGCCAGCACCGGCTCGACCAGGTCGTATTTCCCCGCCGAAACGCCGCCGGAGATCAGCAGTAGGTCCGCGGCAAGGCCCTGCTCAACGAGCGTCCGGATGGACTCGGCGGCATCGCGGGCCACCGGCAGGATCTGCGGAATTCCGCCCGCGCGGCGGATCTGCGAGGCCAGCGAGTGCGCATTGGAGTTGCGGACCTGGTGTGCCAGCGGCTGCTCGGAAACCTCGACCACCTCGTCTCCCGTGGGCAGCACCGCAACGCGCGGCCGGCGATGCACGCGCAGCGTGGTCTTTCCCACGGTGGCCAGCCAGGCCATCTCGGCGAAACCGATGCGCTGGCCCGCTGCCAGCACCGCTTCGCCCGCCCGCGCCTCCGCGCCTTGCGGGGTGATGAACTGCCCCGCCGCCGCCGCCGGAGCCAGGATCCAGTCGCCCTCGCGCTGTACGCGCTCGACCATCACCACCGCGTCCGCGCCGCGTGGCAGCGGCGCGCCGGTCATGATCTCGGCCGCTTCGCCGCGCCCGACCTCGCACCCCAGCGCCTCCCCCGCGCGGACTTCGCCCACGACCCTCAGCCGCCCGGGCAGGTCCGCGGACCGCACCGCGAAGCCGTCGCGCATCGAGCGCGCCGCCGCCGGATAATCGCGGTCGGCCTCCACCGCCTCGGCGAGCACGCGCCCGTCGGCGGCATCGAGCGTTACTTCCTCGCTGGCGCACAGCCCGCGCGCGGCCGTAACCTTCTCGATCACGCACCGCCGGGCCTCGCGAAACTCCATGGTGGCCACGAGGTAATTCTAGCAGGCCGGCGCCGCGCGGCAGCGGACACTCGACTACAGCGAATCGCAGCCGAGGGAGAAGCGCAATGCCGAGCAGATCTCACTCATCCGTCCGGGACCAAGCCGCGCTACCCGGTTGCCCAAGCGCTGCTGCGATACGGTGACCGCGTGATGCAGATTGACGGCGCAGCGATGTTTCATGCCGTCCTCCTCGTCGAGCAGGACTTCGGACGGCACGCCGCGGATCGTCGATGTAACCGGCGCTACGGTGACGCTGGATAGGTACTGGATGGCGCTGTCGCGCGTAAGGACAACCACTGGCCGCTGCTTGTCCGGCGGAGCGAACCGGTAGAGACGAACGTCTCCTCTGGCTACTCCGGTGGCCACGTTGCCTCCGATTCCCAACCGGACAGCTCATGGTCCTCGGGAGGCCTCCTCGCGTACCCCCCACGGTCCCGCGCCTCCATTTCCCGAATCTCCAACTTCCTTAGGTGCTCGCGGAGAGCGGCGCGAATCAGCGCCGACCGATTCAGCTTAGTCTGACGCGCGGCCCGGTCCGTCGCTCGCAGAAGTCCCGAGTCGAGGACAACCTGGATGGTTTCCATATGTGGACTCTAGTCCACAGTATACTACACATGGCCGCGTCGAGACAGGTCCCGAGAGCTTCTTCGTTGCGCGGCCGCTAGAATAGACATGAAGTCATGCCCAACAAGTTCACCCTTGCACAAATGGCGGCCGAGGTCCGCTCCGGCCGCATTTCTTCCCTGGAGCTGGTGGAAGCGCACCTGCGCCAGATCGAGCGGCTGAATCCGGAGCTGAACGCCTTCGTCTCCGTGTTCGCCGACCAGGCTCGGGCGGCGGCGCGAGCGGCGGAGGGGCCGCGCGAGCGCGGGCGCCTCGACGGAGTGCCGGTCACCATCAAGGACAGTTTCGACGTCCAAGGCCAGCCCACGCTTTGCGGCAGCCGGCTCCGCATCGGCCATCGCGCCGCCGAAGACGCCACCGCGGTGGCCCGCCTGCGCGCCGCGGGCGCTATCGTGCTCGGCAAGACGAACTGCCCCGAGTCCCTCTATAACTACGAAGCCGACAACTACATCACCGGCCGCACCAACAGCCCCTGGAGCCCCGACCGGACGCCGGGCGGCTCCAGCGGAGGCGAGGCCGCTGCCATCGCGTCGTTCTGCTCGCCGGGCGGGATCGGCAGCGACGGTGGCGGCTCCATCCGCGTGCCCGCGCACTTCAGCGGGATTGCGGGACTCAAGCCGACGCCCGGCCGCGTTTCCGCCGCCGGCCATTTCCCGCTCATCAACCACCCGGGTGGCCTACTGGGCGTGGGCGGGCCGATGGCGCGCACGGCCGAAGACGTGCGCCTGCTCTTCGAAGTCACGGCCGGCTACGATACCGAGGACCCCTTCTCCGCGCCGGTGCCGCTGCGCCAGCCGGATCTCGGCGGACTGCGCCTCGGGCTGATGCCGCAATTCTACGACGTGCCGGTTCAGCCCGCCATTCGCGCCGCCCTCGAGAAGGCCGCCCGGGTCGCGGAGCAGCTCGGATTCCCGGTCGAACCGTTCCAGCCGCGCGGGCTCCAGCGCGCCCCCGAGCTGTGGTGGTTCTTCTTCGGCAGAGTGCCCGCGCCGTTCCTCCAGCGGATGTTCGCGGGCCACGAACAGGATGCGCACTGGACCGGAACCGAGTTGATGTCTCTCGCGCTCGAAGAGCCGGAGCCCACCGCGCGGCAGATCGTCGAGAACCTGGCCGCGCGCGACGCCATGCGTTCGGCGCTGCTTCGCGAAATGCGCGAATTCCCGGTGCTGCTGGCGCCCGCCTGCGGCGTGGTGGCCTTCCGGCACCGCGAGCGGCGGTGGCTGATCGGGGAGCGATCGATCGGGCTGCTCGAGGCGATGATGCCGCTCACGCCGGTGAACCTGCTCGGCCTGCCGGCGATGGTGATCCCGTTCGACCTCACTGCGGACGGCCTGCCCGTCGGCGTCCAGCTCATCGGCCGGCCCTACGACGAAGAACTCCTGCTGGAGCTGGCCGTGCGCTTGGAAGAGGCCCGCGGCCCGTTTCCCGCGCCACCGCTGGCGCGCTGAGGCCGGCCTACTTGGAATTGTGGACCGCAGCCGCCAACGCGGAGGCTGCGATCGCGCAGTTCACCGCCGCGGCGGGCTTTTCCACCTTGGGGTGATGCCGCAGGATGAACCACTGCGCGGCGACCGAGCCGCCCACCATCGCCGACTTGATCCCGACGCTGCGCGCCCCAAAGCGGTCGTCGGACCCGCGCAGCAGCGGATTGAGTTCCTGCCGGCCCCAACTGGAATGGGCATCCAGCACCGAGGCCGCGGCGAGCACCGCAACGCTCGCCCACCAGAGTTTCCGCGAGGGCCGCGGATTGGATTGCGCTTCCGCACCAAACGTGAGAGCGCAGGAAACCAGGAGTGTCACTATGCCTTTCAACATTCTCCCGGCTTCCCAGATCTGTCTTAACAGTAACTCGAATCGGTCGAAAAACCGCGTTTTCAGCGGTACTGTAGCGTACCGGATTGACTTGGACAAAAGGCGTAATGTGGACCGCTCGTTCACACTCGCGGTTCGGTGCTGGGGGATCGCCCGGGAGCACCGAACCACGAGCGTCAGCGAGTGGTCCACACAGCGGCCGAAAGCCCCGCCCCGCGGGGGGCTAAGATGGAAGCTTATGCTTCCCGTGACTGCCTTGCTGCTTTTGGGCGCCGTGGCGGCCTTCCCCGCCGACGCGCCGCGCAAAGCCTTTCCCTATGCTTACGATCAGCACGACTTCCCCAACGGGCTGCGGCTGATCTCGATCCCCACCGACTACCCCAACGTGGTGGCCCTGTTCATCGTGGTTCAGACTGGATCGCGCAACGAAGTCGAGCCCGGCAGGAGCGGCTTCGCGCATTTGTTCGAGCACATGATGTTTCGCGGCACCCCGGCCTTCCCGCCCGCCCGGTACGAGAACACCCTGAAGCTGGCCGGTGCGGCCTCGAACGCCTACACCACCGACGACCACACGGCCTACCACACCACCTTCTCCAAGGAGGATCTGGAGACCATCCTGAGCATGGAGGCCGACCGCTTCCAGCACCTCGCCTACTCGCCGGAGGTCTTCAAGACCGAGACGCTGGCGGTGCTCGGCGAATACAACAAGAACAGCGCCAACCCGGTGTCGAAGCTGTACGAGGTGCTGCGCGACACCGCCTTCGACCGCCATACCTACAAGCACACCACCATGGGCTTCCTCAAGGACATCCAGGACATGCCCAACCAGTACGACTACAGCCGGCTGTTCTTCGACCGCTATTACCGGCCCGAGTACACTACCATCGTCGTAGCCGGAGACATCGCGCCTGCCGCCGTGCGCACGCTGGTCGAGAAGTACTGGGGCGCGTGGCAAGAGGGCAGCTACCGCCCGCAGATTCCCGCCGAGCCGGCGCAGCAGGCCGCGCGAAAGAATCAAATCGCCTGGCCCACTCAGACGCTGCCCTGGCTGGCCGTGGCGTTCCACGGTCCGGCCTACTCGGATGAGCAGAAGGACCAGGCCACGCTGGACCTGATCTCCTATCTCGGGTTCTCGGAAAGCTCGGACCTGTACCAGAAGCTGGTCATCCAGGAGCAGAAGGTGGACACGCTGAACGCCGACAGCCCCGACCGGGTCGACCCCTACCTGTTCACGGTGACGACGCGGTTGAAGAAAGCCGCCGACATCGACTCGGTGCGCGAGGATGTCCTGAAGACGCTGGCGGGGTTTCAGACGAATCCGGTGCCTCCGGAGCGGCTGGACCAGGTGAAGCGCCATCTCCGCTACAGCTTCGCGCTGGGTCTCAACAACAGCGAGGCGATCGCGGGCACGGTGGCGCGCTTCGTCGCGCTGCGGCGCACGCCCGAGACCATCAACCGCCTCTACGAGGTGTACGACCGCGTCACTCCGGAGGACATCCAGCGAGTGGCGCGCAAGTATTTTGTCGAGGACGGCAGGACCATCGTGACTCTGACCGGAGGGAAGGCGCAATGAAGACCGCATGGATTCCGACGACTCTCATGCTGAGCTCCAGTCTGTTGGCGGCGGGGCCGAAGGCGGTCGCGCTGCCCAGCCAGTCGCCGCTGGTCGCCTTCCGGTTCGTGTTTCTGACCGGCTCGGCTTCCGATCCGGCGGACAAACCCGGCGTGGCGGCGCTCACCGCGGCCATGCTGGCCCAGGCCGGCACGCGCGAGATGACCTACAAACAGATCGTCGACGCCATGTTTCCGATGGCCGCCTCGGTCTCCGACCAGGTCGACAAGGAGATGATTACCTTCTCCGGCGCCACGCACGTCGACAACTTGCAGGCGTTCTACAAGATCTTCCGCGCGATGTTGCTCGATCCCGGCTGGCGGCCGGACGATTTCAGCCGGCTCCGCGACAACGCCATAAACTACCTGCGCGTCTCGCTGCGCGGCAACAACGACGAGGAGCTGGGCAAGGAGGTCCTGTACAACGAGATCTACGCCGGCCATCCGTACGGCCACGAGAACGTCGGCGCGGTTTCGGCTCTCGAGAAGATGACCCTCGCGGACTTGCAGGCGTTCTATCGCGCGCAGTTCACCCGGGCGAACCTGATTATCGGGCTGGCCGGCGGCTATCCCGAATCGTTCCTGAAGCAGGTGAAAGCGGATTTCTCGAAGCTGCCCGCGGGGCCGCCCCCGGCGCTCAGCCTGCCCGCGCCAAAGCCCATCCACGGCATTCAGATGACGCTAGTCGAGAAGAACACGCGCTCGGTGGCTTACTCGATCGGCTTCCCCATCGACGTGACGCGGGGCGACCCGGACTACCCGGCGCTGCTGGTGGCGCAGTCCTACCTGGGCCAGCACCGGCTCAGCGGCGGCCGCCTGTACGAGCGCCTGCGGCAGGCCCGCGGCCTCAACTACGGCGACTACGCCTACATCGAGTATTTCCCCCGCGGCATGTTCCAGTTCGAACCCGACCCCAACCTGGCGCGCCGGCAGCAGATCTTCCAGATCTGGATCCGGCCGGTGGAGCCGCCGGCCGCTCACTTCGCCTTGCGCCTGGCGCTCTACGAATTCGACAAGTTCGTCAAGGAAGGGCTGAGCCAGGAAGCCTTCGAGCGCACGCGCACGTTCCTCGCCAAGTACGTCAACCTGCTCACCAAGACCAAGCGCGCCGAACTCGGCTACGCCATCGACAGCCAGTATTACGACATTCCCAACTACAACAGCTATCTCAAGAAGAGCTTGGCCAGCCTGACGCGAGAGGACGTGAACCGGGCCATCCGCAAGCACCTGCGCTCGACCGATCTCGACATCGTCGTGGTGGCCAAGAACTGCGAAGACTTGAAGAAGAAGTTCCTCGATGGCGCGCCCTCGCCAATGACCTACAACTCGCCCAAGCCGCCCGAGGTGCTGGAGGAGGACAAGATCGTCGAGCGCTGGACCATCGATCTCAAGCCCGACGCCGTACGCATCCTGCCGGTGGAGAAGGTTTTCGAGTAATCACAGGAAGCCGCGAAAGTAGCCCACGTACCGGGGAGCGAGTTCGCTGGGCAGGTAGATGCGCCCGGCTTGGCGGGCGCGCTCGCTCTCCCGTTCGTAAAACGCCTGGTCGTCGGCGAGCTTCGCGATCAGCTCGACCCACGGCTCGACCACCGCGGCATCCACCGGCTGTTTGGCCGCCGGCGTCACTCCCTCCGGGATCGGCAGGACGAAACCGGCGCCGTTCGCGGTTTCCGCCAGCCCGCCGCGGTCGCTCACGATGGGAGGGATGCCGTTGAGCAGGGCCTCCGCCACCACCCGGCCGGCCGCTTCGCGCCACAGCGAAGGCGCGAGCAGCACCCGGGTGGGAACGTAGATGTCCCGGGGCCGCGGGACACTGCCGGAGACCATGATGTTGGCGTGCCGCCGCAGGTCGAAGCCGCCGGCCAGCCCGGCCTGGATCAATAAGCCGCCCGAGCCGCGGGTCTCGATGACCAGCAGGGGGATGTCGGGCCGCCTTGTGCTCAGCGCCTCGGCCAGCGTTGCCAGTACCATCAGCCCTTTCTCGGGCGAGGGATTCACCATGGTGAAGAAAATGGGATCGCGCTCCTCGGCGACGACATCCTCCAGCTCGAACGGCAGCGGCAGCGGAGTGCTCTCGAGGCCGATCCGCTCGCGGTAGAATTCCGTCAGGAAGCGGCTCGGCGTGAGAACGCCGTCCATGCCGTCGAAGAATCTGCGGTCCGGGTAGTTCTCATTGCGTAGCGCAAAGACAATTCTCGCTCCCTGACGGCGGGCCCGCCCGATCCTGCGCCGGTCGCCGGGCGAGCCGCCGAAAGTGAACAGGATGTCGGGCCGGAAGGAGTGCAGCTCGTCGTCGAAGAGCAGGTCGAACTGCTTGCCGTGGATGGACTCCCACTGGACGTAGGAGCGGTTTCCCACGTCCAGCAAGCGGTACTCGACCCGCCGCTGCGCGTAGCTCAGCTCGGGGCGGACCCGCGGCTTGGCGCGCCCGGGCTCGATCCGGACGGAGATGCCCAGCTTCTCGAGATACGAGACCGGGTCTTCCTTGCCGGCACGCTCGGTGGCGGTGGTTCCGACCGCGCGGACCGCGAACCCGGCCTGCGCGAGCATCTCGCAGATGGTGGACATCGAACGCGCGGCGCCGCTGGCCGGGTCTTGAGGCAATTGCGGGAGCGAGAGCAGAAGGCGCGGATCAGACATGCAAGGATGCCCCGCGGCCCGGCACCGTGAGCCGGGCCGCGGGAGATCCGAACGATTCTAGCGCCGCGCGCGCCGGCGTTTCAACAGCAGCAAGCCCAAGGCAGGGCCAACCAGCAGAAGGCTCGCCGGCTCCGGGACCACGTCGTCACGATTGTTGAAGTCGAACGAGGTGCCCCGCGGAACCGTCACGGAGTAGCTCGCATCCGTCACGTTGCTCCAACTGATCCTCAGGTCGGCCTCCCAGGTATCACCGGTTCCCGCGACGATGGAACTGACACCGCTCACCTCTCCCGTGACCGGACTGTTTTGGGTGAAGGTCAGCTCGTTGCCGCCCACGTTGAAGTACACCTGCCAAGTGAAATCCGGCGACGCCGAGAAGTCCCAGGAAACCGGCACCGGTCCCGGGAAAGTAGCACCCCCCAAATACCCTGTCCAATTGATCGTGACGCTTCCGGAGCAGTCGCCCTGGCTCACACAATCGAGATCCCCGCTGATCGTATCGGTGTACAGGCTGATGCCTGTGACACCTTGGAAGCTCGGCAGCGAATCCCAGTGCACAAGATCGTAGCCGCCACTCGGGATGCCGGTGCCGGGGCCCGTGGCGCCGCCGTTTTCGAACGTGAAACCGGGCTCCACATGCACCGCCTTCGCGGCGGGCGCCGCCAGAATGGCCAGGGGGACAACGGTCAGGGCCAGCTTCTTTCCGCTCCCCTTCAGAAACGAGTTTGCACGATCCAATAAGTTCATAGAAATCTCCGAATCTCCGATTATCCTTGCAGCGGGGCGCCAACAGCAAGGAAAAACGCGCGGGAGGAGCACTCTCGCGTACTAGTACCGGCCGAGAACACCCCGCCTAGGCGGGGATGCCAAGCAGTTTGAGCAGACGTTGGCGAGTGGCTTCCGCAGTCGTTGAATCCGGCAACACGACCAGGATGGTGTCGTCGCCGGCCAGCGTGCCCACTACCTCGGGCCACTCCTCGCGATCCAGCCCGGCGGCCACCGTGTTGGCGTTGCCGGGCGAGGTCTTCAACACCACCAGGTTCTGCGCCGCGCGCACTTCCTGAACGAATTCCGCGGCCAGCAGGGCGAAGCCCGGCCCCGCCGGCTGCTCCGCGAATGGACGGTAGCCTTCGGAGGTCTTGGCCAGGCGCAGCTCGTGAATGTCGCGCGAGAGCGTGACCTGGGTGGTGGTGATCCCTATCTGTTTGAGGGCCTGCGCCAGCTCCTCCTGCGTGTGGACGCGGCGGCTGCGGATCAGCTTGAGGATTTGTCCCTGGCGGTAGCTCTTTTTCATGACGCCGCTCTCATTCTCTCAAGGCGCTCGCCAGCCTCGGCCAGCGCCCGACCGACTGCCCGCGGGCCGGTGCCGCCCGCGATTTCGCGCGTCTTCATACCTTCGCGCGGGTCGAGCAGACGCGCCATCTCGGGCGTGAATTCCGGCGCGAACGCAGCCAGCTCGGCCGCGCTCCAATCGGCGGGCTTGCGGCCCTGCCGGATGCTTTCGAGCACCAGCCGCCCGACGATCTGGTGGGCGCGGTGAAAGGGCGTACCAGCACGCGCCAGCGCCTCGGCCAGGTCGGTAGCCACCACCCAGCTCTCCCCGGCCGCCGTGGCCGGCTTCTCGGGATCGAGCCGGGCCGATTCCACCACCGCCCGCGCCATCTCCAGCGCGCCGCTCAGCTTGTCGGCCGCCTCGAACAGCGGCTCCTTGTCTTCCTGCATGTCGCGGTTGTAAGTGAGCGGCAGGCCCTTCATGGTCATGAACAGGGAGCTGAGGCTGGCGAAAACGCGGCCGGAGGCGCCGCGGATCAGCTCCAGCGAATCCGGGTTCTTCTTCTGCGGCATCAGGCTCGAGCCGCTGGTGACCTCATCGCCCAGTTCGAGCCAGCCGAATTCCTCGCTCGAATACAGGATCCAATCCTCGGCCAGCCGGCTCAGATGCACCATTGCCAGCGAGGCGGCGTACAGGAAATCCAGGACGAAATCGCGGTCGGCCGCCGCGTCCATGCTGTTGCGCGTGAGGCCCTCGAATCCGAGGTCGCGCGCCAGCGCCTCACGGTCGAACGGGAAACCGCTGCCGGCCAGCGCGCCGGAGCCGAGCGGCATCAGGTTCACGCGCTGGCGCGTCTGCCGCAGCCGCTCCCAATCGCGCGCGAACATCTCGAAGTAGGCCAGCAGGTAGTGCGGCCAAAGCACCGCCTGGGCCCGCCGCAAGTGCGTGTAGGCGGGGATGACGGCGTCCGGATAGCGGGCGGCGAGATTCAGGAGCGCCTGCATCAGTTTCGCCAGGCGCGCCCCGATTGCGTCGATTTCTCCACGCAGCCACAGCCGCGTATCCAGCGACACCTGCTCGTTGCGGCTGCGCCCGGTGTGGATCTTCTCCGCCAGCGCCCCCACGCGCTCCCCGAGCTTGCGGATCACCAGGGTGTGAACGTCCTCGTCGGAAGCGCCCGCGAAGAACTCCGGCCGCCGGGATTCCGCGGCGATGGCCTCGAGCGCTTCGACCAGCCGCCCGGATTCCTCCGCCTCGAGGATTCCCACCCGCTCCAGCGCCCGCGCAAACGCCTGCGAGCCGCGGATGTCCTCCTCGATCAGCCGGCGATCGAAGTCCAGCGAGCCGGAGAAGCGCTCGAAGATCTCCGAAGCTCCGTGCTCGAACCGCCCACCCCAGAGTTTCATGATTTCCCGGTGACCGCGGCGCGCACCCGGACTGGCAGCCCGATCAGGTTGATGAAGCCCTGCGCGTCCTTCGGGTCGTAGCTCGCGCCCATGGTGAAGCTGGCGATATCCACCGAGTAGAGCGAATACGGCGATTTGCGGCTGACCGGCTCGAGGTTGCCCTTGTACATCCGCAGCGTCACCTCGCCGGTGGTGGACTGAGCGGCCGAGTCGAAGAACGCGTCCAGCGCTTCCCGGAGCGGCGTGAACCAGAATCCGTTGTAAACCAGCTCGGCGTAGTCCAGCGCGAGCCGCTGCTTGTAGTGCAGCAGGTTCTTGTCGAGGGTCAGCGCCTCCAGTTCCCGGTGCGCCTCCGTGATCAGCGTGCCGCCCGGGGTCTCGTAGCAGCCGCGCGATTTCATCCCCACAACGCGGTTCTCCACCAGGTCGGTGCGCCCGATCCCATGTTCGCCGCCGATCTTGTTGAGAGTCTCCAGCAGGGTCACCGGGAACACGAATTGGCCGTTGATCGCCACTGGCGTGCCCTTCTCGAATCCGATGGTGACCTGGCCGGGGGTCGAGGGCGCGTCCTTGGGGCTTCGGGTGAGCATCCAGATGTCGTCGGGCGCGGCATTGGCCGGATCCTCCAGCGCGCCCCCCTCGTGCGAGATGTGCCAGATGTTGCGGTCCCGGCTGTAGATCTTGGTGGTCGAGGCCGCCACCGGCACGTGGTGGCTGGCCGCGTACTCGAGCGCGTCCTCGCGCGACTTGATGTCCCACTCGCGCCAGGGCACGATCACCGCCAGGTGCGGCGCCAGCGCCTTATAGGCCAGCTCAAAGCGGACCTGGTCGTTCCCCTTCCCGGTGCAGCCGTGAGCCAGCGCATCGCAGCCCGTGCGCAGCGCCACCTCGACCTGCTTCTTCGCCAGCAACGGGCGCGCCACCGAGGTGCCCAGCAGGTACTTGTGTTCGTAGACCGCCCCGGACCGCACCAGGCGCCACAGGTACTCCCGCACGAACTCCTCCCGCAGGTCCTCGACGTAGACCTCCGAGGCGCCCGTGCGAATCGCCTTCTCCTCCAGGCCCACCAGCTCCTCGTCGCCCTGCCCGATGTTGCCGCAGACCGCGACCACCTCGCAGCCGTAGTTCTCCTTCAGCCAGGGAATGATGACCGAGGTATCCAGCCCGCCCGAATAGGCGAGCGCCACTCTCTTTGGTTTGTTCATAAGTCTTGTAGGGTATCAGGCGGGTCAGTCCAGCACCATCAGCAGCAGCGCCTTCTGCGCGTGCAGCCGGTTCTCGGCCTGGTCGAAGACCGCCGACTGCGCCGACTCGATGACCTCGTCGGTGACTTCCTCCCCGCGATGCGCCGGCAGGCAATGCATAAAGATCGCATCCCGCCCGGCCAGCGCGAACAGGCGCTCGTTCACCTGGTACTTCGAGAACGCCATGCGCCGGCGCTCGGCCTCGCTCTCGCTTCCCATGCTGGTCCAGACATCCGTGTACACCGCATTGGCGCCGGCTACCGCCTCTTCGGGGTCCGTCGTGATCAGCAGGCTCGAGCCGGAGGCCGCGGCCAGACCCTCGGCCTGGTTGGCAATCTCCGGATTCGGCCCGAAGCCCGCGGGAGTAGCGATGGCGAAGCTCGCGCCCAGCCGCACCGCCGAGAGCATCAGCGAGTGGGCCACGTTGTTGCCGTCGCCCACAAACGCCACTTTCAACCCGCGGAGTTCGCCGAAATGCTCCCGCAGGGTCATGACGTCCGCCAGCGCCTGGCAGGGGTGATACAGATCGCTCAGGGCATTGATCACGGGCACGCTGGCCCAGCGCGCCAGCTCCAGTATCGTGTTCTGCGAGAACACCCGGGCGACAATCCCCTGCGTCCACCGGTCCAGGTTGCGCGCCACGTCCTTCACCGGCTCGCGCTCGCCGATGGGGCCGTTCGAGAACACCGAGTGGCCGCCCAACTGCCTAATGGCCACCTCGAAGGTCACGCGCGTGCGCAGCGAGGGCTTCTCGAACAGCAGGCTCAAGGATCGGCCGCCGAGCGCATCCGCATAACGCGCGGGCGCGGCTTTGACCTGGCCGGCCAGCTCCAACAGGTAGGTGACCTCGTCACTCGACAGGTCCAGGTCGCAGGTGACGTCCTGGGCCGAGAACTTGAGAATCGAATCCGCGGACGCGCTTCCGTGCACGGGAGATTCCTCCTTTGCTGAGTGAATGATTATTCACTCTAATGAATAATTACACATCCCCCGCGGCGGAGTCAAGCCCGGATTCGGCTCCGGACTCTCAGTTCTTCTTCGGCTCTTCCTTCTTCTCTTCGCGCCGGGGCTGGGGCTTGGGCAGCGGCTTGCGCGGCAGCATCTCGGGACGCGTGGCCGCGTCGTAGACCAGCGACGCGATGATGGCCGAGGCCTGCATCAGATCGCCCTTCTGGAGGCGGTCGTAGGTATCCATGTTGGTGTGGTGCGTGCGCGACATGTAGTCCAGCGGGTCCTGGATGAACTGGAAGCCGGGCAGGCCCACGGCGTCGAAGGACTGGTGATCGGTGCCGCCGGTGTTGCGGATGGTGATGGTGGTCACGCCGAGGTCCTTGAACGGCGCCAGCCAGGCCTCGAAGATCGGCCGCATCATGTCGTTGCCCTGAAGGTACACGCCGCGGATCTTGCCGCTCCCGTTATCGAAGTTGAAGTAGCCGGAGAGCTTCGCGTGCTCGGGCTTGAGGATCATCGTCTCGCGGTCGGCAAAATGCTCTTTGACGTACTCCCGCGACCCGACCAGCCCCTCCTCTTCGGCGTCCCATAGGCCGATGCGGACGGTGCGGTCCATCTTCAGGTCCAGCGCGGCCAGGATGCGCGCCACTTCCAGCATCACCGCGGAGCCGGCCCCGTTGTCGGTGGCGCCGGTGCCGGCCTGCCAGGAATCCAGGTGCGCGCCGATCATCACCATCTCGTCCTTCTTCTTGCCGCCGGGCAGGTTGGCGATGACGTTCACGCCGTCGATCGCGTCCCCGTGGAACTGGGCTTTTACCTCGAGTTCCAGCCGGACCGGAATGCTCTTATCGAGCAGCCGCGCGATGCGGTTGTAGTGCTCCGAGGCCAGCGCGATGCTGGTGGGCGGCACAGGATCCTTGACCACACGCGACCCCGCGGCCGCGGCGAAAATCGTACCATCGTCGCCGCTCGAACCCTCCGAGATGGCCGCCAGCACGCCCTCCTCCTTCAGGAACTGGCTCAGCTTGCTCCGGAACTGGCGGGCCTCTTCCATATTCCGCGGCCCGGGGCCACCGGGGCCGCCCGGACCGCCAGGGCGCCGGAAGCCGAAGGGCGGCTGCCCGGGGTCCGGTGCCTGCGCGGTCTGCGCCAGGTCGGCATCGGTGAGGCGCTTGGCGTCAGGCTCCAGGTGCAGGGTCAGCTCGCGCGGCGATTCCAGCATCACGCACTTGCCCTTCAGCCTGCCTTTGTACTTCTCGAAATCCTCGGCGCTGCGGATCGGCGCCAGGATGACGTCGCCCGCCACCGCGCCGTCGGTCCCCGGCGACCAGGCCAGCGGCACGCCGACGAGCGACGTCTGCTGCGGCTCGAGCATGTGCGCCGCGAAGCGGCTGTAGGACCAGGTGCGCCCAAAGGTCCCCCATTTTTCCAGCTTGGCGTCCTCCAGGCCCCAGCCCTTGAGGGTCTCGACCGCCCATTCGGCGGCCTTCAGATAACTGGGCGAGTCCGCCAGCCGCGGGCCGTAGAGGTCGGTCAGGGTGAAGGCATGGTCCATGACCTTGGAGTTCTGAAACGCCTCAGCCTTGATCCGGTTGACGATCGACAGGTCCACCTTCTCCTGAGCCAGGAGCGCGATGGGCAGACAGCAAACGATGAGCGACAGCAGAGTCTTCTTTTTCATGGCATGAACAAAAGAGAATAACATGTGTTAACTGCGCGCCGGGACGGTGATTCGGGATAATAGGATTCTACACCGAGGAGGGACTTCATGGCAGCACTCAAGGGCACCCGCACTCACGCCAATCTGAAGGCGGCGTTCGCGGGCGAATCCCAGGCGAACCGCCGTTATCTGTACTTCGCCAAGCAGGCCGACATCGAGGGCTATCCCGACGTCGCGGGCCTGTTCCGCGACACGGCCGAAGGCGAGACCGGCCACGCCCACGGGCACCTGGACTATCTGAAGGAAGTGGGCGATCCGGCTACCGATCTTCCGATCGGCGACACGGCTTCCAACCTCGAAACCGCCATCGCCGGCGAGACGCACGAATACACCGACATGTATCCGGGCATGGCCAGGACGGCGCGCGAGGAAGGCTTCGCCGAGATCGCCGACTGGTTCGAGACCCTGGCCAAGGCCGAGAAATCGCACGCCGGCCGCTTCACGCAGGGCTTGAAGGCGATCGCGTAGCGCACCCACGGCCGGCCCCGTATGATCCAAGGCTCTCCCACTCCCGGCCTGTCCTACAATCCCAACGACGCGGTGTACTGGGACCAGGCGGGGCTCCAGCAGGAACTCGAGCGCGCCTTCGAAATCTGCAACGGCTGCCGGCTCTGCTTCAACCTGTGCCCGAGCTTCCCCGAGCTGTTCCAGGATGTCGAGAAGCACGACGGCGACGTGCGGCGGCTCACCCGAGCCGAGACCGGGCGCATCATCGACCTCTGTTTCCAGTGCAAGATCTGCTACGTCAAGTGCCCCTACACGCCCGAGGACAAGCACCAATTCCAGTTGGATTTCCCGCGGCTGATGATGCGCGCCAACGCTCAGCGCCGCAAGCAGCGTGGAGGCAGCCTGCGCTCGCGGGTGCTCTCGCGGCCGGAATTCCTCGGCAGAATGGCGGGGAAGTGCGCGGGCCTGGCCAACTGGGCCAACCGCCAGCCGCTGCTGCGCTTTGGGCTCGAGAAGACCCTGGGCATTCACCGCGAGAAGGTCCTGCCGGAGTTTCATGGGGAAACCTTCGAGGACTGGTTCCGCAAGCGGCCCGCGCCCGCCGGAGACGACTCCAAGGCGGTCCTGTTCTTCACCTGCTCGGTGAACTACAACGCTCCGGAAGTGGGCCGGGACGCGGTCGAGGTGTTCTCGAAGAACGGCATCGCGCTCACCTGCCCCAAACAGAACTGCTGCGGCATGCCGGCCCTCGAAGTGGGCGACATCGAGCTGGCCAAGCGCCTGGCGCGGCAAAACGTCGAGTCGCTCTACCCCCACGTGCAGGCGGGCAAGAAAGTGCTCGCCATCGACCCGACCTGCTCCTACATGCTGCGCAAGGAATACGCCGAGCTGGTCGGAACCTCCGAGGCGCGCGCGGTGGCTGCGGCCGTCATGGACCTCTGTGAGTACCTGTTCCAGCTCAAGCAGCAGGGACAGTTCAACCGCGACTTCCGCTCCACGCCGGGGCGCGTCGCCTATCACCTGCCTTGCCATCTGCGGGCGCAGAATATCGGCTACCGCTCGCGCGACATGATGCGCTTGATCCCCGGCGCGGCCATCAAGATGGTCGAGCAGTGCTCGGGCCACGACGGCACCTGGGCCATGAAGAAGGAGTTCTTCCCGCTTTCGATGCTGACCGGGAAGAAGGCCTTCGACGGCATGGCCTCCGCCGAGGCCGATACCTTCGCCAGCGATTGCCCCCTGGCTTCCATCCAGATCGGCCAGGCGATTGGAACCCGGCCCATCCATCCCATTCAGGTGCTGGCGCGCGCCTATCGCGCGGATGGTTTCCCGCGACCGGTCGAGGAGCCGAAACCGTGAATCCCGTCGAACTCCGCGAGATCAAGAACATCGCCGAGCCGGGCGCCATCCGGCACCCGAAATACCAGGCCGCGCAGGCGCTCACCCCGCAGCAGTTGGAGGAGTTGGCGCAGGATTTCCAGTAGCGGCGGCTCTGCTTCACGGTCCCCGGAATCCTTCCACCGCGTGGGGGATGGTAGAATTTTGGGTCTTCGACAGGATCGCCATCGGGAGGTCGGTATGCCTAGAGTTACTGTAGTGGCCGTTCTGGCCGCCATTGCATTCCAGTTCACGGGAACCGCTCAGAATGCGCAGGTCGGGCGGCTCTCGTCCGCGCCCTACGTGTGGAGGAACGTCCAGATCGTTGGCGGCGGGTTCGTCGACGGAATCGTTTTTCACCCGACCGCCAAAGACGTGCGCTACTGCCGCACGGACATCGGCGGCGCCTATCGCTGGAACGGCCAGAGCCGGCGCTGGGAGCCGATGCTGGACTGGGTGTCTTACGAAGACTTCAACCTGATGGGGGTCGAGAGCATCGCGGTCGATCCCTCGGACGCCAATCGCGTGTACCTGTCCTGCGGCACCTACACCGATCCGGATATACCCTATGGCGCGGTCCTGCGCTCGAACGACCGCGGCAAGACCTTCCAGCGCACCAGCATGCCTTTCAAGATGGGCGGCAACGAGAACGGCCGCGGTAATGGCGAGCGCATGGCCGTCGATCCGAACGACGGGAACATCGTCTACCTCGGCACGCGCCTGGCGGGTCTGTGGAGGAGCACGGATCGCGGAGCGAAGTGGAGCAAGGTCGAGAGCTTTCCCGATGTCATCGAGCTGCGGCCCGCCAACGCCCCGTGGTGGGTCCGGCCCAGTGGCATCGTGTTCGTGGTCTTCGATCCCCGCAGCGGGTCGCCCGGCAAGGCCAGCTCGACGATTTACGCCGGCGCGTCCCGGATGGGAAAGGACAACCTGTTCCGCTCGACCGACGGCGGCAAGACTTGGCAGCCCGTGCCGGGCCACCCGACTCAGTACCGGCCAAACCACGCCGTGCTGGCATCCGACGGGGCGCTGTACGTATCCTACGGCACCGATCCCGGTCCCTGGCGGATGTCCAACGGCGGGGTGTGGAAGTTGAACACCGCGACCGGAGCGTGGACCGAGATCACGCCGGACAAGCCCGCCCCCGAGAGCGGGAAGGCGTTTGGCTATGCCGCGGTTGCGGTCGATGCGCACAATCCCCAGGTGGTCATCGCCAGTTCGTTCGGGCGCCCGGGCAATGCCGGCGGCGAAGACATCTTCCGCTCGACCGACGGCGGCAAGACCTGGAAGCCGGTGTTCGGAGGAGGCGGCACATTCGACTTCTCGCTGGCGCCCTATGTGGCCGCCACGCCGATTCATTGGCTGTTCGATATCGAAATCGACCCGGCGAACTCCGATCATGCGATGTTCACCACCGGATATGGCGGTTACGAGACCTTCAACCTGACCGACATGGATGCCGGCAGGCCAACCCGGTGGAGCGTCATGAGCACGGGAATCGAGGAGACGGTGGCGCTGGACCTGCTCAGCCCCCCGAAAGGCGCGCACCTGCTCACCGCCGTCGGCGACTACGGCGGAGCCGTCCACTGGGACCTGGACCAACCCGCGCCCGAAGGCAGCTACGACCATCCGCACTTCGGCAATACCAACGGCCTGGCCTGCGCCGAGAACAAGCCCGAGATCATCGTGCGCGTGGGCCGGGCGTCGAACCATCGCGGCGGCGGCAACATCGGCTACTCGCTGGATGGCGGCAAGTCCTGGCAGCCGACGGCATCTACGCCGCAGCCTGGCAGCACGCTGGGGCACATCGCGGTCTCCTCCGACGGAGCCACCTGGGTCTGGACGCCGGAACACAGCCCGGTCAGCTTCACCCGGGATCGCGGCGCCACCTGGGCCCCATCGCAGGGCATTCCCGCCAACACACGCGTCATTGCGGACCGCGTCAACCCGAGCAAGTTCTATGCCATCGCGCTGTTCGACGGGGAGCTCTTCGTCAGCACGGACGGAGCGGCGACCTTCGCCGCGCAGCCCCTGAATCTGCCCGACGGCCTGCCCAAGCGTGGCGGCAACCGAGGCGACGACCGCGGCGGGCAGGACCGTATCTACGCCGCTCCCGGCCGCGAGGGAGATCTCTGGCTGGCTGCGTTCAACGGTCTCTATCGCTCCACCAACACCGGCACGAGCTTCGTCAGGCTCGGCGGCGTCGCGGAGATTCACGGTTTCGGGTTCGGCAAAGCCGCGCCCGGTGCCGACTACCCGGCGTTGTACCTGATTGGCGTGGTGGACGGCGTCCGGGGCATCTTCCGTTCCGACGACACCGCCCGGAACTGGGTCCGCATCAACGATGACCAGCACCAATGGGGCTTGCTGCTGCACATCACCGGCGACCCAAAGCAGTACGGCCGGGTCTACGTGGGCACGCACGGCCGCGGAACGGTCTACGGCGATCCGGTGAAGCCGCGGAACTGAGG
>JBEKWU010000071.1:0-26994 GCA_049512775.1 Bryobacteraceae bacterium
CTCCCGTTGGTCGGCCCGAAAAACATACACCTCAGGTCGGTGTACACCTCCGCCCACGGTTACATTCTTAAATGACCCAACCAAGACCGGTTTCGGTTACATCGTTAAATGACTTGACAGGACGCTGGCGACGCTGGGCTGGCCGGTCTGGCGCATGCGGTTCTCCACATACAGAGTGAAGCCGCGCGCGTTCGCAGGCACTGAGAACACTGCCGTCCACATCTGGATATCCGTGCTGACCCGGCTCGTCTTGGGTGAGGCGTCCGGAGCCGGAAAGCCGCGGTACGTGTTGCCATTGCTGTCCCGCGCCGAGAACGCGTCGACGAACTTGTCCATAAACCGGATCACATCCCGCGGGCTGGTCGAGCCGCGGAGCCGGAAGTGGACGGACAGCAGGCCCAGGCCGCCCACGTTCCTGGTGTCCGTGTGGGCGACCGAGACGGTGTAAGGACCAAGCGGGATCGGTTCACCGACGGTGTAGGCCCGGGGCGGCGGCGTCGAGCAGGCGGCCAACAGGAGCGCGAGCAGCACCAAGGTCCCAAGCCGGCGCATTCCAGCATGATACCAGCTAAGATAGCGTTCTTGGCCGAACTCTCGCTGTCCACTCCGGTGATGTACGTCAAAGGCGTCGGGCCGGTCCGCGCGGCCATGCTCGAAAGCAAGGGCCTGCTCACGGTCGAGGACCTGCTGGCCTACGCCCCCTTCCGGTACGAGGACCGGACCAACGTGAAGTCGATCGCCGAACTGGCCCCCGGGGAGATGGCGACGGTGATCGCGGAGGTGCGGACCACGCGGCTGGCGGGCTTCCGCCGGCGCGACCTGGGGCTGTTCGAGGCCTCCTTCAGCGACGCTTCCCGGGCCAACCTGGCGGCCAAGTGGTTCCATGGGGGCTACCTGACCGGGGTCATCGCGCCGGGGCAGCGCATCGCGCTGTACGGCAAGGTCGAGTTCGACGGCTACAGCGGTGAACTGTCGATGCTCCACCCCGAGTTCGAGATCCTGGGCGAAGAGGAGGAGGGAGAGGCGGGCCTGCACGTCGGGCGCATCGTGCCGATCTACGAGGCGGCGGGCAAGATCACGACGCGCATCTTCCGGCGGCTGATCTGGCGCGTGATCGAGACGCTGGCGCCGATTCCCGACCCCCTGCCGGCCAGCATTCGGGAGAAGCTGAAGCTGCCCGAGTTGTGGGGCGCGATCCAGGAGATCCACTTCCCGGCGGCGCAGGCCGATTTGCGGCTGCTGAACGCCTTCCGGTCGCAGGCGCAGTTCCGGCTGATCTTCGAAGAGTTCTTCTGGCTGGAGTGCGGGCTGGTGCTGAAACACAAGCAGGCGCGCTTCGAGCAGGGGATCGCCTTCGAGCTGAGCGAGCGGGTGCGGGAGCGGATCAAGCAGATGCTGCCGTTCAAGCCCACCGGAGCGCAGAAGCGCGTGCTGGGGGAGATCGCCCGCGACATGGAATCGCCCGCGCCGATGAACCGGCTGCTGCAAGGCGACGTGGGCAGCGGCAAGACGCTGGTGGCGGCGGAGGCGGCCATCATCGCCATCGAGAACGGCTGCCAGGTGGCCATGCTCGCGCCCACCGAGATCCTGGCAACGCAGCACTATTTCTACCTGCGGAACCTGTTCCGCAAGCTGGGTTACACCGTGGCGCTGCTGACCGGTTCGTCCGCCAAACGCGAGAAGACGCAGTTCAAGCGGGCGCTGGCCGAGGGCCTGATCAAGATCGCGGTGGGCACGCACGCGCTGATCGAGGAGGACGTCGAGTTTCAGAAACTGGGCCTGGCCATCGTCGACGAGCAGCACCGCTTCGGGGTGATGCAGCGGCTCAGGTTCATCCGGAAGGGGACGCATCCCGACGTGCTGGTGATGACCGCCACGCCGATCCCGCGCACCCTCGCCCTGACGCTCTACGGGGACCTGGACGTTTCGGTGATCGACGAGCTCCCTCCGGGCCGCAAACCGATCGTCACCCGGCACGTCACCGAGGACCAGCTCGAGCAGGTGTGGAGCTTCGTGAAGAAGCAGGTCGAAGAAGGGCGCCAGGCCTACGTGGTCTATCCGGTGATCGAGGAATCCGAAACGCAGGCCGTGAAAGCGGCCGAGAAGATGCACCGCCACCTCTCCGCCGAGGTGTTCCCGCAGTTCGCGATCGGGCTGCTGCACGGGCGGCTGGCCACCTCCGAGAAGGAAGCCGCGATGGAACGGTTCAAGAACGGCCAGATCCAGGTCCTGGTGTCGACCACGGTGATCGAGGTGGGCATCGACGTCCCCAACGCCACCGTGATGGTCATCGAGCAGGCCGAGCGCTTCGGGCTGTCGCAGTTGCACCAGTTGCGCGGGCGCGTGGGGCGCGGGGCCGAGCAGAGCTACGCCATCCTGGTCACCGGCAAGCTCAACGAGATCGGCCGCGAGCGCGTACGCACCATGGTAGACTCAAGCGACGGTTTCTACATCGCCGAGATGGATTTGAAGCTGCGTGGGCCGGGGGAGTTCTTCGGGACGCGGCAATCCGGGCTGCCGGCGCTGCGGATCGCCAACATCCTCCGCGACTCCGAGATCCTCGAGGCGGCCCGGCGGGAGGCGGCGGACTTCGTGGGCCGGCCCGATCCCGACCGGGAGCTGCGCCAGGCGATGCACTACCTCAGGACGCACTGGCAGCGGCGCTACGGCCTGGTGCAGGTGGGTTGAATCGATGCGCGTGATTGGCGGGGAGTTTCGAAGCCGGCGGCTGAAGACGCTGCCAGGCCTGGCGCTGCGGCCGACCCCGGACCGCCTCCGCGAAACGCTCTTCGATGTGCTGGCGCCGCGCCTAGCCGGGATGGTGTTCCTGGACGCCTACGCGGGCGCGGGGGCCGTCGGCATCGAAGCCCTGAGCCGGGGCGCCGCGCGCGCGATCTTCGTCGAGAAGAGCCGCGACGCGGTGAAGGTGATTCACCAGAACCTGAAATCGCTGGGCCTGGATAGACGGGCCTTGCTGGTCTGCTGCGAAGTCCTGGAGGCTCTCCCCCACCGCCCGGCCGACATCGTCTTTCTCGACCCGCCCTACCGGCTGACGGAGGAGTACGACGACGCCCTGCGCCTCCTGGGAGATTCGCCGCCGTCCCTCGTTGTGGCGCAGCACCCGGCGCGCTTCGCGCTGAAAGAAGACTACGGCCACCTCCGCCGCGTTCGCCTGCTCCAGCAGGGCGACAACGCGCTGAGCTTCTTCGAGCCCGCGCGGTAGTCGCTCAGGAACAACAACCTGCCGCCGATCAGGGCCGCACTCATCCGGGTAGCGCGTTCACAGCCAAGTGAGTGACGCCTTCTGCGCCGGTCGGGCGCATGCCCTGGTTAGGCACCCTCCGTGCCGGCGAGCCGCAGGTTGGCCGTGACCGGCAATTCGAACAGGTTCGTCCGCAGGAGCCGCGTCGAGAAGAACAGCACCTCGAGGTTCTCGACTTCACCGGTATCGGGGTTGAGCCGCGCGACTACTTCGTCCTTCAGTTCCTCCGACTCTTGCTCCGCGTACGGCGGGCACTTGTCGATATGGAGGATGTCCGCCTCCCGGTCGTATGTGAACCTCAGTTTCATCGCCATTCAACTTCTCCCTCGGCCTGCTTCTTCGTCATGTAGGCCGTGATGATCCAGTGACGCTCCGTCACACACCGTTTCCGCAACTCGCTGCCGGTGGCCCGGCAGGAGATCGGGATGTCGTTCGGCGATGTGAAGCTCCCGCTCCGCGGTCAGCTCCACCTCACCCTTCAGGTAGGGGCACGGGAAACGGCTCATCCGGGTCCTCCGTCCAGCATGTGTACTTCACCGGGCCGCGTAACGACTTCAGCGCTCAGGCGCGGCCCGCTCTTGACCGTCGCCTGCAGCGGCTTCATTAGCCCGCTACCCTCCCTCAAGCTGCTTCAGCGTTTTGCCGTCACGGTTCTTCCACGCTATCAAACCATTCGCGCCGCCGAGCGTCGATTCTCCAGAACCGCTTGAGAGCCCTCAAGAACGACGAACCCTGTTGCCGTGCGCCAGCCGCGGCCAACGAGCCCCTTGATCTCACACGTGAGGCTCTCTGAGTCTCCTGACCCGGAACCGGAGGACTGAAGGATGGGAGTCAAGATGTCCGAGCCGAGAACCGGGAGAAGTTGGTGGACCTTTCCGAGGAACACCTCCATGTCCTCACGGTCGGATTCTGGCAGTTTGGCGCCGCTGCTTTGGGCGTTGGCTACCTCGAAACGACCTACTGCGCTGGCATCGTCGATCAAACGCCCCTCGAGATATTTCACGTGAGCCTTGGTCAGATTCTCGTCCTTACTCACAAAAGCGACTGTCTGACCCCAGAAGTCCTTGTCTCGGTGCTGCCTCAGCCGGTCCCGGATGACTTCCGCCTCACCAATATATGCCCTCGGCTTCCCAGTTTCCGGGTCGATACCCGTGAGAATGTAAATCCCGGCTTGGTGTAGCTCATCGCGCTTGAGCAGGTCTTCGAGATCGGTCCGTGGTGCCGCAATCGCCTTTCCGCTCCAGTTAGCGGATAATCTCGCGATCTTGCGCTGCCACGGCATAGCGCCATGTTTGAATCTGGGCCAGCCGCTGTGTGAACTCGGCCGTTTGAGTCACTTGACGCTTGCCTTCAAGAAACAGAGGCACGGTAGGCGGCTCCAGCTCCACGAGTACAAGGTTCCACGTCGTGCTGCTTTTTGTCAGGTAGCAAAAGTCAGCAGTAAGGCTCGTGTTGAGACGAAACTGTGAGATTACGGCGTTGAAGTGAACACGGAATCGGCTCCTCGTAGTCGGCGCTCGCATTGCCAGGAAGCCGACCCTCGCCATGACAACGGCTGCACCGGTCGTCGCCCCAAGCCGGGTTGGCGCAGAGGTTGTCGCACCAGGGGCAGCGCGGCCCGCCGGGGCCGGCCGCTCACGGCACGGTGAAGGTGAACGTCTCCTGTTTGGGCGAGTTATCTGTGATCCTCCGGGTCAGGAACTTCACCCACTCGGGGGTGACCACGGCGAACTTCAGTTCCTTGGCCGCGGCTGGGTCCGCCTGATAGCTGACAACCAGTTCGTTCTTGCCCGTCAGGACGCCCGCCAGCGCGACGGTGCCTGGCATCCCCGCCAGGGTCATCTGCTTCTGCCCATTCAACACAGGCGTCAGGGTAACCTCCCTCGAGCTGAGATACACGAACGCACCCTTGTTCTCCCCTGCGTCGCTGAAATAAACCGGCCGGAAGCTCTCTGGAGCCTTGGGCGCCAGCCCGAACTTGCTGTCCACTTTTCCGGAAGCCTTGGACCTGCTGTGCAGTAGGAAGACCGGCGCCGGATAGCCTTCCACCTCCAGCGAGATTTCAAGCCCGGGATTGTTGGTGCTTTCCCTGGTGAACTCGACCGCGATCTGGTTCTCACCCCGTTTCAGGATGAAGCGACTTTTCATTTCCGGCGGGAACTGCTTGGCCAGTTTGCTGTCTTGGTTGAAGAGCCCCATGGTTTCGCTCTGGCCGCCTTTCACGTTGGTGGGGATCCCATTGATCACAACCTTGACCTTGTATCCGTAACCGAAACACGACAGCGTGGCTTTGATGTCGCCCTCTTCGTTCATGGTAGAAACGTCCTTTCCTCCAGCCCATGCCTGGAGCGCTAGCAAGGCACCGGGCAGAAGCCCGATGAACCGTGATCTCACGCCTCCTCCTTCTTCGGCCGCGCAACCCTCCGGCCGGTCAGCCCAGCGGGGCACCAAACCCAAGATTTCCCTCTTCGCATCCTGGTCGCCATCTATTCTACCCCCACCCGCCTCCGTTGGAGCCGTCTCTGTCTCATTATGCTTTTCCCGGGTTGTCGGGGCCGAGTTTCCACAAGTACGTATCCATCCCGGCCACGAAAGTACCCTGCGCCTTCACTCCTGCACGGATAATGACCGAGTGGCGTGCGAGGACCCAGCGGACGACGCTTGTTTTGAAGCGGCTCCTGGCCACGGCAGCCGCCCGCGCCGTCAGGGTGCGCCACTCCGCCTGCCTCAGTTGGAAGCGAAAGGCAGGGTGGGTGATATCGATAACCGGAAGCTCGACGCCGTCATCAGTGACGGCGTAGCAGATGCCAGGCTTCTTCGCGCGTTCGGGGAACGCGATTCCGCTTTGGCCCGCCGTACGGTATTGAGCCAGGATTTCCATTTTACCATCCTGGCCCGGTGCCGATTATACATCCAACCGCATCTCTTGGAGCTGTTTCTCTCATTTCCCCCCCGAACGACTCCGGCGGCCCGGGAGGGGCCAACTCTGGCTCTTCCGGGTACAGAAGAACCCGGAAGTGCCTCATTTCAAGCAGCTTCTCAGACACCTATCCGTCCACTCCCTTCCTTTGCCCGGCTTCTTTCCCTGCCTCGGCCTATCCGGTGGGCACCGGCAGCGCTGCGATTCGGCGCGCCATGCTCCCAAACAGTCGCCGCGTCAGATGGCTCTCGGCCAGCAGCAGCCAGTAGTACCGTGCGTGCTTCACCAGCCTGCCGCCGGTCTTCACCAGCCGCTGCTGCAAGCTCGTCAGCGACCATTTGTCGATCTTTGCCGGCAGCACCAACCGGCGCCACAGGTTCCCCAGGTTGTAGGCGATCAGGCTCAGCCATAGGCGCACCTCGTTGGAGCGGAAGCGGTGGCAGCTCAGCCGGGTCATCTTCACCGCCTGCTTGCCTTCCTTGATCCACTGCTCCGCCGTGCCTCGCTTGTTGTAGAACCGCACTACCGCGCGGCTGTCCGTCTCCAGATTGGTCACGATGAACCCCACGCGCGGGAACAGTTCGCCAAAGTGGAACTCGATCTTCGCCACCACGCGCCGCGCCGTCTTCCAGCTGGCTGCCTGGTACAGAAAACCCTTGTACCAGACCACCGGCTTGTGGCTGGGGCGTTCCACTGGCCGCGTCAACAACTCCGCGATGTCCCGCTCCAGGCTGTCGTTGGCCGGGACGCGGATGGCCTACTTCACGCCGCGCGCCTCCAGGGCTTCGTAGATCTCCGGCTTGGCGAAAGCCGCGTCGGCGCGGAACACAACTTCCTTGCCGAGCTTCTGCTGCCGCTCGATCTCCGGAAGCAGCAGTTCTTCCCAGTCGTCGGCGCTGTGGACGTTGCCGGGCCGCAGTTTTGCCGCCAGGTAGTCGCCTTCCCGATTAAAAAGCAGTAGCGGGCGGTAGCAGGTGGATCCAAGATGGCCGTTGTAGGCGCTGTTCTCCTGCTGGCCGTACACCGGAATCTCGGTCGAGTCCATATCCAGCACGGCGCGCGTCGGGGAATCGAGGGCTTCCGCCTTGGCGATGAGTTCGCGGTTGATGCGGGCTAAGCTGCCGAAGTTCTCCTCCTCGGCCAGCATCTCGGTCTCGAACGTCTGCAAACGAGAAGTTAGCGCCGCACCACGATCCCAAGTCTTCTCCGAACCGATCAACCGGAACGTCGGATCTTGCGCGAGCCGCTGGGCATCGTTGACATCCTCATAGCCCGCGATGCGGCTGTAGACGGACTGGCGGAACAGATCGGCGAGCGGAAGTTGGGTATTCTTCCCGCGCCGCGAATCGCTCAGGTGCTGCGCAATGAGTTCACCGAAGCCCAAACGTTCGTCCAACTCGCGCACCAGAATGAGGCCTCCATCCGACGTGACACGCGATCCCTGGAAATCGATCTTCAGCGAAGCGTTGAAAGAGAGCTGGAATGGTTGATTTTGTTTCTCACCCATTGGGTGTTGACCTCCGGAGCGTCTGCATCACGTTGAAACCCGCATGAATAAAGGCGTCGGAGGCCATCAAGAGGTTATCAGTAACTAATCAAAACGGAAATGCAGGGTTAGAGATCTCCGCGGTCCGGAGGCGATTGGGATCCCCGAAAACGAGGAAGAGCTTGCTGGTGGCTGAGTTCATGTCCATACCGGTTCGAGCGTTCTCTCCAGCGGCCCAGCTCCTCTTCAGCCTGCCCTGGACAAGAGCGCCCCTGGCCGGCCTGAGACGAAAACGCCGGCGGCGAACCGGAGCGACAACCGCTCTGATTGTAACGAGTTCTTCCGTGTCCTACAACTTTCCTCCGGGTCTTTCCTCCGGGTCTTGGGCCAACCGGTCAGTCCGGGCAATCCCGCCGCTCTCGGCCATTCGCCACTCCCCGCCTTTTCTAACTCCCCTCGCCCAAGCAGGTTACATCGAAACTCTTCCGCTCACCCTCCGCCTCCGCCTTACCATCTAAGTGGAGCTCGCCCATGCCGCATCGCCCCACATCCAGACCCCCCGTTCCAGGATCCCGGCCCCTCGGCCCCACCCCGTCAGCAAAACACAGGAACTGCCGTTCGAACCCATTCCCATTTCCGGACACTCCGCCGCGATGAATTGAAAAGAAAACTACTTATGTCTATCGTCCAGAGGCGGAAGCAGCCCAGGACCAACCCAATTGGCGACCTGCTCCCGCAAATCGCGACCGGGCTGATGCACGGGCGGCTTCCCACCTCCGACAAGGAAGCCACCATAGAGCGCTTCGGGCTGTCGCCGTTGCACCAGTTGCGTGGGCGCGTGAGGCGTGGGTCGGGGGAGTTGCGATGCATTACCTCAGGACGCACTGGCAGCGGCGTTACGGCCTGGTGCAGGTGGGTTGAATCGATGCGCGTGATTGGCGGCGAGTTTCGAAGCCGGCGGCTGAAGACGCTGCCGGGCCTGGCGCTGCGGCCGACCCCGGACCGCCTTCGGGAAACGCTCTTTGACGTCCTGGCGCCGCGCCTTGCCGGGACGGTGTTCCTGGACGCCTACGCGGGCGCGGAGGCCGTCGGCATCGAAGCGCTGAGCCGGGGTGCCGCGCGCGCGATCTTCATCGAGAAGAGCCGCGACGCGGTGAAGGTAATTCACCAGAACCTGAAATCGCTAGGCCTGGATGGGCGGGCCTTAACTGCTGGCTGGGCTGCGAGCTCTGGCGCCAGTTGCGGCTGGACGAGTTCCGGAGTGCGCGGTTGCCGTCGAGGCGGGAGGCCGTGCCGTCGAAAGCGCCCGGAGGGGCTTCCGAGGGCGCGCGGGTTTCGGTGCAGCCGGGAGAGCGGATCCTATTTCGCGTCCTTGACGCAGCGGAAGCCGATGTTGAAGGCCTTGTAGCGCGCCGGGACCGAGCCGGCCTCCCAGAGGACGGAGCCGGACAGCTTGGCGTCGTAGGCGCCGCCGCGGATGGTGTACCAGGGTTCGCCAGCGGTCGGCGGCGGGTTCATCAGGCGGGCGAACATTTTGAGGGTAGCCTCGGTGGGCGTGCGCAGCTCATCGGTGAACTCCCAGACGTTGCCCACCATGTTGAGGACGTGGTAAGGGCTGGCGCCCTCGGGGAAGGAATCCACGGACATCAGGTCGGGGGACTTGCGGTCGGGGTTGTCGAGCACGTTGGCGCGCGCGGGTTCCGCATTGTTGCCCCAGGGGTACAGGCGGCCATCGCCGCCTCGCGCAGCCTTCTCCCACTCCTGAAGGCTTGGCAGCCGCTTCCCGGCCCACTTGGCAAACTCCTGGGCATCCACGTAGGTGATGTTCACCACGGGGTAATACGGATGGTCCTTGAGGAAAAGCTCGGGCAAGGGGCGGCTCTTGTCGGTGCAGAAACGGGCGTAGGCGGCGTTGGTAACCTCGGTCTTATCGATGTAGAAGCCCGGGAGCGTCAACTGCGTCTTCTCGGGACCGGACAGGAACGGCCCCTCGGGAACCAGCACCATTTCGCCGGTGGGGGTGGAGAGCAGCGTGGGAAGCCTCTGCGCGCCCGGGGGCCCGAAATGGAGCCAGGCCGCCGCCGCCAGCATGATGGCGCCGGCAACCGCGAGGCTGATGAGCACGGGGAGGGCCTTGGGGCGCGGAGGTTGGGCCGGAGTCGGCCCCGGCGTGGGCGCCGGAACGGTGATGCGGCCCGGCGTCGGGGCGGGAGCCGCCACGGCAACGCCCTGGGTGGGCTGCACGATCACCTGCAAGGTCTGGGTCGAGCCCACCGGGCCGCGTTGCAGCCGCCGCAGTATCCGCTCCAGCTCGGCGCACACCGCGGAGAAACTCGGCGGGCGCTTGGCAGGATCTTTGGCCGTGCAAGTCGCCACCAGATCGCAGAGCGGCTGCGGTGCGCCGGCGGCGGCCAGCGGGGTCACGTCCACCGGCTGGTGCAGGATCAGGTAAAAGATCTTCTCGATGCCTTCGGCCTCGGTGGGCCGGATCCCGGTGATCAACTCGAACAGCATGATACCGAAAGCGTAGATATCGACCAGTGGGGTGACGGGCATGCCCCGGATCTGCTCGGGCGCCATGTAGTAAGGAGTGCCGAGGGTGAAGCCGGGCCGCGTGAGCGCGGTGTTCTCGGCTTTGGCGATGCCGAAATCCATGAGCTTCACCACTCCGGTAGTGGTGACCTGGATGTTCTCGGGCTTGATGTCGCGATGGATGATCTTCTGCGCGTGGATGTGCTCGAGCGCCCGGGCGATTTGCAGGGCGATGGCCAGCTTGCAGTGCAGATCGCCGGTCCGGTTGGTCTTCATGAGGCTGCGGAGGTCTTCGCCCCGCAGGAATTCCATGACCATGTACGGGCGGCCGTCCACCTCGCCGAAATCGTAGACCCGGATGATGTTGTCATGGCCGATATTGCCGGCCACGCGGGCCTCCTGCAAGAACCGGGCCTTGGCTTCCGGGTCCTGGCAGGCCTGCTCGGTGAGGATCTTGACGGCGACGGTGCGGCCGATGACGGTATCGCGGGCGCGATAGACGCGCGACATGCCGCCGCCCAAATACTCCTGTAACTCGTACTTGCCGATGCGCGCAGGCAGTTCCATATGATCCTTACCGGGCCACGTCCGCAACGCAACCCCATCCGCTGAAGTAGCCTTTGCGGAAGATCGGAGGCGAACCCATCATATCAAGGTCGAAGCGCACCGAGACGGGCTGGCCGGTACTGGTGGTGACGGGGCGCCCCGACTGCCCGGTCCGCAGGGTCCACTCCAAGCGGTAAACAGAGCCCAGGGGCGCGGACTTCTCCTCGGAATCCCCGAAGAACTCGAAGGCCGCCCAAACCCCATCGTAGGCGGGCCAGTTGAAGCCCTCGGCGCCGAACTTGACCTGCATGCGGGCGCCGGGCGGGCTGCCGGGCCAGAAGAATTGCTTGGAGGCGGCCTTGCCCGGAGTGTTGCTGAAGGTCTGGCTGTCGAGCGAGAGGGAAATTGTCTGGTTGGAGCCGGTCAAGTCGGACTTCAGGTTGTAGTTGATCCGAGGCTGCTGGGCGCCGCTGGGGTAGGCCGCTTCGGCAAACCCGGCGGCGCGGTTGAAGAAGCCCAGGAAGCCCGGGGTCACGGTCATGGTGCCGCCGGCCTTGGGCGAGTAGCGATTGCCCTCTTTCTGCACCAGGGATTGCAGGCTCTGGGTATAGAACTGCCAGAGCGCTCCGTCGGGCGGGCGGAAGAAGCGATTCACGTCGTCCACCGTGGCCTGCACGCTGGACTTCAGGTTGAAGGGGTACTTGGCCATCAGGCCGTTGAACTGGCCGCACAGCGCGCCCCCTTTGGCTCGGAGCTCGGCCGGGCCAATGCCCTTGAGCACTCGCTCCAGCTCGGTAATCGGGTCTTCCATTAGCTTCTTCACGGTTTCGGGAACCCGGCCTTCCTTGTCTACCCCGAAGGTCTGCGCGATCTGCTGGGTGACGAAGCGGGCCTCGCTGGCCTGGGTGAGGGTCTGCGCGGTGGCCGGATCGGCCAGCCCGGCGGAGCTGGAGGCCACCTGCTGCACCGAGTTCTGAAGCTTCAGCAGCGTGCCCATGTACATCTGGTTGGAGGGGCCGACGTACTGGCTCTGGCAGGCGGGCGGAACCACCTGCTGCACCGCCTGAAAGGCATTCTTGACATCCGGAAGGTCGATGTTGGTGTGCTGGGAAGCCAGGCAGAACAGGGCCAACAGCGGCGACTGGTTGCTGGAGGTGAGCGCCAGCTTCCTGGCGGCGTCCAGCACGTTCTGGTAGCCGACCACCTTGCCCTGCCGCAAGAACTCGCGCCATTCCTGGATGAAGTCGCGGATGTAGAAGCCGCGCAGTTTCTGCTCGAGCTGGGAGCGGTCGAGGTTGGCGAAGGACTGCGGGCCCAGCACCCACTCCTCGCCGCTGAACATGGTGTCGGGTTTGGCGAAGGCGGTCTGCATGAAAGCCCAGCCGTCCCGGGTGAAAGCGCCGCGGACCTCGCGGGGGTCCGAAACGGCCTCGTTGGGGAACAGGCGATTGTAGTTCACCGACGGGTTGCGCTTGGAAGCAGCCTCGAGCAGCGCCTGGTAGATGCGCTCGTCGGCGTTGAACTGCTTCAGGTAGCGCCGGGCCCGCTCGACGCTGGTGGCATCGTTATCCGAGGAGAACGGGTTGGCGAAGGCCAGCTCGTCGCTATAGAAGTCGAACTGCTTCTGCGCCAGTTGCAGCCGCTCGGGATCGACATTGCGTCCCTCGCTCCAGCGGTTGGAGAGGTAGGGGGAGAGGAACGCCCGGGTGCTGCGCTTCCATTCCGACGTAGTGATCAGGTAGGCCTTGAGGGTGTTGTAGGGAGGGCCGTAGGCGTCGGTGGGGCCGGGAGCGGGGGGCAGGCGCCGGAGGCTGTCCAGCATGGCGCCTTGGGTCCAGCCGAACAGCGCGGCGTGGTAACGGTCGAAGTAGAGCTGGTAGGCCTTGGGGTAGATCTCGTCGCCGGTGTACAACCCCCAGCGGAGGCTGAGGGGAGCGCCGTTGCGCTGGTAATCGGAGAGGGTCTCGAGTTCCTGCCGCAGCGCATCGAGCCGCTTGAGGGCGTCCAGGGAGGGCAGGTCCTGACCGGTCACGGGCACGACGGAGAGGCCTTTGGCGGCCTCCAGAACGCGAGATTCCAGGTTCCGGTTCCGCACGCAAGAGACGGTGATCGCAGTCGAGTACAGCAGGCACAAGGATGCCGCGGCCAGGAACAGCACCCGGCGCAGCGCACTGGTCTTAACGCTGGCCGAGGAAGCCGAGATGGCCTCGCGGTCTGCCAGCAGGATGTCGTTCCAGAAGTGGCTCAGGAAAACCCACTGCGGCACGCGGCGCGTCCCGGTCACCCGGGGCTGCTGCTGGGCCTCGGGAGCGCGGGTCTGCCCTTGCCTGAAGATGCCGGTGGCGCCGCTGGCGGGCTCGAAACCCTGCTGCTGTAAGGGGCGGGCCACCGGGGCGGCCACCTCGTCCACCACGACCGGGCGCACACCGGAGAAATAGAACCCGCGCAGGAACGGCGCGGCGCGCAACTGGCTGGGCTTGCAGAGATCCACCAGAAACTGCACCAGGCCGGCGCGAAGTTTGCGGAACTCGCGAGGGAATTCGTAGACTCCGGGCAGCTTGTCGGGGGCGTTCTCGCGGGAGAGGTACTCGACCCGCTTGTCGCAGAAGGAGCGGAACAAGTCGTCGAAGGCCGTGGCGAGGCGTTGGCTGGCTTGTTCGGCGTAGACGCCCTGGCCGGCGGCGGGCAGAATGGGAAGCGTGACGCCGACCACTTGGGTCCCCTCTTCGCCGCTGAGGTTGCGGACATATTCCAGGAAGAAAGGGACGCGGTCGGTCTTGGTGAACAAGACGTAGACCGGAAAGCTGATGCCCAGCAGGTGGGAGATTTCGCCCAGGCGGGCGTGCAGATTCCGCACGGCGATGGCGACGCTGTCCCTGGCGCCGGGCTTCATGAACTCCTCGAGGTCGAAGCAGACCACGGCGGCGCGCGGCGCCTGCTGACCCTTACCCAGGGCGGAGGTAAGCCGGCCCGGCTGCATCCGCCGCACCAACCGCATCCACCGCTGGGGCTCGGCCAGCAGCCTACCGCCGGCTTCGACAAAGACGGTCTGGCGGGAGAACCACAGGTTGGCGGTGCGCGTGGGGAGCACCGTGTTGTCGTGGTAGACCTGCCCGGCCACCAGCTCGGGCTCGAGACCCGAATGGACCATGGTGTGGGTCTTGGCGGAGCCGGGCGGCCCGAGCAGGAAAATCACCGGCAGGTTACTGGTCTTGGCGCCTTTGGCGAGGTTGGAGGCCGCCAGCCTGGCCTCGGCATCGCGCACCAGCGTGTCCACTTCATCGCTCGAAACGCCGGTGGCCCCGCCGCCCGCTGCGGCCTGGCCGGAGGCGGCCCGCCGCTGCTCCCGCCGGCTCTTCCACCACCAGAAGAGCCCTGCGCCCGAGAGTCCGATCATGCCCAGGAAGCCCCGGATCACCCACAAGTTGACCCCCGTCAGGTTGAGCAACGAGGTGGCGAGCCATGCGAACAGGTAGTAGCTCACCAAGCCAGCAATGATCAGCACTCTGTAGTTCATCGTGAACTCCTATCCCCGAGCCAGGGTCGGAATGGCCCGCAAGTCCGAAGCGCCGGATCCCAGAGAGATCTTGTAGGCGCCGAACAGCACAATCACCAGCACGAAGCACCCGACCGCGCTCCAGAGCAGCCTCTTTACCCAAGGGTCGGATCCGGTCACCTTCACTTTTCCGGGCGGAATGGCCCAGGCGGGAGAGAGTTCCAGGGAAAAGCCCCGGATGCGGCGCAGCTTCTCCTTGACCGTTTCGATCACCGAGCGCAGCTCCGCCTGGCCGCCCAGCCCGTAGCGGCCGCGGAAGCCCAGCAACAGGCACAGCTCGTAGATCTCCAGCACGTCCGCCAGATCGTGGGAATCGCGCTGGCCCAGCAGCCGCTGGATGTTGTTGAAGAAGATCTCTCCGGCGATGTCGATGCCGAACAGCTCCTCTTGCAGCGGCTTGCGATGCCATTGGGCGAATACCGGCTGCTGGAGATTCAGGATCGACTCGTCCAGGAATGCGACCACGGCGAAGATGGCCAGCTTGGTCTGCTCGCCGGTGTAACCCCGGGTCCGCCCATCCTGGTCGGCGGCCTTGAGGGCCTCGCGCATCTGGGCGCGAAACACCTCGGGGTCGGTGACCACCTGGCGGTTGGTACGCAGGCGGACAATCGCGGTGAGGGTCTCCTGGAAGACCAGGGCTAAGTTGTCCGGGCGACGCTGGAGGGAGAACCCCCCGGCCTCGGGTGCGGCGGGATTCGAGGTGAACGTTCCCATATGTCTAGGACTCCAAAACCACCAGAAGTTCGATCTCGGGTTGCGGGATTTCGCCGGGCACGTAGACGCCAACCTGGCGGGTGAGCACGATGTGGTCCCAGCACGGGCCGGCGCGATTGGCCGCGAAATACTGGGTCTCCAGGCGCGGGGATATGGCCGCGGGCGGGATGGGGATCTGAGTGAGGGACAGCCCCGGGAGGGCGCGCTGGACCAGCCTGGGGACAAAGTCCTTGGAACAGATCTTGACCAGCCTGGGGGTGCGTTCGATCAGGTCTCCCTCGCCGATCTTGGAGCGGATGGCGAAGATCCAGCGGCACCCCCCCAGGCAACGCTGGTCGGGCACCGGGCCGGACCAGTAGTAGTTGCCCATGGGGGTCAGCGGAATGGGGATGCAGTTGGTGGGCATCAGCAATTCCAGGTGCCTGCGGATGTGCTCGTCGAGAGCCTCGAAGCACTCCTGGAGGTTTTGATGATCATACAACGGCAGCGAGCGCGGGTGGGAATCCAGGCCGAAGGTGCACAGGGCCCCGGCCAGGCGCAACAACTCGACAAAGAGGGCTTCGGGATGCCCGCGCCTGGTGAAGCAGAAGTGCCGCAGCGGGGCCAGGCTGGCGTTGACACAGTGCAGGAACCAGAAGTTGGCGACTTCCTGGCTGGACCAGCCGGCCGAGCTTTTCGCGCCGCCCAGCTTGGCGCGGGTGAGGTTGGAGCTCTTGTCCTCGAGGATCTCGATGAGCCGGCGGAGCATCACCATCAGCCGTTCGCTGGCGCTGATCTCCAGGCTCGGGGGAATGAACTGGGGATCGAAAACGAAGTGGCCCGTGCCGTCCCGCCGGATCCGCGCCATCGGCAGGACCACCATGTCCGGGGCGAGCTCGGTGTCCAGCAGGAGCCGGACGTTCTTGCGTCCCACGCGCACCGGTTTTTCGTCCCGCCCGGTGTTGTCGTCGTGCAGCACGACGCTCTCGGCGATATAGCGGGCAGTACTGCTCTCGCCATCATCGCCCAGGGCGCAGTTCAGCCCGTCGGGAATGCGGGGCGAAATCGCCAGGTAGGCGGTCACGCTCTCGCGGACCGGCGAGAACAGCTCGGAAATCTCGCGGGCGGGGGGCAGCGGATCGGCATCCGGCATCTGAAACACCAGGCCGTCCGGGAAAACTCCCCGGGCATGCACCAGGGAGAGGGTTCCGTTCAGCAGCGCCTCACGATCCAGCTCGAAGCCCCCGAGGCCGTACGGGGCGAAGTACAGGCTGGCGATGGCGAAGTGGACGGAGTCTTCAAAATAGCGGCTTTGCGCCTGAAAATGGTGGGGACCCAGGTACATCCCTTCCGACCAGACGAGCCTGGAGAGGTGTTTCATAAGCAGATGCTCTGAAAGTCGTATTATATGCGCGGGCCGCGAAAGAAGCTAGCGGTGAGTGAACCGTCCATAGAATGGAGCGCTGGTTCACACTCCCAGCGCCCCCTGGCGGTCATCCCTGGGAGAGGACACGAGCGGATGGCTAATCACCCCGGTTCGGTGTAATCTAATACTGGATCGGCGGCATGTCATGGATCTCGACAAGAAATACGAACTCGGCGAGGTAGTGGCCCACGATGGCGAATCCAAGACCTTCCAGGCGCGCGAATTGGCGACCGGGCGGGCGGTCTTCGTGCACATCCTGTTTAGCGGAGCAAGCGTGCCGGGACGGGAGACGCTGCTGCGCTTGTTGTTGCAGCGTGCGGTGGACCCTTCGGCGGAAAAGCGCTCGCCGATTCTAGAGATCAGCGATCACAAGGGGATGCCCTACGTGGCCACGGAAATCCTGCCGGGATTCACGAACCTGCGCGGGTGGCTGGATCCTCGCGCGGCGCAGCCAGGGGCTTTTTCCGAGGCGGACCAGTTGGCCCAGGCGGGACGTTGGCAGGGCCCGTCCGGGGCGCAGCCCGTGCCGCCGGCGGCAGCCGCTCCACCGGCGCCGCCTGCTCCGCCGCCTCCGACCGCCGCCCCCCCACCGCCCCCGGCGCCGCCGGCAACGCCCCGGGAGGACGACCAGTTTGCGAAGCTGTTCGGCGTCGCGGCGGTTCCGTCCGAGTCGGCGCCCGAAGCAGCGCGCCCCGCTCCGCCGCCGGCGGCGCCCGTGCAACCGCCCGCTCCCCCGCCCACCCCGGCAGCGACGGCCGCGGGCGAGGACGAGTTTGCCCGGATGTTCGACAGCGCGCTTCCCTCTGAGCCGCCACCCCCGGCGCCGATGCCGCAAGCTCCGCCGACCCGGACGGTAGCGCCGCAGGTTGTGCCGCCGCAAGTTGTGCCGCCACCGGTTGTGCCGCCGACCCGGGCTGCTCCCCCACGACCGGCGGGGCCTGCGCAGGATCCCAACTCCTTTACGCGGCTGTTCCGCGCCACGGTCGGCGATCTCGTGGAGACGCCAGCCGCTCCGCTGCCAGTGCGGCGTGCGCCACCCCCACCCGCTCCGGCGCCACCGCAGCCGCAGGCAACCTCAGCGCCTCCGCCGCAGGCAACCGCGCCGCCGCAACCGCCTGCTCCCCCGAGTCCCACCGGAGGGGGCGAGTTCACGCGGTTGTTCCAGGCCCCGACAGCACCGGGGGCGCCTCCGCCCGAACCCGTTGCGCAACCGGATTGGGGGAACGCGCCGAAACCGCCGGCTGGGGGCGAGGGCGGCGAGTTTACGCGGCTGTTCCAGGCCACTCCGGCAGCTCCTTCCCCGGCGCCCCAGCCTCCGCTTTCGCCCGGCCCGGCCACAGGAGCCGGCGCGCGGGGACAGTTCACCAGCCTGTTCCAGGCGCCTGAAGCGGCCGGGATGTCCCAGGGTTTTCCGGCTCCACCGCCTCCCTCGCCGCAACAGCCGCTTCCCGGACCACTTCCAGCACCTATGGGGGGAGCGCCGGGTGAGTTCACGAGCCTGTTCGGGGCGCGCGAGGGGCCCGGGCAGGGATCGACGCTGTCACGGATGCCCGCTCCACCACCGCCCATGCAACCGCAAGGCGCGACCGGAGCGTTCTCGTCGCCCACGCCGCGGGCTCAACCGATGCAGCAATCCTCCGGTCCCGGCGAATACACGCGGCTGTTCGGCGCGGCTCCGCCGCCCGGGAGCATGGACGCCGGCGCCGCTCCACCGCCCGCGGCCGCGCCGCCCGCGCCGCAGTACCCCGGAATGCAGATGCCCGGCGCGCCCCAGATGCAGCCGCCGCAGTACCCCGGAATGCAGATGCCCGGCGCGCCCCAGATGCAACCGCCGCAGTATCCCGGAATGCAAGTGCCCGGCGCGCCCCAGATGCAACCGCCGCAGTATCCCGGAATGCAAGTGCCCGGCGCGCCCCAGATGCAACAGCCGCAGTACCCCGGAATGCAGATGCCCGGCGCGCCCCAGATGCAGGCGCCGCAGTATCCCGGAATGCAGATGCCCGGCGCGCCCCAGATGCAGGCGCCCGGCATGCAGCCCATGCAGGCTCCGGCCGAGGTTCCACGCGCTTCGAACCTGCTGCTGATCGTCGTTATCGTCGTGCTGGTGATCGCGATCCTGGGGCTGATTCTGTTCTTCGTGCTGAAGAAGTAAGCCTCGCGGCCGCGGCGGCATTTGGTGGTACGCTGGGTGGACTGTGAGACTCTCATTCCTCGCCGTGTTGATTCTATGCTCGAGTGCGACGCAGGCCGCCTCGTCCGCTGCGCGACTTTCCTGGTCTCAGCTTCCCTCGATTGCCGGCAAGGACGTGGGTATCGTCATGCCGGACGGCGCGGTGGTCTCGGGCAGGGTCATCGCAGTCAAACCTGAAGCGCTGGTGGTGGATGTTCGCGAAAGCACAAGCCCGGCAGTCTATCCGAAGGGACAGTTGCGGGTGCCGCGGGCCACCTTGAAGACTTTCGAGATGCACACGAAAGGCGTGCGCTACCGCATTATCGGAACGGTGCTGGGAGCCGCGGGCGGCCTGGTGGGTGGAGGTGTCGCCGGCTACGCCACGAGCGGAGGCATCATGTCGAACAAACATAATGCGCGGGCGGTGGCCGTCTTCCTGGGCATCGCGTCCGGCGGGACCGCCGCAGGCTACTTTCTCGGCAACGCCGCGGACCGGCGGACCGTTACGGTGGTCGTGGAGCCGTAAGGTTCACCGGAAACTCAAGCCCGCCGCCAGCGTGGATCGTCATCCCGGCGTGCCCGCCCGAGGTCAACCCGCCCGGGGCGAAAAACACGTAAGTTATTTGTTTACCATGGATAAGTGCACGTGCCTGAGGATTCACGGCCCGGCGCCAGCTTCCGCAGCGCGCTGGCCCGCTCTGCGGTGGTGCTGACCGAGGGCTCGGTCGTCGAGCGGCTGCGCAGGCATCCTGAATGCACGCTGGATGAGCACGTGGCGCACGCGGCGTTTCCGTACGCGCCCGGGCCGGCACGGATTCTTGCGGGCCTCTACCGCGAATACCTGGAGACCGCACGAGAGACCCGCCTGCCGATGCTCTGCTTCTCCCCCACCTGGCACGCGAATCCCGAACGGTTGCGGCAGGCGGGGCTGACTCAGGATGTCAATCGCGACGGGGTGCTCTTCGTGAGGCGGATCATCGCGGAGTACGACGGGATTCTTCTGGGCGGCTTGATGGGGAGCTATGGCGACGCCTACCGGCCCGAGCAGGCGCTCACCACGGCAGAAGCAGCCCGCTTTCATGCGCCGCAGGCGAAAGCCTTGGCGGGCGCCGGCTGCGACTTCTTGCTGGCCGCAACATTGCCCGCAGCATCCGAGGCCGCGGGGATGGCCGCGGCCATGGCCGAGACCGGCGCGCCGTACCTGGTGAGCTTCATCATCAACGCGCGGGGCGAACTGCTGGACTCGACGCCGATCCCGGAGGCCATCGCACGGATCGACGGTTCCATTTGCCCCGCCCCGCTGGGGTACCTGGTGAATTGCGTGCATGCTTCGATCATGGCGCGCGCGTTGGAACGTTGCGATCCGGCTCCCCGAGACCGTATTCTAGGGTTGCAGGCGAATACGTCGCCGAAAAGCCCCGGGGAACTGGAGGGCTCGGAGGATCTCGAGACGGAGGACCCCGGGCGGTTCGCCGAGTCGATGGTGGACCTCCACCGGCGGTTCGGGCTGCGGATCCTGGGCGGCTGCTGCGGCACGGACGCGCGGCATATCCGCTCGCTGGCGGCTCGACTGGTTGCGTTATGAAGCGCTTGGCGCCATTCTGCGTTGTTCTATGCGCGCTGGCTGCGGGATGCCATTCCGGCGGGGCGGAGCGGCGGACGTGCGGCGGCGCCGCGGCCCAGCCCGCCGAGGGCCCGCGCAAGCCGGAGAAGTACGCCGTGCTGGTCAACGGGGACAGCGAGCGGCGACACAAGCAGAACGTTGCGCGGGCCTATACGACTTTGCGCGCGCTGGGCTTCGATGCGGCGCACATCTTCGTGATCTCGCCACCGGACCGCCACCACACTCTGCCCCGAGCAACGCTGCGGCTGGCGCCGGCGCCGGACAACTTCTGGCGCGTGATGGACGACCTTGCCGGCAGCGTAGCGCAGGGCGATCTGCTGGTGGTTTACGGCACCGGGCACGGCAGCACGGACCACGGCGACAGCCTGCTGGAACTGCGGCGGGGGGAGTTGTGGCCCGCGGATCTGCGCGAGGAGATCGACCAGTACCGCGGGAACTCGGTGATTGTGATGGACCAGTGCTACTCGGGTGGCTTTGTGGATGCGTTCGACGGAACCAAGAGCCGCAGTATCCTGATCTCGAGCGTCGACAGCCGGCATCCGACCGACTGCACCGAGTTCGCGCGAACTTTCTGGGAGGCCTTCCTCCACCCGGAGCTGGCCGACCGCAACGGCGACGGCAGGACTTCCGTGCGGGAGGCCTTCGATGCCTGGGTGAAGGCGCACGAACAAGCGCTGGCCGGCGACCCCGAACTGCGCTCGAACGGCGCCTACCGCTGCTTCAACGGGTTTGACGACACGCTGCTGAACTGAGCGGCGATTCAGCCGCGAGGCGCGGGGCCGCGCGGCGGGAACACTTGCCGGCGGATGGCCCAGAGGGAGGTTCCGCTCCGGCTGAGCGCCAGGAAGCCCAGCGCCAGCAAGGGGACGGTGATGACAACGAAAACCACCAGCGAGAAGCCCGTCGCCTCGGTCTTGTGGACATGGAACAGCAGCAACCCGAGCACGGTGAAGAACTGGAAGGTGCCGACATTGGCCGGGGCATTGGGAATGGCGGTTCCCAGACGCACGACGAGAAAGACGACGGCGCCGGCCCAAAACGACAGTCCGATGCCGTAAGCCAGCATCACGCACCAGAAGGCGAGCCCCTGGAGGAGCAGGAACAGGAGCGACACAGCGAGCGCCCCGTAAAAGGAGGGCGACCGTCCAATGGCCTGGAGCCCTTCGAGAATGGAATCGGACCAGTCCGCCAGCTTCGAACGGCGCCCTCGGCTGAGCCGCGGCGGCCTCTTGACAAAGACGAAGACCGCGAACAGCACCGTGACAACCAGTACCAGGGCGCCCAGAGTATTGGCTGCCCGGTCCAAGTCCGGCGGCAGGGGGATGGCGATGGCTGTGAGGCCGATTCCCACCGCCAGCCAGATGCCGTCGAACAGGCGCTCGACAAACACCGAGGGCAGGACGACCAGCAGCTCGACACCCGCCCAGCGCGCCACCAGCCACGCACGTACCATTTCGCCAAACCGCAGCGGCAGCACCTCGTTGGCAAACAGGCCGGCGTAGATGGCCTGGGTGGCTTGAGGAACCGGGATTCCCCCGACGGGCCGGAGCAGCAGTTGCCAGCGCCAGCCCTGGGCGACGTAACTGAGCACCTGAGAAACCACCGCCAGGGTCACCAATCCCCAGCGCAGGCCGCGCACCTCCCCAGCCAGACGCCGCGCGTCAATGCCGTGCAGCACCCACACCAGGCATGCCGCCGCCACGGCCCACGCGGCGGCCTGTTTGCACCAGCTTGCACGCTTGCCCGGCGCCTTCGCCTGTCTCTGCATCCGAGATTCTGGTCCAACGGCGGGAAAGCCGGCGCGGCCGGAGAGGTCCTCGCGCGGGCACATGCATCCAGGATAGTTCCGAAATCAAGGCAAGGCTACTGCCGGAGGGAGCGGGAGTCCGTCCGGCGGCCCTGGGCGCTTGATACAATGCCCCCTGAGGAAAGCGTCGTGCCGGGCCGGACTTCCACTGTCATCGCCGCGTTGGTGCTGTGCGCGGTTACGCTCACCTATTCCAACCACTTCCACAACGCTCTTCAGTTCGACGACTCGCACACTGTCAGGGACAACGTCTACATCCGTTACCTGGGCAACATTCCCAGGTTCTTCACCGACGCGTCAACCCACTCCGTGGATCCGAGGGGCCACACCTGGCGGCCCCTGGTGAGCACTTCGCTGGCCATCGATTACTGGCTGGGCGGGGGGCTGGGGTCCACCTTCTACTTCCACCTGTCCACCTTCCTCTGGTTCCTGGTCTTGCTGGTGCTGATGTACCTGCTCTACGCCCAGATCATGGAACGCGTCCGGCCGCATCCCTACAACCGCTGGATCGCCTGGTTCGCCGTGGCCTGGTTCGGCCTGCATCCCGCCATCGCCGAGACGGTGAATTACATCATCCAGCGGGCCGACCTGCTGTCGACGCTGGGCGTGGTGGCCGCGCTGGTGGTCTACGCCCGGTATCCCCAGCGGCGGCGCTCCGGCCTGTACCTCATCCCCTTCGCCCTGGGAGTGCTGGCCAAAGCTCCCGCCCTGGTCTTTCCCCTGCTGCTACTGGCTTACGTGTTCCTGTTCGAGGAGCGCCTCTCGGCGCGGGGGTTGTGGGCCGCGGCGCGGAAGTCGGCTCCGGCCATCGCCGTGGGCTTGTTGCTGGCCTGGCTCTCGAGCGCCATGACGCCCAAGAGTTTCGTGCCGACTCTCCAGCCCGCCTACGGGTACCGCATCACGCAACCTTACGTGGCTTTGCGCTACTTCCGGTCGTTTTTCCTGCCCACGCATTTGAGCGCGGACACGGACCTGGAAGCCTTCCCCTCGGTCCTGCGCCTGGAGGCGCTCGCCGGGTTCCTGTTCCTGGCCGCGCTGCTGTGGGCGATCTGGGCGACGGTCAAGCGGTCTCAGACGCGTCCGATCTCGTTTGGGCTGGTCTGGTTCGTGGTGGCGATGCTGCCCACCTCGCTGTACCCCCTCGGCGAAGTGGAGAACGATCACCGGATGTTCTTTTCCTTCATTGGCTTGGCGCTGGCCGTCACCTGGGCGGGGAGCCTGGTCCTGGGGCGGCGCCCACTGCGGGGCAAATGGCGCTGGGCCGCTGCCGGCGGCCTGGCATGCCTGCTGCTGCTGTGTGCGCTGGGGACGCGCCGGCGGAACGAGGTCTGGCGGACCCATGAGAGCCTGTGGCGGGACGCGATCGCGAAGAGTCCCAGGAACGGGCGTGCACTCATGTATTACGGAATCGCCATGCTGGACAAGGGAGACGCCGCGGCGGCGCTTCCGTATTTCGAACGCGCCGCGGTCCTTGCGCCGGAGTATTCCACGCTGGAGATCAATCTGGGCGTGACCAACGGCAGCCTGAATCGGGATGCCGAGGCGGAGCGGCATTTCCGGCGGGCCATCCAGCTCGATCCCAAGCATGCCGAGCAGTACATTCTTTACGGACGCTGGCTGAATACCAAGGCCCGATCGGACGAAGCGGTGGGAGTTCTGAGCATCGCGCTGTCCCTGAATCCGGCCCTGATGGAAACCCGCTACCTGCTTTTGCAGATCTACGCGGAGCACGGGCTGTGGGGTCCGCTGAAGTCGCTTGCGGAAGAGTCGCTGAAGCTGGCTCCGGACGACCCCGGCGTGCTTTCGTACGTGCGCGTGGAAAAGCAGATCGCCGGACAGGTGGCGTACGCCGAAGCGCAGGCGCGAAGCCGGCCGTCGCCCGAGAATTACCTGGAGTTGTCTTCCCTGTACCACCAGGTGGGGCGCTATCAGGACTGCATTGCGGCAGCGAAGGAGGCGCTCCACCTCCGGCCGGCGTTCGCCGAAGCGTACAACAACATGGCTGCGGCATACGCCTCCCTGGGCCAGTGGGACGAGACCATCCAGGCGGCCAGCGAAGCCCTGCGCATCCAGCCGGATTTCCAGTTCGCGCGGAACAACCTGGAGTTCGCCAGGTCCCAGAAGAACAAGGCTGGCGGCGGAGCGAAGTAGACCTGGATTTCGATTTCGACCACTTACTTGACAGCCTCCCGGAATCGTCAGTCGCCTTTATTCATGCGGGTTTCAACACGATGAAGACGCTCCGGAGGTGCAGACCCACGGGGTGAAAAACAGAATCAGCCCTTTCAGCTCTCCTTCAACGCCTCCCTCAAGGTCGATTTCCAAGGATCACGGGCCACCTCCGACGGCGGCCTGATCGTGGTCCGCGAACTGGATGACGGAAGCGCTCGATTCCGCGCAGCGCGTCGTGTCAGACATGGACTCGACCGAGATCCCGGTGTATGGCCAGCAGGAGCAGAGCGTGCACAACGGGCACTTCGAGTCCACCTGCTATCACCCGCTGTTGTGGTTCCATCGGGAGGGCGACTGTCTGGCCGCCAGGCTGCGGTCAGGCAACGTTCACAGCGCCGATGGCTGGGAAGACATGCTGTTGCCGGAGGGCCCAGAGGGCACCCCGCGGCAACAGAAGCGGGGCAAGGAGGTGGTGTTTCGGGCAGACGCCGCCTTCGCCAAGCCGGAGATGAATGAAATACGGCTGTGGTTGAGCCTGATCGCCTACAATTTTGGCAATCTGTGGCGGCGGCTGTTTGCGGCGATGATGCGACGAATGGAGGCGTTGCCGGCGCCCACGGGATAGGGGAAGGGGCCAGCGCAGACAGAATCGATCAGAAGGGAGGCAGGCAAAGGAGAGGTGTCTAAGAAGCCGGCTGAAAGATGGCACTCTTCAGTCTCGGGCTGCTGGTCAAGGCCACGACCAACTGTTCTGGGCCGGGTATGCGAGCGGCCAGGAGCGCAGGCCGGACTCCGCCAGCCCTTCGCACCATGGTTGGGTGTATGATTGGACCGTTTGAAACCTCTGAATGGAAGTTCTGGTGAAGACATGCAGGCGATCGATTGGCTTCTCGAAGAGGACAATCCCCCAGTTCGCTACTTGACCTTGAAGCATCTGTTGGGGGCTCCGGAGACGGACCCTGAACTGGCACGGGCGAAGTCGCGCCTCATGCGCTATGGCGTCACCCTGGAGATACTCAAGCACGCCGACCGGTTCTGGGGTGACGGCGACAAGGCCTACGAGAAATACATGGGCAAGTACTGGCAGTTGATTTTCCTGGGCCAGTTCCTGGCCGATGGGAAGGACCCGCGCATCGCCGCGGGGATCGGCGAGATATTGGACCAGCGCAAGTGGGTGAGCAAAGACGGCTTGCAGTGTCTGACTGCCAATATCCTCGCTGCTCTGACGCGTTTGGGTTGCGGGAGCCATCCGGTGGTTCGGCAGGAGCGAGAGGCCTTGGCACGGAGAGTCGTAAAAGGCGGAGGCATCGATTGCAGGGCCATGGCCTACTCTCTGCTGCCTGGATGCTACATGGCCCAGCCCAAACTGCTCCTCTGTTTTTCGCAGGCGCCTCCGAAGGACCGGACTCCGGCCCTGAAGTCCGCGATCAAGCTCCTGGCCGGCCGCATGCTCGAGCACGAAGTCTTCGTGTACGTGCCGGGGGATCAGAAGGAGTGGCTGAAAATTCTGGAGCGCAATCCCGGCCGCGGCGGATTGCCCGCGGGGCAAACCGTGAAACGGTGGGTATCCGATCAGCGGGACCAGTTGCTGGTCGAACGCGGCCCGGGCGCGCCGAAACCCAAGCCAGGGTGGCTGAAGTTCGGCTTTCCGCTGCACTACAATTCGGACATTCTGGAGGCCATGTACGCGCTCGCCAAACTGGGTACTCCGATGTCCGCCGCGCTGGAAAAGCCCCTCCGGGTCATCGAAGAGAAAATGACGCCGGGGGGCAAATGGGTCATGGAGAGTTCGCTAAACGGCAAGATGTGGGTGGACGTGGAGGCAAAGGGAAAGCCGAGCAAATGGCTGACCTACTTCGCGCTCCGCGTGCTCACCCACTTCGGCCGCGCCGCTTCTACATGAGCGCGTAGAGGCAACCGCCGGTCTCAGGGGCTTGATACAATGCCCCCTGAGGAAAGCCTGGTGCCCGGCCGGAGTCCTGCCCCGATCGCCGCGTTGGTGCTGTGCGCCGTCACGCTCACCTATTCCAACCACTTCCACAACTCGTTTCAGTTCGACGACTCGCACAGCATCACAGACAACGTCTACATCCGCTACCTCAGCAATATCCCCAGGTTCTTCACCGACGCCGCAACCCAGTCGGTACACGCCGCGAACCGCGCCTGGCGGCCGCTGGTGACCACTTCGCTGGCCATCGACTACTGGCTGGGCGGCGGGCTGGAGTCCACCTTCTACTTCCACCTGTCCACCTTCCTGTGGTTCCTGGTCTTGCTGGTGCTGATGTACCTGCTCTACGCCCAGATCATGGAACGCGTCCGGCCGCATCCCTACAACCCTTGGATCGCCTGGTTCGCCGTGGCCTGGTTCGGCCTGCACCCCGCCATCGCCGAGACCGTCAACTACATCATCCAGCGGGCCGATCTGCTGTCGACGCTGGGCGTAGTGGCCGCACTGGTGGTCTACGCCCGGTATCCCCAGCGGCGGCGCTCCGGCCTGTACCTCATCCCCTTCGCCCTGGGAGTGCTGGCCAAAGCTCCCGCCCTGGTCTTTCCCCTGCTGCTACTGGCGTACGTGTTGCTGTTCGAGGAGGGCCTTTCGGCGCGCGGGTTGTGGGCCGCGGCGCGGAAGTCGGGCCCGGCCATCGCCCTGAGCTTGTTGCTGGCTTGGCTCTCCAGCACCATGACGCCCAAGAGCTTCGTGGCGACGGTTCTGCCTGCCTACGGATACCGCATCACGCAACCTTACGTGGCTTTGCGCTACTTCCGCTCGTTCTTCCTGCCCACGCATTTGAACGTGGAT
>JBEKWU010000072.1:0-26650 GCA_049512775.1 Bryobacteraceae bacterium
GCCCCGAAGGTGCTCGAGGACCTGCACATCACTGCGCAAGAATACTCGTGGATCCTCGGAGCCTTCCAGGGCGCCATCATGGCGCAGCCAATTTGCGGCTACGTGCTGGACGTGCTGGGCCTCAAAATCGGTTTTGCCATATTCGCCGGCGCATGGTCGCTGGTGAACATGGCGCACGGCCTGGCCCACAGTTGGCAGGCATTGGCGGGGCTGCGGGGCCTGCTGGGGTTCAGCGAGGGCTCGGCCAACCCGGCGGGTATGAAGGCGACCGCGGAGTGGTTTCCCGCCAAGGAGCGGGGGCTGGCCGGCGGCGTCTTTAACATAGGCGCCTCGGTGGGATCGATGGTCGCCCCGCCGCTCGTCGTTTGGGCCATCCTGAGGTACAACTGGCAGGCGGCGTTCGTGATCACCGGCGCGATGGGCCTGGTTTGGGTTGCGCTGTGGCTGCTGCTCTACCAATCGCCCGAAAAGCACCCGGCGCTCTCGGATAAGGAGAGGGATTACATCTCCTCGGGACAGGAGAAGTACCTGCGGAGCGACGGGATCCGCCCGTCGGTCGTGAAGATCCTCGGCCATCGCAACTTCTGGGGAATCGCCCTGCCGCGTTTTCTCGCCGACCCCACGTGGGGCACTCTCACTTTCTGGCTGCCGCTGTACCTGAGCAGCGTTCGTCACATGGACCTGAAGCACATCGCGCTGTTTGCCTGGATGCCATTCCTGGCCGCCGATTTCGGCTGCATGTTTGGCGGGGTGGTCAGCATGGCGCTTCAGAAATACGGGAACGTCAGCCTGATCAACGCTCGCCGCGGCGCGTTCACCTTGGGGGCTGGCCTGATGATGGGGGTGGGGTTCGTCGGCTTTGTCGAGAGCCCATATGCCGCGATCGCGCTGCTCAGCCTGGCCGGTTTCGCGCACCAGACTCTGTCGGTGACGGTGATCACCATGGCGTCCGATCTGTTCAAGAAAAACGAGGTCGCAACCGTAGCCGGGATGGCTGGCACGTTGGGCAATGCGGGGCTACTTATCTTCTCCCTGCTGATTGGGACGCTGGTTGCCAGGATCGGCTACACGCCGTTCTTCGTCTGCCTCGGCGTGCTGGACCTGGTTGGCGCGGTCGTTCTTTGGACACTGGTTCGCGAGCACAGGTGAAAACATGCCGGAAGCGAGACCGACAATTTGTAATCCGATTCTGCCTGGGTTCAATCCGGACCCATCCATTATCCGCGTGGGCGACGACTATTACATCGCCACCTCGACCTTCGAATGGTATCCGGGAGTCCAGATCCATCATTCGCGGGACCTGGTGCATTGGCGTCTGCTGACGCGACCACTGGCGCGGGCCAGCCAGCTCAACATGCTCGGCGACCCGGATTCGTGTGGCATCTGGGCGCCATGCCTCAGCTACGCCGACGGCCTGTTTTACCTGATCTACACCGACGTCAAGCGTTACGGCCGCACCACTCAGGGGGCCAGTGCAGGGGCGTCGCTTAGGGACATGCACAATTACCTGGTGACCAGCCCGCGCATCGACGGCGAGTGGTCGGACCCGATCTACCTGAACAGCAGCGGCTTCGATCCTTCCCTGTTCCACGATGACGATGGCCGGAAATACCTGCTGAACATGGTCTGGGACCATCGGCCGGGCCACAATCGCTTCGCCGGGATCGCATTGCAGGAATACTCGGGTGAAGAAGGCAAGCTGATCGGGCGCCCCCGCCTGATCTTCCAGGGCACGTCACTGGGCTTCACCGAAGGCCCGCACCTCTACAAGCGCAACGGCTACTACTACCTGCTGACGGCAGAGGGAGGCACCGGATGGGGGCATGCCGTCACGTTGGCACGATCGCGCGAGTTGACCGGGCCCTACGATCTGCATCCGGATGTGCACATTCTGACTTCCCGCCACCGCCCGGACATCGAACTGCAACGCGCTGGGCACGCCGATCTGGTCGAAACTCAAAGCGGGGAGACCTACCTGGTGCACCTCTGCGGCCGGCCCCTTCTCAACCGGGGGCGCTGCACGCTGGGCCGCGAAACGGCCATCCAGCCGATGGCGTGGTTGGCGGACGGCTGGCTGCGGACGGTCGACGGCCAAGGATTGCCATACTCCGAGGTCGCCGCTCCGGCATTGCCGGCTCATGTTTTCCCTGCGTCGCCCATACGCGAGGACTTCGACGGGCCGCGGCTTCCGTTGGACTTCCAATGGCTGCGGTCGCCATGGCCGGAGGAGCTCTTCAGCCTGAGGGAACGTCCCGGCCACTTGCGTCTGTACGGCCGCGAATCGCTGGGCAGCCTGTTTCGCCAGGCGCTCGTCGCGCGGCGACAGCAGTCGCACTGCTTCAGTGCCGCCACGGTGGTTGAGTTCGAGCCGGAACGCTTCCAGCAGATGGCTGGCCTGGTCTGTTACTACAACAGTTTCAAGTATCATTACTTCCACATCTCGCATGACGAGAGTGTGGGGAAGCACGTACGCGTCATGTCCTCGCTCCCGGACCAGGTTCAGCCGGACATTTTCACGCCACCAATTGCCATTCCCAGCGGTGTCCCCGTGCATCTACGGGTTGAGGTCGACTACGAGCGTCTCCATTTCGCGTACCGGGTGGAAGGAGGGTACTGGTGCTGGTTGCCCGAGCAATTCGATGCCAGCATCCTGTCGGATGAGGCCGGCCCCCCTGGAAATCCGAATTTCACGGGCGCCTTTGTCGGGATGTGTTGCCAGGACCTGGCGGGGACTTGCCGGACAGCGGATTTCGATTACTTCGACTACGAGGAGCGAAGCTTCCGCCCCAATCCGTTCGTTGATGCCGACCCGCAATGAGCGCGTGCCGCCTACTTGAAGGTGAACACGACGTTCAGGCGGACCCGGATTGGCACCTCGTCGATGGAGGAGGACAGGTACTCGTACGGGATCTCTTCGAGCGGGTTCGAAGGGCCCATGACCGCCGACCGCGACATGACCGACGGATTCACCGATGCGATGCCGGTGATGCGGACGTTCATGCGCTTGGCGATGTCGTCGGCGATGGGGCGGGCCTTGTCCATGGCCTGGGTGTAGGCTTGATTCTCGTACGGCGCTGGGTCCTTCACCACGAACGCCACGACGGAAGCACCCCCCATGGAGACGCTGGAAATGGGCATGGTGGTGGGGCCAACGCCGAGTTTGCCCATTTCATCCAGCACCTGGCTGACACGGGCGTTGAATTCGTCGAGGTTCTTCAGGTCCGCTGCCTCCAGATAGATGTAGATGTTGTTGTAGACGTCGAAGCCGGAGGGCCGGTCGCGCCCCGTGTAGTACATGCCCCCGCCGGCGGGCGTGAACCGGTTGCCCGAGAAATGAAGCTGGTCTTCCTTGTAGCCCAGGGAGAGCAGCTTGGCCTTCACCTCCTGGATCTTCTTCTTGTTCTGTTCGAGCGCGTCGGCGGCCAGGGGCGACGAACTCCTCGCACTCACGAAAACGATCGCCAGATCCGGCTTCGCCGTCACTTTTCCGACCGAACCGACGCTGATCGTCTGCCTCGGCTCGGGGGGTTGCGCGGCGGCGGGAACGGCGACTGCCAGCAGGCCCGCCAGAGCGGTCAGGAATACACCAGTCATACGCATCAGAAAGCTCCTTTCACAACTTTTCAGTGCAGGACATACGTTGCCCGCAGACGAACGGAAACCTCTACGGCCTGAGGCCGGGACGACTTGGGCAGCTCGGGGAGCTCCTCGATGACCGATTCCCCGGGCAGCGGATCGTAACTGACCTCGACCACTTCCAACGACTTGCCGGGAGCTGCCGCGGCCAACTGGCGGAGGCGCGTTTCGATCTCGCGCCAGGCCTTTTCGGCGGCTCGCCGGTAAAGCTCACCTGTTTCTGCTTCTCGGACCGAGAAGACCACGCCTTCGGCGTGGCTGGCTCAACCGCTGCCGATGCAGGTGACGCAATGCGAGTTGTAGCGGGCGCCCAGGTCCTCCAGCTTCGCGATCAGCCGGTCGCGCTCCGCGGGTTCCATGCCTGCGGCGGTGAACACGATGTTTCGCGTGTAGACGATGCCGGGCGTGTAGCCGGAGTTGGACTCGGTGAGGACGTTGTTCGCCACCCGCCAGGTGAGGCCGGGAACCTTGAGGGCTTCGGCCGCGTCCAGGAATTCCCGCAACCGCTTTTCGCCCCGGGAAGTGGCGTCGGCGGCTCGCCCGGCTTCGTATTCCATCTTCATCATGACGTGGAAGACGTCGGGGACGGCCGTTTCGACGCCGGTGGCCTCGATTACCCATTTCTGCGGTTCGCCGCTGGCCGGAGTGTTCCGCGGCGGCAGGCCGCGCGCGGAGACGCAGGCCGCCAGCAGGACCGCGATGCCGCTCGAGAGTCTCATGGCGGACTCCTTTTCCGGGACCGCTGGATCAGCTCCGCCAGCCCGGATTCCAAAGCGTTCAACGTTTGCCGCGACGCGCCATCGGCGCGCAGCAGAAGCTTCCCCTCGCGGGAGAGCACAATCACGACGGGGATCTGTTCGACGCCCCAGCGGGCGCACTCGTCCGCCGCAACGTCGAAATCCACGTTAACAACTCTGACGTATTTCCGGTTCCGGCGTTGCAGTTTTTCCAGCACCCGGTCGATGGCGCGGCAGGGCTCGCACCAGGAGGCGGTGAAAAAGAGCACGGTGATTTCGGGGTTGTCTTTCGCGGCCGCGGTTTGCGGGAAAGCCAGCAACAATGCAAGGGCGGCCACTCGCGCGGCGGGCATCGACATGGCGCGGAAATCCTGCTTTGTTTATAACATGGGAAAGCGGAGGTTCCCGGTAAAATCGGAAACATGGTGGCTGTCCCCTGGTTTCGGTGGTATCAACGGGAGCGGCGGGACCTGCCGTGGCGGCGAAACAGGGATCCGTACCGCATCTGGATTTCGGAGATCATGCTCCAGCAGACGCGGGTGGCGGCCGCGATCCCGTATTATGAGCGGTTCCTCGAGCGTTTCCCGAAGGTCGAGGCGCTTGCCGCCGCCCGAGAAGAAGAGGTGCTGGCCTGCTGGAGCGGGCTGGGGTATTATGCGCGCGCCCGGAACCTGCTCCGTGCCGCCAGGCGGATCGTGGAAACCGGCGGTTTCCCACGCGATTACGAGTCGATCCGCAAGCTGCCCGGAATCGGCGACTACACGGCGGCCGCCATCGTCAGCATCGCCTTTGGCCTGCCCCGCGCGGCCCTGGACGGCAACGCGATCCGGGTCCTGGCGCGCCTCGTCGAGGAGCGGGGCGACATCGGCTCCGCGAAGACCCGGAAGCGTTTGGAGGCCGCAGCCGCGCGGCTGCTAGATCGCAAACGGCCTGGGGAGTTCAACCAGGCGCTGATGGAGCTCGGCGCCACCATCTGCCTGCCGCGCGATCCGCAGTGCGAGCGCTGCCCGCTTTCCGCGTCCTGCCAGGCTCGCCGCAAGGGCGTCGAGCGCGAACTGCCCGTGAAACGGCGGCGCGCGCAGTCCGTGCGTATCGCGAAGACGCTGCTGGTCATCCGAAGGGGAGATCGCCTCCTGCTGAGGAAGCGGGACGCGGGCTCGGCGCGGATGGGCGGCTTCTGGGAATTGCCCGAGGCGGAACTGCTGCCGCGAGCAGTACTGGGGGGGAGGGTTACCACCGTGGGTCACACCATTACTCATTACCGGTACCGGCTGAGCATCGTGACGGCGACCCTTCGGCGGGCTCCGCGCGGCTTCTCGTGGATTGAAACGGCGGAACTTGGCCGCATCCCGCTGAGCACTGCAACCCGCAAGGCGCTGGCTGCAATTTACTGAGAATCACCTCCGGCTGGGAGCACTTTCTCTGCGCAGGCGTTCGCCGTATGGTATTCAGCGTCCGCACCGTCTGGGCGGTCGCGATGGCCCTCGCGCCGATTGGTTGGGCCCAGGACGGCTGTAGACCGCTCGGACCCTGCTACACCGCGGCGGGGGTTGTGAATTCGGCCAGCGGCGAGGCCGGCTTCATCGCCCCCTACACGTTCGCCACGCTCTATGGCACCAACCTGGCGAGCGCCGAGCGAGGCCGCAGCGCCGCCGACCCGCTGCCCGGCATGGGCGGAGTGAACGTCCTGGTCAACGGCGTCGTCTCGATGGTTTTCTACGTTTCCCCGACGCAGGTGAATTTCCTGGTTCCCGCGTCGGTGCGGGCCGGACAGGCCACCATCCAACTCACGCGAGAAAGCCAGTCTGGACCCGCCGTGAGGGTCACTCTGCCCGAGGTCGCGCCGGCGCTGTTCTGCTTCCTGGACGACCCACAGTGGGTGATCGCGCAACGGATGCCAGACTACTCCCTGGCCACGACTCAGTCCCCCGCGCGGCCGGGTGAGTACGCCATCTTGTACGCGACCGGGCTGGGGGGCTACGCTGTGCCGGAGGACGACTACGAGCCCCCGCCGGCAGCCATCCAGATCGAGCGGCGGAGCTCATTCCAGTTGTTCCTGGACGGCGTTCCGGTCGACGACCGGCGGGTGGAGTACGTGGGCAGCGTGGTCAACTACTGGGGGCTGATCCAGATCAACCTGAAGCTTCCGGTGGAGGTTGGCAGCACGCCGGAAATCCGCATTGCGGTAAGCTCCCAGACAAGCCGGGCCGGAGTGCACTTGATGGTGCAGCCGGAGTGAGCGACTGCAACGTACTGCGATCGGGGCGCGTTTAACAGCATGACGGAGTAGAATTGGGGGAGGAGCGCGTATGTGGCTGCACAGAGTGACGGTTGTGTTCGTGGCGGGTTCGCTGGGGATTCTGGCGGGGCAGGAGACGCCGGCCGCCGCCGGGCAGCCCTGGCGGCAGGTGGAGGATGCGGCGGCGGGCGGTTACGTAGTGGATCCCGGCACACGCGTCCCGCTGAGCCTGATCAACAGCGTCAGCACGAAGCACTCCGGCGAAGGCGACCGGGTGTACCTGGAAACCGTGTTCCCGATCCTAGTGAAAGGGCGCCTGGTGATCCCTCCGGGCAGCTACGTGGCCGGGACCATCACCCAGGTGAAGCGGCCCGGGCGGGTTAAGGGGCGCGGCGAGTTGTACCTGCGGTTCGACTCGCTCACCCTGCCGAACGGGGTGACGCGGGACTTCCGGGCCCGCATCGGCGGGCTCGACGGGCGCTCCAGCGAGGAACTGGATAAAGAGGAAGGCAGGATCCGCAGCGAAGGCAATAAGACCGGGGACGCGCGCACAGTAGGAGAGGGGGCCGCCGCGGGAGCATCGGTGGGCACCATCGCCGGAGGGGTCTCCGGGCACTACGGCATGGGTGCGGGAATCGGAGCCGCCGCCGGCGCCGTGGCGGGCCTGATGAGCGTGCTGCTGACGCGCGGCCCGGATGCCGTGCTGACCAAGGGTTCCACCCTGGAGATGATTCTCGACCGTCCCATCCGCTTCGAGGAGAATGAGTTGGACTTCAGCCACTCGATGAGCCGCGTGTCCACGGCGGACCCCGGAGCGACCGAGCAGCCCAGCAAGCGTAATTCGATTCCCATGTCCGGCCGGCGCTGGCCGCTGTAAGCCGGCTACTGCTTCTTGACGGTCTCGCCCTTGCGCAGGAGGGTGGGCGCCTTGCGCTTGTTCTTCTCGTCGGCCTCCGCCTTGGCGTCGGCGGCCTTCTTCTCCGCCAGGTCCTTGGGCTGCATCACGGATTCCAGTTCCTTCTGCTCGCGCTGCTGGCGCGCCTGGATCCCGGCAGCGCGCTGGGCCAGGTCCTCGGAGGACAGCTCGAGGCTGTCCCGCGTGGCGTCAATGGCTTGGGACAGCACGAACTGGTAGCGTCCCAGGTCCTTGGGCTGGCTGTCGCGGATCTTTTCGAGGCTCGGCAGCATCTCCTTCTCGGCAGCGGTGACGGCCTTCATGCCGACCTCGATGTCGACCCTGCGCTGGAGGGCGTCGTCGGCCACCGTATCGATGGCATCGATGATCTGGCCGTACTGCTCCAGCAGATCGTGCACCAGCACGGAACGCCCAGCCTTTTCCTCCGTCAGCAAGTGCTGCACCTGGTCCAACCGCTGCCTGGCGAAGTGCAGGTAGACAGTTAGGCGGCCGTTCGGCTCCTGCGCCTCGCGGACCTGATCGACCTCGTCGGGGGTCAGGAAGTCCCGCTGTGCGAGGGCCGGGAGCGAGGCCAACATCACCAATGCGAACCAGGGTCTGTGCATGTCTATTTCTTCTTCCCCCCCATGATTCCCGCCAGGAGGTCGTCATGGACTTTTTGAATCGCCGTGCGCACCTTGTCGATCGGGTCGCGGTCGAGCGCGCTCATCCCCTGGCGAAAGTCGGCCAGGAGGCGCAGCAGCTCGCGGGTCTTGATCTCCGCTTCCTTGAAACGCCTGGGGCTCTTGAGCGGGTTCTTGCCGGTCTGCCGGAGCGATGTGAAGGCCAGCTCCACCGATTGCGATAGTTCGTCCAGCGCGGCGTTGGCCCGTTCCAGATCACCGTCTTTCAGGTAAGCGTCCTCGGCGGCCTTGAGGGCCACGTCGGCGTTGTCCAGGGCACGCCGGGCACGCTTCTCCAGGTTGGGCTCCGCCTTGACCGCCGCCAGGTCCCCCGCGCCGAGGGGAATCGCAAGCGACAAACAGACCAGCAAAGCGGCCAGGCGGATCACGCGGCGCTACCTCCTGTTGAGTTCCTTCTCAATAATACGCGCTCTTTGCCGCGCCTTGAACTCTTCGTCGGGGCTTTTCCCCTGGTCCGTGGCCAGGAACTTCTGGTAGCTCGCCAGCGCGCCCTTCAAATCCCGCAGCCGGTCCAGGATGATGGCGCGCAAGTAGTGGTGTCCCGGCAATTCGGCCCCCAGCGCCCGGATGCGATCCAAGGCCGCCAGCGCCTGAGGGAAGTCTCCGAGTGAGGTCAGCATGGCGGTGAACTCGCTCCAGGCCTCCACCGAGGCCGGGCGTGCCTGAATGACGCGATGGAACTGGCGCGCCGCCTCCGCGAACTTCCTTTGATCGCGCAATTCGCGGCCAAACGCCATGCGCAGGTCCAGATTGTCCGGCTCCGCCGCCACCGCCTGCTCCAGGAGGGGGAGCTCTTTCTCGGGCTGGTGATTCTTCCGATAGGCCTGCGCCAGCGCCAGGCGGTTGGCGGGGGTCGGAGACTTCGCTACCGCCCATTCCAGGTGCGGAATCGCTTCCGCCGGACTCCCGGTTTCGGTGAGTAATTCCCCCAGGCGCTCGCGCGCCGCGACGTTGTCGGGAAACTGCCGGTAGACGGCCATCGCCTCGGCCGCCTGGCCACCTTTCTCGTACAACGGCGCGAGCTCGAGCAGCGCATCCTTCAAGCCGGCGTCCAGCTCGGTGGCTTTGCGGAAGTGCGCATCCGCCTGCTTGAGGTCGCCGGCCCGAACCTCGGACCGCGCCAGCCCCAACTCGGCTGGGGCCGACTTGGGGTTCAGATCGAGCGCCGCGCGAAAAGCCGCCGCAGCTTTGGTGAACTCCCCGCTGTCAAACAGGGCGTCCGCCAGGTACAGCCGGGGCCGGAACTCCTTTGGCTTGCCGTCGGTGGCCCCCTGGAGGTAGGGGAGCGCCTCAGCGGCCCGGCGGAGGCGAAGCAGCACCATTCCGAGGTTCAACTGCGCCTCGTAGAGTCCGGGCTTGAGCTCCAGAACTTTGCGGTAGCCCGCAATGGCTTCCTGGTCCTTGCCGATCAGGCTGTTGGCGAGGGCCAGGTGGAAGTGCGCGGCGTAGTCGCTCGCATCCGCCTGCACTGCTTTGGCGAAGTACTCCGCCGCCAGCTCGTACTTCTGCTCTTCCAGCGCTTTCAGCCCCTGGGCACTGAAATCCGGATTCTGGAACAGCAGCAGCAAGAAGGCAGCGGCCGGCCACCACATGCCCCCATTCTATCCCGCGGCAGCAGAGGTTAGCGCCGACGGCGACGGCCGAGGGCTCCCAGGAGTAACAGCGCCGAGCCGAACAGCAGCAGCGTGGCCGGCTCGGGAACGGCTTCCACCGAGAACACCATGTCGTTGAAGTCGCGATCCGAAGGGCCAAGACCGCCGGCGATGTCCTCGACCCCTAGCCAATACCGGGTTAGCGAGAGGTCGGTCGCGCCGGCGGCCGGCGCCTCGCGGAAGACCACAAAATGCTGGATATCCGTGTAACCCTGGGGGTTGCGACTGGACTCGGTGTACTAGTGCAAGCAACAATATGTAGGAAAAAAACAGGAATTATTTCGGACAAGCACCGGACCAGCCGGTCGGCACTGGGGCCGGACACACAAATAACATCCGCGATCGGACGCTGGGACTACCCACCGAGCTTAGGCGTTCTTGTGGTCTAGGAAGAGTTCGAAACTCCTCAAAATCCTCTCTGCCTCACGGGCTGTGATGCTGAGCTTCGGAAGGGCAGCCATCAGCGCCGGCACGGCGCCAGATTGATCCGCCCTGATCGTAAAGACTGGAACTTCGACCATCACCGCCACCTGGCCGGCTTGATCGCCTGCGATCGGACCTGCTGGAACTTCGACCGCTCTTGCCATTCACCCCTCGTTTTTGCCCCTACAGGACATCGGCGCGGTGGGTGGACGTGAATATCCTCCGACCCCCGTCCGGCCTCACGGCGCGCCCGCCTGCGCCACGCCTGCCGTAAATTACCGGCGTCCTCATCCCCGCCCTCTCAGCGAACTGGCTACCAGCCGCACGTCCCGCCCCTCAACGGCGTCGTTCAGGATCTGCGCCAGTTCCTGTCCTCCACTCAGGCCAATGATGGGCCCTTGGACGTACACCACCACCGCCGGCCCCGTGCTCGTCGTCCCGGCCGAGCTGGCACCCGCCGCCATCGTCGTCGTCCCCCCGCCCGCTGCCGCCGCCGCCGTGCTCCCCGTCTCTTGTTTCGGTGCGATTGCCCGCCCCGCCAGCGCCGCCGATACTCCCAGCGCCGCGAACATCGCCGAGGCCGTCCATGCCGCCGTCGCGCTCCCGAAGTCTTTCTCGGCGAACATCATCCACCCGTAGGCCATCGCGAAGATCGCCTCCGAGATCGACCGCGCCGCCAATGCCTCCAGCGCCGCCGCCGCCGCCGCTTTCAGGGCGTCGCCTAGCGATTTCCGGTAGACGATTGCGTCCGCGATGTTCTGGCCCATCGCATCCGCAAACGTCCCGAAAGCCTGTTGTACGCCCTCTTTCATGCTCTCCACGGCCACGCGCACCATCAACCAACTATGGCCCGTGTTTTCGACCCATTGCCGCAGCAGCTCCTCGTTTCCGCGGATGCTCTGCGCGAAACGCGCACCGAAGACTGCCTGCCAGCCCGTCGAATTCGCCAGCGTCGCCAAATCCGTCTGGTATTTCATCAACGCGGCGTGCCGATTTATTTCGAACTGCGCATGCAGTATCTCCATCTCGAGCAAGGTTGCCTTGGTCTTCATCACCTTGGCTTCTTCGGCCTCGCTGTATTTCACCAGTTCCTGCGCATAGCTCCACTCGATCCGCTCTCGTGACGTGAAGTGCGCCGTCACCAACTCCGCCAGGTGCGTTTGCAGCGCCACCAGCTCGTCTCGGAATTCGGTTGCCTCGTCGCGTTGCAACTTGTTGTACCCGGCTTGCCGCAATGCCTCGAGCGCTGCCTCGTTCTCGGCGGTTAGCACTTTCTTCTCGGCATATTGCGCGCGCAGGCCCTGGATTTCGAGATCCCACGCCGCCACCCGCCCGGTGTAGGTCTCCTCCTGCTGCGCCTGCATCTGCGTCGCCAGTTCGCGCCCCGCCGCCGCCACCGCCTCCTTCTGTTTATCCAGGACCGTCTTCGTCGCCCGCGCAGCCAATTCCGCCACCGCCGGCGCCAGGCTGGCCAGCGCCTTCAGCTCGTTGGCGTAATCCTCGGGACTGATCTTGCCGGCCTTGTGCACCGCATCGAGCTCCGCCGCCGCCTTGGCCATTTCGGACTGCAACTTCATCGCCTGCGCGATCACCTTGCCTTGTTCGCTTCCCGTCGCCACCTCTTTCTCGCGGACCTGTTCCAACAGGTCCGAAAGTTTTGTCCAGCCCGCCAGCGTTTCCGGCGTAGGCCCCGCCGGCGCGGCAACCGGACTGGTCCCTTTCGTACTCGCCGCCGCAATCCGTTGGTTCAGCCGGTCCCATGCCGCCGTCAATTCCTGCTCGTAGAGTTTGATGTCCTCTCCGCTGAAGATCGCCTTGATGAATCCCGACATCCCGCCCGCGGCCTGCTTCTTGAACGCCTCGATCTGCGCCTCGAAGGCCACGCTGAGCCCCGTCAGCGCCGGCAGCACGGCCGCTCCGATGTGCAACTTCAGCCCTTCCATCTCCGCATTCAGCGCGATGATTTCCTGCCGGAAACTCTTGGCCGCGACCAGGTCGTATTCGTTCAACACCAATCCCAGCCGTTCGGCCTCGGCCGTGAACCGCTTCATCCCCTCTTCGCCCTGGTTCAGGAATTGGATCATCTCTGCGCCGCCGCGGCCGAAGAGTTCCCGCGCCGCCGCCGCCTTCATCGTCCCGTCCGCGTGATCCCGCATCGCGTTCGCGGTCGCATACAGCAGTGGCAGTAAATCCACCGTCCCCGCCTTCACTGCCGCCTGGCTGACATCCAACCGTCCGAATGCCAGCGCCTGCTTCGAAGTCGGATCCTGCGCCGCGGCGATGTTCGTGGAGAATCTGACTAACGCCTGGACCAATCCCTCGTATTCCATCCCGGCGTTCTTCGCCGCGTACCGCAATCCGCTCATCTGTTCGGCGTTCAATCCGGTCTTGTGCGTTCCCTCCTCGATTTCCCCCGCGTACTTCGCCTCCTTCTCCGCGAGGTCCCACAGTTCCTTCCCCAGCGCCACCGCCGCGCCCGCCGCCACCGTCAACCCGGCCAGCGCCCCCGCACCGAGCGCCGTCATCGCCCCGCCGACCGTGCTCACATCCCCGAACACTTTCTGGGACCAGGCCCCGAACTCCGCGCTCATGTCCGAGAGGTCTTTCGACAACAGCGCACGGAATCGCTGCAGGTTCCCCGTCGCGTCACTCGGGTCGGCGGAAACCTTGAATAACAGCTCCGCTGCTGAATCAAATCCCATTTGCGCCCTTCTTTCGTCGCCTTCCGCCGCGGGCATGCCAATGGCGCGGCGAGACTTGCGTCTTCGCCTTCGATACGTTGTCGCAGAGCCAACCCACAAGGAAAAGAAAGTCCTCGGGTGATAGACGTCCAGGGTCAAGCTCATCCGGAGATTTCGGTTCCTTCGAGAAACGGGGCTCGACCAAGATTCGGCTCAGAATCTGGTCTATAGCCCACGCCAGATCCCGGATCTGCGCGTCGCTCGCCGATTTCAGAGCAGCGAATCGGTGCTCGCCGCGCACCTTGTCGGTGAAGTCGAGAACCATCCCAACGCATTCCAGCAGGAAAGCCTCCGGCTTCCGCAACTTCAAGGTTCTCCCGGTGGGCAACCGGAGTTCCGTCACTTCGCTGCGATCCCTGCCGCTCTCTTTAGAATCCATAGATTTTTACCAAGTCCTACACCGACGAATTCGCCCTCTAGATCCCGAGCCCGCCAAAGTGGCGGGAACGGTCCGCGGAACTATCCTGGCGCGCGGATTGTTGCCTTTTTGTGGAGCCCCAAGTTTCTGCCTGAGCCATTTCTCCAGGTCGTCGTCCGCCTGCACCATGTTCGCCACCGCCAGATCCTTCAAGGCCGCCACCAACGATTCGAACTTGATGCTCAGGATATTCTGCGCAACCAACTCCGGGTAACGTTTCAGACCGCCGAAATTGAAATCCACAAGCCGCGGGATCGTGGACCAGTTCATCGCGCGCGCAATGTGTCGTGCCGTCGCATCCAGGGCCAGCGCGAAGAAGTCGCTCTGGGTCTGGCCCAGCGCGCGGTTCCCGCTCTCGCTCTGCCCAAGTTGCATGAACATCGCCAGGCCGGCCATCGAGATCATCATGTTATGATGGGCGATCGCATCCTTCGGATCGCGGACCTTCCCAGTGACCCCTTCCAGCCCGAACTCCCAGCCACTCGGCAGCAGAATCCCCGCCTTCTCGTGCGTTGCGATCGAATCCAGCCACTCCCGAGCCGTGCTTATGTCCTCCCTCTTCGCGTCCGCGCCCATTGTGATTTTGGGAATCCCCAGGCCGTTTCGCTCCACGGCGATCGCCTCGATGAGATACAACTTTTTCTTTATGTACCAGTGCTGGTACATTGGACGCATGACACTCCGGCCGGCCCAGTTGTTTCCCTCCCGCTGATGGGTGAACAGCGCCAGTTTCTCTGCGGGAACCGTGGCCGTGAGGTATCTCTCACCCGCATAGCCCTGCTGCTCGATGCCGGCGAAATCCTCGCCGTCCTTCAGCAGCCATCGCGTGAACGTGATCGGAAGCCGCGGCGCCAGCTTCTTCAGCTTCACGCGGTTCCCATCGATGACGTAGCAGTCCTCATGCGCCGAGCACCCGAAGTCCAGCATCAGCAGTGCGTTTTCGAGGGCATCGCCCCAATCGATCTCTTCCTCGAAGAGCTGCTGGCGGATGAAATCCGTGGCTTCCTGCTCGATCGGTGCGGGGTTCTGCGGACCTGCGATGATCCACTCCGCGGAGCGGATCGGGAGCTTCATGGCCGCCAGCGTCGCCGCCACCTGACCATCACTCCGCCGCATTTGCTCGTAAGTGCTGAAGGCGCTCAGCCCATCCAGCGTCGGATTGTACTCGCCCAGATCTCGTAGATAGCCGGAGAAAACCGGCGTCCCAGTCGCGCCGTATTCGACCAGATCCGGCCCCGGCGCCTTCGCTTCCGGAAGAGTGTTCTCCGCAAATCCGAACCACTTACGCCAATTCATTCCGCCGCCCCCTATGCCGGAAGATCAGCCGCTTGAACCACTCCTGATTCACTCGGGCCAGGTCAAACTGCGGAGGCGCCGCCAGCAGGAACCGCATCACGTCTTGTTCGGGCACACGCGCAGCGTCCCCGCGCATCCTTGCCTTTCCGAACCGGCCGGCCTTGATCCAGGCCATGATCGTGGAGGGAAGTTCGCCGAAACACAGCGCCAGATCGCGGATGGTGTATTCAATCGGCGGACGGTTGGTGGTGTCGAACCGCCCGCCGCACGCCGGGCGTCCACGAGTGATGCCCAAACGCTTGCCCCTCGCCATGTCAGCCCCCAGTGTCCCCCGGGAACTCCAGTTACGCTCGCATCCCCTTGACGCATTCGCCGACCGACGCGATCTGAGCTTCGATGGAGCGGAGTGTCATGTCCAGATCACTCGCCGAGCCGTCCTCCGACCAACAGTTTTCCAGCCAGTGATTTTCCTTTTCGATTCTCAAACAGACACCACCACCAGACCCGGATACCGATGGACCCGACATTCGGGTCGGATCCATAATGTAGGTCTGGGAGGCGTTGAAGTGCTGGATGGCGTGGTGAAGCGATAGCGCTTTGACCCTGCAGAGCAGGGAGAAAAAACCCGAGATTGCGGCGCCGAACTCAGCTTGAACCTCCGCCACCCGCGCTTCAACGAACTGATTCCGCCAGCCCTCGATCCGGCGCCATGCCTCCAGGAGCGCCGCATCAGTTCGCGCACGCCCGGTCTCCAGGCCTTTCAGTCGCAATTGGGCCGACTTGACCTTCAGAGCGGCATCGGCCACCGCTCGCTCCGTTGCGGCAGTTGCGATCGCCAGCCCGCCTTCAGTCTGCGCGGCCTCGTATTCCTCCGCCACCTGGCGCTTCTTGGCGGCCGACAACTCCTGCTGCGCCTCGGTCAATGTCGTCTGGCCCTGGGCGATCGTTGCGAGGAGTTTCGCCCGCTCATCGATCGCGCCGCCCGCCTCCGCCAGGAGGACTTTCAGTGCATCATCAAAACCGGGTTCTGCCTTCTGGTCTCCCGGCAAAAGTGATCTCAAATTCAACATCGATCTATTCTCCTTTTGAGGCGCGCGGGCGGGACGAAAAGGAGGAAAGAGAACCCGCGCGCCTCACGTCGGCAAGGTGTGTCAGTGTCGTGAGCTGAATAGCTCCTCGCGGCGCCGGAACAATTCCGGATTGTCGCTGGCTACGATCCGAAGAGCCTGGCTATAATCCAGTCCCGGATGGGCTTGGATCGCCGTTTGCGTCAACCTCTCGATTTGGTCGTCCGCCTCCTTGAGTTGCCCATTGATGAGGTGGTAGTGCTTCACGTCGTGGACGGAATCCTGCTCTTTCTGGTAAAGAGCCTCGCGCAGTTGTATGATCTGCGGATACAGGTGCCGAACCTTCCGCAGCGCTTGATTATAGGGTGTTCCCCGTTCCTTCATCAGGTCCTGGACGATCCCGTTAAGAAACACATCCATCTTGCCGAGGTCGTTGAAAGCCGTCTTCTTGTCCACACCATCCCCCTCACGCTACCGCGCGCGCCACCGCGCTCTCTTCTATGGTTCTGTTTACGGCGGCCGGTCTGTCTTCTCCCTGCCGAAGTACGCCGGAGTCCCCGCCTGAAAGCTGCATCCCCCAGAGATGCCCAGCAACGTCCCGGATCGTCTTTTCGGTGACCCGCTTGCCGGAATGTTTGGCCTGTAACAATTCTAGGGACCACATCAACCGGCGCATGCTGCCGCCAGTCGCGCGGTACCACAGTTCAAAGGCCATGTCGTCGATATCGGTGACGCCTTCCTGCCTGATGATCGCGGCCATTTCGGACTTCGTGAATCCGTTCAGCGCGGCCCATACACCAACCCGAGAAGTAAGCGCCCCGAGGTCGGCCATGCGCGATCCAAGCATCCGGGTCATCAGAACTTTAGCTGCCAGGAGAACGATCCCGACTCCGGCCTCATGGGATCGATCCCAGCACTGCCGAATCACGCTGAATACGCGCGTACGCAGCGTTTCGCATTGGTCGAAGACGAGGAGTACCGGCTCGCTGCGGAGTTTCTCACATACCACCCGAAACACGCGGCCGGCGTTCTGGGATCCGATTGACACCTCCAACCCGAGCTGCTTCGCCAGACAGCAGATGAACTCGACGGTATTCGCGCTCGAGAACTCGTCGAACTCAAAAACCGCAGTTGGTATTTTTCGGCCTTTGCCCAGTCTCCAGGCCCTGACCGCCGCCGATTTGCCTACCCCGAACTCCGCTGTGATGATGCCGATGGCCGCGTGCGCGGCGCAGTAGTCGAGCACCTCGGCGACCCTGCGCACAGTCTGGGTTTCGTACCAATTCTGGAACCGGGCGATTCCCTGCGTTCGCTGTTCTTGCTCGGGTGCAATCACGATCCCCGCGTCGCGGTGCGGTTGAAGAATGTCGCCGGTCCTCGCGCGTGCCATCATCGCCCTGATCTGCGTAACTACCTGGCGCCCCCCGCGGATGGACCTGTTCAAAAAGCTGCGTATCGTTGCGTCCCCAAGGGTCGTGTGGGGAGTCAGATCGGCCGGGGAAAGATCGGGCCGCAAGGCCAGGAACGCCCGCAACTCCTCGCGCACCTGGCTTACCTCGCGGTCGGAAAGCTCACTCATCATCGGCGCCCCCGAAGAACGAGAAAGCGCCCTCGTCCGGATCCACCGCGCGGCGTTCGATAGGCACACACGTCGGATCGGGCTCGGGCGTCGAATTGTCGTACTCTCGCTTCGCTGCCTGCGCAGCGTCCAGGATCGCATCCGGCACCGCGACCATGATCTCGACCCGCGGAGGATCGACACGCGGCCGCGCGATTTCAACCCAGCGCTGAAGCCGCTCGACGGGGCCGGCAATGGGCGTGGAGGCGTGAACGGCTTCGATATACTTGCGCACGGTGCGCCGCGCAGCCCGCCGGTCACGTTCGTCCGCGACAAAATCCTTCTCGCCCATGCGCCTCAGTTCTACTGCCGACACAAAACCGCGAAAACGATTCTCGAAATATACCGCGGCCAACCCCATATCGATCGGATCGTAAGCCAGTTCCACCTCGCAGCCATTCAACCCCATCAGGCCGAGCGGATTTTCCGTCAGCCTGTAGTGGTACAATCGCCCGCCAAGAGTAACCCGCAGCTCGCCGTTGCGGACGGTTAACACCTTGCGTTTGGCGAAGGCCAGGTGGAGGACATCGGAAGGCACCGATCGCTGCTCGACACCCGCGATAAGCGACTCCCAGAGCTCGTTCGGTGAGTACCAGCCCCATCCGGTGGCCGTGATCTTCCGCATCCCCTCGCCGACATGCTCACGCTCATTGAGGCTTTCGAGGAGGCGGTCGTACAATTCGGAGATCTGATCGATTGTCGGAAATGGCGACTCCGATTCCTCGCCCTTCAACCAACGTTCGTGCTCGCGAATCAAGTCATCCAATCGCTCCGGACGCGCGCTGGGCTTGTTGCCACAATACCAGGGCAGCGTCTCATCGAACAGCGCCGTAGCCCGGAACGCCGGCTCGATCAACTTGGACCTGGCCCTCCGGACGATGGCGTGGTGAATTCGCACACCAAGGGCGTCAAGGACGCCATTCCAAGGCGCCGGCATTTCGCCGATGCGCTCGACCTGGCGCTCCACAGGGCGCCCGCCCTCGAACCACACCGCGCGGAAATCGCGTCCGTTGTCCCAATATGCCGCCTTAGGCAAGCCGTGCCTGACGAAAGCGCTCCTGAGCACCGCGGCGATGGAATCGCTAGAAGGCGTTTCGACCACGCGCCATGAGAGCCATTTCCGGCACCTCATATCGAGACTGGCCGTGAGCCAGGGGCGCCCCAGCCTCCAGCCCCCGCGGATGGGGATCATACAAAGCAAATCGAGCATTCGATGATCCATCACAAGAAAATCGAGAGGCTTTATCTCGGCGATGGCGCGCCAAGACAAGATTTCTTGAGTGTTGGCGTAACTTTCCACGCCCTCTTGAGCGTAAATCCGTAACACCTCGGGAATCCGGTCATGCCAATTTCGAAAGGTTTCGTAACTTGATTCCGGCAATAGGGCATCCTGCGAAAGCCGGCCCGCCGCATCCAAGTAACGTGCATACTTACTCTGCTCGAATTCTGCGACGATGTATCCGGCATGGCACTTACGCCATTCGCGCTCTTCCTGGTAGGCCCGGTAGATTTCCTTGACGCTGAGCCGCCCGTAGATGCCCTTGCATGGCAGCGCGGCGGCGATCAAGAAATCCAGCGCCGCCGGGTTGAGGGAGCGCGGTTGTCCAGCATCCCTGCGACTTTTCCGCGCCAATCCTGCGAGGCCGTTTTGATGCCAGGAATCCAGCCACAGGTAAAGCGTCGTGCGGGACACCTGATGTTGTTTGCAGAGCGCTCCCACCATTGATCCCTTGCGACCGCCAGCATCCGACCACAGTTTCTCGAACCGCTCCGGGAACAGAAGCGGTTCAATCACCGCGTACCGCTGGAGGGCCTGCTCACGGTCCTCTTCAGTGAACCTCTGCCCGACAGGAGCGTTAAGTTGGAGGGCCAGCGTGGCCATGCCCTCGATGGGATCGCGAGACGTTCCTGGAGGCGCCACGTCGGCATCGCCCGGCTGCGGAATCCGCTCGTCGCGCGCCCGCTTGTCGGCCGGGGGGCCGATGAAGGTGACGCGCCTGCGCGCGCAACCGTCGCTGATTTCCGTCTTTTCGGCCGTCACCACCGCTTCCATCAGCCCCACCCCACCTTCAGCCCGCGACTGGTAGATCTTGCTTCGACGTTTCCCGGCGCCGGCCCTTCGCGATACACAGGGTCTTGTCTGCCTGGATGCCGCGAGATGCACGAATCGAAACGTGACGTAGAAACTGTTTCAGGTTGGCACCTCTCGCGACCCCGAAACAATGTTCACCAACGAAGATCCGCAATTCCGAGGTCTGACCCCCGAGAAAGCGCAACTCGCCGCTCATAGGCAGCGGCCCAGACGCTGGATATGACTCGGGGATGCCAATTCTCAGATGCTGGGTCTCATCCGTCCAGGTGTCCAGGATCCGCCGCAAAATCTCTTGCAGCCACGGCCCCCAGAAGAACCCCAGGAAGTGCAGGCCGATATACACGTTCAAGCCGGTGTCGTCGCCCCCCGTGCCACAGACCACCAACCGGGCGCCGCTGAGCTGGCCCTGATCGACCCGGCAAGCCGGGTTGTTTTCCTCAAATGCCAGCCCCACGACGACGTCCCTCCTGGACGTCCAGAATCTGGGATTCCTACATCGCTCGTCATCAAAATCAGTCTCTTCGAACCACGCAATTGCAGGCACCCCACCGCTTCCGAGCTTCACAGCAGGAGTGCGTTTTGTTTTAGCCAAGTAGTCCCCCTTCCTTGGAAAGCCTCGAACTCGCAGAGATTCCGCCCGAGCCTCGCTCGGGTAGAAGCACTGCACCGTCACGATCCGTTTTCCGCGGCCGGCGCCGAGCAATATGGGATTGGACGGCGAAAGCCAACAGCTCTTCCTCCATCTTCCGGATGGTTTGCCCGGTAGGTTCGTCGAAGAACCGCCGCAGTATTTTGAGCGCGCGTTTGCGTGCGCGCAAATACCAACCATCACTCAAGTCCATGCGCTCAATGAGCGCAACGAAATCCTCGACCGGCCATATCCCCACCGGAACCCGCCCGAGCCACTTCAACGCCTGGAATCGCGCCCGTTCCGCTCTGAATTCCAAGCTCCTGCGGCAGATGGTCCTCTCGGCCACAGGCTCGCCCAACGCCAAGAGTCCACTAGCAATATCGCGGTAAGGCAAACCGCGGCGCAATCCATCCTTCAGCAACTCGGTTGCGGTCTTGCTCAACCTGTCGGTGATCCTGTTCCCCTTCCGAGGAAGTTGAAGATTCCGTCCGGTCGCTTTCATTCCTCACGCCCCTCGGAATCCGCCAACGTCATCACCTCCTGGAGCAAATCGGGAGGCAACGCCATGGCCGTGAGGGCTTCAAGCAACTTGTCGTACAGATCCCGGTCGCTCTTCGCCACCCCCAGCAACATGCCGACCAACTCGATGCGCGATCTCCGCCGTTCTCGAGCGCACCTCCATTCCGCCGCCAGCTCTCCCACGCGCCGGAAGTCCAGGCCCTCACCCATGGACGCGAGCTCGCCGGCGAGTTGCCTATATGGTGTCCTCCGCGCGAAACCGGTCTCTAGCAGCGCCATCGCCGCCGCGCTCAATTTGCGGTCAGATCGAGTCCGCCTCTCTGATCTGAGGAATCTGGATCTGAGCGCGCTCATTGCCCTCGAACCCCCGCGCTCGCCTCCGGAAAAACAACCTCTCCTGGTAGGTTCTCAGCCTGTGTTTCCGGACCTTCTGGTGAAGGAATAGCAACCTCAGAAGATGTTGCCCCCGAAACCTGCTCCATGCATACTGTAGGCATGGCTCCGAGATCCAACACAAGGCCAGATTGGACAAGGCGGCCGATCAACGAATCTATCCCCAGCCTCTTCAGCTCGCGGAGAATGACTCGCCGCTCTGCCGGCAATGCGGTCATGCCCAGAAGCTGGACAAGCGGGCCGAGTTCCGGTTTTGTGGCGCCGCGTTCGTATCGACTGATCTGGGTCTGGTTTACGCCAAGTTCTCGGGCAAAGTTGGTTTGTCCTATTCGTGCGCGTTTCCGGATGGCCCAGATCGTCTTCGAAAGATCGGTGATCTGGAATCCGCGATCGCCAACGGTAGGCATCACAAACATTATGCACCATAACTAGACAAGGCGTCAAGCCTAAATCTATCGTGACTAAAATCGGGGATATAGCCAAACAGATCCGCGAACGGAAGCACTGGACCACTACCGAAATGGGCAGGGCGCTCGGGGTTAACCAGAGCCAGATCAGCAAGTATGAGTTGGGGCGCACATCACCGGGTTTTCTGGTGCTGAAGCGTCTATTGGAGTTGGCGGAGGGCACAGAGAGGAACCCTGTTCTGGAACGGCTCGGGGAACTGCTCGGCCGCAGCAAGGAAGACTTGGCCATTTCTGCCGCGATGGCTGAGGTCGATGCCATGTACGGGCGCAGAGCCCTCCTACCATCCGAACGGGAGAAGCGCGAATGGGAGGATCTCCGGAGGACGCGGCCCAACTTGGTGGATCTTGCCCACCTGGTCACGTACCTGTTGGCCCGTGAGCGTGAGGTGGATGCATCGATCGTTCGGATCCTTCGCCTATGGCTCGACCACGATGTCTTGGATCCGACTGTCCGCGAGTGTTTCACTGATGCTGCAAAGTACCTCGAGATCGCGCTCACCACCAAGACCGGGCATCGCTCAGCGAGGATGGCTGGCTGAGGTGTGGATTATGGACGGCGCCCTCGTCAATTTGGTGCTGTTGGTCATCGCCATCGTCGGCTGTGTTCTCTTCGCCTTCGGCCTGGCTTTGTTGACACTCTCGTCTTACCTGTTGGGACACATCCGAGATGATTTGGGCGAGCTCTTGGAGATCCAGCGGAAAGCCCCCTGGGCCCAACCGCCAGAGGCTTCGCCGGCGCCGCCACCCCTGGAAAACTCTACCGCCGCGCCGAGTTTTCGCCTGCTCAGTTGAGGCGGCAAGCTGAACAGGAATCAAGGTTTGGTTCCCCTGCTTCCCACCACCTTGCTCTTTAGATAGCAAACCACTCTATACTGCAAAGTACTGAGTTTTGCGACCCCAAACCGAGATTCGAGGCCGAGCGGGCGGTTTAGCGGTTCCAGTTCGACATGCCCTTATAAATCAGCGTACTACATCGTTAAAGCCACTCAGAAACTAACTTTCCCGCTAACCTATTGATTCTTCGTTCGGCATTCGCCTTTTCTTCGCCAATTGTCCGAAATAAATATCTGTTTTCCTTTCACACCGGCGCGCCCATCCGCAACGCCCTAAACCCAGCCCCACCAACGACCTACCCACTGCCCGCCGCCCCAGCACACCTACCGCCACCCTGTCCGAAATACCGTGTGTACAACTATGTACAGGGTCTGGCCATCGCCGTTGACGATGTAGAAACCGAAGTCCCGTTGCTGGGGGTTGAACAACACCGTCGTCGTCTCGGGATGATCGGGACCGGAAAACAGTACCTCGGTGCCGGCGATGCTCCCGTCCGGATTGAGGAAGTAGGCGCCCAGGATGTTGGACTCGGCCCATCCCGCGAGCTCCAGCTTCAAGGTCAGGCTTTCGCCCGAGCTGTTCCCAAAATAGAAATCAGTTACCGCCGAGTCCGGGTCGCTGGCGTCGCCAAGGTACGGCAGCGCCGCCTGCGGCCCCCCGTTCGGGTTTCCCTGGATCGAGCCGCAGCCATCGCTCGTGTTGCCGTAGATGTAGAAGCCGACGGCGCAGGCGCTGCCGTCCCAGGAGTGTTGGTTCCAGAACTGAGTGCCGCTCTCGCTGGGGGTCCAGCCGCCGTAGAACGCCGCTGGGTTCGCCACCACGACGGTGTCGCCAAATGCCGCCGCTGCCAGCAGGATGACTCCGAGCAGAAGGAATGTGCTCCTCATAGATCACCTCTGGGAGGAGGAATCGACAGGGGAGAGGTGGGACCTTAGGTAACATTTTGAGAAAAACTCGGTACTACCCCGGATCGGATAGGACTACAGGGGAGCCACAGTCAGCGTGGCAACGGGACGCCCAGGCGGCGGGCGGTGCGCGCCAGCATCTCCCAGGGACCCGGCAGGATGGGAATGCCCGTGGCGCGGCGCTGGTCCTGGAGGCGCCATTCGGGGTCGCCAGCCACCAGCACTTCGTCGTAGCCGGCGGCGGGCGGGGCGGACTGGATGTGCTCGACCAGCCAGTCCATGCGCGCGTAGAAGGTCTCGAGCGGGAGGAACCGCGCGACGTCGATGGCCAGGAAGGTGTGGTTGACGCGCGCGACGCGCCCGTGGTCGCGGATGCCGGCGATGTCGGGAGCCATTCCGCCACCGCCCAGCACGCCGCCGAGGATCTCCACCATCAGGCCCAGGCCACTGCCCTTGTAGCCGCCCAGGGGCATCAGGAACCCGGCTAGCGCCGCCTGGAGGCTGGTGGTGGGCCGTCCCTCGGAGTCCATGGCCCAACCCGGTGGGAGTTCCGTTTTCCGATTGAGGGCGGCCTGCTCGATCTTGCCCAGTGCGACGGTGCTGGTGGCCATGTCCAACAGCCATCCGCGGCCCCCCGGATGAGGAACCGAAACCGAGATGGGGTTGGTTCCCACCCGCTTCGCCTTTCCCTGCCAGGGCGGGACCTGCGGAGAGGAGTCGCACATGGCGATCCCGATCAGGCCGGCCGCGGAGATGCGCTGGGTCCAGAAGGCCGCGGCTCCGAAATGGCTGGTCTCGCGGGTGAGCGCGATGGCGATCCCATACTGGCGAGCCATTCGGATGACGTGCCGGCAACAGATTTCCGCGGTGACGGAGCCGAGGCCGTGGTCGCCGTCGTAGAGCAGGCAGGCATGGTCCTCGGTGACGACGCGCCCCTCGGCAGCGGGGTTTACGTCCCCGGCCTCAATCTGGCCCACGTAGTGCGGCAGCACTTGCAGACCGTGGGAATCGACGCCGCGCAGATTGGCGTAGACCAGGACGGAGGCCACCAGCAGGGCTTTCTCGGGGGCCACACCCACGGCTTCGAGCAGGCGCCGCCCGAAATCGCGGGCCTCGGATTCGGAGAACACGACCGCGGGCGTCACCCGCGCTCGCCTTTCCTCTTTGGTCCGGGCTGGACCGGCTTGCCGCCTCCGGCGGAGGAGCGTTCCCCGAGCGGGGGGTGCCCCTGCGCCGCATCGAGAAGTTCCTCGGCCACTGCCCGGGGGGCGTCGATATTCGCGATGGTGAGCCGGCTGGTCTCGCCCGCCGTCTCGATGGAAAGCGTGCCGACACCGATCAGCCGCTGTGCCAGGGATTGGATGACTGTCACATCCTGAATCTTCGAGATCTGGATGGTGCGCGTGGTCTTAGACAGCATGCCGAGCTCGAAGCGCAGCTTGTCGCCGGAGATGGTCATCCTGGTGAAGCGCACGCGGATGCTCCCGGCGATGGGGAACAGGAACAGCAGCGCCGGGAAAACCAGCAGCCATGCGCTCAGGCCGAAGTTGTTGCATAGGAACACCGCAACGCAACAGAGGATGAACACCGTGGTGTACTGGAGCCGGAGCCACTTTCTGGTGGGATGAACGACTAGGTCCGCCATGAGGCCTCCAGGCTATTCTACAGCGACCGTGGCGCGGGTGCTATCATGTGACATCGAGGGATGCACAATGCTGAAACGAATTTCTGTTTGCCTTACGATTGCCGTGCTGGCGTCGGCCTGTCTGCTGGCCGACTTCAGCTACGAGCAGACCACTACCATAACGGGCGGCATGTTGAAAAGCATGTCGGTCCTCTCCAAGCAGTTGCGTGAGCCGATCCGCAGCACGGTGGTGGTCAAGGGCGACCGCATGGCGACGATCTCGCCGTTGAGCGGCCACATCATCGATCTGGCGGCCGAAACGATCACGGAAGTCAACTTCCAGAAGAAAACCTACTCGGTGATGACCTTCGCCCAAATGGCCGAGGCGTTGAAGCAAATGCAGGCCAAGTCCAAGTCCGACTTCACGATCAAACCCTCGGTGAAGGAGACCGGGCAGACGCGTGAGATCAACGGCATGAGCACGCGCGAGATGGTGATGACGCTGGAATTCGAGGGAACCGACCCGAAGACCAACGAGCGCGGAACCATGATGATAATGGTCTCCGACATGTGGATTGCGCCTGAAGTGCCCGGATACGCGGAGGTGCGCAACTTCCAGGTGCGCATGGCGCAGAAGCTGGATTGGGCGCCCGGCGGCAGCATGATGGGCGGAGGGCAGAGTTCCGCCCAGGGCATGGCCGAGCTATACAAGCAAATGGCCAAGCTGAGCGGGGTGCCGGTGCGGCAGGTCACGAAAATGAACCTGGGCGGCGCGATTCCGCAAGGGGACCAGCAGGCCGGCGCCGGAGCGCCGCCTCCGCAGCAGGTCGAACAGCAGCAGCCCCAGCAACAGCAGGTGGATCTTGAAAAGCCGACGGTCAGCGGCGCGCTCGGCCGGTTGGGCGGACGACTGGGCGGACTGGGGAGGAAGAAGCCGCAGGAGCAGGCCTCGAGCGGCCAGCCTCAGGCGCAGGGCGCGGGCGGCCCGGCGTCGATGATGGAGACGACCACCGAGTTGAGCGGGTTCTCCTCGGCTGCGGTGGACGCTTCCAAGTTCCAGGTGCCGGCGGGATTCAAGCAGGTCGAGAGCCAGATGCTCAAAGCCACGCAGAGCCGCTAGTTTCCTCTGCCACGGATGCGGGCGGCGGATCCCGCCCGCACCCAGGATTCCCCTCGACGTTTTCGGCCCGCGGCAGGATTTGAGAGCGATGCCAGTTCCGCGGCTACCCATTGATGCGCTGATTCCGGAGGTGTCGGAACAGTTGCAGCATGGGCGCGCGGTGGTGGTGGAAGCGCCGCCGGGGGCGGGGAAGACGACGCGCGTTCCCCCGGCCCTGCTCGGCGACGTGCGCGGCGAGGTGCTGGTGCTGGAGCCGCGAAGGCTGGCGGCGCGGCTGGCCGCGCGGCGGGTGGCCGCCGAGTTGGGCGAGCGGGTGGGGGAGACCGCCGGCTACCAGGTCCGGTTCGAGGAAGTGGCGGGACCGCGCACCCGGCTGAAGTTCATGACCGAGGGCGTGCTCACGCGGCGGCTGCTCTCGGACCGGGAGCTGCGCGGGGTCGCAGTGGTGGTGCTCGACGAATTCCACGAGCGGCATCTCGAAGGGGACCTGGCGTTGGCGCTGCTGCGGCGTCTACAAGAGACGGCACGGCCCGACCTGCGGCTGGCGGTGATGTCGGCGACCATCGAGACGGCGCCGGTCGCGGCGTTCCTGGGCGGCTGTCCGGTATTGCGCTCGGAGGGCCGGCGGTTCGAGGTCTC
>JBEKWU010000073.1:0-25747 GCA_049512775.1 Bryobacteraceae bacterium
TTACGCTTTGACGAACGTGGTCAGCCCTCTGCGGCTGCGCTCGCGAAGCTGGCAGGTGCGTAGCGTGTCCGCCAGGGCTTCCAGGTTGGGGACGCCGTAGAGGTAGAAGTTCTCCAGCTCGGCGTCGGAAGAAAACAGATGCAGCGAGCACTGTCCCACCAGCCGCATGCCGAGCGGTTTGTGCAGCTCGAAGTGATCGATGCGGAACAGCTCCAGGCTCTCCTGTAGCTTGGAGAGCAAGCCCCGCTCCAGTTTGATCCGCTGGGTGGTGATCTGGTAATGGGTGCTCGCGCTCTTTAAGTAATAGCGCAGGCAAATGATCGCCACCAGCAGGACGAAGCCCAGCACTACATACGCCGGCGGCGCGCCCGCTAGGATGGCAACCGCGGCCGCGGCGATGGCGACGATGATGGGCAGCACCTGGCCGATGCTGTAAATCACCGCTGGGTGGCCGGCGTACAGGTCCTTCTCCTCCTCCGCATCCTTGGTGGCCGCGAAAGCGCCGAGATCGGTATTGCAGAAGCGGCACTTGATGGCCACCGCCTTGATGGTCTCCCCGCACACCGGGCAGGGCTTGGTATCTACTTCCATGCTGGCTCCCCTCCAGCTAAGGTATACACCGTTCGCCGGGCGGAGGCAAACGTGGTTCCTCATGCCACATAGTTCTTGTTGTGGGGCGGACCCCGGGTGTCCCCCTAGCCGGGCTCGGGGCAGCCCCCCGAGCCCAGGTCTGCTTGCGCTGCCCTCACCGTCCCATCAGCTTCGTGCTCCAGCCACAGCCTGTTCTACGCTTCGACTGCGCCGAGCCAGCGCACGTTCACGTGGAACGTGACGAGAGAACCTGCAAATTCTGGCTCGGGCCGATTGGGCTGGCTCGCAATCATGGCTTCACCCATCTCACTGGTACCCTGGAGGGGTGGTATGAACACTGTGGCTAGCGGCGATCCCCGGATTCAAAAGGTTCGTATCACCAAAGACCGGATCATCGTCGATCTGCTGGACGGGCGAGTTGTCAGCGTGCCTTTGGCCTGGTCCTGGCGGTTGTCCGAAGCTACGCCCGCGCAGCGGGCAAACTTCCGTCTCATCGGGAGCGGTCAAGGAGTCCACTGGCCTGAACTCGACGAGGACATCAGCGTAGAAGGCCTGCTTCACGGCACGCCGGCACGCCGGCCAACACCCCCTGCCGCAGCGCGCGAAGTGCGCAGTGCAGCGCCGCCTACCAGGCGCGCGCAACCGGCGCGCCACACACCGGCGCGCGGCTGATACGCGCAGCCGTCAGGCTCCGACATCGTTGGGCCGGCTGAGCGCGGTCCTGGGCCGGGCGGGTAGAGGTAACACCCAGAGAATACGTGGGATTGGGCGCGGTTGAGGGATTTGGGCGGCGGGCCGAAATTGGCTTCAGTAGCGGGACAGCGGGGAAAATTTTGGCGGCGGAGGTGTCCCTATCGCGGGGCGCGAACGGCTATAATCGACTACCGATGATCATTCGTCCGCAGCAGATGGAAGCGTTTCAGGGGGCCGCCCAGGCGAGCTTCGAGGCGGAGGCGCTCGAGCACATCCGGAAGGACTACCCGCAGGCGGTGAAGGGCGTGGAGGAGACCCGGCTGAAGCAGTTGATCTCGAAAGGCGCGGAACGAGCGCGCGGGCACGGGTTCAAGGCGCGCGGGCCGGTGCGGATGTTCCTGGACTTCCTGGTGATTCTAGGCCACGAATTCGACCGGGACCCGATGCTGTTCTGGGTGGGCGACATTCTCAAGGACCGGGAGGGCCTGGACGAGATGGTGCAGGCGGCGCGGTTGCACCTGCACGTGACGACGTACCTGGACCTGGTGTATGGGAGGGGCGGCGAGCACGTGGGCAAGGGTCTCGAGCACATCGTCAAAGCGCTGCCGCAGGAGTTGACGGCGGTGGGACGGTCGTTGGAGTCGTCGGCGATTCCCTGGCTGCAGAAGCTGCACCCGCGCAAGTGCGCGTATGCGGGCGCGACGGCGCTCACGAATTTGGTGCAACAGGCCCAGCAGGCTTCGGCGCGGTGCAGCCTGCCCACGCCGGAAGGTCCGCCGCTCCTGCTCGGGCTGATGTTCGCCTTCGGGTCCGGAGTGCTGACGGACCCATTGTTCCCCTGGGTGGCGGCGAGCCTGGAAGGCGGGGGCGAACCGAAAGCGCGCCTGGAACGTCTGACGGCGCGGACCCAGACGTATCTGCGGCAGGCGCTAGAAAACCGGAGCAAAGGCTAATCCCATGTCAGGTTGCAGCGGCGACTCCAGCGATCCCGAGAGCGGCTCGAATCCTTCCACCGATACCGACAGCGCATCGACGTCCTGCACCCAGTGCACGATCACCTCGGAGACGACGGCCTCGGTCCCCCCGGACCGCACGCGCACGACGGTCGGGGTGGGAGAGGAGGTGACGCTCACGGTGGATCCGGCGCCGGCCACGTGGTCGGTGAGCGGTGCGGGAACCGTGAGCCCTTCCAGCGGCGCCAGCGTGACCTTCCGGGCCGGCGAGCGCGCGGGTAGCGCCACCGTCACGGCCGTGGGCGCCGGGTGCTGTTGCGACATCACGTTTACGGTGGTGGAGCCGTCGGGCATCATGATGTCGCGAACCTCGCTGGTTCGCCACATGAAGAACAAGCCCGATTGCGGTTTTCTGGCCCGGCCCTACGTGCTGCCGAACAGCGTGTCGTTCCATAACATCGAGGTGCGGGAGAAGAACTCGGCGGCGACGGCCACGGGCTACTTTTCAGGTTTCAACGGCACCAGGCATCAACCGGAGCCCCAGAACGAGAGCGATTGGTTCACGGTGCAGGAGTGCTGCGAGGGCCTGGGATCGCCGGCGGACTGCCATGATGAGATCTACTCCGGGTACCCGGGTGTGCCGACACCGTCCGTGGGGCTGATGACGTTCCCGATCACGTGGGAGTTTCGAGTGGGCGGCGGGGCGGAGAAAGCCATGCCCGATTTCGAGCAGCGCCACGAGGTGACCGCCAGCGGCGACTGCACGACGAGCAAGGGAGGGGCCTCGGAAACGACGCACCTGAGTGACGAGGACTCCGGGTATTGAGCGTGATTCGAGTTCTGGCCATATCGATCATGGCGCTCGCGGCAGGCGGGGCGCTCTCGCCGGCCCAGACCGGCGCCAAAAGGAAGGCTATGTCGGACATCACCGCGCGCGCGGCGGCGCTCGTCGCCGAGTTTGAAAAGGAAAAGGATCCGGAGAAGTTGCAGGGGGCGGCCGACCAACTGGTCGAGGTGGATCTCGCCCAAGAGGAGGAGGGTCTCAAGCGGCTGGCCCTGCGGCAGGAGACGCTGCAGCTATGGCTGAGGCTGCTGGCCGCGATCGACAAGAACCTCGATCCGCGGTTCGATCCGAACGACCGGCCGAGGGTCAGCGTGACGCCGCCGCCGTCGGGAGGCGCGCAGTATCCGCCGGGGGCCGACCCATCCGTGATCAAGGATCCGCAGGCCCGGAAGCAGTACGAGGCGGCGATCAAGCAGAACCGGGACAAAGCGGCGAACTACCGGCTGCAAACGAAGCTGCGGCGGCTGGACGAGAAGCTGACGCCGCAGGTGGAGCGGTTCATCCGGCTGTCGTACACGACGGTGCCGGGCGACCAACGGCAGCTCAACGAGACGGTGAAGAAGCTGATCGCGAATCCGCAGCGGGCGCAGGCGCTGGTGCGGGCCGGCGAGCCCAAGCGGTAGAGGTGGGGGGAGCTTCCCCATCGCGCCGATCTGGCGCACCGTCAAGGTTGACTTACAGAGAGGACGCAGTCGCCCTGGCTGCGGTAGCCCGCGATTTCGGCCACAATCACCAGATCGCCGCCGGCCACGTTGGGCACCTTGATGTTGAACTGATACAGGCCGGATTCGATCATGCCAGCCCACTGGACCTCCGCCACGGTCCCTGCGATGCGGAAGGTTACCGGAGAGGCAAGCAGCGCTGGGGTTCCGACCAGCGTATCGGAGGGAAGCGCCGGGCTGGTGGGCCCGAAGCCGGTGCCGTAAAGCGTGAGGATATCGCCGGGGTGGGCCTCGCGCACTTGGGAGGGAATCCCCTGGTCGTACCCGACCTTGAAGTTGCCCACCGGTTTGCCGTCGGTGGTCTGGGCAATGACGTATTGCCTGTCCGGGTCCGGGAACCGGAATAGGGCGGGCGAATACGCGGCTTTTTGCGCCAGCAGCGAACCGCTGGAGCCCTGCGAGTTGGTGACCTGAACGGAGACCTGCCCGGTAGAGCCGTCATCGGGAAACATGGCGTTGATCTGCCCCGGGCTGATGTAGGAGAGATACGCCGGGTTGCCGTTCACTGAGACGGAGACGCCATCGAGGCGGGTAGGGAGCTTGTTGTTGGTGAAGTCGCTCAGGGTCCAGGAGCGCGTCGTGGCCGACAGATTGGCTCCGAAAATGGCGATCCAGGCGGCCGGGGAGGTCTGATTCGCATAGCTGGCGGCGTTGACGGCGGCGAAGACGGCGGGCTTGCCGGCGGGGGTGCGGTCACCGGCATAACTCAGGATCGTGCCGAAGTCCCCGACGATCCAACCGTGCTGTGCGTCGGGGAAGCTGAGGCCCAGAAGATCGACCGCCGGTGCCGGAGCTCACAGACTGCCAGTGCGCGCCCGCATCGGTCGTCTGGAATAGGAGGCCGTCGTGGCCGGTGAGCCAGCCGGTGGAGGGGTTCGGGAACTGGATGGCCTCGAGCGCGCCGCCGCTCATGGTCACCGGGGTGTTCTTGGACCAATGGGCGCCGCCGTCGGTGGTGCGCAGAATCGTGGCGTTGTCTCCCACTACCCAGCCCTGGTTGGCGTTCGGGAAAAACAGGCCGTTCAAGGCGTCCGTCACGCCGGGATCCTGGCCATTCCAGGTGACGCCGCCATCGGTGGTCTTGAGGATGGTGCCTTCGGTCTGGCGTGTGGCCTGGTGTGAACTCGCCGGCGCCATCGGCCGCGGAGGAGAACTACTCGCCGGTGTTCAGGCTTGTGGCAATGATGCGGACGATACCTTCCGGGTTGGTTACTCTGCCTGAGATCGCGCCGCGGTCATTTCGGGCGGGCAGCAGCAGGGGCGAAAGCGTGAGCAGCAAGAGGAGATTTCCGGTACGCATTCCGATTCCTCCACGGACTGGATACGGACACCCTAACCTGAACGGGTTGGAGACCTGGCGACAGCGGCCTTCTGATTCTTCCCACCAAGTATATGATATTAGGGCCGGAATCCCCTTTTGTTTCAGTGGTCACATGGCTGTCGCGAAATCCCAGGCTCGCTCACAACCTGATTTGAGACGTGCTGTCACGGCCTGCTCAGCTCGGGGACGCAGGCGGAGGCGCCTGCGCCACAGGGGGAATCGATGAGTTGTGCATTGAGGGTTGGCAGTGTTGTGGAGACCCGTCCGGACAAAAGCATGTGGCGGGGAATCGGTACAATGGTGGTCCTGTGTCGAGCAAGCGAATCGAGGTGACGGCGCCGGAGGCGGTGGCGATCGGCGCGGTGGCGATCCTGTTTGCCGTCAACGTGTACCGGGCCTGGACCCAGTCGGTTACGATCGATGAGGCGCGCAACTACGAGATGTTCATCGCGGAACCGATTTCCCGGATGTTTGCCGCCTACGATGCGACGAACCACGTGCTTCAGACGGTTCTCTCGAAGATCTCGATCGGGGTGTTCGGGTTGTCGGAGTTCACGCTGCGGCTGCCGACCGTTTTGGGCGGGCTGCTGTACCTGGTGTCGGGCTACCGGCTATTGCGGTATCTGTTCGGGACGGGCTGGCTGCTGGTGCTCTCGGTGCTGGCGCTGGGATTAAATCCCGGGGTTATGGACTACCTCTCGGCGGCGCGGGGATACGGCCTGGGACTAGGGTTTATGATGTGGGCCTTCACCCACCTGGTGTTCTACCTCGGGGACCGGGACGAAGGGCGGTTATTCAAGGCGGGGATCGGGTTGGGGTTGTCGGTGGCGGCGACGCTGGTGTTCTTGTATCCGGCGGTGGCGCTGGCGGCAGTGGTGGCGGGGATTCTGGCGGTCGAGGGATGGATGAGCGGGAAGCCGGGCGAGGCGCGGCGCGGGATTTGGCTGGTGATCGATCAGTTGGGCGGACCTGGAATCGTCACCGCGTTCGTGCTGCTGGTGCTGCCATTGAGCCACGCGGCGCGGGAGAATTTCTTCTACGGCACGCGCCAGATCGACAAGCTCGCATCGGGGCTGGTCGCCGTGAGCTTCTACCACAATCCGAGGATTTGGACGGCGGGCCGGTACCTGCCCCTGTTCCAGTGGTGGTACCGGGCGCTGTGGGCGGTGATCGTGCCGACGTTTCTGCTGGCGACGCTGACCCTGGCGGCGCTCACGGTCCGGCGGTGGGTGCGGTTGCGCCGGTTCGCGGCGCTCGAGAAGAATGATCGGGTTCTGGTGCTCCTGGGTGGGACGGTGGCGCTGATGTTGCTCATGATGGTCGTCCCCCGGCATCTGTTTGGGGCTCTGTATCCGTTCGGCAGGACGGGCATCTATTGGGTGCCGCTGACGACGCTGGCCGTGCTCCTCCTCACTGGGAAGAAGTATGCGGCCATCCCGGCGCTGGTGTTCGCGCTGTTTTCGGTGGCGATGTTCGCCGGAGGGTTCACGACGTCGTTTTACTCGGAGTGGATGGGAGAGCGATGCACCCGGGACGTGGTGCGGCTGATTAAGGCGCGGCACGCAGGGGGGGAGGTGCGACTGGGAGTCAGTTGGCCGCTGGAGCCGGGCTCGAACTTCTACCGGCGGCGATTCCGCCTGGACTGGTTGAAACCGGTGGACCTGCGGCACGCAGATGGCGATTTCGACTACTACTACCTGCTGGTGGGAGACGCCGGACTGGTCGAGAAGCGGCAACTGCGGACGCTCTTCCGCGACCCACAGACCGGCACGGTACTGGCGGAGAAACCATGAAGATGCCGAAGGATTGGCGCTTCCGGGCCGCGGTGGCGGGGCTGCTGGCGGCGATGGGTGTGGTGCTGGTGGTGACCGCGGCGGGCGAAACGCAGACCTGGGACGAAGGCATCCACCTGGCGGCCGGCTACAGCTATCTGAAGACCGGCGACTTCAGGATGAACCGGGAGCACCCGCCGCTGTTCAAGCTGCTGGCGGCGGTTCCGCTGCTGCTGCTGAACCCGAGCCTGCCGCTGGACCACGAATTCTGGAAGAACGGCTGGCAGATCGAGTTCAGCGGCGAGTTCATGGACCGCAACCGGGTATCGCCGGAACAGATCCTGAGGTACGGACGCATCCCCACCATGCTGCTGACATTGCTGCTGGGAGTGGCCATTGCGCTATGGACGCGGCGGCACTTCGGGACCGCGGCGGCGCTGGGGGCGTTGTTCCTGTACGCCACGGACCCCAACGTGATCGCGCACGGGCGGTACGTCACCAACGACCTGATGGTGACGTTCTTCGCGTTTGTGGTGGTGACCGCGTGGACGAAGTTCCTGGAGACCAAGCGGCGGCGAGACCTGGTGGTGGCGGGGCTGCTGCTGGGATTGGGGTTGGTGAGCAAGTACTCCGCGCTGTTCCTGATCCCGGTGGTAGTGCTGCTGTACCTGTTCCGATGGTGGCAGGAAGGCGCGCTGGAACCTCCGCCGGGGAAAAAGCTGTCGCTTAAGCACTGCCTGGTATCTCTGGCGACGCTGGCGGTGATTGGCGTCCTGGTGATCGGGGCGGTATACGGACCGGAGACGCTAAGCTCGCTGGGCGGGCCGGCGCTGACCGACGAGATGAGGGCGGCGAGCGGTTGGAACCCGATCCACTCGGGGCTGCGGGCGATGGGCTACTTCTTCGATCTTCCGGCGCACCCGTACCTGGTGGGGTTAGACCGAGTGAGCGAGTTCGACACGGGGGGGCACCACGCGTATCTGCTGGGCAAGACCTCGATGTTCGGGTGGTGGTACTACTTCCCGGTGGTGTTCGCGGTGAAGACCCCGACGGCGGTGCTGCTGCTGCTGGTGGTGTGCTTGGGGATTGGGGTTTGGCGGTTGGCGCGGGGTTACCGCTCCCTGACGGTCGCGGCTCTGAAGAGTCTCCCGTTCCAGTGGGTGGCGCTGGTAACGCCCGTGGTGGTCTATGGCGCGATCCTGCTGACCAGCCACGTGAATCTGGGCGTGCGGTATCTCCTGCCGGTGTATCCGTTCCTGTTCATTCTGCTGGCAGCGGTGGTGATGCGGAAACCGAAGGTGTGGCTGATTGCGGCCGTGGTGGCGATTCAGCTTTTCGAGACGGTGCGGATCTACCCCGACTACCTGGCGTTTTTCAACACGGTCTCGGGAGGACCCGGAAACGGGCCGCGCTACCTGGCCGATTCCAACATCGATTGGGGGCAGGACCTCAAGAAGCTGCGGAAGTACATCGATTCGACCGGCTGGAAGGGCCAGGTGTGCTTCACCTATTTCGGGACGGCGAGCCTGGCATATTACATGGGTCCCCATGTCTACCTGCCCGAGACCAAGGATGTGGAGCTGCGGAAGAACCTGGACTGCCTGGCGGCGATCAGCGTAACGCAACTCCACGACGTGTACATTACTCCGGGGACGTTCAGTTGGCTGCGGGAAAAGAAGCCGATCGCCAAGGTGGGGTATTCGATCTACGTCTACGACTTGAGGAAGGGGAGGGCGCGCTAGGTGCAGATCGTGCTGGCGCTGCCAGCCTACAACGAGGAGCGGGCTCTGCCGCGGGTACTCCAGAGCTTCCAGCGGGTGGTTGGGGGGGCGGGACACAGCATCCGCGCGGTGGTGGTCGACGATGGCAGCGCGGACGGGACTTCGAGGGTGATTGAGGATTGGACGCGGCGGCTGCCGCTGGCGACGCTAAAGCATGAAGTCAACCGCGGGCTGGGCGAGACCATTCGCGATGCGCTCGAGCTGGCGGCGAGGACGGCGGCGCCCGAGGACATCATCGTCACCATGGACGCCGATGACACCCACCCGGTGGAGCTGATCCTGGAGATGATTCCGCGCATCGGCGAGGGCTACGACGTGGTGATTGCCTCCCGCTACCGCGCGGGCGCTGGCGTGGTGGGGCTGAGCGGGTTCCGGCGTCTGATGAGTTTTGGGGCGCGTGTGCTGTACCGGGTTTTCTTTCCGATTCGTGGCGTGCGGGACTATACCAGCGGATTCCGCGCCTACCGCGCCGGGATTCTGGCGAAGGCCTTCGAGCGATACCGCGACGAGCTGGTGACCGAGCGGGGCTTTGCGTCGATGGCCGAGATCCTGCTCAAGCTGGCGCGGGCAGGAGCGCGGATGTCCGAGGTGCCCATGGTGCTGCGCTACGACCGGAAGGGAGGCGCCAGCAAAATGAACGTGCCGCGGACGGTACTGAAGACGCTGGCGCTGATGGCGCGCCTGCGGCTCTCACCGAAACAGAAGCGATGATCCGTAAGCACTGGTTCTGGCTGGCGACCGGGCTGCTCTTGATGGCCATGGCCGCGGCGCAAGTCACCTCCGTGCTCCAGGAAACGCAGACCTGGGACGAAGGCATCCACCTGGCCGCGGGCTATTCCTACCTGAAGACGGGCGACTACAAGCTGAACCGCGAGCATCCGCCGCTGTTCAAACTGCTGTGCGCGCTGCCGCTGCTGGCACTGGACCCGCGGCTGCCGCTGGAAGATGCGTCGTGGAAAGAGGGCGATCAGGTAGTCTTCGGCGACGTGTTCCTGTACGAGAACCGCGTCCCGGCGGATCGGATGCTGTTCGTGGCGCGGTCGGTGACCATCGCGGTGACGCTGGCACTCGGCCTGGCGGTGGCGCTCTGGACGCGGCGCAAGTTCGGCGCGGCGGCGGCGGTGGGGGCGCTGTGGCTGTACGCGTTCGACCCGAACCTGATCGCGCACGGACGCTACGTGACCGGCGATGTGATGGCGGCGGCGTTCATCTTTCTTGCGTGCATCGCGTGGGCACGGTTCGTCGAGACCAAGCGGTGGCGCGACCTGGCGATCGCCGGCGTGGTGTTGGGCCTGGCGCTGTTGACCAAGTTCTCGGCGGTGTTTCTGCTGCCGGTGCTGGCGGCGCTGTATTGGTTTCGCCGCTGGCAGGAAGGCCGCGGGCGGCTGACGGTGCTTCATTTCGCGGCCAGCGTGGCGGTGGCGGGCGCGATCTCGGTGGCGATGGTGGGGCTGGCATACGGCCCGGAGACCATTCGCTCCTTCCACGCGACCAGACTGAGGCGGGTGGTGGACCGCTCGACCACAGTGGGAATCATCATGGCGGAGGTGGGGAAGAAGCTGGGTCTGCCCGCGCACCCGTACCTGGTGGGGCTGCACGACTTCGCGGTGCACGACTCGATTGGACACGACGCGTACCTGATGGGGATGCGGTCGCACTCGGGGTGGTGGTATTACTTCCCGGTGGCGTTCGCGGTGAAAACTCCGGCGGCGGTGCTCATTTTAATGGCCTTGTGCGCCGGGATCGGTTTGGTGGCGCTGGCGCGGGCGGGGCCGCGGCGGTGGCGGATCCGCGAGGTGCCATTCGAATGGATGGTGTTGCTGCTGCCGCCCCTGGTGTACTTCGCGCTGTGCATGCGGAGCCACGTGAACCTCGGGGTGCGGCACATCCTGCCGGTGTATCCGTTCCTGTTCATCGCTCTCGCGGCGGCGCTCACGCGAAAGGCATGGGGGAAGCGGGCGCTGGGGGTCCTGGCTTTGGTGCTGGCGGTGGAGTCGGTGGCGATTTACCCGCACTATCTTGCGTTCTTCAATGGGTTCGCGGGCGGACCGGACAACGGGCCGCACTACCTGGTGGACTCGAATCTCGACTGGGGGCAGGACCTGAACAATCTGAAGAAGTACCTGGCCGCGCACGATATGAAGAGGCTGTGCATCTGCTATTTTGGCCGCGCCCGCTTGCAGTACTACAAGATCGACTACCTGTATTTGCCGACCACCGCGGAGACGGCCCAGCGGGAGGAGATGGACTGCGTGGCGGCGATCAGCGCCACTCAACTGGAGGGCGCCTACGTGGGCCGGGACAGGTTTGCATGGCTGCGGGCGCGCCAACCGATGGCCAAAATCGGGTATTCGATTTACCTGTACGACTTCCGGCGCGGGGCGGAGAAGAGCGGACCATAAGAGAAGCTTCATGCGCGCAACGTACCCATGCCTGCCTGGCTTCGGAATCTGGGTGCTGCTGGCCGCGCCCGGTGTGGGCCAGACGACGCCGGACCCAGCGCGCCGCCCGCGCGCGCGGGAGATCGGGGTTGCTCCCGGCGTTTTCTCTCCGGGCCCACTGAACGCCATCACGGATCTCGAGGATGTGCGGGTCGGCCACGTCACTCTCATCCAGGGCGACAGCGTGCGCACCGGGGTCACGGCAATCCTGCCGCATGGAGGCAACCTCTTCCAGGAGAAAGTCACCGGCGCCGTCTTCGTTGGCAATGCCTACGGCAAACTCACTGGGGCGACCCAAGTGAACGAGCTCGGCACGATCGAGACACCCATCGTTCTCACCAACACGCTGAGCGTCGGGGCCGCCGTCGAGGCGGTGGTCGCGTACACTCTGGCTCTCGCCGGCAACGCCGGCGTCCGCTCGGTGAACGCGGTGGTCGGCGAGACCAACGACGGCACGCTGAACGACATTCGTGGCCTGCACGTGAAGCGGGAGCACGTCCTGGAGGCGATTCGGAATGCCAGGAGCGGGGCGGTGGAGGAAGGCTCGGTCGGTGCGGGAACCGGCACGATCTGTTTTGGCTGGAAGGGCGGCATTGGCACGTCCTCGCGCAAGCTTCCCGCGCGCTATGGCGGCTATACGGTCGGCGTTCTCGTCCAGACAAATTTTGGCGGGGTGCTGACCATTGCTGGCGCGCCCGTGGGCAAGGAGCTGGGCCGGTACGCTTTCTCGAGCGCGTCCGGAGAGCGTGTCGAGGATCACGCCGATCGCGCTGGCGGCTCTTGCATGATCATCGTTGGCACCGACGCACCGATCGACGCGCGCGACTGCCGCCGCCTGGCCGCCCGCGCCGTGTTCGGGATCGGTCGTGCCGGTTCGTCCTTCAGCAGCGGCAGCGGCGACTATGCCATCGCCTTCACGACCGCTGCGGGCCTGCGCGTGCGCGCTGGCGAGACTGCTCCCCAGACGCGCACGATCCTGCCCTCAGAAGCCGTTTCTCCGCTGTTTCAGGCGGCCCTGGAAGCCACCGAGGAGGCGGTCTACAACTCGCTGCTTCGCGCTACCGCGGTCAGGTCAAGGAGAGAGGGCGGGGAAGCCATTCCGGTCGAGCGCGTGGTGGAGATCCTGAAGAAGTACGGCGTCGTGAGGTGACCGGCGGCACAGGCGGAACCGCCTGCGCCACGATATCATCGTCGTATGATTCTCCGCGCCGTCATTATCCTCGCAAGCGCCGTAGCGGCTCTGGTCGCCCAAGACAACCGGGCCAAACGGGTTGACGATATCTTTCAGGAGTGGAACAAGCCGGGCACGCCCGGAGCGGCGGTGGCCGTGATCCAGGGAGGCAGGCTGGTGTATGAGAAAGGCTACGGCCTGGCCAACCTGGAGTACAACATTCCCGTTACTCCCCAGACCATATTCCATGTCGCGTCGGTGTCGAAGCAATTCACCGCGATGGCGCTGGTGCTGTTGGAGCAGGACGGGAAGCTGTCCCTGGAGGACGACGTCCACAAGTATCTGACCGAGCTCCCGGATTACGGCCGCAAGATCGCGATCCGCAACCTGCTCCAGCACACCAGTGGCATCCGCGACCAGTGGCAGACCCTGTCGCTGGCCGGATGGCGGATGGATGACGTGATCACGCAAAAGCAGATCCTGCGGATGCTGTTTCATCAGAAGGAGCTGAATTTTCCGCCGGGGACCCGCCACCTGTACTCGAACGGCGGCTACACGCTGGCGGCCGAGATCGTCGCGCGGGTATCCGGCAAGCCGTTCCCGGAATTCTGCGACGAGCGCATCTTCCGGTCGCTGGGCATGGCCCGCACGCACTTCCACGACGACCACCGGCGCATTGTCCCGGACCGGGCGTACTCGTATGAGAAGGTGAAAGACGGCTATCGGGCGGAGCCGCTGAATTACGCCAACGTGGGCGCCACCAGCCTGTTCACCACCGCACCCGACCTGGTGAAGTGGCTCGACAACTTCCGCGAACCGAAGGTCGGCGGGCGCGCGGCGGTCGAGCGGTTGCAGGAACAGGCGGTTCTGGCCGACGGCAAGAAGATCGACTACGCGCTCGGCGTCTCGGTCGGCAAGTATCGCGGGTTGAGGACCATTTCCCACGGGGGCGGAGACGCCGGGTACCGCAGCTATGTGGTTTGGTTCCCCGAACCGGCGCTGGGCGTGGCGGTGGTGAGCAACCTGGCGAGCTTCAGCCCCGGGCAAATTGCGAACCAGGTCGCGGCGGTGTTTGCCGGCGGGAAGATGACCTCCGACGCGGTGAACCCAAAACCTGCCGCGGAAGTCGCGATGGGAGGCGAGCGCATCGCCGTCGCGCCACCCGATCCCAAGGATCTGGCGCAGTACTCCGGGGCGTACTGGAGCGACGAACTCGAAACGCAGTACACGATCGCCGCCAAGGACGGGAAGCTCGTCGCCGACCATGCGCATCATGGCGAGATCGAACTCACTCCGGTGGCGAAGGACCAGTTCAAAGGCGCGGTGTGGTTCATGCAGGAAGTGAAGTTCGTGCGCGGCGAATCCGGCCGGATTACCGGACTGACGGTGGGAGGGGGCCGCGTGAGCGCGGTCCGGTTCATCCGCAAGTAGCCGCTCCGCCGTGTCGCGGGCCGCGGTGGGGGCTGAGCGTCAGCCCGCGGTCTTGTCCGCGGAGTAACAGACGGCCTCGAGCGGGCACTTGGCGCAGTTTGGCTTGCGCGCGATGCACAGCGCCCGTCCGTGGTGGATGAGCTGGTGGGAGAAGAGGATCCACTTCTCCTTAGGGATGCTGCGCACGAGGTCCTGCTCGATCTTGACCGGGTCGGATTGTTTGGAGAGGTCCAGACGGCGGGCCAGACGCTGGACGTGGGTATCGACGACGATCCCGCTGGGAATGCCGTAAGCGGTGCCGAGAACCACGTTGGCGGTCTTGCGGGCCGCCCCGGGGAGGGTGAGCATTTCCTCCATCGTGCGGGGGATCTTCCCTCCGAAATCGGTCAGGATCTTCCTGGCTGCGCCAATGACGGCTTTGGCCTTGTTGTTGAAGAAACCCGTGGAGCGGATGTCCTGGGCCAGCTCGGCCTGATTGGCGTGAGCGAAGTCGGCGACGGTGGGATACTTCGAGAACAGACCGGGCGTAACCGCGTTGACGCGCTTGTCGGTGCACTGAGCCGAGAGGATGGTCGAGACCAGCAGCTCCCAGGGGTTGCGGTGAATCAGCGCGCAGGTGGCCTGCGGGTAGGCGCGGTCGAGGATCTCGAGGATCTTCCGGAGGCGGGCTCCGCGCTCCGCGGCGGTCTTGGGGCGTTTGATTCCGGTTCGCGCGGACATGCTGGGACGCCTACTGGCCCGCGATCTCGGCGCGGAGGAACTGCCAGTCGGGCAGTTCGTAGACCCGCAGCTTGGTGTCGAGCGGGACCGTGAGTTCCTTGGATTCGTAAGGGCCGAGGGTGGCTCGGAACACAAAGGTCCCGACGGGCTGCAGGCTCTGCTGCGTGCTGACAGCTTTCAGATTGACCTTCGCGCTGATTTCGCCGAGATCGCCCGCGGAGTGGTTCACGGCCACGAACTGAAGAACGGCTTTCTGTTTGGCGTCCTCGGTGAGGCGGAAACCGGTAAGCTCGACGTTCTTCGCCAGCGCGCTGGCTTGGGTTGCGCTCAGCGCCGGCACGGACGGCGTTTCGAGCGTCGCGGAAGGGCGGGGCGGGGAAGTCGCGGTTTTCGCCGAGCGGATCAGGAGGAGTGCGGTTCCAGCGCCGATCAGCGCGGCGGCGCTGATCAGGGTCACGAGCCAGGTGGGAACAGCCCGGCGCCGTGGCTCCGGACGGGCGGAGCGCGGCGGGGCCGGAGTGGGAGCGGCGGCGGGTTCGGGCGCGGCTAGGTCCTTGGCGGCGCAGTCAGGGCATTCCGAGTACGCGGGCGGGACCTCCTTCCCGCACTTCGGGCAGATCCAGGAGAACATTTCACTTCTACTGTACCGCAGGCGTTCCTATGATAGGTGCATGGAGTTCTTCCGGCGGGCGGTGGGCCAGGCGCGGCGGGTGGGCGTGTTTCCGGGGACGTTCAATCCTCCCACGCGGGCGCACCTGGCACTGGCGCGCGCGGGTCTGGCGGTGGTGGATGAGGTGGTATTCGTGCTGCCGCGCACGCTTCCGCACAAGGGCTGGGAGGGCGCGCGCATCGAGGATCGCCTGCGCATGCTCGAAGCGGCGATCGGGGAGGAACCGCGCTTCTCGATCGCGGCCAGCGACAAGGGGCTGTTCATCGAGATCGCGCGGGAGTGCCGGGAGGCTTATAGCGCGGGCGCGGAGCTGTACTTCCTATGTGGGCGGGACGCGGCCGAGCGCGTGGTGAACTGGGATTACGGGCGGCCGGGCGCGTTCTTAGAGCAGCTTCGCGAATACCAGCTCCTCGTGGCTCCTCGCAAGGGGATCTACGAGCCGCCTTCCCAGATGCGCGACCGGGTTCATGCGCTGGCGATGGAGCAGGACTACGACGAGCTCTCCGCGAGCGAAGTGCGAGGGCGGATCAGTCGCGGGGAGCCGTGGGAGCACCTGGTGCCGGAAGCGATCGCGGGGATTGTGAGACAGGTGTATTAGCGGTCTCAGCGCTTCTTGAGCGTCACGCCCAGTCCCGCGCCTTGCATGTAGAAAACCGTCTCCAGGTCCGGATTGGTCGTGACGGCCCGGACATACTCGGGCGCTGAATCCACGTTGTGGGCCAGGATCAGGCCACCCGGACGTACCAGGGGCAACAGCCTGCTCAGGTAGTCCACGTAGCCCTGCTTGTCCGCGTCGATGAAGACCACGTCGATAGGCTCTTTCAGCCGCTTCACGTTCTCGTGGGCGTCGCCCTCGACCACCGTGACCATCGGGCCGACTCCGGCTTGTTGGAAGTGCTTACGAGCTTCCGCAGCGCGGCCTGGGTCGATCTCGAAGGTCGTGAGCTTGCCTCCAGTCTTCTGAAGAGCAAGGCAAAGCCACAGCCCGGAGTAACCGGTAGAGGTGCCGATTTCGACCACGTTCCTGGCGCCGGCCGCCTCGGTGAGCAGACGGAGCATTCTGCCGTCGGCAATTGGGACCTCGAGGTATACCTCGCCAGAGCTGCGCGCCTGGTCCAGGACGGCGAGGATTCTTCTCTCGGCCTCAGTCTTGGCCAGCGGCGGCGCCGCCAAAGCGATTGCCATCACCAGGCCGGCCGTGAGCGCTGCACGCTTCATGGTTCGAGGCCGCCTACTCTTCCAGGCTGGCGTCGAGAAAGGCTCGCAGGCGGTGGCTGCGGCTGGGGTGGCGGAGCTTGCGGAGGGCCTTGGCCTCGATCTGGCGGATGCGCTCGCGAGTGACGGCGAAGTGCTGGCCGACCTCCTCCAGCGTGTGTTCGCTGCCGTCCATCAGGCCGAAGCGCATCTTGATGATCTTCTCCTCGCGCGGGCTGAGGGTCTTGAGGACCTCGGCGGTCTGCTCGCGCAGGTTGAGATTGATCACCGCCTCGGAAGGCGAGACCACGCGGCGGTCGATGATGAAGTCGCCGAGATGGGACTCTTCCTCCTCGCCGACGGGCGTTTCCAGCGAGATGGGTTCCTGGGCGATGCGCAGCACCTTGCGGATTTTGGACACCGGCAGGTCCATCTTCTTGGCCATTTCCTCGGTGGTGGGCTCGCGCCCCAGTTCCTGCTGGAGCCGGCGCTGCGTGCGGACCAGCTTGTTGATGGTCTCGATCATGTGCACCGGGATGCGGATGGTGCGGGCCTGATCGGCGATGGCGCGGGTGATGGCCTGCCGCACCCACCACGTGGCGTAGGTCGAGAACTTGTAGCCCCGGCGGTAATTGAATTTGTCCACCGCTTTCATGAGGCCGATGTTGCCTTCCTGAATCAGGTCCAGGAACTGGAGGCCGCGGTTGGTGTAGCGCTTGGCGATGGACACCACCAGGCGGAGGTTGGCCTCGATCAACTGTTTCTTGGCGCTGTCGGCCTCCTGCTCGCCGCGCTCGACGATCTGCAAGGTCCGGCGCAGCTCGGTGGCGGATGCGCCGCACTCCTCCTCGAGCTGCTGGATGCGCTGGTTGTACTGGCGGGATTCCTTGCGCAGCTCGCGCAGCGAAACCGACTGGGAACTGGCGGCTTCTTCCAGGCGCCGCTGGACACGCGCGACCTCGCGCTCCAGCGGCTTGAACTCCTCCACCACGCGGCGCACGCAATCCACCAGCCGGTGCTCCACCTGGGGGCTGCAGGGGATCGAGCGGATGAGCCGCGAGATGCGCACCGTGGCGCGGGCCAGGCCGTGGCGCAGCGTGCGGTACTGCTTGGGTTTCATCGAACGCGGGATGGCCAGCATCTTCTGGCGGAACTGCTGGGCCTTGCGGTAATGGCGCTCGACTTCCTCGACGATCTCTACGATTTCCTGCTTCTGCGTATCCAGCGAATCTTCCGCGACGACCAGGTCCGGGAGCACGAGGATGTCGCGCACCGAGACGGCGCCGCGCACCAGGTCGTCGCCCAGGTTGAGCACCTCGCGCGTGATGAGCGCGGAGCGCGACAGGGACTTGCGGACGGCGTTCTGGCCGCGCTCGATGCGCTTGGCCAGTTCGATTTCGCCCTCGCGCGTGAGCAGCGGCACGGTGCCCATCTCGCGCAGGTACATGCGCACCGGGTCGTTGGTCTTGTCGGTGAATTCCTGGCCCAGCTCGAGGTCGATGAGATCTTCGGTCTCGCCTACCTTCTCGAGTTTGGGCTCTTCCAGGATCTCGACGCCGGCGCCGTCCAGGTTTACCAGCAGCTCGTCCAGCTCGGGCCCGGGCGTGATGTCGTCGGGGAGAAGCTCGCTGACTTCGTCGTACAGGACGTAGCCCTTCTCTTTCCCCGCGTCCATGAGTTGTTTCAGACGGTCGTATTTGTCCTCGAGCGCCACCGGAACCCCACTGTCAACTTCCCGCCATTGTACAACACCGCATCGGCCCGCACTCAGGCCCGCTCGAGGCGGGCAAGCTCCTCCGCGATGCGCAGAGCTTCCTCCAGCATACCAGCACGCTCGGCGTCCTTGATGCGTGCCTTGAGTGCGGCCCGCTGGGCCTCCCGGTCGTCCTGTTCGAGCCGGCGCAGGCACTCGACCGCCTGCTCCAGCGAATACTCTTCGTCATCTGGCTTATCGGCAAAAGCGACGCTGGCGAGCAACTCCCTATCGGGCTCGGCGAGGCGCGCTTCCAGTTCCGCGAAGCGGAAGGGAGCCTGGGTCTCGTCGATGGCAAACAACGCCTGGAAAATGCGGCGCGTGACGAACTGCTCGCAGGCCGGCATGGCCTTCAGGCGCGGCGAGACCACGCGGCGAACTTCGGGGCTCGCCAGCAGCGCGTTGAGCAGGATGCGCTCGACCGGGCGCGGCAACTCCTTCACGGCGGCGAAAGATTTCTCGCGGCGCTCGGCGGCGGCCTTGCGGAAGCTCTCGAGCACCAGGCCGCGTTCGATTTGTAAATAGTTGGCGATCTCTTCGGCGATGGAGGCGCGCTCCAGCTTGTCGGAGACCCGCTCAATGGCGGCCAGCAGGAATTTTAGCCCGGCGATGCGGCCCTCGGCGGTGCGCATGTCGTAGCTGGCGCGGGCGCGGTCGGCCAGCCAGAGGAAGTAGCCCGGCGCTTTTTCAACCCGCGCGCGGTACAGCTCGGCGCCGTTCTGCTTGATGTACTCGTCGGGGTCGTGGCCGCCCTCGAGCTCCAGCACGCGCACTTTCATGCCTTCCGCGAGCAGCATCTGAATGGAGCCCTCGGCCGCCTTGACGCCGGCCGGGTCGGGATCGAAGTTCACCACGATGCGCTCGGAATAGCGGCGCAGCAAACGCACCTGCTCGCTGCCCAGCGAGGTGCCGCAGGAGGCCACGACCTCGCGCACGCCGGCGCTCCACACGCCGATCGCGTCCATGTAGCCTTCGACCAGGACCGCGCGGTTGGTCTTGCGGATCGACTCTTTGGCGCGATGCAGATTGAACAGCACGCGGCTCTTGTGATAGATCTCGGTGTCCGAAGAGTTCAGGTACTTGGGGTCCTGCCCGGCGGCCAGCGCGCGGCCGCCGAAGGCAATGATCTTCGCCTGCTCGTCGTGGATGGGGAACATGAGCCGGCCGCGGAAGCGATCGAAAAAGCCGGCGCCTTCCTGGCGTTTGAGCACCAGGCCGGAGGCCTCCATCTGCTCGCCTGTGAAGCCTTCCGCCTCGAAGGCGCGCGCCAGCAGGTGGCCGGAGGGCTCCGCGTAGCCCAACTCGAACTCGTCGATGAGGGACGGCGCGACGCCGCGCTTGGCAAGGTAGGCGCGCGCCTCGGCGCCCTGGGCGGACTTTAAGGCCGAGCGGAACAGGTCGCGGGCCATTTCGTGCATGCGATACAGCGCCGCGCGCAGCTTGGTCTGGGGGTCGGAGTATTCGGCGCGCTTGGGCATGGGGATGCCATGCCGCTCGGCCAGGACCTTGAGCGCCTCGTAGAAGGTGAGGCCCTCGATCTCCATGACGAACTTGATCGCGTCGCCGCCCGCGCCGCAGCCGAAACACTTGTAAAACTGGTGCACGCTGTGGACGCCGAACGAGGGCGTCTTCTCGGTGTGAAACGGGCACAGGCCGACGTAGCGCGTGCCCGCCTTGCGCAAACGGACGTACTGCCCGACGACCTCGACGATATCGATGGATGACTTGAGCTGCTCGACGAAATCCATGGCGCGGCGCTATCCGCGCGGCAGGCCGGCTCCGCCGGGCGCTAACCGCGCGGCAAGCCGGCTCCGCCGGATGGGCGTTTCCCATGGTAGCGCGGGGCGCGGCGGGTGGGGTACAGTAGCCTTGCGGTACACCATGATAACGCCCGGCAGACGGATTCTCGGATTGAGTGTGCTGCTTTTCGCCGCTCTCTTGGCCACGTACTCGAACCATTTTCAAAACAGCTTCCATTTCGACGACTGGCATACGGTGACCGGGAACCCGTGGATCCGCAACCTCGGGAACCTGCCGCGCTTCTTCACCGACAGCCGCACCATGAGCGTGCTGCCCGCCAGCCAAAGCTACCGGCCGCTGCTGACCGCGTCGCTGGCCCTGGATTACCGCCTGGGCGGCGGGCTGAAGGCGCTGTATTTCCACGCCAGCACGTTCTTCTGGTACGTTCTGCTGCTGGTCCTGATGTTCTTTCTTTTTCACAGCGTCATGCAGAGGATCGAGCCGCGGGAGCGCAACGCCTACCTGGCGCTGTTCGCGGCCGGCTGGTTCGCCCTGCACCCGGTGAGCGTCGAGACCGTGAATTACGTCATTCAGCGTGCCGACCTTTACGTGGCGCTCGGAGTGGTGGCCGGAATGGTGCTCTACATCCGGTTCCCAGGGGCGCGAAAGTGGGGGCTATACCTGGTTCCCGTTGCGCTCGCCGGTCTCGCGAAGTTGACCGCCGTGATGTTCCCAGCAATCCTCGCGGTTTACATCTACCTGTTCGAAGCGGCGGATGGGCCCACGCCGCCGGTGGCTTCCTGGAAGAAGAGCAGGGCGTGGACCGCGTTCCGGGGAGCCGCTCCGGCATTCCTGCTGGCAGCCGGCAATTGCCTGCTCACCAGCGCCATGACCCAGAAGACCTTCAATGCGGGAGGAGCGTCTCTGTACCGCTACCTCATCACTCAGCCGCGGGTGACGCTTCACTACTTCTTCTCGTTCTTCCTGCCGATCGGCCTGACTGCCGATACGGACCGCCCGGCGTTCGAGGGCTTCTGGAACGAGGACGCGATCTTGGGCGTCGTTTTCCTTGCGGTGCTGGTGGGCGGAGCGGTGTACCTGTCCCGGCGCCGCCCATTGCGTCCCATCGCGTTTGGCGTCTGGTGGTTCCTGCTGGCGCTGGTCCCGACCGCGGCAATGCCTCTGGCGGAAGTCGAGAACGACCACCGGATGTTCGCCCCATTCGCGGGCCTGGTTCTGAGCGCCACCTGGGGGGCTGCCCTGCTATGGGACCGCTTCGCCGGGCGCCTCCGGCTGGGGCGTTTCCAGGCAGCGACGCCATGGGCGGCGGCCGTTTGCCTGCTGGCTGCTTGTGCGGCCGGCGCCTACCACAGAAACGAGGTCTGGCGCACGGAAGAAACCCTGTGGCTGGACGTCGTCCAGAAGAGTCCCCGGAACGGCCGTGGCCTCATGAACTACGGCCTGACCCGGATGTCGAAAGGCGATTACCAGGGGGCGCTGGACTACTTCACGCGCGCACAGGCCTATACACCCAACTACTCCATCCTGGAGGTCAACCTGGGAATCGCCTTCTCGGGGTTGAAGCGGGTGGCGGAGGCGGAAAGCCATTTCCGCCGCGCCCTCGAGCTGGCGCCGGCAGACGCGGTTCCCAAGTACTACTACGCGCGCTGGCTGAGAGAGCAGGACAGGATTCCCGAATGTATCCGCTATCTGCGGGAATCCCTGCAACAGGATCCGCTCCACCACGACGCTCGCGCCCTGTTGATGGAGGTGTACGCGCAAGCCGGTAACTGGGGAGAGTTCGGAGGCCTGGCCGAGGAAACCCAAAGGCTGTTCCCGGGCGACACCGTGGCCGCGGACATCCTGAGCTGGAAGAAGAGCCGTTAACGCTTACGGGGTACTACCCCAGATTTACCAGCGGGGGCTGGGAGCCGTTGCCGCACCCGCTGTCCAGGCCCAGCAACTCGATCTGCCTGTCGAAGGGCATCGAGTACTTCCGCTCGATCTTCTCGCGGTAGACCGGGCCGGAGTTGTAGGCGCAGAACGGGTAGATCAGGCCGTTGGGGGCGGCATAGTGGATCACGCACCGTTTCACGCGCTCGATGTCGTAGTTGTAGGAATCCATGAAGTGCATGCCGGCGACCATCAGGGTCTTGTAGGTGTAGCCCTCCTGCTCCTTCTTGCCGCGGCCGTACTCCTTGTCCATGAGGCCCTGCAAGGTCTCCAGGAACTTGCTGAAGGTGAGACCCTCGGGGGCGCGCTCCTCGCGGTAGTGTTTGCGCAGCGAGTTCCAGGTCTTCATCTTGGAAAAGAACTTGATGCGCTGCTTGCCCAGGCTGCGGGACATCGTGTCCAGGTCCTGGAGGAACGCGCCGATGTCAACGAAGCGGGTGATGGGGGTGGCCTTCTTGTTCTGGTCCACGAACATGTAGGTCCCCATGGCGCAGTGCGGGTGCGAGCTCAGGGTGGGGATGAGTTCGCCGCGCAGCGCGCCCAGGAACTTCGAGAACGGAGCCACGCAAGAAAGCGGCATCCAGTCGTCGTAGGGATCGCAGATGCCGGTCTGCTGATGCACCGCGTGGGCCACGTCGGACATGGTGAGCCGCTTGGCCTCCAGCTCCTTCCGGGAGATCCGGCCGGTGAAGGCTACCGGCTGGAAGCTGATGGCGCTGACCACGTCGATGTTGTCCAGGGCCAGGCGGATGATGTCGCCGATCTGGTGGTCGTTGACGCCCTTGACGATGGTGGGCACGAAGCAGATCTTCATGCCGGCCTTACGGGCGTTCTCGATGCATTCGAGCTTCTGGGCCAGCAGCGACTCGCCGCGGGTGCGCATGTAAATGTCTTCGCACACGCCGTCGAACTGGAGGTACAGGGTGTGGAGGCCGGCCTCCTTCGCCTGCATGGCGAATTCCAGGTCGGTGAACATGACCCCGTTGGTGGCGCATTGGATGTGGGAGAAGCCCATCTCGTCGGCCATCCGCAGGGCTTCCAGGAAATGGGGGTAGATGGTGGGTTCCCCGCCCGAAAACTGGATGATGCGGTTGGCCACCGGTTTCTCGTTGCGCAGCGCCGAGAGCATGCGGCGGACCTGTTCCAGGCTGGGCTCGTAAAGGTAGCCCGCGGCGTTGGCGTTGGCAAAGCAGACCGGACAGGTCAGATTGCAGCGGTTGGTCAGGTCGATGTTGGACAGCACCGTGTGGTTGGTGTGCATCGAGCACAGGCCGCATTGGTCCGGGCAACGGCTGGCGTTGGGAATGGCAGGGTTGCTCACGCCCCGGCTGTCGCCAAAACTCCACTGCTCCATCTTCAGGTAGAGCTTGACGTCCGAGTAGACCGTGTCCCGGAAGTAGCCGTGCTGCGGGCAGGTCTTTTCCATGAGCACCTTGCCGCCCTCCTCGAAGATCCGGGCCTCGATCACCCGGGTACACTCGGGGCAGAGCGACTGGGTGATCTTGGGCAACCCCTTGCGCATGGGGTCGATGCGGGACCCGCCGTAGGTAGTCTCGGGCTGGATGACCTTAAAGTCCTTCGCGGTGGTGGGCGAGAAAACCTGGGTGCTCACTCTGGAATCCTCCTGGAGACGTGCCAAGCTGGGCCACTGTGATTATACGGAGAACCGGGCCCGCGAAACACCTTATTGCCGTCAAACTGCTTGCTTTCCAGGTTGTTCGGGGATTCTGGGGGCTGAATGGCTGCCGGGGGCCCGCCCGGTCTTGTTGTACGCTGGGTCTCTGAAGACGGGGCCGAAATGACGACGCGGATCAAGTTCTTCCAATAGCGGGGGCGGAAACTGGTGCGGCCCGGCGCTGCTGATCGCTGGATTCCTGTTTGCCGGGTGCATCTCGCAAGGGCTGCCGTATTGGGACGTCGACTTCGCGATCTATTTCAAAGCCATCCACAACAAGAGCCTGCTTCGCCTCTTCTGGGAATGGTTGTCGCCGATCGGGACGGCGGGGGCGGATTGGGGGTTTCTCGACCGCACGGTCCAGATGATCGCCTACAAGATCAGTTACGCCATTGCGGGCTATGATTCCTGGCCCTATCTGTGGCTTAGGAGCGCTTCCTACGGTGGACTGGTCCTCATGATCCATCTCTGGGGATTGCGCCTGCTTCCCGGCGCACCCAAGAGCCGCGTGGCGGCCCCGGCGGCCTCGATCTTCTTGCTCGTCGCCCCGGGTCCAACCGCCGCACTGGTCTGGGTGGGTGATGTCGCGCCCATATCGGTACTTGTCTCGCTGGTCATGACGCTTGCGATTTGGAGGCAGATCGAGAAGACCCCGCTCGAATGGGAGCGGCTGTCGCCTTGGCGAAGTCCGGAACAGCGGGGCTGGTTGCTGAAATGGATCGGGCTGGCTTTCTTGGTCTATCTCGGATACAAGACCAGGGGCGATCTGAAGCTCATGCCGTTGATCCTCGCAGGCTACGTTCTCCTGGTGCGAAGGAAACAATGGAAGTTGTTCGCAGTTCCGGTAGGGTTGATGCTGCTTCTGGCGGTCCCGTGGAGTTGGGAGAACCTTACGAGGCTTCCGCCGTTCCTTCCCGGTTCTGGCGGGAGCTCCACCAATTGGATGTGGCAGCCCGCCAGCTTCGAGCGTTTTCGTGAGTTCGAGTGGTCTTCCAATCCCTATGAATTCGCCAGCAGCCTCAAGCGGACCCCTCTCTCTCTCGCCGGATTGTTGGCGCCGTTTCTGCTCTCGGCCATCCTGGCCTTCCTTTTCTGGAAAACCGACCGCTTCGGCAAAGCTCCGTGGACCACCAGCCAGACTCCGCAGGACCGTGCGCGCACCTTCGTGTTGGTATGGTTTGGAGCGATTCTGATCGGGGTCAGCGCCTTGCCGGGGATCAACCACTTCTTCCGGGTCCGGTACTCGATTCTGACGCTGACGCCGGTCTGCATCCTGCTGGCGTGGATCTTCGGCTTGTTCAGTGAGTCTGTCGGGCGCCTGCCCAAGTGGGCGGTAGTGGGATGCATCGCACTGTTCACCATACAGACTGGCATCAACTTGAACCGGTCGGTGCACTACCGCAGGGACCTGGGCCAGATCATGGTGGGGGTTGACCAGGTCTACCACTACGTCAGCACAGCGTTTCCGAACGACCAACTGGCCCTGCTTCCGGACTTCCTGCCGTACGACTATCACCCGGAAGCTCGCCCGGCAATCCGAAACCGCGATTCGCTCGGCAGCCCGGAGGATCTGACACGACGACACACCCCGAACCACACCTCGGTCATCTCCTGGGAGCCGTCCCTTTGGGAGCAACTGGACCTGGTCCAGCAGTTCAGCGGCTGCCGGGCTGGGACGCTGTTCGACGCCATGGTGCCCTGCGCGCCGGGAACGGGAGCGTTTCTGATGCGCTACATCGGGCCGGATCCACTCTATCAGGCCGCGGAAGCCGCCCGCGGTAAGGGCGAATCCCGGATAGCGCGCGCCCTCTACGCGGCGTTCCTGGACCGGCACCCGAACAACCTGGGGGCGCGGTTCATGGCCGGATTCGTGGCCATTCAGGAAAAGGACTGGGCGAAATCGGAGCAAGATTGTGCCATGTTGGAACGCTGCGTTCCCAACCACCCGCGCGTCCTGTACAACCGGGCGCTGGCCATGATCGAGCTCAAACAGTACGGCCCCGCCATCGACCGTTTGAAACGCGTGGTGCAGGTAATCCCGCAGGACTACGGCGCGCTGTTCAACCTGTCCCGGGCCTACCGCGCCGCCGGATACGAGCAGCAAGCCCGCGAGACGCTGCAAGTCATGAAGCAACTGTTCCCGGCCGACGAAACCCTGGACCGGCTTCTCGCCGAACCGCACTGACAGGACCCACGGGATCCGCCTGTCAAGTCATTTAACGATGTAACCGAAACCGGTCTTGGTTGGGTCATTTAAGAATGTAACCGTGGGCGGAGGTGTACACCGACCTGAGGTGTATGTTTTTCGGGCCGACCAACGGG
>JBEKWU010000074.1:0-29829 GCA_049512775.1 Bryobacteraceae bacterium
GCCCTGGATGGCCTTCTCGCTCCCGCCGCCGTCCACGATAGTGGTGTTGTCCTTGTCCACCGTGACGCGCTTGGCCTTCCCCAGGTCGTCCAGCCGCACGCCTTCCAGCTTGATCCCGGTCTTCCGAGGCCAAAACACTTGGGGCGACCGCCAGCCCGACCGCACAGGGTGTATCATTGGGTTGCTGTGGAAAACAAAGCCCGGAGGATCAATAGGAACCAGGCTCTGACAGTAGAAGCGTCCACAGGTATTCCACACCGTTCTTCACACCGCAGCGGAATAAACGGTTCTTTTCCTTCAACTTGCAGCCAACGAAATGGGTGGAATCCTCCGGGCAAGGATCGTATAATCTCCTTTTCGCCGGAACTCCCAATGGCCAAGAAGCGCCCGGACGGTGCCCAGATCCTTCTCTTTCCCGCTGACCGAGATACGGCTCTGAACGAGTGGAATCCGCCTCCCTCCGGGGTCTTGCCGAGCGCCTCTGCCGGCCCTGAGCAGCATGCCCCCCCGGTCACCTTGGAACGGCCGTTGGCGTTTTGCGAGGCGGTCATCTCAGGCACCTTCCGAAAGGACCCTGACGGGTTGCGGCTGGCCTATGGTGAGCTCCGCGACCTTGGCTGTAGGATATTATCACCCAGGAGCACCGAGATCGTCCGCGAGCGGGACGGCTTCGTCTACATGGGCGGTGAGGAGTCGGATACCCCGGATGCGATCGAGTTGCGGCATTTGGAGTCGATAGAACGCTCCCAGTTCGTGTATCTGTTCGCCCCAGAAGGCTACGTTGGGCTCAGTGCCGCGCTGGAGCTTGGTTTCGCGCATGCCGCAGGTGTTCCGATCTACTCGAGGAATCCACCGTCGGACCCGATACTGCGGTCCTTCGTGCGCGTGGTTTCATCGCCGGCACACATAGGCGCCGAACTCAAGAGTGGCAACAGCCCCGTGCCCCAGCCAGCGTTGCAGGCGTTTCAAAGCTACTACAAGCGTGTTGCAGTCCAGCGCGGATACCAGAAGGAGAGCGCGCAAGCGTGCCTGCTGCTCATGGTGGAGGAGGTGGGTGAACTCGCTCGAGCAATCCGCAAGCGCGAGCGGATCAAGCGGCACGGCAGTCCAATTACCGAGGACGAGGCAGCAGAATTGGCCGATGTGTTCCTCTACGTGATCCACTTGGCAAACGTTCTTGGCTTAGATCTTTCGAAGGCTGTGCGGGACAAAGAGCTTTTGAACATCCGCAAGATCGCGCAGGCAGTCAAGTGAGCTGATGGACTTCCAAGAACTGGCCAAACAGAGGCACGCCCTCCAGGAGTTCTGTCAACTACACGCGGCCAGCCTCCTCTGCTTTCGCTCGGACCGAAGTTTCAAATTGGCAATCACCGAGAACGATCTCACCGGACCCGCACGGCACCTGACGACGACGGCGACCTGCATCGAATCCCTGCTCGATTGCCCATCACGTTATCGGGTTGGCGTCGCGGACCCCGAGGAGTTGGCCAGAGGATTCGCGCACGACGCGCTTGCGAGACCGGGACGGGAGTGGACCTCCGAGGGCTCAGCAAAGATCTACTGCCGGTGCCGGGCTCTTCCTTTGGTGGTTCGGCATCTCGCCAGCTTCGATTCCCGACTGCGGGACCACATCGTAGGGATCTTCCAGCAACTCGGGAAGGACCCGCAGCGCTTCGCAATTGGTGAAACGGCACCGCCCAAGAGGGGCAGCAAGAAAACAGATCCGGCGAGCTGGTACCCTCCCAACGCATTTCACACGTATTGGGTCCTTGAACTGCTGGACGCCCTCAGGGCGAGATTCGCGAAGGACTGCGCGGGCATCGAGGCCAGGCTGCGGCTGGACGCCCGTCGCAGGCACATGATCCTGTGGGCGAGACACCAACTGGGAGTTCAGGTGGCGTTGCACGCTGCCGAGTCGTCGGTCTTGGACACCGACCAATTGGGCTGGAGCTTGGCCATCGTGCTCAAGTTCGGTGAGGATTTCCACTTTGACTTGGCGGAACAGGACCTCATTCGCCAAGCGGTCCGCTGCCTGTTCCAAACGCAGTTGCCGGTAGGGACCTGGAGGCATTACCGCTCGCTATTCCACTATCGAGACGCTGGCAACGCTTACTGCTACGTCTTTGAGACTTTTGTGGTTCTGCTTAAGATCGCGCTGTCGCAAAAGCCCAGCGGACAGTTTTTCCGGCAGTGCCTGTACGGGCGTGCCAAGGATCTGATTCGACTATGGGAGTACGCTGGGCTTACGCCGATTCGGCTGTTGCCTGACGCCCCGAATCTAATAGGGTGGTGCTCGGGCCACCGCATCAACCAAAAGGAAGCTGAGGGTTGGGCCACCGCCAGCGTGTTCTCCTTTGCACAGAATCTTCGAAGGCTGGTAGGGATGTGGACTCGGGAGGTGGCACTCGCTGAGTTGCCCGTCAGGAGGCCGAGGATTGATGGGAAGCAGGAGGCCCTCGGACAAATCGGTGAGCGTGGTGATACCTGGCCCTGCGATGCTCCGGGGGTCGCAGAACAACTGTGCACCTTGTTTGTTCATCCAATACTCAAAGCTGGCGAAGGTGACGACAGCGAGCCGGACGCCCAGCCGATCGGAAAGCAGCAAGCTCGCTCAGCGATACTCTTCGGTCCCCCAGGCACAAGCAAGACGTATCTGGCGAGCTGCATCGCTGCCGCGGTTGGATGGAAGTACATTCAGGTGCACGCCAGTCACTTTGTCGCGCGCGGATTAGGTGAAGTGCAGAGAACGGCGGATGAAATCTTCAACCGGCTTATGGAACTGGACCGCGCCGTAGTCCTTTTCGATGAAATCGACGAGCTAGTGCGAGAGCGAGAGCAGGAGCACGACGCGTTCGGGAGGTTTCTCACGACCAGCATGCTCCCGAAGGTTGCCGAACTCTGGGAACAGCGGAAGATCGTGTATTTCGTGGCTACGAACCACATCCGATATTTTGACGCGGCCATTACGAGAAGCCAACGGTTCGATGCTCTCGTCTTCGTGGGCACCCCCTCGTGCGAGGCGAAGCTCAGGCACCTGAAGGGATGCATGAACAGGGAGATCACGTTCGGCGGGATGGAAAGGCTGGTCCAGGAGCAACTGACACGGGCGGGCTGCATCGGCGCGGAGATGAAGGATAAGCCTCTTCCTGACGACATGATGCTCGCGAAGTTCGCATTACTCCGCTACGATCAGTTGGAGGAACTCGCTCACCACCTGTCCAAGCTGCAGCTGGACGACGATGCAGCGCGGGTGGAAATGATGGTGAAGGCGCTAAAGGAGATCGGCGACCAACGCCTCCGCACCTACGCTCCGTACGTGGACTTCGTTAGGGACATAAAGTATCATCGGCGGGACTGCCAGAAGATCAGGACTTGGCTCGTTGAGGGACTCGTTCAAGACGAAGCTTACCCCGAGCCCATCAGGAAAGATAACGGAAGGCTTTGGATTACCACAACATCTGACGATACACCGCAGCCCATTCTGCCCGGTTTCAGGACGGAAATTCGAACGCCGGGCGTCGTGAAGTTCTTGAAGGAAGAATAGGCAGATGCGGGCCCGCCACTCGCGGTAGCGGGCCTCGCAACCTTCGAATCAGCTTCTTAGCTCGTCAGTAGTCCATGTCCCCGCCGTGGCCGCCGGGCATGGACGGGGCCTGCTTCTTCTCCGGAATCTCGGCCACCAGCGCCTCGGTGGTCAGCATCAGCGCCGCGACCGAAGAGGCGTTCTGGAGCGCCGTGCGAGTCACCTTGGTCGGGTCGATCACGCCGGAGGTCACCAGGTCTTCGTACTCGCCGGTCTCGGCGTTAAAGCCGAAGTTCGGGTTCTCGTTCGAGCGCACGCGCTCGGCCACAATGGCGCCCTCGAAACCGGCGTTGCCCACGATCTGCCGCAGCGGCTCTTCGCAGGCCCGCTTCACGATGTCCACGCCGACCTGCTCGTCGCCGCCCAGCTTCAGCCCGGCCAACGCTACGCCGCCTCGCAGCAACGCCACGCCGCCGCCGGGCACGATGCCTTCCTCGACCGCCGCCCGCGTCGCGTGCAGCGCGTCTTCCACCCGGGCCTTCTTCTCCTTCATCTCGGTCTCGGTGGCCGCGCCCACCCGGACCACCGCCACGCCGCCGGCCAGCTTCGCCAGCCGCTCCTGCAACTTCTCGCGGTCGTAATCCGAAGTGGTCTCCTCGATCTGCGCGCGCAACTGCTTGATCCGGCCCTGGATGGCCTTCTCGCTCCCGCCGCCGTCCACGATAGTGGTGTTGTCCTTGTCCACCGTGACGCGCTTGGCCTTCCCCAGGTCGTCCAGCCGCACGCCTTCCAGCTTGATCCCGGTCTCCGCGCACGCGTTCAGCGTTCCGCGCAGCTTGTTCACCACCAGCGTCGCCAGCGCCTCGCCTTCCACTTCCTCGGCGATGACCAGCAGCGGCTTGCCGCTTCGCGCGATCTGCTCGAGCACGGGCAGCAGGTCCTTCATGTTGCTGACCTTCTTTTCGTGGATCAGGATGTAGGGTTCCTCGAGCACCACTTCCATCCGCTCCGGATCGGTGATGAAGTAGGGCGACAGGTAGCCGCGGTCGAACTGCATGCCCTCGACCGTGTCCAGTTCGGTGGTCATGGTCTTGGACTCTTCCACCGTGATGACGCCGTCATTGCCGACCTTGTCGATGGCCTTGGCGATGATGTCGCCGATGGTGGTGTCGCCGTTGGCTGAAATGGTGGCCACCTGCGCGACCTTCTGGCGGTCGTCCTTGACCGGCTTGGAGAGCTTCTTCACTTCCTCGACCACCGCCTCGACGGCCTTCTCGATGCCGCGCTTCAGGGCCATCGGGTTCGCGCCCGCCGCCACGCTCTTCACGCCCTCGCGGAAGATCGCTTGCGCCAGGATGGTCGCCGTGGTGGTGCCGTCGCCGGCCACGTCCGAGGTCTTCGAGGCCACTTCGCGCACCATCTGCGCGCCCATGTTCTCGAGCGGATCTTTCAACTCGATTTCCTTGGCCACCGTGACGCCGTCCTTGGTGACGGTGGGGCCGCCGAACTTCTTCTCCAGCACGACGTTGCGCCCCTTGGGACCCAGCGTGACCTTCACCGCTTCCGCGAGCTGGTTGACGCCGCGCAGGATCGCCTGACGGGCATTCTCGCTGTAAACGATTTGCTTTGCTGCCATGATTGTTCCTTTCTCCTCTTACGCGTCCGTTCCCTTGGACGCGCCTTCCAGAATCCCGAGGACCTCGTCTTCCCGCATGATGACGTACTCCTCGCCGTCGATCTTGATTTCGTTGCCGGAGTACTTTCCAAACAGGATCCGGTCGCCGGCCTTCACGTCGAGCGGCACGACCTTGCCGCTCTCCAGGCGTTTGCCCTGACCTACGGCAACCACTTCGCCCTCCTGGGGCTTCTCTTTGGCCGTATCCGGGATGATGATCCCGCCCTGGATTTGCTCCTTTTCCTCGATGCGCTTCACGACAATGCGATCGTAGAGCGGTCGAATGTTCATACGCATGCCTCCAATTGGTTCGCTTCTGGTAGTCTGACTCTCGAAAAGTGGGCCCGGCAGGTGATCCCAAGCCCAATAGCCATTATTAGCACTCTGGCATGAGGAGTGTCAAGTCGCCGCGCTAATCCATTGGAAACATTAGCTTTTGCATCGAGTGTTTATCTCGGCGTAATCGCGGATGCCGTGGATCTCGCCCTCGCAATCCCGGATCAGGCTGGGGAGGCTGCGGCTGAGCTTGGGATTCAGCAGAAAGCCTTCACCCCACTGAGGCTGGCCGCGAGAGTCCGCGAGGTTCTGGACCGCCCTTGAGAGGCCCAGGAATCCCCCCGGCAGCGTTGGCAGCATGGGCCTTTCGGCAAAGCGGGCCGGCCGGCCGCTGATCGAGGCAACAGCCCACCTGCTATTCTGGGAGCAGCATGTTGCGGAGCACGCGCCTGTTGCTGCTCCTGGCCATTGTCCTGATCCTCGGCGCGGTCGGAGCTACCTATTACCGCCAGAGAGCCGCTCTCTCCCGGCAGGCGCCGCCGCCCCCCGCCGCGCTTCCCCTCGATACCGCCGCCACCGCCTCCAGTTGGGTCTACACCAAGCACGATGGCCAGCGCCTGGTCGCCGAAGTCCGCGCCAAAAGTTTCCGGCAGTTGAATGAACCCTCCCGGCTCGAACTCGAGCAGGTGGAACTGCGGCTGATCAAACCCGATGGCAAGCGGTACGACTGGGTCCGCAGCGCCAAGGCGCAGCTCGACCAGGCCCACGACACTCTCTATTCCGACGGGGAGGTCGAGATCACCATGGGGGTCCCGCTGGAAGGCCCGGTCCACGGCCGGCTGCTCGGCATCCGCAGTTCCGGAGTCAGCTTCGAGGTCAAGACCGGCAGGGCCACCACCGACCGCCAGGCCAGCTTCAGCTTCGACCTCGGCGACGGCCGGGCGGTGGGCGCGGTCTACGATCCCAACCTCCGCGAGCTCATCATGAAAAGCCAGGTCGCTTTGCTCTGGCACGGCAGCGACCCCAAGGCCAGGCCGATGCAGCTCGAGGCCGGCGAACTGATCTACCGGGAGCGGGACTCGGTCGTGCTCCTCAACAACTGGGCCCGGCTCACCCGCGAGAATACGGAGTTGAACGCAGCCAGCGCCGTGGTCGTCCTGAAGGACGGGATGATCCAGAAAGTGGATGCCCAACAAGCCCACGGGAAGGCGCGCTATCCCGACCGCCAGCTCGAGTACGCGGCAGGCGGCTTGATCATGAGCTTCAACCCCGACGGCGAGATCGAGAGGATCTTCGGCGACCGCAACGCGCGCCTGGTCTCGACCTCCGAGGCCGCGCGCACCACCATTACCGCCGACAGCGTCGGCATGGATTTCGCCATGGTCGACGGCGAGAGCACCCTGGCCAAGGTGCTCACCATAGGCCACAGCTCGCTGGAATCCGTGCCCGTGCCGCGCCCGGGAGTGTCGCCGCCCGAGAGCCGCCTGCTGCGCAGCGAAGTGCTCCTGCTCACCATGCGGCCGGGCGGGCGGGAGATCGCCCGTGTAGAGACTCAAGCCCCCGGCCATCTCGAGTTCTTGCCGAACAGCCCCGGCCAACGCCATCGCACGCTGGATGCCGAGCGCATCCAGGTGGTCTACGGCCCCGGCAACCAGGTCCAGAGTTTTGGCGCCAACAAGGCCGCCACGCGCACCGATCCCGAGCCCCGCCCGCCCAACGACAAGCGCCCGCCCGGCGCCCCCGTCCAGACCTGGAGCGACGACCTCAACGCCACTTTCGACCCCAAGACGGGCCAGCTCGCGCGCCTCGAGCAGTGGACCAATTTCCGCTATCAGGAGGGAGACCGCAAAGCCCGCGCCCACCGCGCCGTACTCGAGGAGGCTCGCAACCTGATCACCCTGGAGCGGGCCGCGCGCGTCTGGGATGCCACCGGCTCCACCGCCGCCGACCGCATCCTCCTGGACCAGAAGTCGGGCGACGTCCTGGCCGAAGGCAACATCGTCTCCACCCGCCTGCCCGATAAGAACGGGAAGTCGTCCTCCATGCTTTCCCACGACGAGCCGCTCAACGCCACCGCCAACCGCGTGCAGACTTCCGAGCGGAATCGCAAGATCCACTACGAGGGGCAGGTCGTCGCCTGGCAGGGCGCCAACCGCGTTTGGTCCGACCGCCTCGATATCGATCGCATCGACCACCGCCTCTCCGCCCAGGGCCACGTCCGCACCCAGCTCCTCGACCAGCAGAAAGACGCCCCCGGCAAGAACAAGGCCGCCCCCACCTTCGCCACCGTAGAATCCGCCGCGCTGGTGTACACTGAAACGGATCGCCTGGCCCACTACACCGGTGGCGCTCACCTCACCCGCGCCGGCACGGATGTGAGAGCCTTCGAGATCCGCGCCTACCTCAACGAGGCCGACGCCGACTCCTCCCTGGACCGCTTGTACGCCGACGGCCGCGTCGCGATCGTGCTCCTGCGTACCGATCCCACCCGCACCCTCACGGGAACCAGCGAGCATGCCGAGTATTACGCCGCCGATCAGAAGACCGTCCTCTCGGGCGGCGACCCGACCCTGGTCGACAGTCTCCGCGGCTCCACCAAGGGCCGCCAGTTGACCTACTGGGCCAATGACGATAAGCTGCTCGTGAATGGAGCGGAAAAGCAACCCGTCAAGACGCTGATCAAGCGGCGCTAGTCCCACAGCCACGAATGAAAAAACTCCAGACCAACGAAATCAGCAAGGCCTATCGCGGCCGCCGCGTGGTCGACAACCTTTCGATCTACGTCGAGCAGGGCGAGGTGGTCGGATTGCTCGGCCCCAACGGCGCCGGCAAGACCACCTCGTTCTACATGATCGTGGGGCTCATCAGCCCCGATTCCGGCCGCATCCTGCTGGACGATCGGGAAATCTCCGGCCTGCCCATGTATCAGCGCGCGCGCCTCGGCATCAGCTACCTGTCGCAGGAGCCTTCGGTCTTCCGCAAGCTCACGGTGGAAGAGAACCTGATGGCTATCCTCGAGACTCTGCCGCTCACCAGCGGCGAGCGCCGCGCCCGCATGATCCAGCTCATCGAGCAGCTCGGCCTGGAGAAGGTGCGGCAGAACAAGGGCTACGCGCTGTCGGGCGGCGAGCGGCGGCGCGTCGAGATTGCCCGCTCGCTGGTCATCCAGCCCCACTTCCTGCTGCTGGACGAGCCGTTCTCCGGCATCGATCCCATCCAGGTGCTGGAGATCCAGCGGATCGTTTTCGAGCTGCGGCGCAACGGCATCGGCATCCTGGTCACCGACCACAACGTGCGCGAGACCCTCGCGGTCACCGACCGCGCCTACATCATCAACAACGGGCAGATCTTCCGCGCCGGCAGCCCCGAGGCGCTCCGCGCCGACCCCGAAGTCAAGCGCGTCTACCTGGGGGAAAGCTTCAAAAGCGGCGTCGGGTAGCGGACATTCGCCCGGCCCGCCCACTCAGTTCGTCGGAGTGTACACGGAATTCGAATTCACCACAATGGGATTGCACGCGGCGATTTGGGAATCGGTCCACGTGCCGTGCTGCATTTTCTGGAGGTACTCCCATGGCCGGAACACGACGTAGCCGGGATTCCCGTTGGGAAGCGTCACACCTTGGAGCCAGCTCCCGTTGAAACCCGTAACCATGTTCACGGCAGCCGCGCGCGACCAGGAATAGGGCGGACTCTCGGGGTTTCCATTAGCGCCCGTCATTGGGCACACGGGCGTGTCGTTCGGCGCGGTGTAGGCGAAAGTCTCTCCGATCACGATCAGCGCGTTGGCCAGGTTGGGATCGTAGCCGCAGCATTGCGTGCGCCAGCCGCAGCCGGGGGCGCGGGCCGGGCAACTACTGAGCGGGTAGAAGCTCTCGCGAAACGTGTCCAAAGCATTGAAATCCGTTGTGGCCTCCCCGGTCACAGTGCTCCATGGATTGACCGTTGGATCGCAATTGCCTACGCATGGCGAGTCGTGCATATCGATGATGGTTGGGGAAGGCTGGCCCATCGGCAGGTACGCCCTTGCTGAGGTGCTGCCACCGCACTTGAGGCCGCTTGAATACGGGACGCTGGTCGTCCCGAACCACAGGCCGTCGATTGCGGAGAGAAGCTCGGACACTTCGAGGATTCGCGCCGAATCGCCATAGACGGAACCGCAGTTATAGAGGGCCACCGTGGCCTCGAGATGGTATACCGAGTAGGTCACCTTGCCGGGGTCGAATCCGTTGGCCGACATGGCTTGGCGAAGGTTGGTCAGGACCAGTTCGTCCGAGTGCGTGTTATCCACGATGAGTCGCGCGTGAACCGAGTACTGGTCCAGCGTCATCTCGTTCTCTCCATCGAGCTCGGTCACCGTCAGCCCGTTGCTGTTGGCCGCCTGGAGCAGTGCGTTCACCGCGCCGTACATCGTGGACCAGCCAACGAAGGTATAGGTGTTCGCAGGGGCGCAGTCGTACGAGTCGTTACTCCACTGCTGAGGGACGTCCCAGACGCCACTCCAGGGTGTGCTGGAACTGCAGCAGTCCGTGCTTGGATTGCAGGTGGAAGAAGCGGTACAACTGGGGCCGCAAGCTTGAGTGTTGGTGCAGAACTCCCCAAATGGCGCCGTCGGGCTGAAGCGCATGTTCGCGTAAGTCGGAAAGCCGGGACAGTTCTGCCCCGTGCGCGGCGGCACATTCGTTTGCAGAGAGTATGCTAGCTTGCCGCCGCCTGACGGCCAGTCGGCGGCCCTCCAACCAATGGTGGGCGTGACGTTGTTAATGGAATTCGTTTTCAGGTCGCCGAAGAAGGCGTTCAGGCCCTGGAACCAGTTCGTGTTGAGCTGAGCCACCCCATTCGAGTTCAAGATCAGCGCCTGGTGCATGTCGAACTGGAACCGGACGCCCGTAATGCCCTGGTTGTGGTAGCTCGCCAGGATCTGCTGGATGCAGGAGCGGTAACTCGACCCGGTGCTACAGAAGCTGGTCATAGCCGGGTAGCTCGGCATAGAGCGCCCGTAGCTGTAAAGTACCGCCGTTGTGTCCCCGAAATCCAAATAGCCCATGTTCACTTCGAGCCGCGTGAGCGACGCGAATTGGGCTGCGCCAAACTGGCCAGCCAGCAGCCAAAGGGATGTCAAGGCGGCAAGACGCCGGCGGCTCGCGCCAGCGCACCAGGATACCGAAGCGATTACGTGCGTCATGGTACTGATCTCCTTCTTGTTCATGAAGACACAATTGCCCCCTGGTCAGCGGCTCCACGCAGTGCTGCTCAATCCACCGTCAGGCCGCTAAAACGAAATTGATACATCCATTCGTGCCACCCGCCAAGCGTCAGGCCCCTGGCCTGGAACGTCGTGGCAGCCGCCGCCGTGACGGTGTGCGTCACCACCACATCAACAGGGCCAATGCCCACCAGGTATAGCGAACAGCCCTGATGCGACAAACAGCCCACGGTCGGTATCACAACCTGGCCGTCGGCGGCGCTGGCGGCGAATTCCGCGCCGATCTCCGTACCATCGGCGGAGAAGATCTGTACGCTTACCACCTCCCCCGGGTTGCCGCCGGTCCAGGTCACGACGAGGGGCTGATTATGTGGTATGCCCGATCCGGGAGGGAAGGTCGTGGTCAGTTGGATAGGCGCCGGGACGGTGACCGACGTGCCAAAGCGGCCGACATCCCGGCCGCCGAGGGCGACAACCCCGTACGTGCCCGGCCCGATCGTGCCCGGCGGCAGCGCCTGGGTGTACACGAGCTTCCCGTCGGACAGCGCAGGAGTGATCCGCAGATTGGCGCCCCCCGTCGGCCCGTAGGCAACGAGCATACCCGCATCCAGGGTCTTGTCCTCCGCGTCCGGACAGCTCGGCCCTGGCGCCATGGTGAACAGAGCTCTGTTTTCGCCCGGTTGCGGCGTGAGCGGCTGCGGCGCCGACTCGCCGTCGCCCGCGGTGAGATCCACCAACAGGGTCTCTGTCGTGGTGGTCCCGCCGGTGTCGCTGGTAACGACCTTCTCCCAGCGCAGAACCCCCGCGCTCTGAACGTTGGGCACGCAAGTCCCGCCACCTTCGTGAATGCTGACCAGCACCGGCTGGCTGCTGGTCCAGTAGGGGTCCGCAACGCGGAGCGGGAGCTGGCAGCCCTGGGGTACGTCGGCGCTGAGTTGAACATTGTATTGATCCACTCCGACTAGGGTCGGTGCCCGGTAGGCGCTCACAATCCCGAGCCAGGCAACCTGATCGCGGACGTAGACGCCAGGTCTCTCGGAGTACGAGATCGGCGGGTCCGAGGGTGCCGGCGCCCCATCGGGCAGCGCCGGGTAGAGGTAGTCGCTAGGCAGGCCGGTTCCGTACACCGCGACGTAGCTGCCGGGCGCCGCCGAGTTTTGTGGAGTGTTCAGTGAGAGTGCGCCGTCCTGGGCAACGTTCAGGATGGCCCCCTGGCCGCAACCGGTTCCGTTCGCGGTGAACAGGCCCAACGAACCGCTGCCGCCCGTTGAAACCGGATCGCTCGATCCAGCGGTCGTGGTCACGACCACCGTAGGCCGGTTGCTAGCTTTGTTCGGCACCTGGGCGTTGATCTGGCCCGGCGAAACGTAAAAGAGCGGCGCCGGGATCCCGTCGAAGGTGACACTCGTTCCGCCGAGTTGGGTGGGCAACGGAACCGACGGCGCCGAAGCCTCAGCCCCGGCGAGATTGGTCCCAAAGATCGCTGCAATCGACCCCTTGCTAATTCCATACCCGGGCTGGCTGGCCGCCCCGAAGCTGGCGGCGTTGACCACGCCCCCCGGGAACACCACCGGTTTCGCCGCTGCCTGCGCCCTCAGCCACGAGGGCGCCAAAGTGATCGCCGCCGCCGCGCAGAATGCAAGCGGCAGTCCGCGTTTAGTCACTGCCAGCCTCCCCAACAATTCTGAGCGTAAACGTGGGGAGCGGCTTCGCTTTGTCCGCCTGGAAGGGAATCCTGGCGCCTTTTGGATTCAACACGTTCCCCTGGCCGTCGGAAATCCGGTACTTCCAACTGTAAGCCCAGAAGGTAAGCGGCTGGCCGAAGGGCACCTGGATCTGAGCGTTGCGGCCGTTGACGTCGGCGCCGGTTTGCGTCGCCGTGTAGTACACGTCGCCAATCGCACGAACGCCGACGTTCAGGACCGGGCTGGGCACGCTCACCGCAGGCAGCAAATGTCGCGGGTCCTCGATTCGAATCTGTATCGCAGCCGCTTCCATAAGCGCGGTGTCCTCGAGTTGCAGTTGCTGGCCCGGTGAAAGCGCTACCCACTTCGACCCGGACCAGGCGCAGGAGGGCAGATACCCGGGCGCTTCGACACACACCTGGTACTGCCCCGGCGGCAGGCCGGCGGCGCTAAACGAACCCGCGGAAGTCGTTGTCACCGCGGCTGCGACCGACGGCTGGCCTGGGATGGGGACCCATCTCCCGGCCGAATTCCGGGTCGTATCGGGAATCCTTGCGTAGTTGACGCGAGCCGCTGGGACAGGCTGCCCGGCGGCGTTCACGACTTTGCCCTGGAGTCCCGCTGGAGCCTGCTGCGCGTGCGTTCCCGTGCAGATCAGGATGAGCGAAGCTAGCGCAATTGCGTACCGTGTCTTCATGGCCTCTCCCTCTGTGCGCGGCCGGGGCCCCGCCCGGCAGCGCGCAATCACTGGTTCTCTGGCGAAGAATAATACGCCGATTGTCGGAACCTGTCAAGCACCTTAATCGATTATGAATGTGGCATTCAGTCGAAACGCTACTTTGTGCCGAAGTCATACTGATCGTAAATCGGAGAAATATCGTGCCTATTAAACGGAGACGCCGCCTTCCTGGTGCGCGCGGGCCCTCCCTGGCGGCCGCCGACCGCGCTGGCCTGCCTCCCGCCCGGAAGGCCGGGCCCGGCCAGGGGGCCGGCGCGGGCGAGGGCCCCCGCCCTACAAGCGGCTCTGGGCCGCCGATCCGCCGTCCTGCCCCGTTTGATATCATTAGGGGCAGATGAGCTTGCTGTCTCCGAGACTGCAGTTAAAAGTCGCGCAGAAGCAGATCCTGACCCCTGGGTTGGTCCAGATGGTAACGGTCCTGCAACTGAACCGGCTCGAGCTGCGGGAAATGATCACTCAGGAGATTGCCGAGAACCCGGTGCTGGAGGAAGCCACCGACGAGGCCGGGGAGGAGCTCAGCCCGCAGGAGGTCCAGCAGCTTCTGGAGGCCGAGCGCGTGGCCGAGCCGGCCGATCAATCGCTGCTGGAGGCTGCCAACGGGGACATCGAGGTTGCCCCCGGAGTGCTCGCCGACATTGACGCCGAACCGCCTGCCGCCGCCGATGTGCCCGTTGCCGAGACCGCCGAGGCGGTCGAGCCCAAGCCGGCCACCGATCCGTTCGAGGAGATCGACTTCGGCTCCTTCTGGGACGACTACCTCGACCCCGGCTACAGGAGCCCATCCTCAGAGCAGGTCGACAAACCCTCCTTCGAGACCTTCCTGCCCGCCCCGGTCACCTTCGGCGACTACCTGCGGTCGCAGTTGACCATGGTGCCGCTGGCCGAGGGCGTGCGGGACGCAGCCGACTCCATTATCGGCAACCTGGATGAGAGCGGGTACCTCACCGCCTCGCTCGAGGAGATCGCAGCCTCCGGCGACCACTCGAGGGAGGACGTTCAGGCCGCCCTGCACGAGGTTCAGAAGCTCGACCCGGCCGGCGTCGGCGCCCGCGACGTGCGCGAGTGCCTCCTGCTCCAGCTCGAGAGCCGGAACGGCCGCGGGGGCGTAGCCTGGCAGATCGTCTCCGAGCACCTCAAGATGGTCGAGCTGCGGCAGTCCCGCGAGTTGGCCAAGGCGCTGGGCCGCCCGCTCGAGCACATCCAGACCGCCGTCGAGGTCATCCGCCACCTCAATCCGCGGCCCGGCCTGCGCTTTTCCGGCCCCGGCGCGCGCCAGGTGGAACCGGATGTCCAGATTTTCAAGGACGGCGAGCAGTACGTCATCCAGCTCAACGACGAGGATCTTCCGCAGTTGCGTCTCAACGCTCAATACCGGCGCATGCTGGACCGCCATCAGGAGCCCAGCAAGGAAGTGCGCAACTACGTCAAGGAGCGCTATGCCTCGGCCCTTCAGTTGATGAAGAACATCGAGCAGCGCAAGCACACCATCCTGCGCGTGTGCCAGTCCATCGTCCGGCGTCAGGCCGATTTCCTGGACCGCGGCATCGACTGCCTGAAGCCCATGATGATCAAGGAAATCGCCGAAGAGATCGGTGTGCACCCCTCCACCGTCAGCCGGGCGGTGGCCAACAAGTACGCGCACACGCCGCAGGGAGTCTTCGAGCTGCGCTATTTCTTTTCCGAGGCCGTGCAGGGGCCCTTGGGCAGCGCCACGCCCCTGCTGATCGTCAAGCGCATGGTCAAGAAAATGATCGCCGAAGAAGATTCGGCCCACCCGCTCACCGACGAGCAGATCACCGCTCGCCTCCAGGCGGCGGGCATCCAGGTCACCCGCCGCACCGTGGCCAAGTACCGGGAAGACATGAAGATTCCATCCACGCACCAGAGGCGCGTCCGCGCCTGACAACCCGCGGATCGGAGGACGCAATGAAGATCACCTACACAGGCATGCCAGGGGCGTTGAATCCGGCCGAGACCAGGAAGGTCGAGGTCAAGTTCGGGATGATCGCCAAGCTGCTCGACGCGCCCAAGGGGGAACGCGAAGTACACGTCATCCTCAGCCAGGAGCGGCATCTGACCCACGCCGAGATTACCGTCCGCTACCAGGACCACCATTTCGCAGGCATTGGCGCGGCCGCCGATGCGTATGCCGCCATCGGCGCCGCGATCGAGAAGCTCGAGAAGCAGATCCTTCGGCTGCGGGAGCGCACGCGGGACAGCCACCGCGGCCCCAAGGTCGAAAAAACGGCGATTGAAACGCCGGCCGCCCCCGCCGAGGCGGCCGCCGAACCAGAGACCGCGGGCCCGCCCCAGGTCTTCCGTGTCAACCATCACCAGCAGCGCAAGCCCATGACGCTCGAGGAGGCGCTGCTCGAAATTGAAGGCCGTAACTACGTCGTCTACCACGACGCGGAAACCGACCGCGTTTCCGTGCTCATGCGGCGGCGGGACGGCAACTTCGACCTGATCGAGGCGTGACCCACAAACCGACGCATTCCCCCCGCCCGGAGTCTCCGGAGCTGGTCGTCATCACGGGTATGAGCGGGTCCGGCAAGGGCACGGTTTTGAAGTGCCTGGAGGATCTCGGCTACTACTCCGTCGACAATCTGCCCATCGAGCTGATCCCCAAGTTCGCGGAGCTCACCAAGGGCTCGCCCCAGATCGCCCATGCCGCCCTGGTCGTCGACATCCGCGAGGGCCAGGGCCTCCAGCGCCTTCCCAAGTTCTACGAACAGATCCGCCGCCGCGTGCACACCACGCTGCTGTTTCTGGAAGCCGACGACGAGGCGCTCATGCGCCGCTTCAGCGAGACCCGCCGCCCTCATCCCCTCGGCACCCACCGCTCGGTGGCCCGCTCGATCCAGGCCGAGCGCCAGTTGCTGGCCCCCATCCGCGAGCTCGCCGACCACGTGGTCAACACCTCGAAGTTCACCGGGCACGAGCTGCGCGACGTCATCGCCGAGAAGTTCCGCGGTGACCAGGAGCGGTCCAAGATCATGATTTACGTCACCAGTTTCGGCTACCGCAACGGCGTGCCTTCCGACAGCGATCTGGTCTTCGACGTCCGGTTCCTTCCCAACCCCAACTACATCCCGCAGTTCAAGAAGCTCAGCGGGCGCCACCCCTCGGTCGCCCGCTACATCCGCTCTTTCCCCCAAACCACGGAGTTCGTCCAGCGTATCTCCGACCTGCTGGTCTACCTCCTCCCCCACTACATCCGCGAAGGCAAGAGCTACCTCACCATCGCCTTCGGCTGTACCGGCGGCCAGCACCGTTCCGTCATGATCGCCGACGAGATTCGCCGCCGGCTGGCGCGCGCCGGCTTCAAAGTCAAAGCCACCCACCGCGACATCGTCAAACCGGCTTAGCGGCGTACCCCTGCCGCCGCGCCGGTTCAGCTCATGATTGGGGTCCCGCAAGTGCCGCAGAATCGGGTGCCCGGCTCGAGTTCTACGAAGCACCTCGGACAACGCGGGGCTGCCGGGGCCGCCGGCGCAGCGCTGGCCGGGACCTGACGGACCAGCAGCCTGATCTGCCCGGCCATGTCGACCATCACAATGACCGATTCGGCCAGAAAGTAGAAGAAGAGGAGCCCCCCGGGATTCCGCTGGTGTATCCTGGGATGAATTCACCCGGGAGCACTCTTTCGCATGAGCGCCAGCCACATCTCCGAAACCCCGCTGGTCTCAGTGATCGTCCCGACTTACAACCGGCCCGCGCTTCTCGAGCGTGCACTGCGCAGCGTACTTTCTCAGACGTTCCGCAACTTCGAGGTCATTATCGTCAACGACGCCGGCGCCGACGTGGAACCGCTCCTGCGCCGTCTGCCGTCCGACCACGACCTTCGCTACCTCGCGCATCCCGCCAACCGCGGCCCCGCCGCCGCGCGAAACACTGGAATCCAGGCGGCCCGCGGCGACTACATCGCGTACCTCGACGATGATGACATCTATTACCCCGGGCATCTCCAGGCTCTGGTTGACTTCCTCTGGCGCGGCGTGTTTTCCATCGCCTACACGGACGCCTGCCGCGCCTGGCAGGTGGAACAGGAAGGGGAGTGGATCACCACCGCCAGGGATACCCCGTACTCGTGGGAATTCGATGCCGACGACATCCTGGAAAGCAACCACATTCCGACATTGTGCGTGATGCACGAACGCCGCTGTATCGACGGCGCCGGGATGTTCGACGAGAGCCTGCCCGCCCTCGAGGATCTGGACCTGTGGATTCGCATGTCGCGGAAATATGCGTTTGCCCACATACCACAGGTTACCTGCGAATTCAGTTGCCGCGGGGAAGCCGATACCCTCAGCAATAAGTACGGCCGCGACTTCTCGAAGATCCTGCCCACCATTTACAGTAAGTACGAGCCGGACCGCAAGGACGCCCACTACCGGAAAAGAATCAAGGCGCTGGAGCGGGAAATCAGCGAGCGCGACCGCCGGATCCGCGACTTGCAGGTTGAGCTGGAGCGCATGGGGAGCCTCCTGCATTGGTGCAGGAGGAAGGCCGGCCGGCTGGTGGGGCGGCTGCTGCGCATCGTGAATCGTTAGGGGCCGGGCGGTGCGCCGCAACCACCTGGGTCCGCCGGGGCGATGAGTGAACCGGCTCTCCGCGGGATCGGGAGTTCGTCCGCATGCGCCGGGAGCCTTGCGAACCGCCGAATGTGACAGACCCGAACGCCTTGGGGTATACTCGAATTCCGCGTTCCAACGCGGGCTGACGGGTTTGGGAGGATGGGTGCGGGTCTTGGTCACCGGTTGCGCCGGTTTCATCGGTTCGCACCTGTGCGAGCGACTGTTGGATGCGGGTCACGCCGTCACCGGCGTGGATGCTCTGACGGAGCACTACGACCCGGCCCTCAAGCGCCGGAACCTGGAAACTTGCTTGCGTTCCGACGGTTTTCGTTTCTTGCACAGCTTCATTGCGGATTTGAGTGCTGCCGTGCTCCAGGACGCGGAACTTGTTTTTCACCTCGCCGCGCGGCCAGGCGTGAGGACGAGCTGGGGCAGCGAGTTTGGGTCCTACGTCACGCACAATATCCTGGAGACGCAACATCTGCTCGAAAGCCTCCGCAATTCCTCGTGCCTCCGCCGCCTGGTCTTCGCGTCTTCCTCCTCGGTCTACGGCAACACTGCTGGCGCGCAAGTCTCGGAAGACAGCACCGCGGCGCCCTTTTCGCCATACGGCGTGACCAAACTGGCTGCCGAGCATCTCTGCTCTCTGTACTCGGAAAACTTCGGAGTGCCCACCGTCTCGCTGCGCTTGTTCACCGTCTGCGGGCCGAGACAGCGGCCCGACATGTTGCTGAGCCGCCTCATTTCCGCCGCCCTCTTCGGTAAGAAGTTGACCCTCTACGGCAGTGCGCAAATGGAGCGGGACTTCACCTGTGTCAGGGACGTGGCGGACGCCCTGGTTCTCGCCGCGGAACACCCGACCCAACATCGGATCTTCAATATCTCCGGCGGGCAGCCCGCCTCGGTTGAAGATGCGATCCGATTGGTGGAAAAGATCCTCGGGACCCGCATCGATGTGGAGCAGGGCGCCGGGCAGCACGGCGATGTGCGATGCACCGCAGCCGATTTGACCAGGGCGCGCGCCGAGCTGGGCTACTCGCCTTCCTGGCGGCTCGAGGACACGGTGCGCGCGCAAGTCGAGTTCACCCGCCAGTACCCGCCCCCGGCAGTCCGGACTGTGGAAGCAGGTTGACCGGCTGTGAATGTTCAGGCTGCCACGCCGCTCCCGGGGGTCACGGTCGTCATTCCGGCTTTCAATGAAGAAGCGGCGATGGCGCGGCAGCTTGGCGAAATCCTGGCGGTGATGAAGCAATCCGGGTGGACCTTCGAGATCATCGTCGTGGACGACGGTTCCACGGACTCGACCGCGAGCCTGGCCGAAGGTTGCGGAGTCAAGGTCTTGCGGCTTGGATGCAACCGCGGTTACGGCGCCGCTCTGAAGGCCGGCATCCAAGCGGCCGCCCATGATCGCATCCTCATCATCGACGCCGACGGCACCTATCCGGCCCGGGCTATCCCCCGGCTTCTGGAGCGGGCATCCAGCGCCGACATGGTGGTCGGGGCCCGGGTGGGGGCCAACCTCCACATCCCCATGACGCGGCGCCCGGCCAAGTGGCTGCTCGGCCAGTATGCCAACCTGCTGGCCAGGCGCCGCATTCCGGACCTGAATTCCGGCTTGCGCCTCATGCAAAAATCCTCCCTGAGGACCTTCTGGGATGTGCTGCCGCCGGGCTTCTCTTTCACCACCACGATCACGCTGGCAATGCTCGCCACCGGACATGAGGTTTCCTACGTCAAGATCGATTACCTGCCCCGGCTCGGCAAGTCCAAGATTCGGCCCACCGATTTTTTCCGCTTCCTGTGGCTGATCACGAAGATGGCCCTTCGTTTCCATCCCTTGCGTATTCTGTTTCCGCTGGGTCTCCTCAGCCTGCCGGTTTCGGCCGCGTTCCTGTACCGCCAATCCCTCGCCAGCCACTGGCTCGTACCGGGGCTCGCCTGCGCCGTCCTGGCGTGGACCGCCGGCCTTGTGCTGGAACGCCGAGCCCGGCTGGAGCGCGGCAAGAATGGGGGACGCCATGAGTCTGCGGGCCACTAAGCAGTGGGTGGAGCGCCACGCCTGGGTCCGGTTCCTGGGAAGCGTATTGCTGCTCGCGTCTGTGGTAGTCTTTGTGCCCCGGCGGCACCTCCTGGCCGGCCTGCAAAGCATCCGCCTGCCGATCCTAGCCGCGGCGCTTCCCCTTTACTTACTTCTGCATGCCGGCGGAGCGCTCAAGTGGCATATCGTGGTGAACAGGTCGGGAGCGGGAATGACTGGATTACGATCCCTACAGTGCTATTTCTTCGGCCTCTTCGGCAATCTGTTTCTGCCCTCCGTGGCAGGCGGTGATGCGGTAATGGTGGCGTTGGCCTTGAGAAAGGCCGAAAAGCGGGCGGGCATCGTGGTGGGCTCGTTCGTGAATCGCGCAGTGGACGTTGCGGCGATGCTGATGCTGGTCTTGGGCGCGGCGGCGCTGCTGCCGGGCGTCCTCAATGCGGGGAACCGGCGGATCTTCATCGCCGTTCTGGCGGCCGTCGGTGTCGGAATCGCGCTGTTTGCGGCCGCCGCCGGGGCGCTCCGGCCCGCGTGGTTTCCCGGCAGGCTGAATCGCCTTCTCGCAGAGCACCAATCCGCCCTCGAACTGTTGCACCGGCCACGTCTCATCCTCACGCCGCTGGCCCTGAGCCTGGCGATCCAGTTCGGGCTTCTGTCGCTCACTTACTGGATCGCTGCTGCCAGCGGCCTGCATCTTTCGCTCGCCGCATGGGTGTTTGCATGGCAGCTTGCGAAACTGGCCGCCCTGCTCCCCGTGGCCGTGGCTGGAATCGGCCCGCGCGAACTCGCGCTCTCGGCACTGCTTGCTCCTTTTGGCGCGCCAGCCAGCCGTACCGTAGCCATCGTTCTGGCATGGGATGCCTTGATGGTATCGGGAAGCCTGGTCGGAGGGGTGGTCTGGAAAGCGTTGGGCTGGGCCTTAGACCCGCCCGCGAGTGGAAGGAAATGAAACTGCCAGCTCCGGAAAGGAACATCCTGAGCGCCTCGACCGTCATCCTTGGGGCCGGCCCCGCGGGACTGGGCGCCGCCCTTCAGCTTGCCCGGCGGGGCCTGGGGCGGGTTACCGTGCTCGAGCAGCACAGCGCGGTCGGAGGCAACGCTGGCAGCTTCCTCCTGGACGGCGTTTACGCGGATTACGGCAGCCACCGCCTGCACCCCGCCTGTGATCCCGAAATCCTTCGAGACCTCAAGCAACTGCTGGGCGACGACTTGCTGTTGCGCCCGCGTCACGGGCGAATTCGCCTGCGCGGCCGCTGGATCCATTTCCCTCTGCACCCCTTGGACCTGGCTCTGCGGCTGCCTCCCTCGTTTCTGCTGGGCGCCGCCTCGGACCTGGTGCGGAAGCGGCTCACGGCCCCAACGCGGGGCGCCGATACCTTCGCCTCCGTCCTCGAACGCGGACTGGGCCGGACGATCTGCCACGACTTCTACTTTCCATACGCGCGCAAGATATGGGGCGCCGAGCCCGAAGCCCTGTCGCCCGTACAGGCGCGCCGCCGCGTCTCGGGGAGTTCGCCCGGCAAGCTCCTGCGCAAGATCGCCGGCGCCATTCCAGGCCTCAAGCCACCTGGAGCGGGACAGTTCTACTACCCGCGCAGGGGATATGGTCAGATTCCGGAACGGCTCGGCGAAGCGGTGTCGAACGCGGGCGGAGAGTTGGTTCTGGACGCACGCGTGACTCGCTTGAAGAAAGCAGGCCCGGTCTGGCGGGTGCATTACCTCCGCCAAGGCCAGCCGTGCGCCGCCGAATCCGAGCGGGTTTGGTCCACGCTGCCGATCGACGTTCTGGCGCGCTGTCTGGTGCCGTCTCCACCTCCGGAAGTGCTCAACGCGGCTGGCCGAATCGCGTTTCGCGCAATGATTCTGATTTACCTGGTGCTCGAACAGGACCGCTTCAGCGAGTTCGACGCACACTACTTCCCCGAACCAGCCGTGCCTCTGACGCGGCTTTCCGAACCCAAGAACTACAGCGCCGCCGCCGAGCCGCGAGGGGTCACCGTGCTGTGCGGAGAACTGCCCTGCGACATCGATTCCGGCCCCTGGCGGGCCATGGACCGGGAACTCGGCAATGCCATGCTGGGCTGGCTCGCCGCGGCGGATCTTCCGGTCCGTGCGCGCGTGCGGCGCGTAGTCACCCGCCGCTTGCCTTACGCCTACCCCCTGTACACCCGCGGCTACGAAGAGTTCTTCGAGATCATCGACCGCTGGTTGAGCGGTCTGGATGGTCTGCTCACCTTCGGCCGCCAGGGGCTCTTCGCCCACGACAATCTGCACCACGCCCTCTACATGGGCTACTGCGCCGCGGACTGCGTAGGGGCGGACGGGGCCTTCGACCACGCTCGCTGGGCCGGATACCGAAACACCTTCGCCAGCCACGTGGTCGAGGATTGAGAGGCTCCCCGACGGCCGACGGTCGCGGCCCGGCGCTCTGGTGTCAACCCATCTCGGAGATAGTACACTGGATCTCTGAGGTACGGGCCGTATGCGCCAATGAGCGCACGGCCCGAACAGGTGTTGGTCCTCTTGTCCCGCATAAGAGTTGTTCTCACCTTCCTGCTGCTGCTCGGGGTCGCCCTGGTTTTCGGATTCGCGGCGTTCCGGAGCATGTTGCCTCCCGGGCCCCTTCCAATTCCGGGTGCGCGTCCAGCGATTCTGGTGGGCGGCGGTCTGGCGCTGGCCGCGGCGCTGTCGCTCACCTCGAGCGCCTTCGCGCTGGTGCCCGCGATCTCCCTGGTTTTCGGATGGGCGGCGTTTCGGAGCATGGTGCACTCCGGCCTTCTTGAAGGCGCGGATGCGCGTCTGGTGGTTCTGGTGGCTGTCGGCTGTCTGGCGCTGGCCGCGGTGCTGTCGCTCGGGGCGAGCGCCACTGTGCGCCGGCGTGCGGTGATCGGCTCCGTCGCGGCCGCCCTGCTGTTTATCGGAGCCGCGGCCGTGGCCAGTGGCACAGCTCTGCAGATCCTTGCGGAGCTGCTCATCCTCGTCACGGCCTTCAGCGTCGGAACCGCGCTGCTGGCTCTGCTCCGGGTGAAAACCGAGTTCTCGGTGTGGGAGCGGGTCGCCTTGGCCGCCGGCCTCGGGCTGGGTGTGCTGAGCCACCTCACCGTGGTGCTGGGGATTTTCGGCGCACTCTATCCGGCGGTCGCACTCGCCCTGCTGGTTGCGCTCCTGGCGCTCACGCACCGGTTCCTGATGCGTTCGGCGGGCGGGATCTGGCGCGAGACCCGAAGCCTGCTGATGGAGCGGGCACCCGATCACCTCTTGTTGTTTGCGGTATTGCTGGTGTTCCTTTCACTGGCCGCCGTGCAGGCCATGGCGCCCCCAATCGAATGGGACGACCTGATGTACCACTTGTGGGTTCCTCAGCACTACGTCGCCGGGCACCGGCTCGCGGCTTTTCCCGATGTGGCTCAGTCCTTCTTCTACCAGGGCGTGGAGATGCTGCATACGCTTGCGTTTCTGCTGGGCGGAGAGGCCACTGCGATCACCCTCAACGTCGTTCTGGGCCTGCTGACCGCGCTGGCCCTGGGGGGCTTCGCTGGCCGCATCTTCTCGCGCCAGGCAGCCTGGCTTTCCGCGGTGTTCTGGACGACGACCCCCCTGGTAGCCTGGTCGATGCCTACCGGCCACTCCGATCTGAGCCCGGCATTCTTCTCGTTCCTTTCCGCGATCGCGGGTTACGCCTGCGTGCGCCGCCCGGATTGGCGCACCGGGTTGCTTGCGGGCATCCTCGGCGGCTTTGCCTTTTCCTCGAAGCTGCACGCGGCTGCGTCGATCCTGGCGCTGATCTGCGTCCTGATGCTGGTGCTTTGGGTTTCCCGGCGCTTGGGGGACTCATTGCGGCTGGCGGCAGCTTATGCGGCGGGCCTGGCGGCAACCGGATTCGTCTGGCCGTTGCTGCGCTTCGTCGAGACGGGCAATCCGGTTTACCCCTTCTTGAACGCCATCTTCCGCGCCCCCGGCTACCCGCCGGTGAATCAGTGGTTCAACTTTCTCCATTGGGGAATGGGTAAGAGTTTCAGCGCCTTGCTGGCGCTTCCCTGGAACGTCACTTTTCACGGGGACCGGTTCTGGGAAGCTCCGCACCCATACGCACTAGGTCCCTGGGCGCTCTTGGCGGCGATCGCATGCATTCTGATACTGCCCCGCATCAAGGGCGAGCTGGGGTGGTCGATCTCGGTCGTATTCCTGTTTGTGGGCGCCTGGTTCCTGGGAGTGCAGAATCTTCGTTACCTGATGCCGGTGTGGCCGCTGGTGACGCTCATTGCCGCGGTTTCACTCGCGCGCCTTCTCGTGCCAATCGCTCCGTTCCTGCGCCGAGCGACTGTCGCGATCTTCTGCGGAGTGGTTTGTTCGGCTTCGCTGGTCTGGGGGCTTGCCCTCGACAATATTCCGGAAGGCGTGCCCTTCCGGGTGATCTTCGGAGTCGAGTCGAGAACATCATATCTCACCCGCACGGTAGCCGCTTATCCAGCCTTCCAGGCTGTCGGAAAGGCCTGCGAGTCGCCTGCTCCTACGGTCCTGTCGATCGGCAACATGTTCCAGTACCTTTGCCCTAAGATGATCGCCTGGACCGCGCCTCGTGCTTCCTTCGTGAACCAGGCCGGGACGGATGATTTCTATCGCCAAGCGCTGCAAAAGCTTGGCATCCGTTACGTTATCGTCGACGATAACCTGGAATGGGCCAGTCCAACTCCCTTCGTTGCCTCGGGTTTCCTCGTTCGGGCAAGCGAATTACTGCACTTTGCCCGAAGGACCGAGGCCTTCAGGATTCTCGGTCCGGGTGAGCGTCCAACGCGGCATTTTGTAAGGGCGCAACAGCAACCCGAGGGTAGCCCTTATCGGCCCGGGCTTCTGGAACCTCTCGATCCGGCGTTCGAGCGCGCCGCTGGGGCGCTATCGCGCTGGACGCCCGGCCGCGTGAGTCCTCCGACTCTCGACGTGGGGAGCGACACGCTCCGTTACCCTGCGGCGAGCGAAGGGAAAGGCGCGCTGCACGTCAGCTTGCTCGGGCCCTCAGACGGCCGCGACGGAGAAACTGCGGCCGCGGCGTTCCCCAAGGCGGCGGTCGAGGTCGCCTCGGGGGGCACTTACGTGTTTTCCTACGACCTGCTGTGCTCGGGTCTCATCGACGCTCCGCTGGTAAGATTGCGGTTCACTGACAGCGGCGGCTCCGAGGCCGGCTCGATCGAAGTCCTCACGAACACGGCTTGCGACACCCGCTGGCGCCGCTTCCGCGCCACCATCACCGCGCCCGCAGGCGCAGCCGGTCTGTACCCGGAATTCGGGTGTACCTTCCGCGGCAAGTTTTTCTATGCCCGATTTCTGGAGCTCGACCGCCTGGGTCTGGAGCGCGTGCCACAGTAGACCTGCCGGCCGGTAGCGGTGGCAGGCATCCCGCTTTCAGCGCCGGAGCGAAAGCAGGAGGCGGTACGGCGGACTTGCAGAGCCTCTTGGGAGCCCGGGGATCTTGCCGGCGCAGCCGCGCTGTGGGATACTCTGAGTTTCCGGCGGCGACGCTCGCCGCGGCGAGGATGACCCGGAGATCGAATGGCATTCCGCGTGGTTGGGCGCACGATCATCTCGCAGATCCTCGAGCTTCCCGTCGTTGACCACTGCAACCTGTCGTGCCGGGCCTGCGATCACTTGTCCCCCGTTGCCCCACGACGCGAAGCTGCGCGCGAGCAAGTGGAACATGATCTCGGCATCCTCGCGAGGTGCTTCCACGCAAATACAATCCGTCTCTTGGGCGGAGAGCCGCTGCTACATACCAGGATCCTGGAAATCGCCGCTGTGGTCCGGGCCTCCGGAGTGGCCGACAGAATCTGTCTGGTTACCAACGGTGTGCTGCTGCCGCGCGCCCCGCGGGAGCTGTGGGGGGCTATCGACCGGTTGGAGATCTCGATCTACCCCGGCCACGAAATCGACCCGCAGTCGATGGCCGAGTTGCGCGGGAAACTTGTTTCCGCCGGAGTGGAGCTGGCAGCCAACCGCATCGGCGGGTTCCGGGAATCGTACTCCGCCTTGGGGTCGGCCGACGAGGACTTGATCCGGCGAGTTTACAGCGCCTGCCAGATTGCCCATCGGTGGGGCTGTTACAGCGTGTACGCTGGCTATTTCTATAAGTGCCCGCTGGCGCACTATATTCCGGAGTATGCAGGCATTGTCCGGCGCTGGGGCGCGCACGAGGACGGCGTGCGGCTCGATGGCGCGGCGGATCTCTTCGAACGCCTGACCGCGTATCTGCTCGATCCCGACCCGCTTCAGGCATGCGCCTACTGCCTCGGCAGCGCGGGAAAGCTGCGTCCTCACGAGGTGCTTGCTCGTTCCGAATGGCGTTCGCCCCAGGAGAAGCCGTTGCCGGAGCTGCTCGACTGGGCGTTTCTGAAACAGTTGGAAGAGGTTGACCCCGACGCGGATTGGGGATGCGTGGAGAATCCCGTTTCGCCCGGCGATTCCCGCGCTGCCACGGCGCCGGGGTCTGGGATATGGTCATGGTGGATCGGCTATTGGAATCGCCTGAGAGGCCGAGCCCACGGATCGATCGGCGCGCACCCCAACCCCATACCGATTGCAGGCGCCTGGCGGCTGGGCGTCACGACCCTCTCGTGGACTTCCCGCTTCACGGATGCCGTCGAAGTGAGGGTAGGCTCCCCAGACGGCCCACTGCTGAGCCGAACCGCACCGTGTGGAGAAGCAACCACCGGCAACTGGGTGTGCAACGGCATGAAGTTTTACTTGCAGAACGTTTCCGGGGGCCTCCCACTCAGCGCGGAGGGCACCCTGGATGTGGTGGAGGTGAGCGTCTCCTCCGGCGATGACTCTTCCGCGGTCCAGTCTGGTTATTACCCGGGGTCCTCGCTGGGCGTGGCGATTCTTGGCCGCCTGAAAGAGTTCCTCTTTGGCAAGGGCTCCTCCCCTGGGGTGGGCCAGGTGCGTTTTGGCAACCTGCGCCGCCTCGCCCCAATCGGCGACCCATCGGGATTGGAGCGGGGCCTGCCCATCGACAAGTTTTACATCGAGGGTTTTCTGCGGGATTGTGCGCAAGATATCCAGGGTGTAGTGCTGGAGGTCGGCGATCGTCCGTTCACGCGCAGGTTCGGTTCGGACCGCATCGCCAGAAGGCACGTGTTGACTTTCGAAGAGTGCCCGTCTGCGACGATCGTCGCCGATCTTGCGGACGCCGGCCACCTTCCCTCGGAGTTCTACGACTGCATCCTGGCGATCGACAGCTTGCAGTACAACTATGACGTCCGCGCGGCGCTCGGGACTTTGCACCGCATTCTGCGGCCGGGAGGGGTCCTCCTGGCAACTCTGCCGGGAATCAGCCGCACCGGCGACAACGCCCCCGGCTCGGTGCGTTGCTGGTCCTTCACTCCGGCCTCGGCCCGGCGCTTGTTCACTGAGTTCTTCCCCGAGGCTGCGCTCCAGGACCGCTCATACGGCAACGTCCTGGCCGCGGCGGCCTTTCTTTACGGGCTTTCGGCAAGCGAACTGAGCCGGCGCGAACTGGAGTATCGCGACCCCGGCTACAGTGTCACACTGGCCGTGCGGGCTGTCAAACCGGCCGCCGAGGGGCAGGCAAGAGCCAGGCCCTGGCGGAGCTGATTTAAAGCCAGGCGAAGCTATCTGTCTTGCCGCGCGCCGGGTACTTGAGGGAGACCTTGCGCACCAGGACCGGCGCGGCGGTGTGCCCGCCCACGATGACGACCCCGCTCTCGGCGCCGGGCGGCGGCTCCATGTCTTTGGTGTACACCAGCCACCGCGGGCCGCATGGCCGCGGGTCGATGGTCACCGCAACGAATCTGCCGGAGCTATCGTGCCAGTTGATCTGGAGCCTCAGCAACGCTCCAGGCGTCCCGGAAAACGCCTCCAGGGAATAGCGGTACGCGACGGAATCGTCGATCGGCACTCTGCGGACCAGGGTGTCGGCCAGCGTCACCCGGGCTTCGCCGGAGCCGGGTCCGATCACCACCTCGCCGTTTCGTTGCCAGTCCGGCCAGCCGGCCTTGAACTGCGCAGCGTCGAACATCTCGGTCATAAGAAGCCGGCGATTGCGAAGCCGGAACAGCGCCCGGCCAAGACACGCCCGGGCGCGTTCCAGCCGCGTTGGCGCGTAGGGCTCTCCACGATTCGTGTTCACGTGCGGCATCCCGGGGACCTTCAACAGAACCGTCCTGGCCAGATTCGATCCGTTGTGAACGAGGCAATTGCACCGGGACAGCAGCAGATACTCGACGACGGCTTCTTCCCCGCTTCTTGCCGCTTGGTCCCGGTCCCGCGCGATGTAACTAGGCATGACCCACCCGGTGGGGCCAGCTCCGGCTGCCTCCCCACGCAGGTGCCGGATGCTGTCGTAAGCAACCACGCGGCTTCCGAACGCCATCTTCATGTGGTCCACGGAAGATTGCGCGTCCGACGCCACGAAAATCCGCGCCTCCGGTTGCGCTTTCAGGAGATCTTTGATTTGTCTGACATACTTCGCCAGTTGCAGAGACCCTTGCCGGTGCGGGCGGGTCTCGCCGCTGGACACCGCATCGGTGCCCCGGACATGCACTCCGATAACATACCGGCCATCCAGACGCTCCCTGAAGAACCGGTCCGCCTCCTCGGATATATAGGCGCGGGGACGAACAAAAGCGCGCATGATTTCGCTCGCCTCCCGTCTTACGGCATCGTCGGGATCGTCAAGCAGGTAAGGGATAAGCAACGCCTTGCCCCTCAGGTCCGCATGGTCGCCTAGATTGCAGGTCACGAATGTACGCTCATCCGCAAAGTAACCCGTTTCGAGATGCTCTGGGAAGTTGAGGGAAACCATCCTCCGGATGTGCTCCGGAATGCTGGAAGCAGGATGCGAGGGAATGATCGGCTCGAAGTAGTACTCCCAGACCGTGTGGGCGTCGCGATAGCCTTTGGGGGTCCAGTAGCAGGTCCGCTCTTGAAAGTACGCGATGGGGATTCGGTTCTCCCGAAGCGCCCAGGGGATGTTCGAGATCACCTGCTGAATGAGTGAGAACAGTCCTACGTCTCTTTCACAAATGATGTGCAGTCCCGCGGATCCCGGGGCGGATGTCGATGAAACAGACACCGTTCGCGCCTTTCCAGAAGTCGATGGTACCCAACGTCCCGGCGAGTGTCAATGAGGAGCCTTGGATGTGTCTCAACCGGCGGAGCCAGCCCCATCGAAGGCGTTTGCCAGCGCCCGGCGCCTGGCCCCCTCAACGCCAAGCGGAACTGTCTTTCTTACCGCGCACCGGGTACTTCAGCGAGACCTTGCGCACCAGGAGCGGCGTGGAGGTGTGCCCCCCGACAATGACCACCCCGCTCTTCGCTCCCGGAGGGGACGTCATGTCGCTGCTGTAGACCCGCCATCGCCGGCCGCATGGCCGGGGTTCAATGGTAGTCCCGATGAAACTGCCGGAAGCATCGTGCCAATTGATCTGTAGCCTCAGCAACGCTCCAGGCTCCTCGGAGAACGCTTCCAGGGAGTAGCGATAAGTGATGGAATCGTCGATGGGCACGCTGCGGAACAGGGTGTCGGAAAGCGTGACCCTGGCTTCCCCCGAACCGGGTGTGATCTCGACGTGGCCGTTCCGGTGCCATTCCGGCCAGCCGGCCCTGAACTGCCCGGGCTCGAACAATTCGGTCATGAAGACGGCGCTATTCCGAAGCCGGAACAGCGTCCGGCCAACACCGCTCCGGGCGCGTCTCAGCCATGTGAGAGCCGGCCAGGCGAAGCTGTCTTCAGGGCCACAGACCGGGTACTTCAATGAAACGGAGCGCACCAGGACCGGCGCGGCGGTGTGGCCGCCGACGATGACCGTCCCGGTCTTCGCTCCGCGCGGGGGCGTCGTGTCCTCGCTGTAGGCCAGCCACCCCAGGCCGCATTGCCGGGTTCCAATCGTGGTGCCGATGAAACTGCCGGAGGCATCTTCCCAATTGATCTGCAGCCTCACCGGCGATCCCGGCGCCTCAGCAAACGCTTCCAGGGAATAGCGGTAGGTGACGGAATCGTCGATGGGCACGCGGCGGAACAGGGTGTCGGAAAGCGTGACCCTGGCTTGCGCCGAACCGGGCGCGATCACGACCTGGCCGTTGCGGTGCCAGTCCGGCCAGCCC
>JBEKWU010000075.1:0-26915 GCA_049512775.1 Bryobacteraceae bacterium
GCGCCGTCGACTCCATCACCACTTCGCCCACCTGCTCATGCTGCAGCCACGCCGCCAGATGCTCCCGTTCGCTCCGCGTCGTGCCGAACTTCCGCTTCGTGTAGCAGACCTGCCCGTCCCGTACCACACGAACCACAACCGCCAGCATCTTCTTGTGCACATCAATGCCCGCGATCGAATGATATACTGGCTCCATAATCAAACCTCCTGGTGGCTGGTGCCGGCAGAGGACCGGTATGGAAAACTCAGTCACCCTCACAGGTTCTCCCGGCGCCATCACCAGGACATCCCACTCATCTCTCCGTTCCGCGGTCCCAGATCAAACACTCGTACGGCTTCGCCGTATCCAGTGCGCACGACAACCTTGGCTGCCGACCCAACAACCCCATTTTCATATCGATCACTGCCCCGCCGCGGGGCCAAGAAACACTCGTGCGTGCTGCCTCGAGACTCATCTCGACGCCAAGGTGTCGGCACGAGTGCCGGCACGGCAGGCTGAAGCCCACGCCACGGATTTGCGAATAACCGTCAATCTGCTTGACGCACTACACTAGCACCAATACTGTTCACTTTGGTTCTTGAGTGGGGCGGGCTGAGGTTTGCCCCACCAGCCAATGTGAACGGTATTGGGGCCAGGACCGTGCTATCATCGATCTCGGAGCGTATTCGAAGGCTGGGCGGTCACCAATATTTGAACCTAACACTCAGATATAGGGAGTCCGACTCGATTTTGCGCCGGTGAGCAAGCTCCGGCCCCACCTGGGCTATGGAGAAGCCTGATGGCGCTCGGGGGACACCCACCCCGTTCACAAAACAGGGGTCAAAGACGGGGCCGCCAGGCTAACGGGGCGCTCCACTTCCTCCAGCCGGGCCTTGGTTGTACCAGCGAGAGTTGAATGAACCTTCTGTTCATCGGGGACGTGTTCGCCTCCCCCGGCCGGCGGGCCGTCGCTGAGTGCCTGTCGGAAATCGTGGCCAGCGAGCGCATCGACCTGGTGGTGGCCAACGGTGAGAACGCCGCCGGCGGATTCGGGATCACCCCGCTGGTGGCCGAGGAGCTGTTCACCATGGGCGTGGACGTCCTCACCACGGGCAACCACATCTGGGACAAGCGGGAGATCTACGACTACCTCGAGCGCCAGCCGCGGCTGCTGCGGCCGGCCAACTACCCGGGGCAGAGCCCGGGACGCGGGGTGCACGTGGGCCGGGCGCGAAACGGGGTCGAGGCGGCGGTCATCAATCTCCAGGGCCGCACCCACATGCTGGCCATCGACGACCCCTTCCGCAGGGCCGACGAGATCTTGAGCGCGCTGGACCCGACGGTGAAGGTGCGCCTGGTCGATTTTCACGCCGAGATCACCAGCGAGAAGATGGCCATGGGCTGGTACTTGGACGGGCGCGTCTCGGCGGTGATCGGCTCGCATACGCACATCCCCACCGCCGACACCCGCATTCTGCCGGGCGGGACCGCATACCAGACCGACGCGGGCATGACCGGGCCCTACGACTCGATTATCGGGATCGAGAAGGGCATCGTGCTGCGCCGGTTCCTGACCGGGCTCCCGGTGCGCATGGAGGCGGCTCGCGGTAAGGTAGAATTGCATTCTGTGCTTGTGGAAGTGGACGAAGTCACCGGAAAGGCGGTTTCCGTGCGCCGATACACGGTGGAGCGCACTCGCTAGACCATGTCACCCTGGCTCCTCTCGGTCATCGTTGAGTTCCTAGTGAGCGGGCTGTTCTGCGCGGTGCTGTACTACCTGCGCCGGTCGCTGACCCGGCAGAGCCTGGTGTTCTGGCTCTCGCTGTGGGTGGTCCGCGGGGCGGCCTCCCTGATCGCGCTGCGCTACCTGGCGGCTACCGAGCGGGTGGCGATGGTATTCTACGCCCCGCTGCAAGTGGCCTTCGCCCTGGCGCTGGTGGTGATCGCGGTGCGCCTCGAGAACCAGAAGGAGCAGCTCCGCGTCCTGAACGAGGAGCTGACGCGGTTGCGCAAGCAGGCGGTCGGCCAGCTCGATCAGGACCCCCTGACCGGGCTGATGAACCGCTCGGCGCTGTCCCGCTGGATCGACGAGGAGCACGGCTTCGAGGGCCTGGTGGTGGTCTGCGACATGGACGACTTCAAGGTGCTCAACGAGCTCTTCGGCCACCTGGTGGGGGACGAGATCCTCCACGGGGTGGGGCGCCTGATCACCAGCTCGGTCCGCGACGAGGACCTGGCGTTCCGTTGGGGCGGCGACGAGTTCGTGATCTTCTTCCGCAACTGCGACAAGCCGCTGGTCGAGTCGCGGATGTCCGCCATCGAGGAGCGCTTGAGGACCTTCCACATCCGGCACCACGGCCAGACGGCGATTCGGTTCAGTTGGGGCATCGCGCCGACCACCGGCCGGCCCTTGCGCGACAGCCTGGCCGTCGCCGACCGGCTGATGTACGAATCCAAGCGCGCCCGGCGCCAGGACCCGCCCCCCGGCAAGCCCCCGGCAACTGCCTGAACCCCGCTGTCGCTTGCCCCTCGCACCGCCCGCAACCGAGGGACTGCCCAGGCCGTCCGACTTTGGGACGGCTCAGGCTGTCCCCGGTTGCCCACGACGCCGACTGTCCCGGGGTCCCCCCGGCTACCGCAGCGGGTCGTAGCTGACGAAAGCGAACCTGGTGGAATCGGGGGACCAGGAGTTCACGTTGATCGTGCCCTGGCCGCCGAACAGAGTCGTCAGCACGCGGATCGGCGAGGGCTTCAACTTCGCGCCCGGCGCCCGCATCAGGCGCAGCACCACGTCCTGGTTGGCCGGGTGGCCCTGGGTTCCTTTCTTGTAGGAGAGGAACACCATCCACTTGCCGTCGGGGGAAAAGTGCGGGAACCAGTCCTCATAGTCGTCGCTGGTGACGCGTTCGGCTTTGGAATCGCCCGGCCCGGCGCCCTCGGCCGGCATCCTCCAGATATCCCAACTGCCCGAGCGGTCGGAGTTGAAATAGATCCACCGGCCGTCGGGTGAGTACTCGGGACCGTCATCGTTGGCGCGCCGCGCGGTGAGCCGCTGCTCCTCTCCGCTGCCGTCGGCCAGGATTCGATACAGGTTGAAGACTCCTGCCCGCTGGCCCACGAAGGCCAGCCAGCGCCCGTCCGGCGACCATCCGTGGAAGTAGCTGGGGTACTTGGGCGTGACCAGGCGCTCCCCAGAGCCGTCCGAAGCGGAGACGTAGACTTGCGAGGCCGGTGTCGCGCCGCGTGCGGAGATCGCCAGCCGCTTGCCGTCGCGGGTGAAGCCGTGGTCGTTGTTGCAGCCGGTGATCGAGCCGAGGTCGATTTTCCGCAGCTCCACCGGTTTCTTGTCCAGCGGCAGGCGCCACAGCGCGCCATCGGAGTTGATCAACAGGTACGTACCGTCGGCGGACCAGTTCGGCGCCTCGAAGAGACGCTCGGCCATGTAGATCGATTCGACCTGACCGGATTTCAGATCGTAAACCGAGAGCTTGCTGCGGACTCGCGGCGGTGGCGGCTGGGCGGTCACATTTGAGAATACCGCGGTTTCCAAAACACTGGCGTCGTGGGAGCACACCGCAAGCCCGGCGTATACCGGGTCCTTGAGAACCACGGTCGCCGGGCCCGCCGGCCGTGGCTCTTCGCCGGGATTGCCGGCATACACCGTGAAGCGGTCGCCGCGCCGCTCGATGCGGATTCGCAGCGGAGCCTTCACTGGAGACTGGATCTCCTGGGTGGCGGCGCCCGCCGCGGGGCGGAATTGCAGCGACGTGAGGCCGTCGCCATGCACCGCAACATCGGCGTAGGGGGCGTCCGGCTCGAGACCCTGGCGGAACATCAGCGCGGCCTTTCGATGCGGCACCGCGCCCGATCCGACGAACTTGACGTCCGCGGCGAGAACAAAGTCCCCCGACACGCGCTTCCAAACAAACTGGAAGGCGTCTTGAGATCCCCAGATGTTCGCGCCGCCACCCGTGACGCGATACTCCGCGCGGCCGGCGTCGAACTCGGCGGCGCCCGCGCGCGGAGTCTCGCCTACGTCCGCGGCATTCTCGAACAAGCCCAGGTTGGGACTGACGGCACACAGGACAAGAACAGGTAGAAGCTTGGCCATTTAGAACGACATCGTATCACGGACACTGCCCGCTAGTACTCGACATCCACCAAAAACAGGCCGCGGGCGGGGGCGGTCGGGCCGGCTTTGAGGGACTGGAAGTTCTCCGCGCTCAGGTTGCCTTTGCCGATTTCCAGCAGCGTCCCCACCAGGTTGCGCACCATGTGCTTCAGGAAACCGCTCCCGCGGACCCGATAGAGCAGGCGGTCGCCCGCGATCTCGGCGCGCGAGGAAAAGACGGTGCGCACTTTCGAGCCGCCTTCGCGGTCGCGGTCGTCGGCGGCGGCGAACGCGGAGAAATCGTGCTGGCCCTCGAAGAGCGCCGCGGCGTCGAGCAGGCGAACGAGGTCCAGCGGATAGGGGTAGTGGTAGACGTAGCGGCGCTCGAAGGGCGAACAAACTTCGCCGCGGAAGATGCGGTACTCGTATGTTTTCGCGCGCGCCTCGTGGCGCGGGTTGAAGCCGGCATGCGCTTCTTCGACTGCGAGTATCCGAACAGCCCAGGGCAGCAGCCGGTTCATGGCCCGCTTGAGGTTCTCGAGCGGAATGGGGTTCGAGAGCGAGCAGGCGGCGACCTGCGCCAGCGCGTGGACTCCGGCGTCGGTGCGGCCCGAGCCGTCGACCTGGACGGGCCGGCCTTCGATTTCGCCCAGGACCTCCTGGAGCGTGCCCTGGATGGTCGGCAGCGCAGGCTGAACCTGCCAGCCGTGGTACTCCGTTCCGTCGTAGGCGAGCGTGATCTTGATGCGGCGCATCAGGCCACCGGCGCCGGGCGCGAGCCCGGCTTGGCCACCGGAATCCCCTGCTCGCAGAGCGGGCAGTGGTCCGGGGGATAGCTGACCACGTTGAGAGTGACCAGCGAGATCCGCGGCACTCCGACCTCGGCGTGGCCGCCGCTGCGGTCGATGATCGAGCCGGCGGCAATGACCCGGGCCCCGGCGCCGAGCAGGCACTCGACCACTTCTCGGGTGCTGCCGCCGGTAGTGACCACATCCTCGATCACCACGGCCGGCTCTCCCGCTTCGACCGAGAAACCGCGCCGCAGAATCATCTTCCCCGAGGGGTCGCGCTCGGTGAAGATGGCGCGGGCGCCAAGAGCGCGCGCCACTTCGTGGCCGATGATGACGCCGCCCAGGGCGGGAGAGACCACCGTTTCCGCTTCCGCATCCGGGACCAACGACCGCAAGGCGGCCGCCAGCAACGAGCCCAGTCGCGCGGCGTGGACGGGATGCTGGAGCACCAGCGCGCATTGCAGGTACTCGGGGCTGTGCAACCCGCTAGTGAGGCGGAAATGCCCGCGCAGATACGCGCCGGTCTCGTGGAACAGATCCAGAACTGGGTTGCTGCGAGCGCTCATGGCTAGATTATGGCGCGGTTCCAGCCTTCACCGCTGGCCCGTCTCCATGTAACCCCATACAAGTTCCGGCGTGGCGTGGGCACTTGTGCCCGCCGCGCCGAGACTCATCCCGGCGCTTGTGCCGGCATTGCTGCGCACCTCATGAGTTGGGATGAAACGGTCGTCTCAATCGCCTGTGTTACGCTTGAAGAGTCTCGTCTGGAGAGCTTGTGAGGGCGCCCCCCACCGGTCTGCTCGTCGTCGCAATTGCCGCCGCCGGTTCGTTTCTTCTGGTGCAAGGATTCGCACGCCAGCGCTCCTCCGGAACCCACCGTCCGGCCGTCGCCCAACTGGCGGCCATCGCCGTCGACTACCCCATCGACGGCTCCGTCTTCCCTCCCGAGATCACGCCTCCCACCTTCCTCTGGCGCGACGCCAGCGAAAGTGCAACCTCGTGGGTGATCCACATCGCTTTTGCGGACGGCTCCCGCGGCCTGCGTCTGGACGCGCCCGGCGAGCGCATGCGCATCGGCGAAATCGACCCCGAAGCCGCCGCCACCAGCAACGAGCCTCCCAAGCTGACTCCGGAGCAGGCGGCCGCGCGGACATGGACGCCCGATCCCCAGACCTGGGCGGACATTAAGCGGCGCTCCGTGGTCTCGCCGGCCACCATCTCCATCGCCGGCTTTCGCGACCCCAACCGGAAGCAACCGGTCTCGCGCGGCCAGGTCCGCATTCAAACTTCGCGCGACCCCGTCGGCGCCCCCATTTTCTATCGCGACGTCCCGCTGATGCCCAACCAGACCGACAAGGGCGTCATCAAGCCGCTGCCTCCCGAGGCCATCGGGCTGATCAAGTGGAAGCTGCGTTACATCGGTGAGCCGCGCAGCCGCGTGATGATGGAGAACCTCGCCACCTGTGCCAACTGCCATTCCTTCTCGCTAGATGGCAAGACGCTCGGAATGGACGTGGATGGGCCGCAGAACGACCGCGCGTTGTATGCACTGGTCCCCGTGGCCAGGCAGATGGCGATTCGCAACCAGGATGTCGTCCGCTGGCCCACCGTGCGAGATCCCAAGATCGAGCGCCTGCGCGCCTCGTTTATGTCCCAGGTCTCCCCGGACGGGCGCTTGGTCCTGACTACCACTGACGATCCCGAGGCCGCCAAACGCGTGACCGGCCGCACCCTCGAGGACAAGTACTACAACGCCAATTTCATGGACTACCGCTTCTTGCAGGTCTTCTATCCCACCCGCGGCATTCTGGCCTGGTATGACCGCGAAGCCAGACGCTTGCAGCCCCTGCCCGGCGCCGACGACCCCCGCTACATCCAGACCGACGGCGTTTGGAGCCCCGATGGCAACTACATCGTGTTCGCCCGGGCGCAAGCCATGTCCCCCTATCCGCCGGGCGCCAAGCTGGCCCTGTACGCCAACGATCCCAACGAAACACAGATCCGCTATGACCTCTACCGCATGCCCTTCCACGGCGGAAATGGCGGCCAGCCGGAGCCCGTCGCCGGCGCCTCGGCCAACGGCATGAGCAACAACTTCCCGAAGGTATCGCCGGACGGGCGCTGGATCGTGTTTGTCCAGTGCCGCAACGGCCAGCTCATGCGCCCCGACAGCAAGCTCTACATCGTGCCTTTCGAGGGCGGCCAGGCCCGCCTGATGAAGTGCAACACCTCGCTGATGAACTCCTGGCACACCTTTTCGCCCAACGGCCGCTGGATGGCCTTCTCCTCCAAGAGCCGCTCGCCCTACACCCAGATGTTTCTGACCCACCTGAACGCCGGCGGCAACGATACCCCGCCCATCCTCATCGACAACGCCACGGCCGCCAACCGCGCGGTGAATCTGCCCGAGTTCGTGAACATTCCGCCGGGAGGCATGGAAAAAATCGACGCGCCGGCGACCGAATTCTACCGGGCGTTCAACGCGGCGATCGAGTCCATGAAAAAGAACCGGTTCGAAGAGGCCGTCCAGCAGTGGCGCAAGGCCCTGGAGATGAATCCGGACGACGGCAAGGCCCACTTCAACCTCGGCTACTCGCTGAGCCAGAGCGACAAGCTGGACGAGGCCCTGGCCGAGTACCGGAAAGCCTGCCAGCTCAGTCCCGAGGACCCCCTCGCCTTCGCCAACTTCGCCCTGGCGCTGGCGCAGAGCGGCGACCTCGACGAGGCCATCCTCAATTACCGCAAATCCCTGGCTCTGGATGCCGCAAATCCCGCCGTCGAGGCCGACCTGGGAGTGGCGCTCTTCGACAAAGGCCTGGCCCCGGAGGCCATCGAGCGCCTCAGGAAGGCCATCGCCATGGCTCCGGATTTTGCCGAAGCGCGCAACAAGCTGGGCTCCATTCTGGCGAAATCGGGCCAGACCGCCGAAGCCCTCGAGCACCTGGAAAAGGCCGTGGCGCTGAATCCCGATTCGGTCGAGTATCGCTTCAATCTCGGTTACGTCCTGGGCCTGAAAGGCGACTTCGCCGGCGCGATTCCGCATCTCGAGAAAGCCGTGCGATTGAGCGGCGGCAAGGAATGGCAGTGCCTCGCCATGCTGGGCGCGGCCTACAGCAAGACGGGCCGCGCGGCGGATGCCGTTCAGTCCCTGCGCCAGGCGCTGGACCTCGCTGTCGGGGCCAACAACGAGGAGCTGGCGAAGACTCTTCGCGCCACCCTCGAGCGCTATCAGCGCAGCGCCGCCGAACCCCAGCCGCGCTAAGTACGGGACATCCTAGCCCGTTGTCATCATAGCCGAGCCGCGACCGCCAGGGAGCGGTCCGTTGTCAGACCTGGAGCGCGAAAGGACACCAGCGAACCCGCCTGGGGAACCGCCGCTCACCACACGTGCGTAGCCACAACCCGCGGACGTCCCGGCACCCGGTTCTCCACTGGCACGCGCAGCACGATCTGTAGATTCTTTTTCTCCCAGCCCCGTGGAAGCTGCGGAACCGCCTCGGAGAAGTACTCCGGCTTGCTCAGGAACTCCCCCGCCGCCATGGTGCCGTGCTGGGTGATGCCGGCGGCGATGACCACTGGGCGGTCCGTCGTGGTGTCCAGGATGCGCGACACGATCGCGTAGTCGTTGGGAACATCCCAGTACGGCCACACTCGCGTCAGTTTCCATTCCGCGTTCTCCGGGTGCTGCAAGTCCCGAACCTGGTCGATCGCCCGCGCGCTGTCCTTGACGAAAGTGAAGCGCAGTTGGCCCGCCGCGCGCAGAGTCCACTGGTTATTGAAGGCCCCGATCAGCACCGCGGGACCCTCCGACAGGTCGGTGAACGACGTGGACCGCTCGCCGCGGATGCGGTAGGGCTTCCCGTACTTCTCAAACAGGGCCGTAAGATGCGCCAGGCAGACGGCGTCGCCAAATACCACAAACCGGTCCGGCAGAATCAGAAGGTCCTTCTTCGGAATCGCGTCCTGGGAGCCGGACTCGCCCGGCGGCTCCGGTGCGCCGATGCCCTGGATCGCATCCTGAGCCTGGATCGACCGCAGGCTGTACGCGATGGGCTGGCCCACGCAGATCAGCGGCGTCCCCGGCGCTTTCAGCACGGGACCCCACAGCCGCTCCAGGTCGGAATGTGCCCAGCGCGGCAAGGCGATCGCAAACGGCAGGATCAGAAGCACCAGGGCGGCGGCGCTTCCGGCGATGACCGCACGCCGCCTGCGAGGCCGGCGGGCCGGGCTTGGGCCCGCTCCGTTGAAGTGGAACTCGACGACGTAGGATCCCGAGACCAAATCGATGCGGGGCTCGGACTCGTGCCCGGGATCCTGGTAGTACTGCGCCAGCCTCTTCCGAATCTCCGCCGCCGTCGCCCGAACCACCGGGTCCTGGCTGGTGTCGTAGTCCGGCGTACGTTCGAAGACCTCCACGCCGAGGGTGCGTTCCTTGAGGGACCGGGTATCGCCCGCGAGAGTCCGCTCGGTGATATGCCGCAGCAGGCTCTGACACCGGCGGCTGCCCCGGAAATGGTGCCCGCTCAGCACCCGCTCCAACAGCGCCCGGATCTCCTCCGCCTTCTCCGGAGGCAGCAGCGGGACCACACCCGAAACATCGGGCCGGCGGGACATCGACCTCCTCTGGACGCCTCATCATATCACGAAATGTTCGAGTACGGTTCGGGTATCGTACCTCCGCTTTTGCCCCCACGCAACACCTATTAACACGTTGATTTCAAAGAACTAAATATGTACCGCTCCGTACTGTCCTTTTCTCGGAGGCCCCAAACAGCTTATCGTTTAGCCCGATCCGGTGTCTAGGTGTGTCCTCGTCTGAACGGAGGCGGGCACCGAGACCGAGATCAATTCCTTAAGGGAGGTAAATGTGAGACAGGTTAGTCTCCGAGCAGTTTTCCTCATGTGCGTGCTCCTGGGAGCGCTAGCAATCCCGGCGTACGCGCAAGAAGCCACCATGGTCGGGACGGTTACCGACCCGTCTGGTGCAATCGTTCCTGGGGCCAACGTGACGGTCGCGAATACCGACACCGGAGTGGTCCGGAACCTCAAAACTGAACCAAATGGACAATTCGTCGTGCCGGACCTGCGGATCGGGCACTACGTGGTCCGTGTACTGGCTCAAGGCTTCAAGATCGCAGAAAAACGCGATATCGTGCTACAGGTGGGAGCCCGTCTCCGCGTCGACTTCGCTCTCGAGGTGGGAGCAGCAACTGAGAGCATCAGCGTGGAGGCGAACCCCATCGCCGTGCAGAGTGATACGACTGAAGTCAGCTCGGTGATTACCGGTCAGCAAGTGACGCAGATCGCCACCGCTAACCGGAGTATCTACAAGTTGGCCGTCCTGACTCCTGGGGTCGCCGACTCCAGCCCGGGCTTCTCGGCGCCAACCGCGCAGGGCTCGAATACGAGCATTTCTTTCAACGGCTTGCGCTCGGAACACAACCTGTACATGGCGGACGGCGCGGAGCAGGATGACCGCGGCGGCGCCAGCCGCAGCATCATCGCCCCCTCGATGGATGCCATCGCGGAGTTCCGGGTTCTCAGCTCGAACTACGATGCCGAGTATGGTCTCAGCAGCTCCGCGACCATCACCATGGTATTCAAATCGGGCACCAAGGATTTCCATGCTTCCGCCTGGGAGTTCGTGCGCAACGATGCCTTCGACGCGAACGACTTCTTCCGGAACCAGTCGTCGAATCCGGCAACTAGCGGGAATCCGGCCAAGCTGCGGCTGAATACGTTCGGCTTCAATGTGGGTGGCCCGGTGACGCTGGGGCATATTTACAACAAGGACCGGAACAAGACCTTCTTCTTCTACAACATGGAATGGAGGAAGATGATCCAGCAGGGCACCGTCAACACCACAGTTCCGGATCAGGCTTGGTACACGGGCAACCTCAGCTCGCTGACTACCCAGCTTCACGTCCCCACAGCCGCCCAGCTCAACGCAACCGAATTGGCGAAATGGGCCGCGGCCGGCTATCAGCCTGGTGCTGCTATTACCAATAACCAGATCCCGGCCAGCCTGATCAACCCGAATGCGACAGCGCTTCTGCAGCAGGGCATATTCCCCGCGGCAAACAGCGGCCATAACTATATCGGCGGCGTTGGCGTACCTACCAACCTGCGTGAAGAACTGCTCCGTGTGGACCACCGGTTCTCGGATAAATTCTGGGTCTTCGGACACTGGGTGGCCGAGCCGACGAGTCAGAGCTACATGACGCCCATATGGGGCGGTACCAACGTGCCCACGGTAGGAAGCGTGTTCAGCAACCCGTCCTACACGGGCGTCATTCACGCGACCTATACCATTAGTCCGACACTGCTGTCCGAGAGCGCCTTCAACTATGACGGCAATCGCATCGCTATCACTCCAACAGGCATTTTCACGCGCCCCAGCGGGCTGCACATTCCCGAGTTGTTCCCGGATAACAAACTGAACCGCAATCCAGGTATTGTGCTGGGCGGCTCTACCGGAACCAACTATGATGTGACCGGCTGGCCGTGGAACAACTCGGCAAACGACTACCAGATTCGCGAAGACGTTTCGTGGACCAAAGGGGCGCACCAACTGAAGATGGGCGCAAGCTGGGCTATCTACAAGAAGATCCAGGATCTGAATGACGTTACCCAGGGCCGGTTCAACTTCAATGGCGCCTACCTCGGCAACGATTTCGCCGATTTCCTGGTCGGCTACGCGAACAATTACCACGAGCTGGCGCTGCAAGATGCCGGATACTGGAACGCACAATCCTGGGCCGCGTATTTCCAGGACAACTGGCGCGTGAACAAGCGCCTCACCCTGAACCTCGGACTGCGTTGGGATGGCATCCCGCACACCTATGAGGCCAACCATCGCATGTCGAACTTCTACCCGAACGTGTATAACCCGGCTAACGCAGCGATTCTGAACTCCGCCAGCACCATCGATCCCAGCAGCCCCGGTCTGGGAACCAGCCCGACTGCTGCGCTGAGTGCGTTCCGGTTCTACCTGAACGGCGTCGGCACCACGGGCGTTACAGCAGGGGCTCCGAATGGGATGACGAACAACCATTGGAACAATTGGGGCCCGCGCGTGGGCTTGGCCTTTGACCTCACCGGTAACGGCAAGACCATATTGCGAATGGGCGCCGGCGCGATGTACGAGCGCGTTCAAGGCAACGACATGTACAACGCGGGCGGAAACGTTCCGTTCAGCGCTGCGGTAACTAACAGCAACGTTTACCTCTCCAACCCCGGCATGGACCTGGCGACCGGCCAGACGGTGGTCAATCCGATCGCCATTGCCGGTATGACGGCAATCTCATTGACCGACTACAAGAACCCGTCAACGTGGTCGTACAGTGCCGGGATCCAGCAGCAGATCGGACGGGCCACCGTGCTCCAGGCCGCTTACGTCGGCAACAAGAGCACCCACCAGTTCGACTACCGCGCCATCAACGTGCCGGATCCGTCGCAGCTTCCGGCCCTCATCAACAAGACCGTGCAGTTCAACACCGTGGTGCCGTACAGGGGCTTTGGCGACATCAGGATGGCTGAGAACGCCCAGAACGCCCATTACAACAGCTTGCAGGTGAGTGTGCGCTCTCAGTTGAAGGACCTCTCACTACAGGGCTCTTACACGCTGTCGCGCTCCATCGACCCGGTCCAAAACTTCGGCGGCGACAACGGCAACGTCGTTTACGATCCCTACAACCGCAACCTAACCATGGGCCCGTCGTTCATGGACGCGACGCACATTGGCGTTGTCAGCTTCGTTTACGACCTGCCAATATTCCGCCACTCGGGCAGCCCTGTTGCCAAGGCCCTCATTGGAGGGTGGCAGTTATCGGGTGTTTGGAGTTTCCAGTCGGGATTCCCGCTGAACATCACTCTGGGCGGGACGCAGGGCAGTAACGGATTCCCCAGTTCTGCTACCAACATGCCGGACTTCAACGGGACCGTCACGTACAATAAGGCGCAACGTAGTTGGTTCACGACGAGCGGTTTCGCCCCTCCAGCCATGGGCGTTTGGGGCAATTACAAGCGCCAGGTCCGTGGTCCGGGACGCAACAACTGGAACATCTCGATGTTCAAGGACTTCATGATCAGCGAGGCCCGTGGCACGAAGTTCGAGTTGCGCTTCGAGTCCTTCAACACGTTCAACCACACCCAGTTTAACGGGGTTCAGTCGAGCTACTCGAGTGGTCAGTTCGGGCAGGTCACGTCCGTTTGGGATCCGCGAGAACTGCAATTGGCCGCGAAGTTCATGTTCTAACATGGGCGACCTTGTCAGGCCCCACCGGGTCTGACGGGTTTTGAATTGGGCCGGCTTTCTTCCGTGTGGAGGGAAGCCGGCCTTTCTTGTCTTTTGGCAGCGGCCGCGAAGCGTTCCCGCCGGAGCCGCCCGTCGCAATCCCAGTGTGGCCGTAAGCGTCCGGCGCCGCTTTCAACTACCCACAAGTTGAGCGGGCATCGGCGGTTCTCGTGAGCAATCCATCCGGAGGGTGTGGAATGAGCCGTGAAGGTGCCAAAACTTCGTTGGACGCAGGCCAACCGTTCCGCTTCCGCCTGCGGTCACCTCGGCGGCTCCTTAACTTTGACCACGCCATCGGCGGGTACGTTCTTGAGCTGCTGGACGATCCCCGAGGGCCAGCGGATTTCCACCAGCTCAGCCACCTTGTTCGGACCCAACCCGAAGTGGGTGGGGCCGGCACTGGAAGAAGCATACCCGGCGGCAAAAGCGACGTGGTTGTACTGAACGGATCCTCCGGCCACCAGCCTGATCCTGGCTCCGATGCCGTCGCGGTTGCTCTTCGTGCCTTCCAGCTCGAACTCCAGCCAGTGGTTGCCGCCCGGGCTGTCGTTGATCCAAACCTCGGCTGGCGCGTTGATGGCGCTCGCCACAACGTCCAGCCGCCCGTCGCCGTTCAGGTCGCCGAAAGCCGAGCCCCGGTGCCGGCTGGGCGCTTGCGCGGTCAAACCCGCCTCGCCGGTGAGCGCCTGAAACTTCGCCCCGCCCAGGTTGCGAAATACCGTGTTGTGCTGCGCCACCAACACCTTCGAGGCATAGCCCAGCGACTGAACGTGCCCGCGCGTGACGAAGATGTCTTTCCAGCCGTCGTTGTCGAAGTCCGCGATGGTCGGCGAGTAGCCTGCCATCGCCATGCTCAGCCGGGTGATGCCGCTCCTCTCGGTGATGTCGACAAAACCGCGCTTCCCGGCGTTTCGGAACAGCGGAAAGGTCTCGTTATCGAGCGCCACGAAGGCGATGTCCGGATACCCATCGTTGTCGATATCCCGAAAATCCACGCCCATCCCGGAAATAAACTGCCCGTTTTCGGCGAGTGCGAGACCGGATTCGAAGGCGATCTCCTCGAATTTCCCGCCACCCAGGTTATGGAAAAACGAGTTGTACACTTTGTCGTTGGAGACGAAGATATCCATCCAGCCGTCCAGGTCGTAATCCGCGATCCCCACGCCCATGCCCTTTCCGGGATGCGCACGGATTCCCGATTCCGCCGAGGCATCGCGGAAGGTTCCGTTGCCGTTGTTCAGGAACAACTGATTCGGGGTGGGCTTGTAGAACTTCGGATGGCAGTAGTCCAGGCGGCCCGGCGCGGCCTCGCAGGCGGGTTCGGTGTCGAAGTCCCAGGCGAGGTAGTTGACCACAAAGAGGTCCAGGAGCCCGTCGTTATTGACGTCCAGCCACGCCCCGCCGACCGACCACAAGGGGCCGTACTGGCGGTCCGGCTTGTCCAGCCCGGCCTTCGCCGTGACATCGGTGAACGTGCCATCGCCGTTGTTGTGGTACAGGCGGTTGCCGTGGACGCCGCCCACGAAGATGTCCTTATACCCGTCGTTGTCGTAGTCGCCGATGGCCACGCCGTTGTCGAAGCCTCCACCCGCGAGGCCCGCTTTTTCCGTGACGTCCCGAAAGTGGCCCTTGCCGTCGTTTTCGAAGAGCCGGTTGGAGTACTTTGGAGAAGTCTTCTTCAGCGTCTGAATATCCGCGCCATTAGTGAAGAAAATATCCAAGTATCCGTCGTTGTTATAGTCGAAAACGGCGACGCCGCCGGCCATCGTCTCGGGTGCGTGGCGCTGCGGCGTCTCGCAACTGTCGAGCTGGAAACCGATCGGCCGAAACGCGAAATGGATCGGAGAGGCGGTGTCGCCGCCGGAAGCGGCGGCCCAGACCCCGGCCACCAACACCGCCGCCCAGCAGAGTCGCGGCGGGGAGAACCATGCCCGTCTCATGGCTCCGGTCGGCTCCTGCGTCCCGGCATCTCGATGAGCGGCGCCTGCTGCTCCTGCGGTGCCAGCTTTTTCACCTTGGCAAACTCGGAATTCGCTTCCTGCCGGCGGCCCAAGGAAAGCCAAAGCCTGCCGAGACGATAGTGCGCGTCGGGTTTCGACGGATCAAGACGGATGGCTTCGCGAAAATGACGCTCCGCTCCGGCGGAGTCGCTCTTTGCAGCAAGCAGGATTCCGAGATCCAGGTGCGCCAGCCGGATGCTCGGATCCAGCTTCAACGCCTGGCGCAAGTGTTCCTCCGCTTCCTTTTCGTTTCCCGCGTGCATCTCGGCGTCGCCCAGATAGGTCAACGCTTGTGTATGCTGCGGCTGACTGCCCAGTTCCGCCTGGAACTCGCGGCGCGCGTCCTCGTAACGCTTCTGCTTCCAGTACAGGTATCCCAGACCGAAGTGGGCCTCGAATTGCCTCGGCCCGGCTTTCACCGCGGCTTCAAATTCCGCCGTCGCTGGCTCGGTCTGGTTCGCCGCGTCCAGCACTTCGCCCAGAAGCATGTGAACGGGCGCGGAATCCGGATCCTTGGCCAGCAGAAGCCGGAACTCATGGATCGCGGCCTGGTATTGTTTCGACCACAGGTAGCTTTGGGCCAGCTTGTACCGCAGCTCGATGTTGTCGGGCTGCTGCCCGGCAGCGAGTTTCAGTTGGGCCGCGGCGGCCTCGAACCTGCGGCAGCCATAGTAGCTCATCCCCAGCAACACCCGGGCCTGAAAGCTGGCTGGATCGGCCTTTATGGCCTGTTCGAACGCGGAGGCGGCGTCGGGGAGTCTATCGAGCTTGAAATACGCCAGGCCCAGATTCAGGTTAACGCCGGGCAGACCGGGATCCAACGCGATAGCCCTCCGATAATGCGGAATCGCAAGTGCGTACTTCCCCTCCCGCGCCAGCGCCAGGCCAGCGTTGGCCTCGGCGACGGCTCCGGGCTGGGTTTCAGCCCCCAGGCAGGCGACGGATGCCAGTAGCACTAGAACCGGCTTCATATGAGCGTTGGCCCCGCCAATATCGCTTCCCGCAATTCGACCCGCGGCGCTACCCGCCCGCGGAACGCCCCGGCGGCAGTTCCACCACCAGCTCGTTCACCACCTTCTGGACGCCCTTGGTCTTGCGAACAAGGTGCTCGGCCCTGACCCTCTGTTTCCCTTCGCGCACCTTGCCGCGCAGGGTCACCACCCCGTCCTTCACATCCACGTCGATGCCCCCGCCCTTCACGTCGCGGTCGGCGGCCAGGCGCTGTCGCACCCGGTCGTAGAGCTCGTCGTCGGCGCTCTTCTTCTGCGCGAATGCAGCCTGGCAGGCCGCCATCAAGACAGCCAAAACCACGAATATCGAAAGTGCACGCATAGTCGCCCGCCTCTGTCTCCCGGAACCTCATTCTATCCCAGCCCGGAGCCTGTCGTGATCGGGATGACAATTCCCGTACAAACAGATTGCACCACCGGTACACTCGCCCTGCCGGGGCGTGACAACCCTCGAGCCAAGCCACGCTACTCTTTGGCTGTTCAGGAGGTAATTCCAATGAAAAGACTGGCGGTATTGCTCATCGTGATAAGCGCCGTGGCGGCGGCGCAGAGTTCAAACGGGTACCTGTTCGTTGCCCCAGGCGGAGTGACCTGCTGCGGGAATACGGAATCGACCATCCACTTCGGCGGCGGCGTCGACGCCATCCTGGCAAAGGGCCTGGGGCTGAACCTCGAGATCGGAGCGCTTGCCCCGCGGCAACACCTCGATTCGGTCGTCGGGCTGTTCTCGCCCGGTGCCGCCTACTACTTCCGCCGCGGAAAGGACCTGAAACTCGAGCCCTTCGCCAACGGCGGCTACTCGCTCATGTTCCGTTCCGGCCATGCGAACCTGTTCTACTTCGGCGGCGGCGCCAACTACTGGCTGGCCCGCAGAGTCGGACTGCGCTTCGAGCTTCGCGATCATGTCTACACGCCTGACGGCGTCGCTCACTATTGGGGCTTCCGTGTCGGCCTGGCCCTCCGCTAATGACGCCGCCCGCAACCGAGGGACTGCCTAGGCCGTCCGCCCTTGGGACGGCTCAGGCTGTCCCCGGTTGCCCCTCGCCCCCCGCCTCCCCGCCGCCCATCGTCCACCGCCAATCCAGCTCGTTGAGGAACTGCGGGTTCTCCCGCCACCGCGGCCGCACCTTCACGTGCAGTTCCAGAAACACCTTCCGGCCGAACATCGCTTCCATCTCGCCGCGCGCCCGCGTGCCCACCCGCTTCAGCATCGAGCCTCCCGCGCCGATCGCGATTCCCTTCTGCCCCTCGCGCTCCACGTAGATGGTGGCCGAGATCCGCGCTAGCCCGTCCTTCTCCTCCCACCGCTCCACCAGCACCGCGATCGAGTGCGGCACCTCGCCCCGCGTTTCCTCCAGCAGCCTCTCGCGGATCAGTTCCGCCGCCAGGAACCGCTCCGGCTGGTCGGTCAGGTAGTCGGAGGGATAGTACGCCGGCCCTTCCGGCAAGCGCGCCATCGTCGCCGCGAGCACTGCCTCGACCCCCTCGCCGGTCAGCGCGGAAACAGGAAGATAATCCGCGAACTCGTGCCGCGACTTGTACCGCTCGACCAGCGGCAACAGCCGCTCCTTCGGCTTCACCCGGTCGATCTTGTTGAGCACCAGCAGCGTCGGCGTCCCGCTCCTCCGAACCAGTTCGACCCCTTCCAGGTCGGCCTCCCCCGGCTCCCGCGTGGCGTCCACCACGTACAGCAGCAGGTCCCGCTCGGCCAGCGCCGGGCGGATGGTCTCCATCATGCGCCGGTTGAACAGCGAATCGGGCTTGTGAATCCCCGGCGTATCCAGGAACACGATCTGCGCCCGCTCCGTCGTCGCCACGCCCTGGATCAGCGTGCGCGTCGTCTGCGGCTTCTCCGAGACGATCGCCACCTTCGCCCCCAGCAGCGCGTTGAGCAGCGTCGACTTGCCCGCGTTGGGAAGCCCCACCAGCGACACGAATCCCGAGACGAAACCAGGCGCTGCCCCGCACTCAGGCATGACTGGCGGGCTCCGTCCGCGATACCCGCACCTGTTCCACTCGCAGCTCGTTGCTCGCCAGCACCTCGACCTTGATGCCCTCCCGCGCCACCGATTCGCCCGGCTGCGGCACTCGACCGAGCCACTCCGTCAGAAGACCCCCCACCGTCGTCGACTCCGGCTGCTCCGCGGGGTGGAAACCCACCAGTTCCTCCAGCCGGTCCACTCCGAAGTTCCCCGAGATCACGTAGTCGCCGTTGGCCTCCTGGGTCACGTCCCGCTCCGGCTCATGCTCGTCCTGGATTTCCCCGAACACCTCTTCCATCAGGTCTTCCATCGTCGCCAGCCCCGCCGTGTTCCCGTACTCGTCCACCACGATCGCCATGTGCGCCCGGTCGTCCTGCATCTCCCGCAGCAGGTCGTTCACCGCCTTGGTCTCCGGGACGAAGCGGATCGGCCGCACCAGTCCCCGCACCGTCCTCTGCTTCCGGTCCTCTTCCTCCAGCTCGAACATGTCCCGCACGTGCACGAAACCGATAATCTGGTCGATGCTCCCCTCGAACACCGGAATGCGCGAATACTGCTCGTTGATGACAAGCTGCCGCAGGTCCTCCAGCGATTGATCCGCCGCGATCGCCACCATCCTCGGTCGCGGCGTCATCACCTCCCGAACCGTCGTGTCTCCGAACGCCACCACCGATTGAATCAGCTCCCGGTCGCTCTCCTCGATCAGGCCCTCTTCCGCCCCCGCGGTGATCAGCGCTTCCACGTTCTCCGCCGGAGTCGGCGGTTCCTCGGCCGTCTCGGTGCTTTCGGTCAGCTCGGTGAGGGTCTGGAAGAAGCCGAACAGCGTCACCAGCGGGCGGGCCAGGATCACCAGCCCGCGCAGCGCCGGCGTCAGCGGCCTGAGCCACCGCCCGCTGCTGCGCCGATACAGCACGTGCGGCGCGACATACGTGGCCGCCAGCATCGTCAGCCAGGCGCTGACGAAGGCCTCCGCCAGCGACCCCGCCGTCCACTTCGGGCTGAGCAGCAGGAACACGACCCCCAGAGACATCAGTGCCGTGTGCTTGATCACCGAAAACGTCAGAACGCCCCGGTCCGCCTCCGCCCCGATCCGCGCCTGAAGCGTCGATTTGAAGAACTCCAGCGAGCCCCGCGACCGCAGCCGCAGCGACTCGTAGTACAGGTGCTGCACGTAGGTCACCACCACCAGCAACACCACCAGCGCGATCGCCAGTAGCAGCAGCAGCGCGGTCACGGTCCGCTATCCCTGCCGTCTGCGCTCTTCGGCCGGAGGCCGCCAGCCGGCGCGGCCCGCGCCCGCGCCCGCTCGATCAGGCCCACCGGCAAGCCGAGTTCCTCGCGGTACCGCCGCTCGGTGCGCTCCATCCGGCCCTGGTCCCGCTCGTGGTCCATTCCCAGCAGGTGCAGCAGCCCGTGCAGCATCAGAACGCCGATCTCCTGTTCCAAGGAGTGGCCCTGCTCGCGGGCCTGCTTCGCCGCGCGCGTCGTCGAGATGGCGATCTCGCCCAGAAACTCCGCGGGCGCGGCTGCCGGAAATGAAAGCACGTCGGTCGGGTAGTCGCGGTCCAGGAACTGCCGATTCAGCCGGCGCAGCTCGCGGTCGTCGGTGAGCAGGCAGCCGAAGTGGCGCCCGTCGGCCACCATCCGCTCCAGCAACGTGGCGAATGCCTGCAACCCGCGGTGTGGCAGCCCGCGCGGAGCCCGGCGAAACATCAGCGTGCTGGCGGATTCAGGCATGCGCACCGCATCACGCGCCGGGCGGCTGAGAGCCGCCGTTTCCGCTCTCCCGCGCGCGCTCGGCGGAAAAATCCCCCAGCTTCAAAGAAAGCTGGCGGCCGGCCCCGTTCGTTTCATGGTACTTCTCGTAGGCTTTGACGATGCGTTGCACCAGGGTGTGCCGCACCACGTCCCGCTCGTCGAAGTACACGAAGCTGATCCCCTCCACCCCGCGCAGCACCTCCTCGGCGTTCAGCAGCCCGCTGCGCTTGCCCAGCGGCAGGTCGATCTGCGTTACGTCCCCGTTCACCACCATCTTCGAGTTGAAGCCCTGCCGCGTCAGCACCATCTTCATCTGCTCCGCCGTCGAGTTCTGCGCCTCGTCGACGATGATGAAGCTGTCGTTCAGCGTGCGCCCGCGCATGAACGCGATCGGCGCCACCTCGATGATCGACCGCTCCAGCAGTTTCTCCACCTTCTCCAACTCCAGCATGTCGTACAGCGCGTCGTAGAGCGGCCGCAGGTACGGGTCCACCTTCTCCTGGAGCGTCCCGGGCAGGAACCCCAGCCGCTCCCCGGCTTCCACCGCCGGGCGCGTCAGGATGATCCGGCTCACCCGCTTGCTCAGCAGCGCCGAGATCCCCATCGCCACCGCCAGGTAGGTCTTCCCCGTCCCCGCCGGCCCGATGCCGATCACCAGGTCGTTGCGCTCGATCACCTCCAGGTACCGCCGCTGGTTGATGGTCTTCGGCACGATGACCTTCTTGCCGAAGTTGCGCTGCCGCCCGCTCGCCACCAGCCCGCGCAGGCTCACCTCCGGGTCCTCCGTGATCACCCGCAGGTAGCTGTTCAGGTCGCCATTCCCGAAGATGTGCCCTTCCTTCACCAGGGCGTTATACTCTTCCAGGATCCCTTCGGCGCGGGCGACGTCCGCCTCGGACCCCTCCACCTCGAGGCAGTCGTCCAGGAGTTGCGTGCTGACCTTCAGTCCGGATTCCAGCAGCCGGATGTTTTCGTCGTGGGTGCCAAACAACGACTCAATCCCACGGCTGATCTGTACGGAAACCTTCATTCTTTAGGAAGCCCTAACCCTCCACGGTGCGACAGGATACACCATGATCGCCGATGCTAATCGACCATCCGTCCTTTAGTATATACCGGAACCTGGGCGCTATCATGTGAATGGAATGCTGAAGTTGCTGCCCCTGCTGCTCCTTCCGCTCGCCGCCAGCGCCGAAGACCGCTGGATCGACATCCGCTCCGGCCCCTTCCAGGTCCTCACCAACGCCGGCGACCGCCCCGGCCGCGAGGTGCTCAACCAGTTCGAGCAGGTCCGCTACATCGTCGGCACGGCGCTCGGCAAGCCCGACCTCACCACCCTCTGGCCGGTGCGCCTCGTGCTGCTGAAGGCGGGCCAGCCCGCACCCCTGTCGCTGACCCGCGACACTTACACCGGCGCGCTCGTCGCCAACTCCCCAACCCCGCGCGAGCTGCTTCGCGAGTGCGTCCGCATCCTGATCGCCTCCAACGCCCGCCGCATGTCCCCCGCCATCGAGTCCGGCATGGCGGAGTTCTATTCCACCGCCCAGGTCAGCGGCACCAGGATCACCCTGGGCCAGCCGCCCCCTCCCGCCGAACGCACCCTGGACTGGGCCAGGATGCACCTGATCGGCGTCGACCCCGCCTACTTCGGAAAGCTCCGCGTGCTGCTCTACAACCTCCAGCAGGGCGCCGACCCCGAACCCGCCTTCCGCAACGCTTTCGGCAAAACGCCCGCCCAGATCGACACCCAGGCCGCCGCGTACCTCGCCGCTGGCAGCTTCCAGACCGTCACCATTGGCGGCCGGCCGCTCGATCCGCGCTCCGATTTCACCCCCCAACCGGCCCCGCCGCCGCTTCCCCAAATCGCCCTGGCGGATCTCAGACCCACGCCTGCCGCCTACCAGGCGCTGCTCCAGGCCGCCGCCCCGGCCGTGGCTCGCGAAGGCTTGGGCTTCCTGGCGCTGCGCGAACAGCGCACCGAAGACGCGCGCACGCAGTTTGCCGCCGCCACCGAAGCCGGCTCCACCAGCGCCCGATGTTGGCTCGAGTTCGCCCGCCTCACCCCCGGCAAGGCCCGCCCGGCGCTCGAAAAGGCCGCCGCACTCAACCCCGCCTGGGCCGAGCCGCACGTTCTGCTGGCCCAGATCGAATCCGATTCCAGCAGGAAGCTCCAGGAGCTGAAAACCGCCGCCCAGCTCGATCCCCGCAACGCCGCCCGCTGGCGTGCCCTGGCCGAGTTCAACCTGGCCCACAATCGATATCCCGAGGCCGCCAAGGCTTGGGCCGCGGCCGAGGCAGCATCGGTGGACCAGGCCGAGCGCGCCCGCATCCGCGACGCCCGCAGCGCCATCGAGCAGCAACGTCTGGATTTCGAGGCCGCCGAGCGCAGGCGTCAGGAAGCCGAACGCCAGCGCGACCTCCAGCGCGTCAAGGACGCCGCCATGGCCGAGGTCCGCGCCGCCGAGGAACGCGCCAACCGCGGTCAGCCCGCCCCGCCCCCCGACCGCAAAATCGTGAGCCTGTTCGACGGCCCCGCGCCCGCCGGGAAAGCCCGCGGCCGGCTCACCCGCATCGACTGCATCGGCAAATTCATGCGCCTGGTGATCGAGGACGACGACGGGAAGCCCACCCGCCTCCTCATCCGCGACCTCGCCAAGATCATTGTGATAGGCGAGGCGACCTTGGCATGCGGCCCGCAGAAGACCGTGCGCACCGTGACGATCGAGTACTTCCCCAAGGCCGACGCCAAGCTCGCCACCGTCGGCGAAGTCGCCACCATCGAATACTGACCTCCCGGTTGCCCCTCAATCCAGCCACCCCCCGAAATACGCCCGATGACTCTTGCACCGGCAGCGCTTGTCCCAGGGTCTGTCGCACTTCCGGATCAGGCTGACCTTCTCATCGCCCTCCGTCTTGGGCACCGGGCCGGTCACGTGAGAGGTCGCCTCCGCGTCCAGCGGCTCCCGCCAGATCACCACCGTGTACACCTGGCAGCTTCCACAGAAGCCATAGACCTCCGTGTACTCGTCGCCCATGATGCTTCCCGAGATCGACGCCACGTTCTCGGCATCCCCTCCGCATTGGCAGCATTCGACCGCACTCACAATAACCTCCGCGCCTCGCCCTCACCGCACGATCGTCCACCGGCCCCCGACCTGGCTCACCGCCATCTCCAGTTCCAGTTCGCTGTCTTCGCCCGAAGCCTTCACCGGCGCCCCGCCCTGCGCCGCCGTCACCTGGATCAGCCGCCCGCCGGCCTGCGGCGTCATCACCAGCTCCCCGGCGTCCAGCGGCTCCACCTTCCGCTTGCGCGCGTGCGCGAATTCCTCGAACATCCCGTTCATGCCCTCCGCCATCTCCGCCTCTTCCATACCTAGCGCGCGCGCCGTCTCCGCATTCTTCAACTTGAAGAATTCGCCCAGTCGCTTCACGTCGCCCTTCTCCAGCGCGGTTTGCACCTCCTGGACCAGCGCGGTGATCCCGGCCCGCTCCTCCGCCCCCAGGCTCGCCACCGGCGCGTCTTGCCAGGCCCACCGCCCAAACGCGCACTCCGGCGTGAACTCGTGTTCCCACACCAGCGTGTACCCGCTCGCTCCCAGCGGCTTCGCGGCTGCGTCCCACTGCTTTTCCGCCAGTGCCGGGGGAAGCTCCCCGTACGGTCCCGCCAGCAGCTTCAGTGCCAGCCGTTGCGTTGCGCGCCCACCCTCGGCCGCCGCGAATACCTGGATCTTGTTCCGCCCTTCCATGATCCACAGGTTCAGGTTGATTTGGGACATCCCGCTCTTCCCGCCCACCCGCTCGCACACCTGAATATCGTTGAGCAGTGCCTTCGCCCGCACACCCTCGAACTGCATCTCCAGCACGAACATCAGGAATGGCGCCATACTGCCTCCTCCCGTCTACTATACTCAGAATTCTGGACCAACCTATGACCAAAACTCTGCTGGCTACGCTCGTTCTGGCGCTCTTGCCCTCCGCCTTCGCCCAGTTGCCGGACATGTATAAATCGGTCGACCGTATCCTCTGGGTCGTCAAGGACCTGGACCGCGTCACTACGGCCTGGCAGAAATTCGGCTTCTCGGAAATCCGGCGCATCGGCGAGCTTCCCACCCGGGACGTGTACCGGGGGAAGGCCCTCGACGGGCAAGCACTTCTCGCGCTGGGCAGGATCGGCGACGTGCAGGTGGCCTGGATCCAGCCGCTCACCGACTCCGGAGCCTACGCCCAATTCCTCGCGGCCCACAGCGACGGCGTATTCAGCCTCACGCACCGTGCCCCCACCCCCGAGGCGCTCACCCGGGAGATCGACCGCCTGCGCGCGCTCGGCATCGAGGTGTTGCAGCGCACTGAGATCGACGCCGGCTCCGGCACCGTAACCCTCGTCCAGATGGACACCGAAGCCCAGGGCGCTTACTCCCTCGGCCTCAGCTACCTGCCCCCGGAGGTCGCGGCGGACAATGACGTCCCCGCCTCCCCCGGCGCTCCCAGGCTCGCGCACTTCGCCTTCGTCGCACGCGACATCCATGCCGTCTCGGCCTTCTGGAGCAAGCTCGGCTTCCCCGAGATGTCCTACTCGCACGGCCCGCTCTCCAAGCCCATCTACCGCGACCACCCCGGCCGCTTCGACATGGAGCTCGGCTGGCAGCGCCACGTCCAGCCCTCCTTCGAGTGGATCCAATCCTTCAAAGGTCCGTCAGTCTACGAAGAGTATCTGAAGGCCCACGGCCAGGGCGTTCACCACATCGGCGTCCCAGTGGACGACATCGACAAAGCCATCGCCGATTGGAAACGGCTCGGCTACCCGGTGGTCCAATCCGGCGGCTGGGGCCAGGAAGGCAAGCCCGGCTCCGGCCGCTTCGCCTACCTCGACACCGCCCCCAGCGGCGGCCTCGTCGTCGAACTCCTGTGGAGCCATCCGTCACGCTGATCCCGAACTTCCATCTCTCGCACCCTCAGCCACTTCCCTCTCCCCTACCGCTCGCCGAGCGCCTGTCCCCCTTATTCTGTAGCTGAGCGAGTTATGTCCCGCCCCAAGTCCTCCGGCCACGTCGAGCTCGCCGGCATCTTCCAATACATGCAGTCGCAAATGCTCTCTCAGCTTGCCGCCGGCGACTTCCTCGAGCAGCCCACCTCCTGCGGCTCGGTCTCCGAGCAGCACTGGCTCGACCTCTTTTCTCAATATCTCCCCCAGCGCTACGCCGCCTCCCCCGCCTTCGTCGTCGACGCCGACGGCCGCCGCTCCCGCCAGATCGACGTCGCCATCTACGACCGTCTCTACTCCCCGCTCCTGTTCCCCCACTCCTCCGGCCTGCACATCCCCGCCGAGAGCGTCTACGCCGTCTTCGAAGTCAAGCAGATCCTCACCGCCAGGTGGATTCGCGACGCCGGCATGAAAGCCGCCTCCGTCCGCGCTCTGCGTCGCACCTCCGTCCCGGTCCTCGCCGCCGGCGCCGCCAAACCCGCCATTCGTCCCCATCGCATCCTCGCCGGCATCCTCGCCCCCAACGCCGGTTGGACCGATCTCCGCCGCGCCCTCCCTTCGGTTCTCGACCGCCTCGCCCCCGATGAATCCCTCGACTTCGGCTGCGCCCTCCGCCACGGCGCCTTCGAGCTTCAACCCAACCGCCGCATCCAGTTCTCTCTCCCCGCCGAGTCCCTCATCTTCCTCGTCATCCGCCTCCTCGAACGCCTCCGCGCCATGGGCACCGCCCCCGCCGCCGACCTCATGGCCTACGCCCGCTCCCTCCAATCCTTCCGTACCCCTCCGAACTGCTGAGACTCGCAAAATACAGTGACAAGCTCCGGCGTGGCGTGGGCACTCGTGCCTGCCGCGCCGAGACTCATCTCGGCGCTTGTGCCGGCGTTGCTGCGCGCCACGTCGTGAGCATTGCGTCACTCAATTACGCGAGCCTCAGTAAGTGCAGCCGCACCCGTTCGGGTCCCGGCCGGTCAAAGTAAAACGCCGCGACAGCCTCTTTCACATTCGCGCGCAACTCGTCCCAGGAGTCGCCCTGCGTGAAGATCGACTCAGTCAGGCATTCGGCGCAATAGCCCTCCTCCTCCTCCTGCGTGACCTCGAAAACCAACTCGCTCACACTATCCCCCTGCGGCACCCAGCAACCCCTTCGCTTCCTCCAAGCCCGGATTTCCGTTTTGAGCACTTACTGATAACTTTTTAAGGTCCTCGGACGTCTTTATTTATGCGGGTTTCAACGCGATGACGACACTCCGGAGGCCAACACCCAATGGGTGACAAACAAAATCAGCCCGGCTCTGAGCGAGAATTCGTAAGAAGTGCCATTCTACGCGGCTTTCCTGATCTTGTGAAAAGCGACGTATTCGGTGTTGGTGACTGCCATGCGCTTGGCCTTCAGCAGCAGATAGCGCAGGTCCTTGTAGCCGCGGCCACGGTTGATCAGCATGCGGATGTTGCCGTTGATCGCCTCCACGACGCCGAAGCGCACCTTCGTTCGGCAGTAGTTGAGAATCCCCTCCAGGTGCTTCAGCAGCATCTGGCCGAGCTTCTGAAACGAGGGTAACCGCTGCCACCGCAGTTGATCGATCCACTTCTGCAACTAGTTGAGCATCGCCCCCTCGTAGTGGTAGTCCCACAGCCTTTCCAAACTCTCTTTGAGCAGGTACGCTTTGAACAGCCGCCGGTTCAATTGGAACAGCCGGTTCATGTCGCCGCGCTGTTTCGTGGTGAGATTCTTCCACCGGCTCGGCAACAACCATTTCTTCCCCTTGACCAGCCCCCGCATCTTCGTCCCCTTGCGAAAAAACTCCGCCCGCCGCACTTCGTCCACGGCCTCGTTGGCGTGCTGGATGACGTGGAACTTGTCGTACACGATCTGGCACTGCGGCGCACTCTTGTCCAAATTAGCGCCGCGACTGCCTGCCCGTTGCGGGGCCTGCGCCGGGACGTGAGCAGGCCGAGCCTCTGATAGATTGGATTGGGTTCTACCAGGAACCAATCCCAAAACTACG
>JBEKWU010000076.1:0-43655 GCA_049512775.1 Bryobacteraceae bacterium
TGCCCTCCTTGTGGGCGGCGTCTGGCGAAGCTCCAGCCAGGGAACGATTCGCCAACGTCCCATTATAGGAGGGCTTTTCGTTTCACTATCGCAGGGCTAAAGTTGTCTTGGACAAGAGTGTTCCGAGGTCGGTGAGCGTGTCCGCAAAGTCGGGGTTATTTTGAAAGCCTGCATCTGCGAGCTGTTTGTTCCTAAGAAAAGGCATGCAGTGGCCGGCAGGCCCAGCTGTGAGGAATGCTTTGCCGTCCCAGTTGAAGGCGGTCAGCTGCCATTTCTTAGACGAAAGGTGGACGAGAATGAGGTTGAATCCGTTGTTTGCCTCTCGAGTGTCGAACATAGCCTGGCCTGCCACGAGCTGTACTGTTCCGGCAGCTCTCTGCTTTGCATAGGAATCCGCGAGGTGCTCGTGACCTGTCAAGACGATGTCGGACCGAGATTCGACAAAATGCTGGAAGTCCATCGCGTTCCTGGGTTCGAGCCAATTGTAGGGGTGGTGAAACATGGCGATCTCCACATCCGCTGTGGCGTCGATAGAGGGTGACAGGACCGCCACAGGAAAGAAGAGCGTTCCGGGTTTCTCCGGATCCTGGCTCAGCCATGCAGTGTTGTAAAGAGTGAACGCGATACGGGCGCTTCGAGCGGACACGAATTCCCTTCTTACGCTGAGTTGCTCGGTAGAGTTCCTGTGCAATTGGCCGAACTGCCGAGCGAAGTGAAAGAACGGTGTCTGGACAGCGAGGTAATGCCCGGCGACCGCGCCATTGATGTCCACAGCCGGGAGAATGCCCCGGATCAGATCCCGTTGGCGAACATCAGCTGCGAGCGTCATGTCGCAGTCGTGATTGCCTGGTGCAAACACGATCTCCGGATGAACACCTGGGTATGTTTGCTCAAGGCGCGAGAGGAGTTCTCGAAAGAACTCCTCGGCCGCTTTGTATTCTTGAGGTTTCCCGGAGTACGAGACATCGCCGGGAACGGCTACCAAGCACGCCGATGGAGTGACGCTATGACCCCTGATTGCAGCGACGATGGCGTCAACCCGCTGAAGAACCGGATCATCGGGGTGTTTAATGTGAAAATCGCTGAGTTGAAGAACTAGAATCGGCAAGGTACAGCCTCCGAATTGACCTCACTGGCACTGCGATCTATCAAAGAGTGTAGCATGCGGCACCAAAAGCACCCTCGAGGCCGACGACTCGAGAGTGAACCTAGGTTCGAACGTGTTCCCCGCCCAGCTGGCTCCGGCACCCAAGCGTGTTCGCCTCATCTGTGTAGCTTGGCTTGCGCGCTTTGCTCTGCTGCGATGTTCGCTTCGTCGCCGTCCAGCGTAAGGTGCGCCCGCGGCTCTCCGAACTGGGCCACCGCCACTACTGTCGGTCGATCGGTACTGGTCGAGAGAGCGGAGTCAACCTCCCGGCTGGGAAGGAGATCGACTATGGCGAAGTGGCCGGGGCTGGGTGCAAGTGCGAGGGGCTTGACGCGACCCTTCTGAGGCGATCAGGACCGACAAAACGCCTTAACGGTACACGTGGCACTCCCCCCAGATCGCGTTCGTAGTGCACTCCCTGGCGGACGACCCTCCACAGGCTGGCCAGGAGATCGGGAAAGCGCTCTGTATGGGACAGGGCACGCGCCTCCTCGCGAAAACCGGCTGGCTCGAAAACGACAACGAGGCCTACCGCAGCGCCATGCAAAAGGTGCCGCTCTATAGCCGGGCGCTCACCACCGGCTTGCCGTTCCCCAAGACTCGCCGCATCGTCTTCCTCAACGGCCAGCCCAGAAGGCTGGACGCGCTGGCGATTCACGTTCTGGATGTGTATAATTGGTTATTGGGATACACATCGATGCGGACGAACATTGTGATTGACGATAAGCTGATGCGGGACGCGCTTCGCGCAACCGGCCTGAAGACCAAGCGCGAGGCCGTGGAACAGGGTCTGCGGACCTTGCTGCGCCTGAGCAGGCAGGCGGGGATCCGCCGACTTCGCGGCAGAGTGGACTGGCAGGGCGATCTGGACGCGATGAGGAGCGACAGGTGATTCTTGTTGATTCCAGCGTGTGGATCGACTATTTCAAGGGAACGATAACGGCGCAGACCGACAGGCTCGACGGCCTGCTTGGCCGCGAGCCTTTGGCCATCGGCGACCTGATTCTGACGGAGGTCCTGCAAGGCTTCGTTGACGAACGGGACTTCAATGAGGCCAGGAAAATGCTGGCTTCGTTGATCGTCATAGAGCTTGGCGGACGGGAAATCGCGATTCAAGCGGCGAGGAATTCCCGGGCGCTGCGCAACCTCGGCGTGACCGTTCGCAAGACCATCGACACAGTGATTGCTACCCGATGCATCGAGAGCGGGTATGATTTGCTGCACAACGACAGGGACTTCGATCCGTTCGCAAAGCACCTGGGCCTGCGCGTAGTGGTCTGACAGGCATCCCGTCACCGTGCCCGGCCGGGCGGTACTGGAAGTGGGGCAGGCTCAACTCGTGCTGTAACCGCAAGATCGGTACGCTTTACCGCTCCCTGACGGTCGCGGTTCGGTGCTGGGGGGCGCGTAGGAGCACGCAACCGTGCGCGTCGGCAGGCGGAAACGGCACGATTGATGCGAGCGATGCAGTGGTGTACCCCGGATGAGCTACAGTATGAGACGGTATTCGTCCGAGACTCGAACTAAAGGTGAGGCCCGAGAAGTTGCGGAGGTTTCCATGACTCTACGTCGAATCTGCACCATTTCCTGTTCCCTCTTGGCTTCCAGCCTGGCGTCGGCTCAGACGGCTCCCTGGACATCCCCTCTTCGCGGGTCGTGGGTTCAGACCGGGCCACCGGCCCAGGGTGACGTGATACTGGCGGGAAAAGATCACGCCAGCGAAGTCGTTGTGAGCGACGACGAGAACTCCGCGGTGCACCAGGCCGCGGAGTTCCTGGCCGGCGACATCGAGAAGATCAGCGGGTATCGGCCTCCCGTCGTGAAGACGCCGAGCGGGGATCGGGTCGGCATCCGGCTCGTGACGCTGGGCCACGGAGAGGCGCCGGCCGCGATCGATGCCGGCGCCATGCAGGGTCAATGGGAGAGCTACCGGATCGTTACCGCCGACCGCAGCGTGTGGCTGGTCGGGTCGAACCCGCACGGCACGGCCTTCGCCGCGTACACCCTGTCCGAGCGGCTGGGCGTCGATCCCTTGTACATCTGGACCGGCTACCTGCCCGAGCATCGCGACCCGCTGGTGCTGAAGCGCACGAGCTTCGCGCAGGGTCCACCGGCCTTCCGCTATCGCGGCCTATTTCACGATGACGAGGACCTCCTGCCGCGGCCTTTCGACGCCAACGGGTACCCATTGCAGACCGGCGACGTCCCCCTGGACTGGTACAAGAGGTTCTTCGAGACCGCCCTGCGCCTGCGGATGAACATGGTAGCTCCCTACGTGCGCGTCCACCGGCGCTACGAGGTGCAGAAGCTGGCCAGCGACTGGGGACTCTACTACACCTCGCACCACTACGACATCCTGGTTTCCAATCCGTTCGGCCTGGTGCGGTTCGACCTGGCGGCCGAGCGTGGCGTGCGGCCGGAGTGGAACTGGTTCACCAACCGCGAAGGGATGCTCAAATACTGGCGCGCCGGCGTGATGGAGAACCGGGATCTGGATGTGATCTGGCCCGTGGGCATGCGCGGCACCCAGGACCGCCCCTTCGTCTTCCCCCCGGGGACCACGGACGACGACAAGGCGAAAACCTTCCGGGAGGTGATCAAAGAACAGGTCAATATGGTCCGCGAGCTGCTCCCGAAGGACAAGACTCCGCTGTTTCACTTCACGATGTATTCCGAGATGCTGCCCCAGTACCAGCGCGATCCCGCGGCGTTCGACCTGCCCTCCGATGTCATGGTCGTGTGGCCGGACGACAACGACGGCCACATGCGCGGCTTGCCGTCGGGGTTGGGGCGCTGGAAGCACGGCGTGTATTACCACCTGGCTTACCTGGGCGGCAATTTGACGAAGCAGTTGACGCATACCGTGGCGCCTTCGACCGTCGCGGAGCAGTTCGACAAGATTCTGAAGTCGGGGGCCACGGAGTACATGCTGCTCAACGTGTCGGAGTTGCGCGATTACGTCATGGGTGCGCGCATGCTCGCGGACCTCACCTGGGACGGTCCTGCGATTTATGCCACCCCCGACCCGGCCGGGCGCTACACGGCGTGGTGGTCGCGCGAGTACTTCGGGGGCGCGGCCCAGGCCGCGGCGGATGCGTACAACCGGTACTTCGCCGTGCTCGGCACGCCGGACAGCCTTTGGGTGGCCTCCGATGCGATTGAGGAGCTGCTCGACCGGCTCTATCGCAAGGTGGCGGGCGAGACGGTTCCGGCGGTCGACGCCGGCACGATGGCCCTGATGCAGTCGCGCAACCGGCAGTTGGAGGAGGCGCTCGGAAAGGCGTCGCGCGCGGAGAACGGGATGTCGCTCTCCGAACAGCGGTTCTTCTCCGTGGACGTAGCGCTCGGTCTCGAGGTGGCCCAGCGGCAGACCCAGGCCGCGCTCAAGTTGGAAGAGGCGCTGCGCGCGCCGGACGCGGCACGGATGTGGGAGCTCGTTCGGGAGGCGCGTGCGTCGTTGGAGCGGTTGGAAACGGAATTGGCCCGGGCCGAGTATCCGCCATTCGACCGCTGGTACCAGGAGAGCTGGATCCGCACCACCCTGAGCCAATCCAACCCGCACCGCCCTTACATCCAACTCCGCGCTTTTATCTCGAGTGAGGGCCGTGGGCGCCCCATTCGCGCACGCCGGCCCTGAAAGACCCGCACGGAGGGCGGGCCGCAGGGTCCACGATATTTCCGTGGGTGCCCGAGACCCCCGATTCCGAGCCGCGCGCGCCAGCAAGCGGTCCTTCCGCACGTCTGGGAGACCGCTGCATCAGTGGGAGTGATGCGATAATGAAGCGTCAGCCATGGCGGTTTACGTCAATACTTTCTTCGAGGCGCGAGTGGAGCAACTGTTCGATCTGGCGGGACTTGTCGAGAGGATCTTTTCTTCCGCCGGACTTGAGTATCGGGTTGTCGGAGGTCTGGCGGCCTACCTCTACGTAGAAGAGGTGGAGCCCGACGCTGGGCGCCTGACCAAAGACATCGATATCGCCGTGCGGCGCGAGGATCTGGAGAGGATCGCGAAAACGGCCGAGCCGTTTGGTCTCCAACACCGCCACGTGGCCGGAGTCGATATGCTCGTGCAGTCCGGGAAGCCGTCGGCTCGGAGGGCGGTCCACCTTGTCTTCACCGGCGAGAAGGTTCGGCCGGAATATCCCGAGCCAACGCCCGAACTTGGAAGCTGTCGAAGACTCAAGGGACTTCGGCTGATCCCGCTCGAGGACCTGATCCGCATGAAGCTGACGAGTTTTCGGGTCCACGACGAAGCGCATCTCAAGGATCTGGACGAGGCCGGGCTCATCACGCCGGAGATTGAAACCGGTCTTTCACCTATCCTCGCGGAGAGACTCGCCCAGGTTCGCGCGCGCGCATAGAGGCCTTCGGCGGGAATTAAAGACGCTCCTGAGGGGATGGTGTCCCCAGTCCGGTTTCCCGACAAACCGGGGGCAGAACTGCGCTGCGGAGATCCAAATCCGAATACCGCTGGCCAGACGTCGGAACCAGGGTGTCCGTGGAAGCGTTCTGGAAGAAAAAGGAATGGAAGAAAGGCGAGGGCGACGGTCCGCAACCCGGAGTATCGACCGATCTCCGTACGGTCTGGCCCGAGGAACTGTTATCTCGTCCGTTGCGGTGGCACAGAACCGGGCGGTTGCTGCGGATTCATGATCAGCGTCGAGAAACCGGCGGGGTTAGAAAGACCGATAGTGAAGATGTTTCGCACGTCAGAATCGCTGAGGGACTGGACCGGAAAGTTCGCGCCGCGACTGAGCTCCTTAATGACAGAGACTAGGAGACCGGTCGAATTGGCATCGGCGGCCTGCAATCGGCCAGCATCTTGCGGGTCCGGATTCCCGGTCTGTTGGCGAGCTGTTACCTCGCGTTTTAACTGATTACCCGATTGCACAGCGCTGTAGAAGTCACGCAACCTCTTTTGCACCTCCTGGTTGTCCGCAAATAGTGCGGTCGCTCGGCCGATTTCAAACATGAACCGCGTTCGATCCTCGTCTCTCTGCACTGGATCAGGGCTTAAGACGTAGCGTAGGCCGTACAAGTTGATAACGCATGAAATCTTCTGTCGGCGACGCTCCGTTGCTTCCAGGTCCCTTACGCCGGTCCTGACGGCATACCAAGCGCCCCACGCTGCTATGCCACCGCTCAACAGACCGCAGAGGATTCCCGCCACGATAGCTGCTAAACCCGCTTCTTGCATTTGTTGGTGACCCCCACTCATTGTCGCAAAGAACCCACGGCCACGCGACAGTCAATCGCTGGGCCATGACCGCCCGGCATGGGTCCCTCAGAAACAGGACACGGTCAGCCGCGCAGTCGGCCGGCTCTGCTCCTGATGCACTGCTGCTGCGTCACGCCCTAACGGTACAAGTGGCGCTTCCCCGACATCGCGGTCGTAGTAGGCTTCGTGGCGGATCATCCGCCATAGGCGGGCCAGGATTTCAGGAAGGCTCTTTCCATGTGATGGGGCAGCGGCCTGCTCGCGAGAATCGGGTGGCCCGATCAACAACCAACCGGCAGCTCTGCCGGCGGCCGGCCAAGTCCGCGATCTGTTATGCTTTGACAGCTTGCGCGTCGCACTCATTCTCGGACTTGCTACCGTGGCTGCCGGGGTGCTCTTTCTGCTCCCGCCGATTCCCCAGGATCTGCGCTACCACGAGTTCGCCGGCGAGCGCACGGTCTGGGGCATACCCAACTTCTGGAACGTCGTTTCTAACCTCGGGTTTCTCCTGGTCGCGCTTTGGGGTCTTCGGGCGCTCCGCTCTCCGGCCGCCTTTCTCCAGAGCTGGGAACGCACCGCCTACTGCGTGCTCCTGGCGGGACTGGCTCTGGTCGCCGCCGGATCGACCTATTACCATCTCCGGCCCGACAACGGGACGCTCCTCTGGGACCGGCTCCCGATGACCGTCATTTTCATGTCGCTCCTCGCCACCACCATCGGCGAGCGGATCAGCGCGAACGCCGGACGGCTGCTCCTCATTCCGCTGGTCGCGCTGGGCGTCGCCTCCGTTCTGTACTGGAGGTTCTCGGGCGACCTGCGGCTCTACGCCCTGGTCCAGTACTATCCCATGGCGGCTTTGCCGCTGATGGTGATTCTGTTCCCGCCGCGATACTCGGGCGGCGCCGGTCTCGCGGCGATGATGGGCTTCTATGCGCTTGCCAAGCTCGCCGAGGGCTTCGATCGCCAGCTCGCCGCGATATCGCCGGCCGGCGGCCACCCTTGGAAGCACGTCGCCGCGGCCGTCGCCATGCTCTGCTATGTGAACATGGTCGCGCACCGCCGCCCCGTGCGATTGTGATATATCTCAAACCGGAGGCTGGGGATGAATCTACTCGACCGGCTGATTGCATCGCGCGCGGGCGCTTCTGTTCTGCTGATCCGGATGCTGGTGGGCGCGGTTTTCCTCTCGGAGGGCATCCAGAAGTTCCTGTTCCCCGCCAGCCTGGGCGTGGGGCGGTTCGTGAAGATCGGCATCCCGTACCCTGGGTTCACGGCGCCCTTCGTCGGCGTGGTGGAAATCGTCTGCGGGGCGATGATCGTCGCCGGCCTGCTCACGCGTCTGGCCGCGATCCCTCTGCTCATCGACATCGCGGTTGCGATCGCCACGACGAAGATCCCGATGCTCTTGCACCAGGGGTTCTGGCCCATGGCCCACGAAGCGCGGACCGACTTCTGCATGTTGCTGGGGCTGCTGTTCCTAGCTATTGATGGAGCGGGCGGCTGGAGCCTCGATCAGCGAATCGGCCAGCCGAACCAGCGCGGAACCCTGCGGCAGTAGTCCTTGTAGGCCGTCCCCTGCCGGGCACCGAGATGGGGCTCCTCGAAACACACGACGACGACGTGAAAGGCCAGCCACAAGCACGCCCCGTAGAGCGCCACGCGAAGGGAAGCCAGGACCGCAGCCTGGCCGAACACTACCAGCAGGACCCCCAGGTACATTGGGTTCCGGGAGAATCGATATGGCCCGCCGTGCACCAGGCTGTCCGGCTCTTCGCCAATCAGAAAACGCAGGTGCCGCGTGAAGAAAATCGCGGGAGTGCCGCCGGAAGCCAGAAACCGGAGCAGGCTCCAGAGGTACAGCGCCGCGCCCCCGGCGATGGCGATCCAACCGGCCTGCCAGAAGCCCGCTCGCGCGGATGCCCCCGAACGCAATGCCAGAGGAACGCAGACGCCAACCACGCCCGGCACGAGCAGCGTGAAGACCAGACCGCGCAGCCGGAGCACCTTGCGAATTCTATCATCGAATCTCTTTCCACGCTTTCCCGCGTGCGTGCGTCTTGGTGAGCAGGAGGCCAAACGCAATGCGCATTGCCGCTCCCTTGATCTTCGCCAGCCTGCTGGCGTCCACGCTGCCGGTCCGCGCTCAGGAAAAGAAGGAGTCCGTCACCCCAGGCGTCTACAGGGTGGAGTTCAACATCCGTGACGGCAGCGAGGCCACGGCGAAAGCCGGGCGGCGCTACGCCATGCTCATCGAGGCCAACGGCAAGGGCACGTTTCGCGTTGGAAACCGCATCCCTATCGCCACCGGAGGGCTTCAGTCGGGTGGGGGGACGGAAGCGTCCGCAAGAGTCTACGCGCAGTATCAGTACTTCGACGTCGGGGTGAATATCGATTGCCGCCTCCACGAGTCAAACGGAAAGGTGGATGTCGACGCCGACATCAGCGACAGCACCATCCTGGAGCACGAAAAGGGGGCTGCTGCCATTCCCCCCAATCCCACCGTGGCCTCGATTCATCTCACGGTGACCACAAGCCTGATCCCCGGGAAGCCCGCGCTGGTCGCCTCCATTGACGATCCGGTCAGTATGCGCAAGTTCGATGTCGAGGTCACGGTAGCGAAGGTCGACTGAAGCTCTCTTTTGCGCGGCGCTATCCTTAGAGCAGGGAGGCAAAGATGCGCAAGCTGCTGGTGTTGGTTCTGTGCTTGGCGCTGGATGCCACCTGTTTCGCGCAGCACCGCGGCGGATCTCGCGGTGGCGGCGGCTTCAGCGGCCGAGGGTACGTCTCGGGCCATGGGTCGGGGATGGGGGGATACCGCGGTTCTGGCTGGGGGCATTACGGCGGCGGGTGGTCTGGCGGCTATCGTCCGTTCTACGGATATCGCTCGTGGAACCGATTCTCCTTCGGGCTTGGCTACGGTTACGGCTACACGCCGTGGTCTTACTGGCCCGGTTCCTATTGGGATTACTACGGCTGGTACGGGTACCCGTACGATCCGTATCCCTACTGGTATGGGTATCCGTACGTGTACGATCCCGATCCGCCAGCCGCCGGGGTGCGGGTGATAGTACATTCCCGTCGTTCCGCCGATCCGCCTCCGGCTACCGAAGCTTTCGTCGGCGACGGGCAATGGCACCATTTCGGCGACAGACCGGCGGTTGCTCCCGGCGGGTGGCCACGCGTTGGCGATCCTCCGCGGCGTTGAACGGACAGCATCGGTTCAAGGCAGCGACGCCAGCCGCGTGACGTCCAAGGGGATAATCTCGCCCTCCACCCCGTCGATGAAATGCGCGGTATGGCGGTAGGCGAGCGGATCGCCGGTCACGTAATGCGTCACGCGCCCGGAGCCGGTGGGCCGCCCGGCCCACGCGGCGCTTACTACCTCCGCAGTGACTTCCGCGCTTGAGACCAGCGCGATCGAGTGGCCCACCACCCGCTCGATCACCGGGCGCAAGACCGGGTAATGCGTACAACCCAGGATCAGCGTGTCGATATCGGGCCGCCCCGACAGGTAGTGGCGGGCCAATACCTCGGCGTCGGCCGACTCCGCCAGCCCTTCCTCGACCACGTGCACGAACAGCGGGCAGGCCTGGGCCCAGACCGACAGGCCCAGCGCCTCCAGCTTGCACTGGTAGACGCCGCTCGCGATCGTCCCGGTTGTGCCGATGACGCCGACCCTGCCGTTGCGCGTCTGGCGGCGGGCGGCCTCGACCCCGGGATCGATGACGCCCCAGACCGGAACCGGCGCGCTCACGGCCAGCTCGGGCAGCGCGGCCGCCGACGCCGTGTTGCAGGCGATGACGATGCCGCCGACCTCCAGGCGCAGGAGAAACGACGCAATCCCGCGCGCGAACTGGCACACCATCTCCTTCGGCTTCCGGCCGTAGGGCACGCGCGCGGTGTCGCTGAAATACAGGAAGTCCTGCGCGGGCAGCCGCCTCCGCAGCTCCTTCAGAACCGTAAGGCCGCCGACGCCCGAATCAAAAACTCCGATCGGCCGGCTCTGGCTTGAAGGCAAGGTCACCCCTCCATCCTCGACGCACCGGGGAGCGTTTGCAAGTGCTCTTGCGGCGAGGCCGGGCGCTCTGCCACACTGCGCATATGGAAAAGGTAAACCTGAAAGAGAAACTCTCCCTTTTGCGCGATCATTGGAAGCCCAAAATCGTCGGGGAACTCAATGGCCAGCAGGTCAAGCTCGTCAAGTTCAGTGGTCCCTTCGAGTGGCACCACCACGACCATGAAGACGAACTCTTCCTGGTGGTCGAGGGCTGGTTCCACATGGAGTTCCGTGACCGCCGGATCAGGCTCGATGAGGGCGAATTCCTCATTGTGCCCCGCGGAGTCGAACACCGGCCCGTGGCGGATGAAGAGGTTCACGTGCTGCTGTTCGAACCGGCAGGCACGCTCAACACGGGCAACCTCCGGACCGACCGCACAGCCGCCGACCTCGACCGGCTCTGAGCTGCCGGGCCGGCGCCGCGGCGCGCTGCTTACCTACGGACCGGCGACCCTCGGCCTTACGCCAGGAGTACTGGGCCGGGCTGGCCGCCGACGCATGGTAAGATGATTTAAGTACCCCAAATTGAATGTACAACGCGTACTTCGGCTTTCGAGAGAGTCCCTTTAACCTGACTCCCGATCCGGCGTTTCTCTATCGCAGCCAGCAGCATGAAGAGGCGCTGGCCAACCTGATCTATGGGGTCCAGAGCCTGAAGGGCTTCGTGGTGCTGACGGGCGAAGTCGGGACCGGCAAGACCACCATGCTGGAGTGCCTTCAGGACTACCTGGCGGCGCAGCACATCGAGTACGCCTACCTGTTCAATTCGCGTCTCACCGTCGAGCAGTTCTTCGAGATGATCGCCTACGACCTGGACCTGCGCTGCTCCCGGACCTCGAAAACCGAGGTGCTCATCGCCCTGAATCAAGTGCTCATCCAGAATGCCAACGAGGGCCGGACCACGGCGCTGATCCTGGACGAGGCGCATAACCTGGAGTGGGACGTGCTCGAGGAGGTGCGTCTGCTGGGCAACCTCGAGAGCCGGCACGGCAAACTCTTGCAGATCGTGCTGGCTGGCCAGCCGGAGTTCGATCGCAAGCTGGACGCACCGAGCTTGCGCCAGTTGAAGCAGCGCATCGCGCTGCGCTGCATGCTGAGGCCGTTCCAGGAGGCCGAAACCAGCGAGTACATCGCGACGCGGCTGGGCAAGGCCGGCATGAGCCAGCAGACGGCTTTCCCGCCGGAGATGATCGCCGAGATTCACCTGCGCTCGCAGGGTATTCCGCGATTGATCAACGCGATCTGCGACAACCTGCTGCTCACCGCCTTTGCCATGGAAAGCAAACAGGCCACCCTCGAGATGCTCGACGAGGTGAGCGAGGACATGCGCCTGGAGTGGCCCGGGCAGCGGATTTCGGTGTCCCGCCGGCGCTACTCGAACGACCTGCGCGAACCCACCATGTGATCCCGCGGGCGCGGCCGCCAGCCCGCCTCCGGGACGGTCTACAATGGACGGGAGCACTATGCCAACAACCACGGGCTTCAATCGCAGGGACTTCGTGATGGGCGCGACGGCTTTGGGCGTTGCGGGGCGGGCGCTGGCCCAGGCGGCCAAGCCCGCCCGCGGCAGAGTCGTCGGCGCGAACGACCGCATCAACGTCGGCGTCGTCGGAGTGGGAGGACGCGGGACTTACGTCGGCCACGCCTTTGCTAGAATCGGCAAGGAAGACAACTCCTGCCAGATTGTCGCGGTCTGCGACGTCTACCAGAAGCGCGTCAGCGCGAACCAGGAATACTACGCGAAGAACCACTCGCCGGTCGACGGCACCCTCGACTACCGCGAAATCGTCGGCCGCAAGGATATCGACGCGGTCATTGTCGCCACGCCGGACCACTGGCACGCCAAAATCGCCCTGGCGGCGATGGACGCGGGCAAGGACGTGTACCTGGAGAAGCCCATGGTCCACACCATCGACGAGGCGCGGCAGATCGTCAGCGCCGTGAAGGAGACCCGTCGGGTGGTGCAGGTCGGCTCGCAGACCACTTCGGCGCAGCAATGGTGGAAGGCCAAGAAGGCCATTGCCGACGGCCTCATCGGCAAGATGATCATGAGCCAGGGGTCCTACCACCGGAACTCCATCGCAGGCGAGTGGAACTGGGCCATCGACCCAGCGGCCGGGCCGGACAAGAAGGGCGACGACTACGTGGACTGGGCGACCTGGCTGGGACCGGCGCCGAAACGCGCCTGGAACGCCGACCGGTTCTTCCGCTTCCGCAAGTACTGGGATTATTCGGGCGGCATCGCCACCGACCTGTTCTTCCACGTGGCCGCGCCGCTGAACATCTGCTGGCTCCAGCCGCAGTTCCCGTACAAGGTGATGGCCGGCGGCGGCATCTACGTCTTCAAGGACGAGCGCGAGGTGCCGGACACCTTCCACCTGGTGGCGGAATACTCGAAGGGGCACACGGTGGTGCTGACCTCCTCGATGGCCAACGCGCAGCACATCCCGGGCCTGATCCGCGGCCACCTGGGCACCATCGTCATGGTGGACCACGGAATGTTCGAGGAGCCCACCGACCACATCACGTTGAAGCCGGAGAGGAGGGCGGTCGACCAAGCCTACTCCGCCAGGTTCGGCAGGGACGAGATGCAAATCCCCATCGATAAGGAAGAGTCGATGGACAAGCACGTTCGGAACTTCCTGGCCTGCATGCGCACGCGGGAGAAGCCGACGCTGGACGTCGAGACCGCGGCCCGCGCCCAGGTGCTCATCTCGATGGCGGTGGCGAGCTACCGCCAGGGCCGCGTGCTGTACTTCGACGAAAAGAACTGGAAAGCCGTTCCCAAGCCGCCCAAAGGCTGAAGACCGCCCAGCAGGCTGCCGAGTTTTTTTCTTCCCCCCGGCTAACCGCCGCCCGCCTCCGCAGTCTAAACTGACAGCCGAATGGAAACGAGCGAGCAGGTGGCCATCGCTCAGGTGCGTGCCGGATACACGGAAGCGTTCCGTGTTCTCGTGGAACGCCACAGCCGCGGTCTGTTCCGTTTGGCCTGGCGCATGACTGGCAATCGACAAGACGCCGAGGACGTGGTTCAGGAGACCTTCCTGCGCGCCTATCGGCAGCTCCGGCGGTTCGACGGGCGCGCCAGTTTCGGTACCTGGCTGCACCGGATCGCCGCCAATCGCGCGCTCGACCTGGTGCGTGCCCGCAAACTGCGCGAGGCGCATCGGCCGCGCGCGGATGAAGAGGAATCGGACCCGCTGGCCGGCCTGCCGGGCGGCGAGCCGGGTCCGGAGCGTCTGGCGATGAGCGGCGAGGTGCAGCGGAAGCTGGCCGAAGCAATGGACCGGTTGAGCGCGGACGAGCGCGCGGCGTTCGTGCTGCGGCACTTCGAAGGCGTGTCGAGCGAAGACATAGGCCGCGCACTGGGCGTGCATCCGGTCACCGCCAGGCAGGCCGTTTTTCGGGCGGTGCAGAAGCTGCGGCGATCGCTGGAGCCGCTGATGGGAACGGGCATATGAGCCATTTGAGCGAAGAGCAACTGGTTTGGCACTACTACGGTGAGGCGGAGGATGCCGCCGGGGCCGATGAGCACCTGGCGCGCTGCCCGGAGTGCCGCCAGGCCTACGCCGCGCTCCAGCGGGTTCTGAATCTCGTGGATGGCGCGCCGGCGCCGGGCCTGGGCGAGAGTTACGGCCGCGAGGTTTGGGAACGGCTCCGGCCGGCGCTGCCGAAGCGCCGCCGCTGGCTGCCGCTGGAGTTCCCGCGGGGTTGGGCTGTCGTCGTGGCCACGGCGGCGCTGGTGGCGCTGGCGTTCGTTGCGGGGCGCTACTCGCACCGCCAGGAGCCGATCGCGCAAGGCGGCCCGCCCTCCCAGCAGGTGCGCGACCGCGTCCTTCTGGTGGCCGTCGGCGACCACCTCGAGCGCTCCCAGATGGTCCTGGCGGAATTGGTGAATACGCGGCCGCGCGCGGTCGTGGACATCAGCCCCGAGCGGCAGATCGCCTCGGACCTGGTGGGTGAGAACCGCCTCTACCGCCAGACCGCCGCCTTCTCGGGTGAAACCGCCCTGGCGAGCCTGCTGGAAGAGCTGGAGCCCTTGCTGTTGGAGATCGCGCGCGGGCCGTCCCGGCTCACCGCCATCGAGTTGGAGCGCTTCCGGCGGCGCGTCGAGTCGGAAGGCATGCTGTTCAAGATCCGCGTGGTCGGGTCCAATGTCAGAGAACGCGAAAAGGACAAAGAGCTTTGAAGGTGCACTATGCATAAATGGATTCTGATTGTTGCCGCTCTCGCGGCGCCGCTCGGCGCGGAGGGTTTGGATGAGTTGGCGAGCGCTTCGTCTTTCCTCCAGCGCGCCCAGGCCAGCGACGACCGGGATTACGAACAGGGCCAGCGGGCGCTCGACGCCCGCCGCTGGGACGAAGCCCTTCAGCAGTTCGCGGAGGTGGCATCCCGCAAAGGCGGCCGCGCGGACGGCGCCCTGTACTGGAAGGCGTACGCGCTCAACAAACTGAACCGCCGCGAAGAAGCCCTTCGCTCGATCGAGGAGTTGAGAAAGGACTATCCTGCCAGCCGCTGGCTCGACGATGCCAAGGCGCTGGAACTCGAAGTGCGCCAGGCCGCCGGCGAAAAGCCCCGCCCGGAAGCGGAGGCGGACGAAGACCTCAAGTTGATGGCTCTGAACAGTCTCGGGCACACGGACCCCGAGCGCGCCGTGCCTTTGCTGGAGAAGTTCTTGAGCGGCGCCGCCTCGCCCAAACTGAAAGAGAGCGCGCTGTTTGTGCTGGCGCAGAGCGGCTCGGCGAAGGCGCGTGACGTGCTTGGGCAAATCGCGCGCGGCCGCGCGAACCCCGATCTCCAGATCAAGGCCATCCACTACCTCGGCGTGGTGATGAGCAGCGCCGCGAACCGGCAGCTACTCGGCGAAATCTATGCCGGCTCGAGCGAACCGCCCGTGAAGCACGCCATCCTGCGCTCGTTCATGGTTTCCGGCGACCACGAGCGCCTGCTCACCCTGGCGAAAAACGAGAAGGACCCAGGGCTCAGGAAGGAGGCCATCCGCCTGCTTGGCGTCATGGGACCCAAGACCGGCGACGCGCTTGCCAGTCTCTACGCCAGCGAGACCGATTCGTCCATCCGGAAGGAGATCGTCAACGCACTGTTCATCCAGGGCAACGCCAAGGTGCTGATCGAACTGGCGCGCAAGGAGGCGAACCCCGAGATAAAGAAAGAAATCGTCAACCGCCTCTCGATCATGCACTCGAAAGAGGCGACCGACTACATGATGGAGATCCTGAACAAATGAGAACGCTCACTCTTCTTCTGCTGACTGTCCCGCTCGCCGCTCAGGCGCCGAGCGCGCGCAACGCCAAGGTGGAAACCCGTGCGGTGACGGAGGACCTGGAACGCCAGTTTCGCGGGCTGGCGCAGGGCGGCCCGGCGTGGTTTGGCTGGGCCGTCGCGGCCGTGCCCGGCCACCACCAGGGTTGCGATGCCGAAAGCGGGGTGCGCAGCCCCGGCCCGGTCTACCTCGAGCCGCCCGATCGTGTCCATGTGCTGGTTCGGGCCGAGCAGGGCGCAGCGGTCAAGGTCCGCGTGCTCTCTCCCGAGTGCCAGCTCGACGCCGGGGGTCTGACGCTGTACTGGTTCGAAGGCGTCAAGCCAGCCGAGAGCATCGCGTTTCTGGCGACGCTGGCCACCGGGCCCGGCCACGTGGTCGATGGTGCGCTGGTCGCCATCGCGATCCATCGCGATCCGGCCGCCGACCAGGCGCTGGAGCGTCTCACCGCGCCCTCGCAGCCCGAGCCGCTGCGCGCCAAAGCGGTCTTCTGGCTCGGCGCCACGCGCGGCCGGCGCGGCTACGAACTGCTGAAACGCATCGTGACCGAAGACCCCAGCGACAAGGTGCGCGACCGCGCCGTCTTCGCTCTTTATGTGAGCAAGGAACCCGAGGCCGTCGATACGACCATCGCCGTTGCGAAGAACGACCGTAGCGCGCACGTCCGTGGCCAGGCCTTCTTCTGGCTGGCGCAGAAAGCCGGCAAGAAAGCCATCGGCGCGATGGGCGAGGCCATCGACATCGATCCGGACACCGAAGTGAAACGCCGCGCCGTCTTCGGCCTCCACCAGATGCCGAACGGCGAGGGCATCCCCAAGCTGATTGAAGTCGCCCGCTCCAACAAGAACGCCGCCGTGCGCAAGCAAGCCATGTTCTGGCTCGGACAGTCGAAGGATCCGCGCGCGTTGGGGTTCTTCGAGGAGATCCTCAAGCCCTGACCGAGCCGCGACCGTGAGGGAGCGGTCTCTGCGCGCGCGGGTGCACAGGATTTCGCCCTCTGATACCGTAAGGGCATGCGTCGTCCTTGGTTTCTCACACTCTTCTTGGGGGCTTGCATCCTTGCCTATGGCCAGGTGGCCTCCAACGTACGCTATCTGACGATCTTCGATGCCAACGTAGCCGAGTTCCTGGAGGAGCGCACCCTGGACCTCCAGGCGGGCCTGAACACCCTCGAGTTTCGCAGCCTGATGCCACAGGCCTACATTCGAACCATCCGTGTGACCGGCGACCGGCTCACTGTGGTTCGCCAGGACATAACCTACGATGGGCCCGACGTGCGGGGCCAGAAATCGCCGGTCCTTCACCTGGTGCTCCAGAACGGCGGCGCCAGCGGACCGCGCAAGGTCCAGGTCGACTACCTCGCCCCGAGCCTGAGCTGGAAGGGCGATTATTCGATGCTGCTGGCTGCGCCCGTGAATGGGGCGCCTCCTGAGGAAATGCTCCTCGACGGCTGGGTCACGGTGCAAAACGACACCGGAACCGACGTCTCCGCGGGCACCGTCGACCTGGTGGCCGGCGAGGTGCAACTCCTGGTCGGGGGCGGAGGCCGGGGCGTGGGCGGCTTTCAGGCTAACGCCCAGATGGCCTACCAAACCTCCGCCAGATCGGACGACGAAGCGCCGGAGGGCGCGGGAGCGGAGGTTTCCGGCGTGAGCGTGTTCAGCCGCCTGCGGCTGGGCCGCAACATCTCCATGACCGCCAACACGCTGATCAACCGCTTTCCCCTCTTCCAGCGCCTCAAGCTGCCGGTCGAGGAGCGCCACGTTTTCGAAAACGATGCCCGGGCACAAACGCTCGGGCGGGGTGGTTTCATGCTCCTGCCGCGCGGTTTGGAAGTCCGGCTGGTCAGCAAGAACAACTCCGGGGCTCCCCTGCCGTCGGGAACCGTGACGGTCTACTCACAGGAAGGAGAGGCGCCCCAGGTCGTCGGCCAGGATCGAATTCCGCTGACTCCCGTGGGGGCGGACTTCAGCATCACCCAGGGCCGTTCCAACCTCCTGCAAGGCACCCGGCGCGTCCTCGAGCGGTACGAAGAGCCGGATCCCACCCCCCGCAACCCCCGGCACAACAAGCTGGTCACGCGTGTCGAGGTGGTGATCACCAACCGGGGCGCCACTCCTTCGACGGCCTTTGTGCGCGAGGGCGTCGAGACCTGGGGAAACGGCGACTGGACCGTCGCGCAAAGTACGCACCCGCAGCAGAAGCTTGGCGACCGCATGACGGAATTCAAGCTTCCCGTGCCCGCCAAAGGCAGCGTGAAGCTCGAATACACCGTCGAGATCCGCTGACGCGGAAGGGTCGCGCCCGGCGAGGTTACACCTCGATTTGTGGTTGTATCGGGCAGGGAACTGGTGTACAAATGATGCACCTGGAGACCCCGGCTTTGAGGAGCGATCATGAACCGATTGTTTTGCGCCCTTCCTGTTGACATCCGCAACGGCGCAGGTGGAATCGCGCTTTCACGACACGGTGTTTCGCATTCCCAACGGATGGCGATCCGGCGATCAGAAAGGCGTGCTGATGCTCGCGCCCACGGACCTTCAGCGAAGCCCGGAGATCGCCATCTTCATCCTGCCCGGGGCGGACGTGCGGGTGAACTTCCAAACGGACTTCGACCAGTTCGTTCAGAAGACGCTAGCGGCGGAGACGGTGCTCTCGGATCAACCGCTCGCTCAGATGCAGCCTGCCGGTTACGATGTCAAGAGCCGCCTGGTACTCATCAAGAACGGGCCGAACGATCGCGCAGTTCGCTGGTTCATCGGCTCCAATCCGGGCGGGCGTTTCGAAATGGTCCTGGTCGCCGCATCTTCCGAAAGCGTGTTTCGCCGGTACGATCGGGACCTGAAGATTTTATTCGGGAGCCTGAGCTATCCGTCGGCCCACGCTGCGCCGGAGAGAGCCCCGGCGGTCCCGGCCGGCGGCTCAACTCCGCAAGCGGCCCCCGCGGCCGTCCCCGGCAGCCTCGTCGGGCGCTGGCGGTCGGGTAGTGTCTCGTCGATGAATTTCTACAATCCCGCGACTGGGCACTGGGCGGCTCCCAGCGGAGCCGGCACGGCCTATTCCTTCGAGCCGGACGGCACGTACACCCAAACGGGGCTCCTGCAGACGTCGCTGTATAGCTGCACCACAACTTTCTTTTCCTGGAGCACCGGCAAGTACACGGTAAAGGGAAACCAGCTCACGCTCAGCGAGACCGGGGCGAGCGGGAAATTTACCAACACCTGCAATCCCTCGAGCGACCACGGGGGCGGCCGCCCCCTCGCCGTCGAGCACTTCGTGTGGCGCATCCAGCGGGACCGGATCGGGCTGGTGCTTGGACTACTCGATCAGTCGAAGAACTACGGAGAGATTCAGTACCGCCCCGAGTAGCCGCTGAGTTCTGACCGGCGGCGCGCACATGCCGTCGGTGCTGGCCGAGGTTGGCCAACCGCGCAACGCCTTGCCCGCCTATGTATGAAGCCGAGTGTGCCACCGATCTGAGTGTCAGAATGAAAGTGGGGTTACTTGCTCAAGTGAGACTCACAACCTTCATTGCGGCGTTGGCCGCAACCACGAGCCTGGCCTGGGCGCAGGCTCTCCGCTTCGATTTCGGTCCGGGGAAGGTCGCCAAGGGTCGCACGCAAGTGCTGGCAACCACCGTCTACACGAAAGAGCTCGGCTACGGTTTCGATCTGGGATCGAAGGTCTACTGTGCCGGCGGTGGCTCCTGCACCAGCGACAAGCCCTTCTTCTTCTCGGTCGCATTGCCGGAGGGCAACTACAACGTCAAGGTCACGCTCGGCGATCGGACCGCCGCCTCCGCCACCACCGTCAAAGCGGAATCGCACCGGCTGATGCTCGAGAAAGTCGAGACAGCACCCGGGAAGTTCGCGACCCGCGCGTTTACCGTCAACATCCGCACGCCGAAGATCGCCTCCGGCGGACAAGTCCGGCTGAAACCTCGCGAGTTGGGTGTTCTCCACTGGGACGACAAGCTGACGTTGGAATTCAACAACGCCCGCCCTTCGGTCGCGGCGCTTAAAATCACCAGGGTGAACAAGGCCATCACGGTGTACCTGATGGGCGACTCCACGGTGACCGACCAAACCCGCGAACCCTGGAACAGTTGGGGGCAGATGCTGCCGCGGTTCTTCAAACCAAGCGTGGCGGTGGCCAATCACGCGGAGTCGGGAGAGTCCTTGAGGAGTTCCCTAGGCGAGCGCCGGCTGGACAAGGTCATGAGCGCCATCCAAGCCGGGGACTACCTCTTCATCCAGTTCGGGCACAACGACCAGAAGGAAAAAGGCGAAGGTGTCGGGGCGTTCACCACTTACAAGGCGGACCTCAAGCGTTACATCGCCGAAGCGCGCAAGCACGGCGCCGTTCCGGTGCTGGTCACGCCCATGAATCGCCGCACGTTCGATGCAGCAGGCAAGATCACGAACTCGCTGGGCGGCTACCCCGAGGCGGTACGCCAGGCGGCCAAGGAAGAGAACGTGGCCCTCATCGACCTGAACGCCATGAGTAAGCCCTTCTACGAAGCCCTGGGCCCGGAGGGTTCCAAGAAGGCGTTCGTAGATAATACGCACCACAACAGCTACGGCAGCTACGAACTGGCCAAGTGCATCGTGGAAGGCATCAAGGCGAACAAGCTCGGCATCGCCAGGTTTCTGATGAGAGATGTGCCGCCATTCGACCCGGCCCACCCGGATCCCGTCGACAGCTTCAAGGTGCCGCCCAGTCCGGAGTGAGTTTCCGAGCCGCGCGCGCAAGCAAGCGGTCTCTGTACCTCACGCGAACGTCAAGCGATAGCTCTGTCCCTTCTTCACGGTGACGCTCACCGTCCCGTCGGCGGAAGGCGTCGCCGGGAGCCGTTTGCCGCCGGAACGCACTTCGGCGATGCGTGCGCCGCGAGGCGGTCGGATGCGATGCGTGCCATCGAGGGCCGCCACCAGCGTTGCCGACACGGGTTTCCCACCCCGCCACATGAGTTCCACTTCCACCCCGCCGCGCGCCCGCAGGCCCTTGAAGCGCCCGTCCGCCCAGGCTTTCGGCAGCGCCGGGAGGAGGCTGATCTCGCCCGCGTGGCTTTCGAGCAGCATCTCGGCGATCCCCGCCGTCCCGCCGAAGTTGCCATCGATCTGGAACGGAGGGTGCGTATCGAACAGGTTCGAGAGCGTGGATCTCCGAAGCAGCGCCAGCACGTTCTCGTGCGCGAGCTCGGCTTGCTCCAGCCGCGCCCAGAAGTTGATGATCCAGGCGCGGCTCCAGCCGGTATGACCCCCGCCGTGAGCCAGCCGCCGCTCCAGCGTTTTCTTGGCCGCCGCCGCCAGTTCCGGCGTGCCGTGCAGCGTGATCTGGTCCCCCGGGTGCAGCGCATAGAGCTGTGACACGTGCCGGTGGCCGGGCTCCACTTCCTCGAAGTCCTGCGACCATTCCTGGATCTGACCGTACTTGCCGATCTTGAGCGGCGCCAGCCGCGACCGCGCCTCCGCCACCTTCTTCCGGAATTCCGCATCAGCGCCCAGAATCTCTCCCGCGCGGATCAGGTTGCCGAAGAGGTCATGGATGATCTCCTGGCTCATCGTTGGAGCTATATCCACGTCCGCCGTCCCCCCGTCCGGCGTCCGATAACGGTTCTCGGGCGACGACGACGGGCCAGCCACCAGCAGCCGCGTGTGGGGGTCTTCGACCAGGAAGTCCAGATAGAACTCGGCCGCTTCTTTCATGACCGGGTAGGCGCGCTCGCTCAGAAACTGGCGGTCTCCAGTGAACAGGTAGTGCTCCCAGAAGTGCCGCGCCAGCCAGCCGGAGCCTCCTTGCCAAAGGCCGTACACGGTGTTGCCGGTCAGTGCGGTCTGGCCCCACACGTTGGTGGTGTAGTGCACCACGAATCCGCGGCACCCGTAGGCGATCTTCGCGGTCCGCCGCCCGGGCTTCCGCAGCATTTCGGTGAAGTCGAACAGCGGTTCGTGGCATTCCGACAGATTGCACACCTCGGCGGGCCAGTAGTTCATCTGGATGTTGATGTTGACGTGGTAGTCGGCCGACCACGGTGGCCGCAGCCCGTCGGCCCAGATCCCTTGCAGATTCGCCGGAAGCGTACCCGGCCGCGAGCTGGACATCAGCAGATAGCGGCCGTACTGGAAATACAGCGCGATCAGCCGCGGGTCGTCCCCTCCCTTCTGCATGGCCGCCAGACGCTCGTCGGTGGGGACGGCGTCGAGGTCCGCTCCGCCGAGGTCGATCTCCACCCGCCGGAACAGCCTGCGGTGTTCGCGGATGTGCGCCTCCTTCAGGCGGTCGTATCGCTTCCCGGCCAATGCCTCCAGTCGGTCGCGGCAGGCCTCGCCGGACTCCTTGCCTTGGTAGTTCGTTGCGGCGACGACAAGCAGGGTGACGGCGTTGGCGCCCTCGATGCTTAGCCCTTCGGCCGCCGCGCCGGCGCGCCCGCCCTCGGTCCGCACCGTCACGTAGCCGTGGAAAACCACGCCCCCGTCGGCGGCCTTGCCGCGCATCGCGATGAGGTTGGAACCGACGTACTCCACCTTCGCGTCCGCTTCGCGCTTGAGTTGCACCGTGAAGGAGATCCCTCCCGGCTTGTCGCAGTCGATGCGCACCACGATGGCCTGGTCCCGATGCGACGCGAAGGTCTCGCGAGTGAACCGCGCGCCGCCCAACCGATAGTCCACGCGCGCGATGCCCGTATCCAGATCCAGCTCGCGCCGGTACTCCTCCGGCGCCGCGCCGCCGTGGCGGAACTCGAGCAGCAGATCGCCGAGCGTTTGATACGAAGGCCGCGTGGCGGCGGCCGCGGCGGGCGTCCGCACCATCAGGTACTGGCTGGCCATTCGATTGGCCTCCGCGTACTGGCCCTCGAACAGCAACTGCCGGACTTTCGGCAAGTATTCCAGCGTCTGCGGACTGTCGATCTCCGTGTGATGACCCGACCACAGGCTATGCTCGTTGAGCTGGATGCGCTCGTGCTCGACCCCGCCGAACACCATCCCGCCGAGGTTGCCGTTGCCGACGGGTAGCGCCTCCGTCCACACCTTCGCCGGGCTGCGGTACCAGAGCGTGAGAGCGCCCTCGCCCTCCGGCCTCATCCGGGCCGCCGCGGGGAGCATCGTGAGCGCCGCCCCCACGCTCCGGATCAATTCCCGCCGTGTCGGTTTCATGCTCCGCAGGATATCACTTGATGGAAGGCCATTCGCGCTAGCATGAAGGCATGCTGGAGTTTGCGGATCGAGTAATTCTCGTCACCGGCGCGAGCGGGGGGCTGGGCTGCGCCGTGACGAAAGCGTTCCTGGATGTGGGAGCGACCGTTGCGGGGGTTTTCCGATCGGGTGCGCCGCCCGTCAGCCACGAGCGGTTCTTCTCCATCCATGCCGATCTGGCCGTGCCTGAGGAGGCCGCGAGCGCGGTCGAGCGTGCCAGCAGCCAGGCTGGCCGCCTCGACGCTCTGATTCACCTGGTGGGCGGATTTGCGGGGGGGCAACCGGTTGCCGGGACCGATGACGCCACCTGGAAGCGCATGTTGGACCTGAATCTGAACTCGGCTTTCTACATCATGCGCGCGGCACTGCCGGTGCTCGTGGCCGCAGGCCGGGGACGGATCGTCGCCGTGGGTTCGAAGACCGCCGTTGAGCCGGTGGCGAAGCTGAGCGCCTATGGGGTATCCAAAGCCGGGCTGGTGGCCCTGGTCCGCACCATTGCACTCGAGCTGAGGGGCACCGGCGTTACCGCCAACGCGGTTTTGCCGAGCGTCATCGACACGCCCGCCAACCGCTCCGCCGACCCGGCCGCCGATTTCTCCCGATGGGTGGCGCCTGAGTCGATCGCCGGCCTCATTCTTTGGCTGGCCTCCGACGCCGCCGCGGATGTCAATGGCGCCGTCATCCCCATCTACGGAGTAGGATAGGCCCGCAAGCCTGTCCAGGGACAAGGCTGGAGCCTTATCCTACAATGAGCTATGGTTTGGCGAGCGCGGCAGGAAACCAATCGGAATCTGCAATGAAAGTCTCTCGTCGTTTCGTAGTGGCCGGAATGGGGCTGAGTCCGGCTGTAATGCGCGCCAGCGCGCGGGAAGCGCCCCAGGCGGCGCCGGCGTTCTCCGGGGCGGCGGACCTGGACGCGGCCGTCGAGGAGGCCATCCGCGAGGACCAGATCCCGGGTGCGGTGCTGGTGGTGGGACACCGGGACAGAGTGGTGCATCGCAAGGCCTACGGCTGGCGCGCCCTGGTCCCGGACAAAGAGCCGATGACGCTGGACACGTTGTTCGACGCGGCCTCGCTCACCAAGGTCGTCGCCACTACGCCGGCCATCATGCACCTGTTCGAGCACGGCAAGCTGCGGCTGAACGACGCGGTGACGAGATACCTGCCGGGCTTTCAGGGCGGAAAGAGCGGTATCACGGTTCGGAATCTGCTGACGCACTTCTCCGGCCTGCGGGCGGATCTCGATCTCGAGCCCGCCTGGAGCGGCTACCAGACGGGCGTCCTCAAAGCGCTCGCGGAGGTTCCGGTCGCGCCCCCCGGCGCCCGCTTCATCTACAGCGATATCAATTTCATCCTGCTCGGCGAGATTGTCCGCAAGCTGGGCGGACTGACGCTGCCCGAGTATGTGCGTCGGCACGTCTTCCAGCCCCTGGGAATGAACGAGAGCATGTTCCAGCCGCCGCCGGCGCTCGGCCCGCGCATCGCCCCGACCGAGAACCTGAACGGGCGAATCCTGCGCGGCGTCGTCCACGACGACACGGCGCGCTGCATGGGCGGAATCGCCGGTCACGCGGGGCTGTTTACCACCGCGGCCGACCTGTGCCGGTTCGCCGAAATGATGCTGGGGCAGGGAACCGCGAATGGCGTGCGGGTGTTCAGCGCGCTGGCGGTCGAGAAGTTCACCACGCCGCAGTCTCCGCCCGACCAGCCGATCCTGCGCGGCCTGGGGTGGGATATCGATTCTCCGTTTTCGGGAAATCGTGGCGACTTGTTCCCCATTGGTTCCTACGGCCACACCGGTTTCACGGGCACTTCGCTGTGGATCGATCCCGCCTCCCGGACGTACATCGTCCTGCTCGCCAACAGCGTGCATCCACGCCGCCGCCCCCCCATCACCTCGTTGCGCGCGCGGATCTCGACCGTGGTGGCCGCGGCGCTGGGAACCGGGGCGCCGGGCGTCAGCCTGACGGGATATAACGAGACGCTGGTGGGAGCGGGCGTGCATCGCGTGGTGGCCCGCAACGCCGCCGTGCGCACCGGCCTCGACGTGCTGATCGAGGAGCGCTTCGCCCCGCTCATGCGCCGCCGCGTCGGGCTGATCACCAACCACACCGGTCTCGATCGCCAGGGCCAGCCTAACCTCCACCGCATGCTCGAGGCGGGCGTCCGCGTCACCGCCCTGTTCTCTCCCGAGCACGGCATCACCGGCCGCGAGGACCGCGAAGACATCGGCAATACCAAGGACTCCGCTACCGGCATCCCGGTCTGGAGCCTGTATTCGGCCAAGAACCGCCGTCCCACCCCGGAAATGCTGCGCGAGATCGAGGCGCTGGTGTTCGACATCCAGGACGGTGGCGCGCGGTTCTACACCTACACCACCACCATGGCGTACGCCATCGAGGCGGCGGCCGAGCGCCGCATCCCGTTCCTGCTCCTGGACCGGCCCAACCCCATCACCGGCGTCCACGTCGAGGGGCCGCTGCTGGATGCCGATCTGCGCTCCTTCATCGGCTACTTCGCCACGCTGCCGCTGCGGCACGGCATGACGCTGGGCGAACTGGCGCGGATGTTCAATGCAGAAAACAAGCTCGGCGCCGAGTTGCGCGTGATTCCGATGCGGAACTGGCAGCGCGGCGACTGGTTCGATTCGACCGGCCTGCCGTGGAGGGACCCTTCGCCCAACCTGCGCAGCCTGATGGCGGCACTGCTCTATCCCGGGGTGGCGATGCTGGAGGCCGCGAAGAACTACTCGGTGGGACGCGGAACCGACGCGCCCTTCGAGCAGATCGGCGCCGATTGGATCCGCGGTGCGGAACTGGCCGCCCGCCTCAACTCGCGGTTCATCCCCGGCGTCCGCGTCTACCCCACGCGCTTCCAACCGGCGTCCTCAAATCTCGCCGGCCAGTGGATTGAGGGCGTACGGTTCGTGGTGACGGACCGGGAGGCCCTCGACAGCGGCAGGCTGGGCCTGGAGATCGCCGCCGCGTTCCGGAAGCTGTACCCCACCAGCATCACCCTCGCCCATAACCAGGGACTGATCGGCTCCCGGCGCGCCGTCCAGATGCTCGAGGCGGGCCAGGATCCCTCTCTCGTCCAGCAGGAGGGGCAAGAGGCGTTGCGGACCTTCCTGAAGGTGCGCGAGCAGTACCTGCTTTACAGGTAAGACGGGCGAGGCGGCTCAGATCGCCTGCCCCGCCCGCCTGTATGATTCTCGAGTCAGGCTACGGCCGGTTTGGCGAGGGCGGTAGGCTTGTTCTTGCTCCCCGGCGGGCGGCCGCGTTTCTTGGCCACCGCCAACCAGGCGGGCGGCCGGCCGCGGCGCCTGCCGCGCCCTCGGGCCAGCCGCTCTAAACTGATAATCGCTTCTTCAATCTGCTCGCGTTCCTGGCGCAGTTCGCCCAGGATTTTGGTCACGTCCATGATTCGCTCCCACGAGTCCCGGCGCCGGGCTCCCCGCCCGCCGTTCTGAAATCGGAACACCAGACTCGCAACGCATAGAATACTACAAATGTTTTAGCGCACTTTCCGGACGTTTTCAAGAGGTTTGTTCTGATTTCAGAACAAAAAGTACTGTCGCGGCCCGGGGACGCAGTGGGAAACGGGTGGAGCCGGCCGCCCTGGGGGATTTCCCCCAGATTACCCCGAAAATCTCCGTTTCCAATGAAAATAAAAGGGTAATCCCGCCAAAATCAGCCCCAGCCCCAGGAGCGATTCGCGGGGGGAGCGGCGCAGAGTGAAGAGAACGACGCCCAGCGCCCCCAGTACGAATAGTACCGGAACCCACGGATACCCTAGCGTGCGGTAGGGCCGCGCCAGCTCCGGCCGCTTCCGCCGGAGCACCAGCACCGCCGCTGCGGTCATCCCGTACAGGATCCAACTGGCGAAGATCACGTAGGTGTACAGCTCCTCGAAGCGGCCGCTGAGCACCAGCAGCGCGGCCCAGGCGTTCAGCGCCAGAATCGAGACCCCAGGCGTGCGGTAGACCGGATGCACCCCTCCGACGCTGCGAAAAAACAGGCCGTCGCGCGCCATCGCGTAAGGCACGCGGGCGCCCGAGAGGATCGAGCCGTTCAGTGCCGCGAAGATCGACACCAGCGCGGCAATGCTCACCGCCGCCGCTCCGCGCTCTCCGAAAATGCGGCCCATCATGTCCGCCGCCACGCGGTCGCTGGAGGCCACCTCACGAGCGGAGAGGACGTAGAAATACGCGAGGTTGGTCAGAAGGTATATCCCGATGACGACCGCCGTCCCGGCGATCAGCGCCCGAGGCAGGCTGCGTTGCGGGTCGCGGATCTCCGAGGACACCATGCTCACGTTGTTCCAGCCATCATAGGCCCACAGCGCGCCCACCAGCGCCGCAAAGAAGCCCGCCGCGCCCCCGGCCACCGGGATCGACGAAGCGTAATTGGCTACCGTGCCGTGCCCGCCCCCCAGGCCGATGGCGATAATCGCCGCAATCAGCCCCACCTTGACCACGGTGACGGCCACCTGAACTGCGCCTCCGAATCTCACCCCCAGGTAATTCACCACGGCCAGGACCAGAATGAGCGCTATGGCCAGCAGTTGGCCGTAACACATTTTAAGCGGTCCGCCTTCGGGACCGATCGGCAGCCGCAGCGTGTAGAAAGCCTGCGTGAGCTCGGGCCGGAAATTCGCCATGTACAGGTAGAACCCGGTGGCCAGCGTGGCGATCGAGCCGCTCTTGGCGACCAGCAACTGCGTCCAGCCGTACAGGAAGCCCCAGAGCGGGCCGTAGGCCTCGCGCAAGTACACGTACTCGCCGCCGGCTTCCGGCATGGCCGTCGCCAGTTCGGCGTAGGTCAGCGCGCCGAACAGCGAGAGCAGGCCGCCGACGATCCAGACCGCAAACACGACCTCCGGCGAGCCGACGCTGGCGATCATCTTCTTCGGCACCAGGAAAATCCCGCTGCCGATGACCGTGCCCACCACGATCGAGGCGGCGCTCCATACGCCCAATTCCCGCTTCAGTCCGGGCAGCGCAACCTTGTCTTCAGCCATTCGCAGGCCTCTTCCACAGGAACGACGCCAGCCAGCCGCTCAGAAACGTGAAGCTGGTGCCGATGAAGACGTACCAGGTCCAGGCGATGGAGGTCTCGAGCCTCACCCAGATCACCACCGCCAGGCCACAGATCATTCCGAAGATGGCCGCAAGCTCGCCCACCCGCTGGGTGGACAACCCGAGCAGAAAGACCCCCAGCAGCCCGCCGTAAGCGATCGAGGCAATGGTCAGGCCGGTTTCGAGCACCGGGCCCCAGTGGCGGGCCAGTGTTCCGATGCCCAGCAGTACCAGGCCCCAGACCACCGTGGCCCCGCGCGCCAGCCGCAGGTAGCTCTGCTCGGAAAGGCGCGGGTTGAACGGCCGGTAGAAATCCATGATGGTGGTCGAGGAAAGCGAATTCAAGGCCGCGCTGAGATTGGACATGGCGGCTGCCAGCACCGCGGCCATCACCAGGCCCGCCAAACCCGGCGGTAAATAGCGCCAGACAAATCCAGGATACAGCCAGTCGGGCGGCTGCGGCGGCGGCAGGTTCGCGTCCTTGTAGAACACGTAGAGGATCACGCCGATCGCGAGAAACAGGCTGAATTGTACGAAGATGACCACCCAACTGGCGAACAGAGCCAGGCGGCTCTCGGCCTGACTGCGTGCCGCCAGCAGCCTCTGCACCATCAACTGCTCGGTGCCGTGGCTGGCGGTAGTGAGAAAACACCCGCCTACGACGCCCGCCCAGAAGGTGTAGCTGCGCGAGAAAAACTGCGGCGTGAGCTCGAATGCGAAATCGAAGATACGGAGCTTTCCCGCCGGCGCCGCCACCGCCACCACGTGCCCCCAGCCGCCGGGTATGTGGTGCAGGATCACGACAAAGCTCACCAGCGCCCCGAAGACGTAGAGGAACATCTGCACCACGTCGGTCCAGATGACAGCCGTCATGCCGCCTTCAAACGTGTAAAAAAGCGTGAGGCAGACGATCAGGACGATCGAAGCCACCTCTCCGGTGCCCAGGACCACCGAGATGACGATGGAGATGGCAAATACCCGCACCCCCTCGGCCAGGCCGCGCACCACCAGGAAGGTGCCCGCGGTGAGCCGGCGCAGACGGCCTCCGAAGCGCCGCCCGATCAGCTCGTAGGCGGTGAACATTTCGCCACGGAAATAGTGGGGCAGGAACAGCGCCGCAATGACCAACCGGGCCAGCAAGTACCCGAAAACCACCTGGAGGAAGCCCAAGTTGCCGGCAAACGCCAGGGTTGGGGTGCCGATGATGGTGAGGGTGCTGGTCTCGGCGGAGACGATGGACAACGCGATGGCCCACCACGGGGCGCTTCGGCCCCCTAGGTAATAGTCCTTGAGGCTCTTCTGTGTGTGCCGGAAGCGAGCGCCAAACCAGGTGATGCCGGCCAGATAGAGGCCGATGACCGCCAGATCGGGGTAGCGCAAGCGACTACACTACCACACCCGCCGCCGGGCCGGCCCGCGCGCGCGCGGGGACTGCGGGAGCCGGGAATTCTGCCGTCGGGAACCCCCGCTCGCCCTCCAGCGTCCAATCCCCATGCGCTTTGATGTACTTTGATGTTGCGCCCTGTAGTTTGATTCGGCTATACTCCGCAATTGCTAGTTCCGGAGCGGATACCGCTTTCGGCCAGGAGCGGGAGCGGTGCGGGTCGGGCAGCCTTGCAGGAGCAGGCAGTGTAAAAGGCAGAATTCAGGAGGCGTCAGTGCGCAATCAACTGTCAGTAGCGATTCTAGCGACGGCAATCTCTTCCGTGTGGGGCCTTGGGGCGGCGTGGGGACAGACGCCGCAGCCAAAGAAACCGGAATGGAAGGACCGGGCCGAGTACGACCTGGAACAGTCCGCGGAGAACGAGAAGGATCCGAAGAAGAAGCTGGACCTTCTCAATCAGTGGAAACAGAACTACCCCAACACCGACTACAGGATGCTGCGCCTGGACCACTATCTGGCGACCTACCGGGTGCTACAGGATGGGGCCAAGATTCTGGAGACGGCGCAAGAGATGCTGAAGGAGGATCCCAAGTACATCACCGGGCTGTACTGGACCTGCCTCCTGGTTAACAGCGACGCCTCGCCAGCGAGACTGGATATCGGAGAGAAAGCCGCGAACACGCTGCTCGGCAATCTCGACGAGTTCTTCGCCCCGGACAAGAAGCCGGCCGGCGCCACGGATGCCGCCTGGAAGCAGGCCCGGACCGACCTGGAGGCCCTGGCCCATCGGACGCTGGGCTGGGTGAACATGCAGCGCAAGAACCTGCCGGATGCCGAGAAGCACATCAGCGAGGATCTGAAGCTGAACCCCAACGACGCGCAGGCGTCCTATTGGCTGGGGAATGTCATCCGGCTGACCCAGAAACCCGAGCGCACCTCCGAGGCGCTGTTCGCTTTTGCCCGCTCCGCCGCGTACGAGGGCCCCGGCGCCATGGACGCCATTTCAAGACAGAAGGCTCTCGACTACACCACCAAGCTCTACAACAGTTACCACGGACAGGACGCGGATGGCTTGAAACAACTGCTGGCGTTGGCCAAAGGCCAGGCCGTCGTGCCGGCGGGTTTCAAGATCCTGAGCGAAGAAGAGGTCAAGGAACAGAAGTTGCTACAGAAAGGTAAGGACAATCCTTCGCTGCCCTTCTGGGTGAAGTTCATCAAGGAGCCGCTGAAGGCCGCCGATGGCGCGCAGACTTTCGAATCCAACGTCAAGAATGCCCTGATCCCGCCGGAAAGCGTTCCGCCGCTGCAAGGTGCGGTGATCAGTTGCGATCCGCCGCGCAACCCCAAGACGGTGATCGTGGGGATCGAGAACCCCGGTACGCCGGAAGTCAAGCTGGTTTTCGAAGCGCCGCTCGGCAGGCCGGCCGATGCCGGCACCATCATCAAGTTTCGCGGTGTGGCAACGGCCTTCACAAAGGAACCGTTCCTGGTGACCTTCGAGGTGGACAAGAAGGACCTCACTGGCTGGCCGGCCCCGCCGCCTCCCGTCCGGAAGGCGCCGGTGCACAGAGCGACTAAGAAGAAGTGACTTTCCCGTACGGGGCCTTGGGGCACTCGCCGCTCGCCAACACCAGGCTGAGCACCACCCGGTCCCAGAAGCTGGTGCGAACGCTGGCTTGCTCCAGCGCGCGGTAGTAGCCGACGAACTGGTTCGCGGAACTGAGAAAATGCCGGGCCGGCGTGGTGCGGCCGGCCCCGGCCAGGCTTACCAGGGCAAGCAGGAGGATCCCAAGTTGTTTTCTCCAGAGGGTTGATCTGCTCCCGCTCACACTCCTTTAGACGTGCCAGGGCGCCGTTCGTTTCGGGGACAGTCCGCAACCGAGGGACTGCCTCGGCCGTCCGCCGTGGGTACGGCCCAGGCTGTCCCCGGTTGCCCCCCGGATCCACATTACAGTCCGAACTGGGTGTAGTACCGGGAGGGCAGCCTGGCCGGCTTGAGGTCGCGGCCGCAGAACAGGTGTTTGGTTTCGCCGGTGGTGAGCAGGCGGCCGTCCTCGGCGAGGCGCATTTCGTAACCGAAGTGGACCATGCGCGGGCTGGCCTTCTGCACCCAGGTCTTCACGATCACCTGGTCGTCGAAGCGGGCCGGGTGCAGGTAGCGGCAGTGCGCTTCCACCACCGCCAGCAGCACCCCGTCCTCCTGTTCCATGTCCTTGTAGTTGAAGCCGGCCGACTTGCAGTACTCCACCCGCCCCACTTCCATCCACACGAGGTAGTTGGCGTAGTAGACCACACCCATCTGGTCGGTCTCGGCGTAGCGCACTCGCAGCCGCGTTTCGTTTGCCTGCATGTCTAGTAGGATAAGGCTCCCGCCTTGTCCCTGTCGCACCAGCCGGAGGCTGATCCTACCAGAGGCCCGGCACCAGTCGGTAGCGCACCCGCTGGGCGTAAGCCTGGTAGCCTTCGAGTTCCCGCTGCAGGGTGCGGTCCTCGAGCGCCGTGCGCACCACGACTGCCACCAGTGTCAGGCCCGCTGGAATCAGCGCCCATGCCGAGCCCAGGATCAGCGGCGTGGCCAGGCCGAACCCGAGCATCCCGACGTAGCCAGGATGCCGCACGTAGCGGTACGGCCCACCCGACGCCACCACGTCGCCAGCGGCCCGTACAGTCCCAGGGCTGCGGCGAGATGTCTATCCCACGCTTTCGCGCCGGCCTTGAACTCGGCGCGCTCGGCAATCAGGTCCGGGCTGCGGGCCAGCATGACCACCGCGCCAACCAGCGTTCCGGCGATGTAGCAGCCGAGCAGCGCCCAGGCCATGATCCAATCCAGGCGGCCGGCGGACAGGAACAGCGCGCACGCCATCAGCGCGACAAAAAAGATGAGCTGTCCGAAGCGTTTCCGAAAACCTGCTCGCATGGGATTCCATTATATGCGCGGCGGCCTTCGCGCTACCATACAAGTAATGGGTCCCACACAAGCGGGCGAAGCGCCCAAGCTGCCGATTCCGGGTGTGCGCAATCTGATCGCGATTGGCTCCGGCAAGGGGGGCGTCGGCAAGACCACGGTGGCGGTCAACCTGGCGCTGGCGATGGCCCGGCTGGGCCACCGGGTCGGGCTGCTCGACGCCGACGTATATGGGCCGAACGTTCCGCTGATGCTGGGCGTGGACGAGATCCCGCAGACGATCGGGGACCGCATCCAGCCCGTCGAGTGCCATGGCTTGCGCGTCATATCCATGGGCTTCATCAACCCCGGCGACAAGCCGCTGATCTGGCGTGGGCCGATGCTGCACAGCGTGGTCCAGCAGTTCCTGCGCGGCGTCGATTGGGGCGACCTCGACCACCTCATCGTCGATCTGCCGCCGGGTACCGGCGATGTGCAGCTCACCTTGATTCAAACCGCGCCGATTACCGGCGCCATCGTCGTGACCACGCCCTCCGACGTTTCCCTGGAGGACGCGCGCAAGGCCGTGCATATGTTCCGGCAGGTGCGCGTCGAGGTGCTGGGCATCGTCGAGAACATGAGCTACCTGGTCTGCCCGCACTGCGGCCAGCGGGTGGATGTGTTCAGTTACGGCGGCGGCCAGCGCACCGCGGCGCGCATGGGGGTCCCGTTTCTGGGTGAGGTGCCGCTGGATCCCCAAGTGCGCATCGGCGGCGATACCGGCGAGTCGGTCGCCCTACGCGAGCCCGGCGACCCGCACGCGGCCGCGTTCTACGCGCTCGCGCGCAACACCATCGCCCGCCTCGAAGAGGCCGGCGCGCCCAAAAGCCCCAAGATCGAAATCACGGACTAGGCGGCTGGCGGCGCCCCGGTTGCCTTCTTCGAGATCACGTTGTCAAATGCACAGACGCCCGGACCCGCCAGCACGAGAGCCACGCTAGCAACCAGCAAAGTCAGTGCGTACTCGAAACCGGCCGGCAGGAAGAACCCGCCCTTCAAGTGGACCGCCAATACTGCCACCGCCATGTTGATCGCCAGCAGAATGGCTGCCCAACGCGTCAGAAAGCCAGCGAACAACGCCAGTCCCCCCAGCAGTTCCACCAGCGTCACCACTACCGCCGACACCTCCGGCAACGGGATCCCAATTCCCTTGAACATCCCAGCCACGCCGGCAAAGTGGTAAACAGACAGTTTCTGATACCCGTGGGCTGCGAACACCACGCCCACGATCATTCGCAGGGCGGTAATGCCTAGACCCTGCCAGCCGCACTTCGCTTCATCCGCCATAATTTCCTCCTCGGAATCAATCCCCCACCAGCGCCGCGTGCAGGTAGTCCCGGTGCATGCGCGCGATCACTTCGATCTTGATCCGCTTGGGGCAGACCGCCTCGCACTCGCCGATGTTGGTGCAGTGGCCGAACCCCTCCTTGGTCATCTGGACCGCCATGGCGATGGCGCGGCGGTCGCGCTCCGGTTCGCCCTGCGGCAGCAGGCCCAGGTGCGCGATCTTGGCGCCGGTGAACAGCGCCGCCGAGCCGTTGGGGCACATGGCCACGCAGGCGCCGCAGCCGATGCAGGCGGCCGCGTCCATCGAGAGCTCGGCTTTGTCCTTGGGGACCAGGATCGAGCCGGCCTCCGGCGCGCTGCCGGTGCGCACCGAGATGTAACCGCCCGCCGCGATGATGCGGTCGAACGCGCCGCGGTCCACCGCCAGGTCCTTGATCACCGGGAAGGCCCGCGAGCGCCACGGCTCCAGGTACAGCTCGTCGCCATCCCTGAAGTAGCGCATGTGGAGCTGGCAGATGGTAGTGCCACGCTCGGGCCCGTGCGCCACCCCATTGACCATGAACCCGCACATGCCGCAGATGCCCTCGCGGCAGTCGTGGTCGAAAGCGATCGGCTCCTCGCCCCGGGCGATCAACCCTTCGTTGACCACGTCGATCATCTCCAGGAACGACATATGCGTGCTGATGTCCTGAGCCTGGTAGCGAACCATCCGGCCGGGGTCGCTCGCGTTCTTTTGCCGCCACACGTGGAGGATGAGGTTCATTTGTAGCTCCGTTGCGCTGGAAGCACGTACTCGAATTTCAGGGGTTCCTTGTGCAGTGCCGGGGCATTCCCCTCGCCGCGGAATTCCCAGGCCGCGACGTAGGAGTACTCGGCGTCATTGCGCAGCGCTTCGCCTTCCGGGGTCTGGTACTCCTCGCGGAAATGGCCGCCGCAGCTTTCGTTGCGATCAAGCGCGTCCAGGCACATCAGCTCGGCCAGTTCGAAGAAATCGCCGACCCGGCCGGCCTTCTCAAGCGACTGATTGAACTCCTCGCCGTCGCCGGGCACGCGCACGTCCTTCCAGTACTGCTCGCGCAGCTCGGGGATCTTGGCAAGTGCGTGCTTCAGACCCTCGGCGGTGCGCGCCATGCCGCAGCACTCCCACACCAGCTTGCCCAGCTCTCGGTGGAAGGAATCCACCGATCGCGTGCCCCGGATCTCCAGGAGGCGCTTGGTGTTCGAGGCCACCTCCTCCTGGACGGAGCGGAACGCGGCGTGGCTCGTGTCAAGCTTCTCGAACTTGGTGGTCGCCAGGTAGTCCCCGATGGTGTAGGGCAGGATGAAGTAGCCGTCCGCCAGGCCCTGCATCAGGGCGCTCGCGCCCAGCCGGTTGGCCCCGTGGTCGGAGAAATTCGCCTCGCCGGTCACGTACAGCCCGGGGATGGTGCTCATGAGGTTGTAGTCCACCCATAGCCCGCCCATCGTATAGTGGCTGGCCGGATAGATGCGCATCGGCCACTTGTAGGGGTCCTCGCCGGTGATGCGCTCGTACATCTCGAACAGGTTGCCGTAGCGCTCATCGATCACCGCGCGGCCGAGCCGCTCGAGAGCATCGCGGAAATCCAGGTAGACCCCGTAGCCGCTGGGCCCGACGCCGCGGCCCTCGTCGCAGACCGCCTTGGCGTTGCGCGAGGCCACGTCGCGCGGCACCAGGTTGCCGAAGGCCGGGTACTTGCGCTCCAGGAAGTAATCGCGCTCCGCCTCGGGGATCTGGTCCGGGGGACGCTGATCGCCCTTCTGTTTCGGGACCCAGATGCGGCCGTCGTTGCGCAGCGACTCGCTCATCAGCGTGAGCTTGGACTGGTAATCGCCGGTCACCGGGATGCAGGTCGGATGGATCTGGGTGAAGCAGGGATTGGCGAACAGGGCGCCGCGCTTGTAGGCCCGCCAGATGGCGGTCACGTTGCAGCCCTTGGCGTTGGTGGAAAGGTAATACACGTTGCCGTAGCCGCCCGTTCCCAAGGCCACCGCGTCGCCCACGTGCGATTCGATCTTGCCGCTGATCAGGTTGCGCGTGACGATGCCGCGCGCCTTCCCCTCGATCACCACCAGGTCGAGCATCTCGTGGCGCGGGTACATCTTCACCTGGCCGGCCGCCACCTGCCGTAGCAATGCCTGGTAGGCGCCCAGCAGCAGTTGCTGTCCGGTCTGGCCGCGCGCGTAGAAGGTCCGAGAAACCTGCGCCCCTCCGAAGGAGCGGTTATCGAGCGTTCCGCCGTATTCGCGCGCGAACGGCACGCCCTGGGCCACGCACTGGTCGATGATGTTCATGCTCACCTCGGCCAGGCGATAGACGTTGTGCTCGCGCGCGCGGAAGTCGCCGCCCTTCACCGTGTCGTAGAACAGCCGGTAGACGCTGTCGCCGTCGTTCTGGTAATTCTTGGCCGCGTTGATGCCGCCCTGGGCCGAGATGGAGTGCGCGCGGCGGGGCGAATCCTGGTAGCAGAAGCACTTCACGTTGTAGCCCAGTTCGCCGAGGCTGGCGGCGGCCGCCCCGCCCGCCAGGCCTGAACCCACCACGATGATCGTGTACTTGCGCTTGTTGGCCGGGTTGACCAGCTTCAGATCGAACTTGCGCCGGCTCCAGGCCTGCTCGATGGGGCCGGAGGGGACCTTGGAGTTGAGTTCCATTATTTCACCAACCCAATCATCACGGAGAGAGGAATCGAGATATATCCTGCCGCGACCAGAATCGCGACGACGTGTGCCGCGCGTTTCAGCAGCGGTGTATGGCGCGGGTGGCTGATGCCGACCGACTGGAACATGCTCCAGAGGCCATGGTAGAGGTGCATGCTCAGGAGCACGATGGCGACGATGTAGGCGATCGATACCGCCGGGTGCTGGAACCCGCTGACCACGTTCTCGTAGGCGAAGAACCGCTCATGCTCCGGCGCCTGAAATCCGAGACCGGCGTTGCCTGTGGTCAGATGCAGAATGTGGAAGAGGACGAACGCCGCCAGGATCGGGCCGCTCCACATCATCGTGCGCGAGGCGTAGGACGCCGGGACGTCGTCCTTCTTGACGTAGCCGATCGGGCGCGCCCGCCGTTTGTCCAGCCACAGCAGGAAGCTCGACCAGACGTGCAGCGCCACCGCCGCCAGCATGACCGCCCGCGCGGTCCAGAGCAGGCCCGCGTGCGCATGCAGGAACGCGGCATAGGCGTTTAGCCGTTCCGGCCCCACATACACTTGAAGGTTGCCCGCCAGGTGGCCGAAGATGTACAACACCAGGATCACCCCGCTGGCCACCATGACCAGTTTCTTGCCGATGTAGACCTGGTAGAAGCCCCAGGCCGGTTTCAGTGTGGCGTCCATCGCGACCGTGCCCATCGAGAGTACCCCTGCGTCGGGTTGGCCGACAGCCGTTCATTATAGGCACACTGTCAACCGGGCTGGGAAAAAGACAATAGCATCTTTAAATAGCTGTTTGCTATACCTTCACGAACCACTGCCGCCGGTACATGCCGTAGGCCACCAGGTACAGCAACAGGACGAAACTCAGCGCCCACAGCAGCGAGGCGTTGGGGGGGCTCGCCAGGGGCGCGAACAGACGCTGGAACAGCCACTCGTGAAGGGAGACCGGCTGGCCCGGCCCCGCCACCCGGATTAGGTCCAGCAGGACTTCCAGCGCCCCCGCGAGCACATACACGGTGATTGCATTCATGCCGTAAATCGCAAACGGCCTGGTCCACCGGCGGTATCCCTTCACGTCAACCAGCCAGTAGCAGAACGCGAAGACGTTCAGCGCCATCCCCGCCATGAAGACCGAATAGGAGCTGGTCCAGAGATTCTTGTTGATCGGCAGCCAGACGTTCATGACCGTTCCCGCGAGCAACAGCGCGTTGCCGGAGAAGAACATCCAGGCGGTTTTCTCCGCCGCCCCGCGGCCGGACCGGAGAAGGTGCCCGGTGAGAATGCCGAATAGCGTGGTGGCGATGGCGGGAAGGGTGCTGAGAACGCCCTCCGGGTCCCAGGTTCGGGTTTGCGACCACATGTGGCCGTCCAGCAACAGGCTGTCGATGGACCGCGCCAGGTTAGCGCCCTTCTCGACGCCTCCGGGGCCAATGAGCATCCAATACACCGCCAGCAAGGCGATGGTCCACACCGCCTGGCCGCGCCAACTCGTCCACAGGAAGATGAGTGCGGCGGCCAGGTAGCAGACGGCAATCCGCTGGAGAACCCCCGGGATGCGCCAGGTGGCCAGGTGGAAGTACGGGAACCCGTTCAGCACCAGGCCCAGCACGAAGAGGATGGCGGCGCGGCGCAGAGCGTGCAGGCACAGCTTGCGGCGGCCGTCGCCCCGCTCGACGCGCTTGGCGAACGAGAGCGTCATGGCGACGCCGACGATCCACAGGAAGAACGGAAAGACCAGGTCGGTGAACGTCCACCCGTGCCATTCCGCGTGGCGCAGGGGCGGATACACCGCGCTCCAGGTGCCCGGGTTGTTCACCAGGATCATGGCGGCGATGGTCGCGCCGCGAAACACATCCAGCGATTCCAGGCGGTTCATGGCTAAGGTGTCTTCTCCTGGTGCGCGGACGCCTTGCTCAGGTGCCGGTAGTAGCCCAGGTCCGCGCCGGTCAGCAGCTTGGTGGCGTAGATGACTTGCCCGGTGTGCTGCGCGAAGTGTTCGGTCACGTGCCCGATCGCCTCCAGAACCGAGACCTCGTAGCCTTGGATCGAAACCCTCTCGGTGAGGCGCTCCGCCGTGGTGTTCCGAATCACCGCCAGCGCCTCCGCCACGGTCGCTTCCAGACGCGCCGCCAGTTCGCGGCCGGAAACCTCGCCGCGCGCCGCAAACTCGGCATCCCGGTCGCGGACTCCCGAGAGGATCCATTGCCGCACGTTCCCGCAAAGGTGCAAGACCAAGTTGCCCACCGCGTTCTGGTTCTCGTTGCCGCGCGACCAGATCTGGTCGTCGGAGAGCCGCCCCAGGCAGTCCACGATCCGCGAGCTCAACTGGGCCAGCTTGTTGGTCGCGAAACCAAGGAAGAGCGCATCGAGCGAGGCAGCCATCCCACTATGGTCGCACGCCGAGTCTCTTGAGGAAGGTCATCCTCGGGCACCAGTTAGTCGCCCAAATCCGCCGGGCAATCGGGCGCGAGCGAAGCGGTCGGTCAGAGTTCGACGACCTTCAGGCCGGGGATCAGCCGGAAGTGGCGGGGATTCAGAGTACCGATTGCGTAGTCCAGGTGCAGCGCCGCCGCTCGGCGGTCTCCGGGGTCGTGGCGCGCCAATATCCGTGACGCCCGCAGAAGCGCGAACGCCAGCCAGAAGCTCACTGACGGGTCGGCCGCTGCGTTCCGCCGCGATGAGGGCGCAGGAGTCGAGGATTAGTCCCACTTCGGAGAATCCAGCGGTTCGCGGTGCGCGTCGATAGCGGCCTGAACGTCTTTCGCGAAGTCGGGATCGGGCACGGGTGCGTAACCCAACCGCTCTTCGCGAGCCTTCGCCAGGTCGATGCACTCGTCGATGGCGCGCCCCGGTCCCTGCAGTGTCTTGATGATCGCCACCGGCCGGCTGTCTTGTTCCACGACTACTTCCACGCCCTGGCGGACCGTTTTCAGCACGGCGGCGAAATTCTAGGCCACCTCGGCCTCGCTCATGGGGACCTGCGCCGTCTCTTCGATCGTACCTCTTTCTTCCTCTTGGCTCTCCTCCGGTTCACCACGAAATACACGATCGGCACGGTCATGCGCGAGAGCACGAGCGAGGCGATTTCCCCCGCCATCAGGGCGATGGCCAGGCCCTGGAAGACCGGGTCGAACAGGATCACCGCCGAGCCTACCGCCACCACCGCGCTCCAAGTACCTAGGTTGTTTTCCAGGATCATCGCGGCGATGGTCGCGCCGCGAAACACATCCAGCGATTCCAGGCGGTTCATGGCTACGGCGTCTTCTCCGGGTGCGCGGAGGCCCGGCTCAGGTGCCGGTAGTAGCCCAGGTCCGCGCCGGTCAGCACGTAGCCCTGGATCGAAACCCTCTCGGTGAGGCGCTCCGCCGTGGTGTTCCGAATCACCGCCAGCGCCTCCGCCACGGCCGCTTCCAGACGCGCCGCCAGTTCGCGGTCGGAAACCTCGCCGCGCGACCGGATCTGCTCGTCGGAGAGCCGCCCCAGAATGTCATCCTCGGCCGCCGCCCCGCTGCGCGATAATGGGCGCCAGGAGGCGGCACGATGAAGACACTCTTGTACTGTAGTTTGGTCCTCGGCACGGTCGCGTACGCGGCGGACCCGGGATACCACGTGATCGACAAGATTCACCTCGGAGGGGAGGGCGGCTGGGACTACCTGACGGTGGATAGCTCTGCCCGGCGGCTGTACGTTTCCCATTCCACGCACGTGATGGTGGTCGACCTCGACACCGGCAAGTTGGCGGGCGACATTCCCGATACACCGGGCGTGCACGGCATCGCGCTGGCGCCGGAGTTGAATCGCGGCTTCATCAGCAACGGCCGGGCGAACACGGCGACCATCTTCGACCTGAAGACGCTCAAGGCCCTCGGCCAGGTGAAAACAGGCACGAATCCGGACGCCATCCTGTACGACCCGTTCTCCAAACGGGTCTTCACATTCAACGGCCGCAGCCACGACGCGACGGTGTTCGACGCCGCCACCGGAGAGGTCGCCGGGACGATTGCACTGGGCGGCAAGCCGGAGTTTTCAACCACGGATGGCAAGGGCAAGGTCTACGTGAATATCGAAGATACCAGCGAGGTGGTCGAAATCGACAGCCAGAAGCTGGCCGTGGCGAAGCGGACCTCCATCAAGCCGTGCGAAGAACCCTCCGGAATGGGGCTGGACGCGCAGCATCACCGGGTCTTCTCGGTATGCGGCAATAAGACCATGGCCGTCCTGGACGCGGACGCGGGCAAAGTGATCGCCACGGTGCCGATCGGCGGCGGGACCGATGGCGCGGGCTTCGATGCCGGCACGGGCCTGGCGTTCAGCTCGAACGGGGAAGGCACGTTGACCGTGGTGCGGGAGTCCTCTCCCGGGAAGTTCGAGGTGGCCGAGACCGTCGCGACCCAGCGCGGCGCCCGCACCATGGCGCTCGATCCGAAGACGCACAGGATCTATCTGCCCACGGCGGAATTCGGCCCGACGCCGGCGCCCACGCCGGACGCCCCCCGCCCCAGGCCAACGCTTGTCAAGGACAGCTTCACGGTCCTGGTGGTCGGGAACTGATCCCGTCCTCGGTGACGATGCCGGCCAGGTGGTCGAGCGGGGTCAAATCGAAGTAGTAGTTGACCACGGTGACGTTGGGCGCGGGCTGAGCGAGGATCTCGCGCGGGTCCTTGGGGGGCTCGGGCGGCAGCTCGTAGTCCGGCGGCAGGAGCTTCTCCGAACCGCACAACGTGTACATCGGGACCTGGAACCGCGAGGCGGCCAGCGCCAGGAGCGCGGTGCCGGTCTTGTTGACCAGGCCCCGCGCGGACACGGCGTCCGCTCCCACCAGCACCAGCGCGGCCCGCGGGAGAAAGGACGCGATGGCGGCGTCCAGGATGAGCGTGGCCTCGATTCCTTCGCGCCCCAGGCTGGCGGCAAGCGCCGCTCCTTCGCATAGCGGGCGGGATTCCGTACAAATGACGCGGAAATGGCGGCCCATCTCGCGGGCGGCGCGAAAAGCTTCGAATACGGCGGAGCTGTAGGAGTGCGTCAGGACGGCGCAGCCGTCGGGAATGAGCCGGGCCGCATGCCCGGCGATGCGGGGCAGGGAAGCGCGCATGCGAAGCACGAACTCGCGGGCGGCGGCGCCGGGATCGGGGGCCGCCAGAACGGCGCGGGTGAGATTGACCAGAGGCGCCATGGCGGGCTGCGCGGCCACCAAGAGGCGCGCGGCGTCCGGGATCGAGTCCGGGGCCAGTTCGGCGGCGAGTGAAAGCACCGCGGCGGCCTGGGCGGCAAGCTCCGCCGCCCCGCTCGTGCGGTTACTCCGAATCGCGTCGATGCGTTGTTGAACGGCCGGCGGCAAGAGTATTTCCTACAGCCCAGTTCTCTCATTGAACTGGGAATGCACATATTTTATTCTAACTACGACCGGAAAAGGCCGGCAATGATGTCCGAAGAAACCCAGAAAACGCCAATCGTTCCCGACCAGGCAGCCCTGAGCGAGCAGCCGAGCACGGATTTCCCAGTGGTCGGCGTGGCCGGCTCGGCGGGTGGGTTGGAGGCCTTCCGGCAGTTGCTCCAGGCGTTTCCACCGGACACTGGAATGGCGTTCGTGTACATCCAGCACCTGGATCCGAAGCACCCCAGCATGCTGCCCGACATTCTGTCGAAGGCGACGACGATGGTGGTCCGGGCGGCCGCGGACGGCGTCCGGGTGGCGCCGAACCACGTCTACGTGATTTCGCCCAATACCGCCCTGACGATCTCCGGCGGCGCCCTGGTGGTCCCGCCGCGCATGGAGCCGGTCGGGCATCACCTCCCGGCGGACCAGTTTCTGCGCTCGCTGGCGCAGGATCAGAAATCCAGGGCCATCGCGGTGATCCTGTCCGGGACCTCGTCGGACGGCTCGCTGGGGCTGGTGGATGTGAAGCACCTGGGCGGGATCACGTTAGCGCGGGACATCTCGGCGAAGTACGACGGCATGCCGCGTCACGCCATCCAAACCGGAGAGGTGGATTTCATCCTGCCCCCGGACGCGATCGCGCGAGAACTGGCTCGCATCGGCCGGCATCCCTACGTGGGGGGCGCGGGGCGGGAGGAGGCCGAGGCCTTCCGGCCGGAATCGACGCACCTTCTGGAGGGGATCTTCGCGCTGCTGTGGGCGGTGAAAGGGACCGACTTCCACTCCTACCGGCACTCGACCCTGAAGCGGCGCATCGCCCGGCGGATGGCGTTGCACTAGATCGACACGGCGCGGGATTACGTCCGTTTCCTGGAGGGGAATCCCACGGAAATCGAGGCGCTCTACCAGGACCTGCTGATCCGGGAGATCCTGCGCCTTCGCCAGCAGCTTGCGGTCAGCACCGAATCCCTCCAAGCGGTGATCGAGGAATTGCAGGCCGCGAACGAGGAGGTGTTGTCAAACAACGCGGAGTTGCAGAGCATCAACGAGGAGATCGAGACCGGCAAGGAAGAGCTGCAATCGGCCAACGAGGAACTGACCACCATTAATGAGGAACTGCAAGCCCGGAACGCCGAGTTGGCCCAAGCCAACGCCGACCTGCAAAACCTGCTGGCGGCAGTTCAACTTCATTCCTACGGACATCGGACGGCCGCTTGCCGACATCCGGTCGAACCTGGAGTGCCAGGACCTGCCGAGCTTCATCGAAGAGGCGGTGCTCCGGGACTCGGTCCTCGAGAAGGAAGTCCGGGACCGGGACGGGAACTGGTACCTGATGCGGGCGCGGCCCTGCAAGACCGCCGAGGGAAAGACCGATGGGTTGGTGCTGACGCTGATCGACATCAGCAGCCGCAAGCGCATGGGACAGGAGCGCGAGCAATTGCTCGAACGGATCGAGCACGAGCAGGCCCAACTGAACCTAGTGATCGAGCAGATGCCCGCGGGAGTGGTAGTGGCCGAGGCGCCCTCGGGGCGGGTGATTCTGGCCAATCGGAGGGTGGAGCAGATCATGGGCCAGCCTTTCCTGCCCGTGGGGCACCCTGACGAGCACCTCCGTTACAGGGGATTCCATCCCGACGGCCGGCCGTACGCCCCCGAGGACTGGCCGCTGGCCCGGGCGCTACGCCGGGGCGAGGCGGTCACCGACGAACAGATCGAGTACGTGCGCGGCGGCAATCAGCGCCTCAACATACGCGCCAGCTCAGCGCCGATCCGCGACGCCTGGGGCAACATCGTCGCGGCGGTGCTGGTCATCGACGAGATCACGGAGCTGAAGATCTTGCAGGAGCGGTTGGCGCAAGCCGAAAAGCTGGAGACGATCGGGCGGCTGGCCGGGGATGCGTTGCGGGTCCACGAGAACCACCCGGATGTCATCAGCCTGGTGATCACCGACTACGGGGTGCTGCCCGAGGAGGCGAACTTCCTCCCAAAGCCGTTCACGGGAGCCGAACTCGCCC
>JBEKWU010000077.1:0-25546 GCA_049512775.1 Bryobacteraceae bacterium
TACAGCGATCACTACGAGGAGAAAGGCGTCTTCGAGCGACTGATGGCTCGCCTGCGCGCGATCGCGGCCGGCGCACGCGGGTTCGCGCCGGTGATCGCGACCGCGCTGCGGTGCTGACGACCAGCGTGCATAGAATCTTATGCACCGGTGGCCCAGAGTGAGCAACGAGTTACAAGGGGGAGGCGATTCCAGGCAGATCGGAGCAGGAAAGGGAGCAGTCAAAACGGGGTCAGATCAACACGTCAATCGCGCCAAGCACCCTCGATCTGTGCATAATTCAGGTGTCTGGTTCCCTCCCGCCAGGTAACGGTTCTCCATGCCTGCTCCGGCAACGAAAGGGCCAGTTGTTTCACTGCCACCGGCTGGTGCTCCGCATCGCGGTGCGACCTTGTGGGCGGACGCCCCCTTCCCTTCCGCCGATGTTTCGGCCGCGGAGTTTCGCCGGGCGGCCAGACGGTCATGTTCTCGTGAACGCCCACCACATAGCGCAACTCCAGGTCTGTGATCCTTTCCCGAAACTGGGTATCGTTGCCATAGGCAGCATCCGCTAATACCGGCGCCGAGGGGACCTCCTGCTCCACCGTTTGGCGAATCTGTTCGAGCGCGATCGCCGGCTTGGTTTGGAACGTGATCTCCGCCGGAACTCCGGTCTCCTTGCGTCTTTCCCGGTCGCTGGCCCAACTCTCCGGCAGGTATAAACGCCACGCAATGGGGAGACTGGCATGATGGGTCGCCACCGATAAACTCACCGCCACCCGGCAATTCTCCTACTTGCCCACCTGCCCGCAGTACTGACGCGCCACCCCCACCGAGTGCGTACCTTTGTTGACGAAGCCGGTATCGTCTATGATCCACGCCACCACCGGCCCGTTCTCCTTCATCCTCGGCAACACAGAACCACGCACTGTCACCAGCAGGGCTTCATCGCTCCACGGAGCATCCGCCACCAAATGATGCAGCGACTGGTGCACGCGCCGGACATTGCCGGGAGCCAGGCGTGCAGCCATCGGCTCCACGCTCTTGCGCTCGCCGGGCAGCAAGAACCCAGTGCAGTAGGCCTTCAACGGAGCACCACGCTCAGCGTGCCCTGCGGCTTTCGCCAGGCCATCCGTGTATGCCGCAAAGCGCTTCTCCTGTGGGCCTGGCGCGGATTGCGTACCCACAAAACAATTCTACATCAAAATGTTCATTTCTAACACAATAGTACTATACCAGAGTGTCTGATATGCAGATTTCGCGGCGTGACTTGCTCATCAGTTCCGGCGCGGCTCTTCAGGAGCGCGTTCCCGCCAACCCTGCCGGGCAGCCATCCTGGTGGACCCGCCTGCGGCGCTGCGCGCAACACAACTTCAACGAGTACGACCCGCAGATACTGGACATCCCGTCCTGGATCGAGTACTGGAAGAGCCTGCGTTTGAATGCGCTGGTGCTCTCGGCCGGTGGATTCATCGCGTTCTATCCCACGAAACTGCGCGATCACCACCGCAGCCAGTTCCTGGGCAGCCGCGACCTTTTCGGCGAATACTGCCGGGCCGCCAAGCAGGCGGGCATCCGCGTGATCGCGCGCGTCGAAACCAACTGGGCGCACGAAGAGGTCCTCAAAAGCCGGCCGGAGTGGTTCGAACGGACTGCGGATGGCAAGCCGGTCCCCAACGTCGAAACCCCGTACGCCTTCCACACGTGCCTGTTCTCGACGTACCACGAGGAGCAGGTGCCCGCGATCATCCGGGAAATCACCGCCCTGTTCGATGTGGACGGCGTCTTCACCAACAGTTGGCCCAGCACAGGTGCGCCCGTCCCTTGCCATCGCGAGATCTGCCGCCGCCTCGGTGCGGGCAGCAAGGAGGAGCTGCTGGAGAAGCATCGCCGTCGCATCCTTGACCTCTGCGGAAGGATCAAGGGGGCAGCGCGCGAAAAGCGGCCGGACTGCGTCTACAACGTCAACATCCAGGACGGCATTCGCGCCGTCCAGAGCATCAAGGCACTAGCCGAGATCGGCGACTGGCTGACCGCCGACCACCAGGGCCGGACCGGCGACACGCCTATCTGGGATTGCGCGCAGCAAGGACGGGTGGCATACGCCTCCATGTGCGGCAAACCCGTCACCAACGTCGTCACTGGCAACGCGAGCACCTGGCGCCACACGTCGCGCGGGGACTCCGAGATCACCGCCTGGCTGGCGCAGACCACGGCCAGCGGCATGATCCCCTGGTATGTCTGGGCTCAGATCCCCAGGACCAGCGCTGGAAGGAAACCGGGCGCCGCTTCTACCAGTGGATCGCGCGACACGAGCCGCACTTTTTCAACCGCCGGCCGCTCGCCAACCTGGGGGTCGTGTACTCGCAGCGGTTGAATTATCTCTACCGCAGTCCTGGACCCGTCGCCGGCGGGTACGGCGCCCGCGGCACCGGAGCGAGACCTTCCGCCGGCGAACCGACCGACTATCTGCAAGGCGTCTACTACGCGCTGCTCGAAGGACGGTATGCGTTCGACTTCATTCACGAAGACGATCTCACCGCGGATTGCCTCGATCGGTACGCCGCCGTCATCCTGCCGAACACCGCCTTGCTGAGCGATATCCAATGCGCGCAACTGAGGGCCTACGCGGACAGGGGAGGCTCGCTCCTCGCGACATTCGAGACCAGCCTCTACGACCACACCGGCGCTCCCCGCGCGGACTTCGGACTCGCGGACGTTTTCGGCATGCGCCGCGATGGACCCGCGACGGGCGCGTTCTTCAATATGTCGATCGAGGCTGCACACGACCTCACGCGCGGCTTCGGCAACACCCTCTGGCTGCCCGGAGGCGAATGGCGGGTCCCGGTCCGGGCCTCGGGCGCTCCAGTGCTGAAGGTGGTTCCACCCTATCCGCGGGGAATCCCGGAAATGGTCTACGCCCACGGGCGCCGTGAGATGCCCTACTTTGGTCCGCGGAGCGCCGAACCGGCGGTGGTTTTGATGGAGCGCGGACGCAGCCGGCGAGTCTACTTCCCCGGCGACGTCGACCGATGCGCCTGGCGTTCCGGCAACACCGATTTCACGCTCCTGCTGCGCAACGCCGTCGCATGGATGCTGCGGGACCAGTCTTCTCTTGTCGTAGAAGGCGAAGGCATGGCCGAGGTCATCGGCTGGGAAACTGAACCCGGCTACGCCATCCACGTGATCAACTACAACAACCCCAACAGAACGCGAGGCTGGCTGCGGCGGCCGTATCCGGTCGGGCCGCAGAAGGTGCATCTGCGGCTGCCGGCTGGAACGAAGGTTTCCAAGGTCGAATTGCTCAAGCGTGGCACACAGGCTCCCCATCGCACATCCGGCGAAGGGATCGAATTCGTGATCCCTGGAGTAGAGGATTACGAAGTCGCCGCGGTCTGGCGCGCATAGCGCGTCGGGCTCGAGTTTAGCCGTTCAACCGTACAACGGCCCAGGTTCGCAACTCCGGCACAACCAGACGCATGCCGCGGCCGAAACTCTTCACTGAGACGGCGCGCGCGGGGACTCCGGGCGAGAGTATCTCGGCAGTTCGGACATTGCCCCAGAAACCCGGCTGCAGCAGACGCACGCCGCACTGAGCGACAGTCGCACTCTGGCTGAACTCATCGAAGTTGTAATTCACCAGATGGATGACGGCGCTGTTCGTTCGGCCCGGAACGGCGCGCACCGTCGCGACCACGCCCGGCGCTTCGACTTTGAGAACCCCGATACGGCGGGCGAGGTCCGCATTCCATTCGCCGGGCCAGAAGCGCGCGCGGGAGAATCGCGACGGGAGGTCGGGGATGTCGGTCAGGTTGATGATGTGCCGCACTCGTTCCGCCCACACCGGAGTGATGCGCGGCTCGAAGTGATCGCGCCCGAGCAGCAGGAATACGAACGGCACATTCGCCTCGATGATCGACTGCAGCAGCGGCCGCAGGCGCTTGTCTTCGGGCTTCGCCGTGCCCACGGCGATACCGACCGCCGCCACGGTCTCGTACGAGTCGAGCAGCGCCGCATTGGCGCAGGCGAAGGCGAACAGGTCGGCGTAGTCGGCCGCTTTGCCGAAGTGGCGCGGCAGATCGCTGGTCTGCATCCAGATGTCGTAGGGCGCGAGGCAGAGTTGGCCGAGCGCGTATTGTAGCGCAATGGCGGAGCGCGTCCGGTCCACGCGGAAGGGGAACGGCGAAATGATGGACGTGCGGTGCAGCGCCTCGGCGATCTTCCCATTCAGGAAAAGGCCGGTGAGGGATTCGTCGGCCGCCTCTCCGACGAAGTAGTCGGGAAGATCGCCGGCGGACATGGCCTTGCTCTGCTGCGACGTCGAGTCCAGGAAGGCGTTGACGGAGAGCGGCGCGCGCGGGCGCCCGCTGGCGGCATTCGCGGCCAGAACTCCGAGCAGGGTACGCAACCCTTCCCGCACCGAGAAGTATTGGAATCGCGCGTACGCCTGGCGGAGAGGGTCGCCGGCATTCGTGGCGAACCACTTCGAATACGCGGCGGCGCTAGAGATGCCGCGCTCCGCGCGCAGCCAGCGGCGGAAATCGAAGCTCTCCGCGGGACCGCCGAGTTTCCACCGCTCCAGGTCCGCCGCAGGACAGTTGGCCTTCAGCCAGGGGCCGAACCGCTGGATGCAGAACTCGCACAGGCAGCCGCCGTCGGCCGAGAGGACGCTGAGATTGGATGCCCAGTCGTCGTACTGCATGCCGGCGACGCCGCGCCGCACCAGTTCCGCAAAGGACCCGGCGAGGCTGGCGCGAAAGCGGGGATTGTTGACGCAGCAGGCGCCGGGTGGGAGTCCGTCCCGCTGCTTCCACGAGACCATCCAGCGGAAGGCAATGAGGTTGCCGTCGAAGTCGCGGGCGGATTACACGCGGCCAGGAGTCAGGTCGCTGGCGCCCTCCTTGGCACAGAAGACAATTCCGGCATCGTTGGTCTGGCGGATGTGCTCCGGGGTGGCGTACTGGCTGGCGCACCACTCGAGGCGCGTGGCATGGAACGCGACGAGGTCGCGCATTGTGTCGTGCGGATCGTTCGCATTGGCCGGATGCCAGCTTCGCGACGACATCGTCACATCGGAGCGCCGGGGCAGAAGAACGCCGGGATCGCGCTCGACGGGAAAGATCGACGCATCGAGCGATGGCAGCGATCCGGCGGCCGGAGGCGTGGCGGCCGACTCCACGAGTCGGCGCAACCCGTCCGCAGGCAGAGCGTGATCGTAAAGCGCGACCTCGGCGAGGTACCCCGTGAAGGGTTCGCCGCCACGCTGGTGCCCGATGTCGAGCACGGACGACGAACCTGTGGACGGGCCGAGGGTCTCGGGCAGCAGGCTGAAGCCGCCGGTGGAGAGTGACGACAGGTCGCCCGGCTGCTGGAACGCGAACTCGAGGCGCCGACGGCTGCGGTCGAACGCGATGGCGATGCGGTACCATGTGTCCTCGTCCACCAAGCGGGTCACGGTAGACGACTGCGCCTTTGAAGCCGCGTACGCGGTGACCAGCGAGAGGATGCCGGCCGCGCTCATCTGGATCCGCCAGCGACCCGGGCGGGCAACTACGATCATCGGCCGGCCGAGACGGGCGGGGTTGAAAGCGACCAGGCACGAGAAGTCATCCACCGCCGCGAGGCGCGCATCCTGGTAGACGAGCCGGGGATTCGGTTCGGAGGTCAGGTCCGCGATGCTGCGTCCGCTTTCGGCCGGCAGGATGCCGGTCGCGACAGTCTTGTCCATCGTGCGGAGGTCCCCACCCCATGCGCCGTCGTTGGCCGGCGTGACGAAACCGAAGTGAATGGCCGGGCGCGGTTCCGCGAGGGACTGGGCGAACGCCGTGCTGCCGCACGCGCCCAGAAACGCGCGCCGCGTCGGCGGCCGGAACCGGAGGCTGCTCATGCGCGGCCCGGCCGCAGGTCGGAGAGAGCCGCGGTGCGGGCCTGGTGGAGAGCCGCGGTGCGGGCCTGGTGGAGAGCCGCGCGGGCGCCGGCTGCGAGGAAGACGTTGTCGAGCCCGAGCGCGATCATGGTGTACCCGTCCGCGATGGCGGCTTCGCTATTTCCGGCAGCGGGGTGCACGAGATGCATGCCGGCGGCTTTGCCGTGCGTCCGGCACGAGCGGCGGAAACGTTCCAATGCATCCACCATTTCCGGACAGTCGAGTTGCCCGGCCTTCCCGTAGGAGCCGCTAAGGTCCAGCGGACCGATGAACGCCCCATCGACGCCCTCCACTTCGAGGATAGCGTCGATCGCATCGATTCCGTTGCGGTGTTCCACCTGCATCACGACGGCGATTTCGTCATTGGCGTCGCGGATGTACGATTCGAAATCGATTCCGTGCAGATTGGCGCGGCTGTAACCGAAGCCCCGATCGCCGAGCGGCGGGTACTTGGCCTGCCGCACGGCTTCGCGGGCGGTATCCGCGCTGCTGACCATGGGAACGACGAGCCCGCGCGCTCCGGCGTCCAGGCTGCGCTTGATCCAGATGGTGTCCGCGAACGGCAGCCGCGCTACCGGAACCGCGCCGGAGCATTCGATCGCGCGGAAGACGCCCGCCATCGAATCGAGGTCGAATACGCCGTGCTCGAGATCGACGCAGATCCAGTCGTAACCGAGGCGTCCGAAGATCTCGGCCGGCGCCGGGTGGCCGATCTGCATCCACGCTCCAAAGGTCGGAGTCCGATCGAGCAGCGCTTTGCGAAAGTGGTTTTTCATGTTCGGGAGCCTGGCCTCACACCTGGTACCGCTCCAGGCTGAAATGCGCCGGCTTCATGGGCCAGGCTTTGATGGAGGTCAACTGCGCCGTCCCTCCGGCGGCGAACGCCTCCACGCCAAGGTCGCCGGGAGCGGCGCTGATGGACTTGTAGATCGCGGCGGTGCCGTCGCCGGCATAGACTTCGATCACGCGCTCGTCGAGGAAGACGCGCAGGTTCAACTGGCGCTCGCACGCGATCAGCTTCAGCACGCCGTCCACGGTGAGGATGCCGGATCTGGGAGCGAAGGAGATCTCGATTCCCCCGCCCTTGGCCGGCCGCCGCACCCGCAATCCCATGGCGTTAGTCTTCGCGTCCGCACTGAACTCCGCCTGGATTTCGACGCAGTCGCCCGCTATCCCTTCCACGACGACCGGTTGGTCCTGAAGCTCGGCCGGCCGTCCCATTTTCATCTCGCCGCGCAACGACTCGAAGTCGGGCGCCGGCACCTGCCGCAGGTAGCCGTCGCTGCCGACCGTCAGGATGCGCTGCATCACCATCGCGCCGTTCCAGCCCTTGTCGGGATCCGTGTTGGTGGGCCCCCACAGCCAGAGGATGCAGCGGCCCTTGTCATCGAACGAGACATTGTTCGCATAGCTGGTCCCGGGGTCGAGAATGCCGCGGGTTTCCGGGGTGAACTTGCCGCGCGCCAGGTCGAGGCTGCCCACCATGTACACGCACGGCTTGTGCGGTGCAAACAACAGCACCCATTTGGAACCGAGCTTGAACAGGTTCGGGCACTCAATGTTGTTGATCTCGCGATCGCGGTCTTCGTACACGACGCCGCGGTATTTCCAGCCGGTGAGGTCGGGCGTCGTGGCCTCGTAAAGCTCGACCGATCCGGCGCCGCCGTGACGGGCGTTGAGATTCCCGCCGCACACCATGTACCACTTCCCGCCCTCGCGGAACAGGAAGGGGTCGCGCCAGGAGTCGATCTTCTGGTCACCGTGGCTGGCAAGGGTGAGGATCGGATTGCCCGCGTACTTTTCCCAGACGATGAGGTCATCATCCGCGGGGATGGCCATCCACTGCTCGGGGTTGCGCGGGCCGATACTGGTGTAGAACAGGCGCGGGCGGCCGTCGGCGGCGATGGCGGCGCCACCGGAGAACACGTGGTCCTCCTTCTTTTCGGTCGAGGGCCAGAGTGCGATCGGCAGATGTTCCCAATTCACCAGGTCGCGGCTACGCGCGTGACCCCAGTGCATGTGTCCCCACTTCGAATCGTAAGGGTTGTGCTGGTAAAACATGTGGTGCCAGCCGCGGTAGAACAGCACGCCGTTGGGGTCGTTGTTCCACTGGGCGGGCGGGCGGAAATGATAGCGCGGCCGATCCGGGTCGGACTCGGCCTTGGCGATCGCTTCCTGGACGGACTTCATCGCCTTCCGAATCGCCGGATTCAGCTCGGCCTTCGCGAATGCCGCGCCGGCCATCGCGGCAGCAGCGGCTCCGGCTTGGGCGAAGCGGCGGCGGGTGAGTTCGTTGTGTCGCATTTGGTTCCCTATTGGATGCCCTTCGGTCCGGGGACGCCGAGTTTCATGCGGTAGAGTGCATAGGGCGTGCAGACGTAGACGTTGTGACCGCCCCACTTGATACCGGAGTTGGCCCACACCAGGTTGCGCGGATGCTTGCTTGAGAGAATCGTTCCCAGGTGCTTGCCGTCGGGAGAGACAACCCAGATGCCGCGCGGACCGGTGACGTACAGGTTGCCCTGCTGGTCCACCTTGAGGCCGCTCAGGGCGTCCTTGCCCGCATCGTTCGACACGTCGAAGAGTACCTTGCGGTTGGAGACCGAGCCATCGGGATTCGCGTCGTACCGGATCACCACCTTGTTCTTGCCCGAGTGATTCGTCACGTACAGGTACTTCTCGTCGGGCGAGAGCACGATCCCGTGCGGGCCGGAAAGTTCCTTGTCGAGCAACTGCAGCTTTCCGTTGCGCAGCGAATAAACGCCGCTGAACGCCAGTTCCTTGCGCGGGTCCTGCCCAAGCTTCGGAAGCCCGAAAGGCGGGTCGGTGAAGTAGAGCGTCCCGTCGGACCGGTACGTCAGGTCGTGCGGGCTGTTGAAACGCTTGCCTTCGTACTTGTCCGCGAGCACGGTCAGGTTGCCATCCTTCTCCAGGCGCGTCACGCGGCGGTTGCCCATTTCGCAGATGGTGAGCAACCCATCCGGACTATAGGCCAGCCCTTTCGAGCCCGGTTGCGCATACTCGGCGATGTCCGCGCCCGAATAGCCGCTGTTCTCACGGAAGACCGAGAGCGAGGCGGACGTCAAGTCGTATTTATAGATCTTGTTCGCCCTGCTGTCGCTGAACAGGAGATAGTTGCCCTCGCGGTTCCAAACCGGGCCTTCGGTGAAATCGAACCCATCCGCAACCTTCATGAACTTGGGCTCGCCGCCAACGATATCGTCGAACGGCTTGGCGACGCGTTCGACGTCGGCGCCCATCTCCGCCGGCCACACCGCCACCGGCCCCGGCGGTTCCTTGTGGAAGTCGAGTTTGGCGTAGCGCAGGAACAGCGTGTTGCCCGGCGCCGCGGAAATCGGTCCGTTCATGCCGAACACCGCCACCTGGAACTGCTGCCCCGGTTTGAGGTTGCGCCCCACGACCACGCGGTTCGGCACATTGAAGCCCGCCACCACGGACCCGCCGCTCTGGCCGACATAGCGCGGCAGCTCGCCATCCACCCAGATCTCGGCATAGTCGTCAATCGACACTTCGAACACGGCGGTGGTGCCCGTTGGATCGACATTGCCGACTCGCTCCGGCACGGTGAGCTTGATGCGGTACCAGTTGAACCACATGTTCCCGCCGTGGCCGCGCTTCAGCGTCTCGGGCGTCAGGATGTCCCATTTCGAGTCGTCGAAATCGGGCACGCCCGCGTGCGGCTTGTAGTCGTACGTCTTCTGGCCGCGGAAGTCCACCTGGATGATCTCGGCGTCCTGGTACCGCCACTCAGCCTTGGCGGCGGCGAGTCCTTCGGCAGTAGTGAGGTCGATGGAGGCGACCGGCTTGCTTGACGGGGCAGCCTTTTCCGGGGCTGCGGCTGATGAAGCGAAGGGCGCGGCGAGAAGCAGCGCGCCCACGGCGGCGTAAGCAAATCTCATGAAGTCCTCCTTACCTTGCTCATGTACTGATATACCATAATATCTTGAGACATGGAACACAATCGCACTCTGCGCGTCCGCTGTGTGGGGGCACGAAGGCGACGCGGTCGCCGCCGGGACAAGACGCACTTCTTCATCTCGTATGAAGGGCAGCGGCGCCGCGATGCCGTGACCCGTACCTATAGCTTCCCCACGCCCCTCGAAGTGCGCGGCGACTTTTCGCAAAGCACCGGGGCCATCCTCGACCCGCTACCGGCCGGGCATTCCCCGGTAACGTGGTTCCCGCCTCGCGGTTCCACCCGGTGGGGAGCAAACTGGCGCTTCTGTACACCGCGCCGAATGTGCCCGGGGCGCGATCGGGCGCCAACAACCACCGCGCCAACACAGTCAACGCCGTTCGCGCCGATCGCTGCTGGCCAAGCTCGACCACTCCTTCAACCAGAAGTCCACCCCCATGGTGGCCTTACAGGCGCTGTTATTGATTTCTGTATAAATAATGCAATAATAGGTGCTGGGAGAGCACAGCCATGCCCAGGCCGTTCGGCTCACCTGGACCGGGGTGTGCGCGTACTTGGGGCAGAAAATCAGGCCAAGGGATTTGTAAATACTTAACGTAGTAATACAAGAAAAGTATTGCTAATTAAAAGACAATATAGATACAATCGAAGGGGTAGGATGCGTATACTTCCGATCTTTTTCCTGAGCGCACTTCTCGCCGCCGATCCGCCTGCCGCGGTGGACAACTCGTATATTCGGGTATTCCAACCTGTGGACCCGTGCAAACCCGGAGTTCAGCCTCGCGACCCGAGCTTGAACCGTGTAGTGGTACATCTCGCCTTGTGCGATGCTCGCATTCGTGAAAAGAATGGCAAGGACACAGCTAGACATTCGAAGTACGGAGAGGTCGAATGGAAGGCAGCCGGTGACGTCACGGCTTGTGAGAGCGTCACGGGGAAGCCATGCAAGGTCGTGGAAATCGAAATCAAGGACGATAAGGGGTGGACGCCTGTTGCCGCCGGTCCCCTGGATCCCCTGAAAGTCGATCCGGCGCACTACCAACTGCTGCTCGAAAATGATCAGGTGCGAGTGCTGCGGGCGCATTTCGGCCCACACGAGACCTCGGCGAAGCACCAGCACGTCCGCAATCGGTTCACCGTGATGCTGACCGATGCGGACTTGCGCCCGAAAACCGAAGACGGCCAAGTCCGCGTTTTGACAGGAAAGGCGGGCGACTTGTCCTGGGTTGAGGGCGGTGGCCCTCCACACATTGAGCAGAATGCCAGCGACAATCCTTTCGAGGTGATTGCGATAGAAATCAAAGCGCGATAGGAGCATCGCGAGATCTGCTGGCATGCACCCTTGCCATTGCGTTACAGCGACATTGGCAGTACAACATGGTTCAGATATACCACCCTGAACCTGCAAGCAATCGAATTCGGGCTCTGCGCAAGAATCTGACAGACCCCCGGTTTCATGGGGTTTCTGTGAATGGTGGGTTCCCGGTTCCGTGCGCCGGCCACAGGCGGCCGGGCGGCCCTGGGGGCAATGCTGATAGGGGTTCCAAGGGAATCCACGCCCGCTGGGGAGCGGCCAGAGCTACACCGCGCCCAGCGCTTTGCCGAGTGCTCTGCTCCTGGCCACGCTCGGGGAACAGGCATGCGCCGGTTCACCGCCGCGGAGCCGTGCCAGACTCACAGGATCGAATCCTCGAAGGCGTATCCCAGAAAGAGGGAAGAACCTATTAACATTCCTATAATGAATAGTTTCCGGTAGCGCGCAGCCCGGTCTCGCGCATCTGGGATGCGGCGTCCGCCTGGAAAAGACTGCGGTCGTGGCAAGCCGTCGGGCAGTCCGCCGCTGACAAGGCCGGGGCAGCAAAGCCCCCGGCCGCAGCCGACAATCTCAGATTCTGAAACCCCCGCCAATCGGGCACTTCGTCGGATTCCTGCTCAGAGCCAGAATTCGATGGAGCCGGGCCGCCACGGTATGAGCAACTGGCCCGCCACATCGAGAATGCCATCGCTGAAGGAACTCTGGCGCCGGGCTTTCGCCTGCCGACGGTGCGCCAGATGGCAGCAAAGTTGAATGTTAGCGGTCCTGAAACTGACGATCGGGGGCACTGGTCGTGGTGGCGTGTCCTCTTACTTTTATGGGTGGTCTTGGGCCACAACGCTCTGTACCTAACGGTCGGGTTCGTTTGGCTCCTTTTCGCCGACGACGGCGCAGCGGGAGAAGAAGTTACGATCCGCCAAGACCATCGCCCGTACGGTTACCAACTGGCGGCGATGCTGTGTTTCCTCATTTTCGCCGATAGCGTGCTGGGACGAATCGAGGGACATGAGGAGACGGTGTGGTTCTGGCTGAGTTCGGGCAGATGGGAGCTGATCTTCGTGTCTGGTGTCCTTAGTGTGGTGTGCCAGCTTCTGTTCTGGTGTGGGGTTGTACCTCCGGGGAATCGCCGAACCCGCGGAGAGTAGCGGCCCGCCCGAGGCCGGAATTCCGTCAACGTCGAACACCTTGCTGGGCATGATGGGTTCGACGAGTTTTTTGACCATACGAGTACGGGTTCAGCATCGCGCACGCGCTGCCGTGGCTGAGGATGTCGATCAGAGAAAAGCTCATGAGGTGCGCCCCGTTGGTGCCGCCCAGCATGATGGCATAGCCGCCCAGGTCGGTCGCGAGTGCGAGCGCTTCCCGCCCGGCGCAATTGCAGGGATCCCGCAGCACCGCCGGCAGATGCTCCAGCACCAGCCGGATGCCCTCACCGGCCACCTGCTCCATCTCGGCGTAATAGGGCTTCCCAACGGCGCCGTAGAGCACCTCAAGGCAATGCGACATGCCGTCGAGCGCGCCATCCGCGGTCAGCGATGGCGGCGCGCTCATCGTCACTTCGAAGTCGAACACCGGGCGCGCCGGCACGATCGCGTTATCGACGATCAGTTTCTTCTGACCGGTACTCAGGTCCGTGATGTTCGAGTACTTCGTCAGGTGCGCAGCGGAGCTGGCCGCGGTCTGGATGGCGACGTGAGCCAGCAGGGACTTCCCGGCTGCCGCCAGAGATCGGGTCACCACGCCAGTCCCAAAGTAATCGTCGACCTCCCCTCCGAGCGCGTACAGGACCGCGGCAGCTTTGGCGGCGTCGATCATGCTCCCGCCACCGAAGCTGACGATCAGGTCGGGGCGGCTCTCTCGCACAGCAACGGTAATGCGCGCGAGGTCCTCCCCGGGAGCGTTCGGCGCGGCGCCGTCTGTCGTTGACAGCACCTCGATGCCAGCATCGCGCAGCGAGTCCTCCACGGTTCGGACAAACCCGCCGGACCCCGCGAACCCATCCCGAATGAGCACGGCGCGTGTTCCCAGCGCCACAGCCGCCGCAGCCACTCAATATAGCGCCCCAAAACCGTGCAGGTACGAGCTGCCCTTGAACCCCCGGATCAGCTCGTATGTGTTTTCGAACTGGTCCATCTCACGCTCCCGTCGTATCCGTCGCCCCAGTAAAGCCCGGACCGCCCGCGGCGACGTACCCATAGCTCGCCCCGGATCGATCGGTACTTACCCAGAACGAGTACAGTTCGCCGTTGGTCAGGTGAAAGCGGAACTTCACCGGGCGGCCGGACAGTGCCGCAAGGTCCGTCGCCTTCTTCCACGTGACTGCATGCTTGGTTCGGTCCGCTCGAATGGGGATGCAGTTCTTCCTCGAGAAGGGTTCGATCACTCGTCCTCTCTCGTCCAGCACCTCCACGCGCAGCTCGCCGGATTCCACATCCGCGTTGGTGAACAGGTACTTGCCCTTGAACGTGACTGGGTGCGTCGTCAGCGTGCCCGGCGTCCGGTCCGCGTCTCGCGACACGAAACCGTCACGCCGGATCGTCGCCAGACCGGTGCTGGCGCCGGCGTACATCCCTCCACCCTGTGCCGGCGAAATGCCGGAAAAGCCGGTGTAGTAGAACCGGATCTCGTCGCCGACCACGAGGCAGAGGCCGCCCGCTGAATGCAGGTAGCCGCGGTTCCAAGTGCCCGGCTGGCGCGAGCACGCCAGGAAGGCCGTGCGATCGGGTCGTTCCCACTCGATGCCGTCACGGCTGAAGCCCAGCATCAGGTCATTCGTTTTCGGGGTTTTCTGCTCGAAGGCGATCGGGTTCGGCGGGCCGTAGTAGATCGCGAACAGGCCCAGCATGCGGCTCTCGTAGGCCACGCAGTCGACTTTGTACAGTTCCGGCTTGTAGCCCAGCGCGGGATCTGGCAGGTCCTTTTCGTCGGCATGCAGCCAGAACTCCACGTCCTCGCTCTTCCAGGCCGCGCTCGCGATGAAGTCGGGGTGTTCGTGATAGCTGCGGACGCGCCCGTACGGCTTTCTGCTCGTGCGGATACTGTACGTCCACGTCTTCCGGAAGGGGTTGTAGAACAATCCGGAGTTGTCGCCGCAGGGGCCGGTGCGCGCCCGAGAGATCCAGTGAATACCGTCGGGCGACGTGAAGATCTCGCCGTATTGCCTGATCGGCGGCGGGTCCGGAGGCAATTTCCGAGGCCATTGCCCGGTCCCCAGGCGGAAATAGGCAAACATCTTGTACCGCTCATTGGGGTCCGTGGCATTGTGGTCGAGCCAGATCGTCGAGCCATTCCGCATGTATTTCGGAACCGGCGCCAGCACGCGGTTGGTCCCCGGCACGACATCCAGTTCCGGACGCTGCCAGCGGATGCCGTCCACGCTGACCGCATAGGCGAACCCGTCGTCGTAGCCGGCCTGGTACCAGATCTTGTACAACCGGTCCTGCGGGTCATACCAGACCCCGTCGCTGAACGGACCGGCACACGGCATGACGCCGTTATTCATCTCGACCGAAGTTTCCGGTTTCAGGACAGGGCTAGCGGGGTGAACGCGCGGCTTGTGGAACGTCCGCTTGAGGGTCGTCTCGGCGACCAGGACGTCATCCACGAATAACTGCCGCCCCACGTCGATCGGGATCGGCGTTGTCGCGTCGGAAGGGGTCCCGGCGTGCAGCGCCAGCGCTCCGCTCCCGACTGCGATTGTCTCGAGAAAGTCTCGGCGTGTCTGGTTCATAGTGACCTCAATACAGCGGCTGCTTCTTCGGATCGATGCCGCTCTTGCCCAGCGGGTCGAGCAGCGTTCGCGCACCAGCGGCCATCAGGTTGATATCGCTCGGCCCCTGGAAAAACGTGAAACCTTGTTTGACATAGGCGGCGATCTGATCGGGGGTCCCGGCGGAGCGGCCGAGCGCAACCCGGCTCTTCTTCCCGGCGGCGACGATCCTTGCGATTGCGTCCTGCACCACGGAGGTACTGAAGTCGCCGCGTTTGCCGTAGGAAAACGCGAGATCGTTCGTTCCGATGAAGATCACATCGATACCGGGAGTAGAGGCTATCTCTTCGATGTTCTCGACCGCGCGCTGTTCCTCGATGATGATGATGCACATCGTGTTTCGGTCGGCGAACTCGTAGTAGCGCTCCGGCCCGGGCCAGCGGAAGCTCGCCAGCCCGCCGCCCGCGCCGCGGCGCCCCTTCGGCGGGTACTTCACGGCACGTGCCGCCTGCGCGGCCAGGTCAGGTGTCGACGTGAACGGAAAGATGATCCCGAGCGCGCCCACGTCGAGCGCCCGTTTGGCCGTCCATAGTTCGTTCACCGGCACGCGGATGAACGGCACCGCCTTTAGTCCCCGGGTGGCGAGGATCATCTGGCGCGCCGTCTCGAGCGTGATGGCCGAGTGCTCCATTTCGATCCAGAGGAAGTCGAAGCCCATGTTCGCTGCCTGCGCCGCGACTTCGGCGCTGGGGATCGCGATCGTGCAGCCGATCACCGGCTTGCCCTCCGCGAGTTGCCTTCTGACCGGGTTTTCCCAGAGTGGCGCCGCTTCGGGCACCTGTTGGCCCAGCAGCGGCGCTGCTGCGGCCGTCATAAGAGACTGTCGTCGACTACGCATCGGTGCCTCTCAGCTATACACGTTGCGGCCCGCGCCGACGGTGTCGCGCGGGCCTGTGAAACCCGGCCCGCCTGCCGCGACAGCCCAGTTCCGGGTCGGGCAGATCCAGCTCGTCGGCCGCGAGCCAGGGTGAGATGATGTCGTCCTTGCCCCAAGCGGCGCCGGCCAGGGAATCCGGGTGCTCGCGGCGGCCGCGAGTGCGGCCCTGCTTGGGGTTGCTGGTGCGGATCGAGTGCACCCACAGCTTGCGGAACGGGTCGTAGTAGAAGCAGGTGTGGTCGCCGCACGGGCCGGTCCGGTGGGGCTCACCCCGGTGAATGCCGGCGGCGGAAGTGCAGACTTCTCCGCCGTGCTCACCGGGCGGCCGCCGGCGGAAATAGGCGAACTTCTTGAACCGGTGCGCCGGATCGGCGGCTTCCTGATCAAGCCAGACCGTGACACCGTCCCGCCACTCGCCCCTGCGTGCGGGACGGACGCGGTTCGCGCCGGCCTCGACGTCCAGCGCCGGGCGGGTCCACCGCAAACCGTCCTGGCTGGTGGCGTAGCCGATACCGTCGAACCAGCCGGCGTGGTGCCACATTTTGAACAGCTGGTCGAGCGGATCGTAAAAGACGCCGTCGCTGAAGGGGCCTGCCTCCGGGCACCGGCCTTCGTTCATTTCGAGCGGCGTTTCGGGCTGGAGCACCGGGCTCGAAGGATGGATCTTCGGTTGGTGCCAGATCCTCTCGAGTGTCGATTCAGCGACCAGGTGGTCGTCAAAGAACACCTGGCGGCCGCCGTCGATCGATACGGCCGGTTCGCGAGCGCCGGCCAGAGGTGCCATCGCCAGCGAGCGGAGAAACTGTCTTTTCCGCATGCTCACGCCCCTGTTGTGTCGGTCGCTCCGGTGAACCCGGGGCCGCCGGCTGCGACGTACCCGTGGCTGGCGCTGTTTGAATCCGGGCTGACCCAGAACGAATACAACTGCCCGCCGGTGAGCTGGAACCGGAATCGCACCGGCTTGCCCGCGAGCGCGTGCAGATCGGCTCCCTGCCGCCATTCGACGGCATGCTTGGTCGCGTTGCCCGTAAACGGAACACAGTTGGCGAGCGAGAACGGCTCAACCACGCGGCCATCGGCGTCGAGGAGCTCAACCCGTAATTCGCTGCGGATCATCTTTGCGTTGATGAACAGATGCCGCCCGCTGAAGATCACGGCGCGGGTGGTCAGCGTCCCGACTTCCTTAGCGGGCTCCAATGGCGGAATCGCGGTCGGGGGACCGTCCATCGACGCGAACCCGTCACGGCGCAACATCGCGACCCCCGTGCTGCCGCCCGCGTATATGTCTTCTCCCTTTTGGGGCGAAATGCCCGACCAAGCTCCGAAGTAGAAGTATAGCTGATCGCCCACGATCAGGCAGATTCCCCCGGCGGCGTACAGGTACCCGCGGTTCCAGGTCCCCTTCTGGCGAGAGCACGCCAGGAACGCGGTTCGGTCCGGCCGCTCGAAGCGGAAGCCCTGGCGGCAGAAGGCGACCGTGAGGTCGTTGATCTTCGGGCAGTCTGGCTCCGGGATTCCCTTGTACAGCGCCAGGAGCGCGATCATGAGGCTCTCGCACGGCTCCGCATCAACCTTATAAAGCTCGGGGCGGTAGCCCAGTTCGGGATCGGGCAGGTCCAGTTCATCCGCCGACAGCCGGAAATTGACGTCCGGCCCTTGGGCCCCCCAATCGGGCTCCCACACCGCGCCTTTGAGCAGGTCGGCGTGCTCGCGGTAAGCCCGCACACGGCCCTGCGGCCGGCGCGTCCGGATGCTGTAGACCCAGGTCTTGCGGAACGGGTTGTAGAACATCCCCGAGTTATCCCCGAGCGCACCCGTGTAGACCGGATCGCTCCAGTGGATGCCATCCGGCGACCTGCGTACCTCGGCCGCATCCCAGTCCCAGACCTGCGTGGTTCCTGCCCATGCCGCACTGCCGGCTTAACCGAGGCGTCGCGCTTGTGGCGGAAACAGGTGAAGACCTTGAACCGCTGCTGCGGATCGGTCGCTTCGTGATCCAGCCAGACGGTGCACCCGTTGCGCTCCCAGCCCTTGCGGGCCGGGACGACGCGGTTCGTGCCGGGCTCGATGTCGAGCGACGGCCTGGTCCACTTCAGGCCGTCCTCGCTGATCGCGTAGGCGACGCCGTCGTACCAGCCGGCGTGATACCACATCTTGAACAGCCGGTCCATGGGATCGTAGATGACGGCGTCGCTGAACGGCACCGCGACCGGACGATACCCGCCGTTCAGCTCCATCGGCGTTTCCGGCTTGAGGATCGGGTTGACTTCGTAAAGCCGCGGCTTGTGGAAGGTCCGCCTCAGATTGGTATCGGCGATGAGGAAGTCGTCGACGAAGAGCTGCCGTCCGACATCGATCGAGATCGGGGCATTAGAAGCAGCTTGGGTCGACAACGCGACGCTGCTCAGAGCGGCTGTGCCGAGAAATTCCCGGCGGGATTGAGGCACGGTTGGCTCCTAGGCTCCTGTAGTGTCCGTCGGACCGGTGAAGCCGGGCCCGCCGGCTCCGATGTAGCCATAACTGGCGCCACTCGCGTCCGGGCTGACCAAGAACGAGTACAACTGCCCGCCCGTGAGTTGGAACCGGAATCGCACCGGCTGGCCGGCCAGAACCTTCAGGTCGGCTCCGTGCTTCCACTCCACGGCGTGCTTGGTCGCGTTGTCCGTGAACGGAACGCAATTGGAGAGAGAGAACGGCTCGATGACGCGGCCGTTCCGGTCGAGGATCTCGGCGCGAAGGTCGCTGCGGATCATCTTCGCGTTCACGAACAGATGCCGGCCGCTGAACGTCACCGGTCGGGTTGTCAGGGTTCCGACCTCCCTCGCGGGCTTCGCGGACGGAATCGCGGTCGGCGGGCCGTCCATCGACGCAAAGCCGTCGCGGCACAGCATCGCGACTCCGGTGCTTCCTCCCGCGTAGGTGTCCAGGCCCAACTCGGGCGATATGCCGGACCAGGCGCCGAAGTAGAAGTAGAGCTGATCGCCGACAACGAGGCAGATCCCTCCGGCCGTGTGCAGGTAGCCGCGGTTCCAGGTTCCTTTCTCGCGAGAACACGCCAGGAACGCAGTCCGGTCCGGCCGGTCCCAGCGGAAGCCCTCGCGGCAGAACGCGACCGTCAGGTCGTTGACCTTGGGCGCCCGCGGCTCGGGAATGCCCTTGAAGAGCGCCAGGAGGCCCAGCATGACGCTCTCGTACGCGACCGCATCGACGTCGTACAGTTCGGTGCGGTAACCCAGTTCGGGATCGGGCAGGTCCAGGTCATCGGCCGACAGCCAGAAACTGATATCCGGTCCTTTCGCCTGCCAATCGGGTTTCCAGATTGCCCCGGCAAGCAGATCGGGATGCTCGCGCCAGGCTCGGGAGCGCCCGCGGGGACGGCGCATGCGGATCGTATAAACCCAGGTCTTGCGGAACGGATTGTAGAAGAAACCCGAGTTGTCGCCGAGCGGTCCTGTGAAGACCGGATCGCTCCAGTGAATGCCGTCCGGTGAAGCGCGCACCTCGGCGCATTCCCAGTCCCAGGCGCCGGTCGCGCTGCCTCCCCAGTGACGCTCGGGCGGGGGAACGGATGCGTCACGCCTGTGGCGATAATACGTGAACATCTTGAACCGCTGACTGGGATCGGCCGCCTCATGGTCCAGCCAGACCGGGCATCCGTCGCGATCGTAGCCCTTGCGGGCCGGATTCACTCGGTTCGTGCCGGGGACGATGTCGAGCGAGGGCCTCTTCCACTTCAGCCCGTCCTCGCTGATGGCATAGCCAACCGCGTCAAACCAGCCCGCGTGGTACCACATCTTGAACAGCCGGTCCTTGGGATCGTAGACAACGCCGTCGTTGAAGGGCGCCGCGACCGGACGGACTCCGCCATTCATCTCGAGAGGAGTCTCCGGTTTCAGGACCGGGTTGCCGTCGTACAGCCGGGGCTTATGGAAGGTCCGCCTCAGGTTCGTCTCGGCAATGAGGAAGTCGTCGACGAAGAGTTGCCGGCCCACGTCGATCGCAACCGGCGCAGACGGGTCCACAGCGGCATGGCTGGAAACTGCCGCGGCGCTACCCAAGGCGACTGTGCCGAGGAACTGGCGTCGTGATTGCTCCACTAGCGATCCTCCCGTCTCGCCTGAACTCGAGCACGCCCCACAGCTTCAGTTCGGGCAGTGTCACTTCGATCATCCGGCCCGGCGATTCGACCGCCAATTCGCGTGGGGGCTGCCTCTCGATATGCAGCGTGCACGTACCGTGTTTCCGCCCGCCGAAGAGCAACAGGGCCGAAAACGGTTTCATTACGCTCTCGTTTCCACTCGCGCACGGTCCGGTCGTGGCTCGGAATACCGACAGACCCGTCTCCGCCGCTCCGCCGAGATGGGATGAGAGGGCCGGTCCCGGCGGGATGCGATATGCTCCCAAGAGAACGCACTCGAAGTGCAAAGGAGACCGGCCGTGAAGAAGAATAGCACCGTCAAACAGAGTCCGAAGCGAGCTGGAGTTCTCGCACGAGGTCCGATCGCGATCGGCCTGGACCTGGGAGACAAGACCAGCCGCTATGGCGTGCTGGATGAGAACGGGGAAGTGGAAGCGGAAGGCAGCGTGGCGACCACGAAGAAGGGCATGGCCGCAAAGTTCGGGTGCCTGGGGCGCTGCCGGATCGCGATCGAAGTGGGAATCCATTCTCCGTGGTTGAGCCGGTTGTTGAGCAGCCTCGGCCATGAGGTGATCGTGGCCAACGCGCGGCAGGTGCGGTTGATCAGCGCCAGCAGCCGGAAAGACGACCGGATGGACGCGCAGACCTTGGCCCGCCTGGCGTGAGTGGACCCGCAGTTGTTGCGGCCCATCCGCCACCGCGGGGAGAAAGCCCAGCAGGACCTGCTGGTGATCCGGGCACGGGCGGCGCTGGTGGATGCGCGGACGGGCTTGGTGAATGCGGTCCGCGGGCTGGCGAAATCGGCGGGCGAGCGGCTGCCCTCCTGCGACACCGACAGTCTGGGAGTGGAGCGGTTAGAACCGCTGCCGGAAAAGCTGCGGGAGCCGTTGAAGCCGCTGTTGCAGCAAGTAGAATCGCTGACGGAAAAGATCCAGGAGTACGACCGGCAAGTGGAGCAGATCGCCCGGACCGAGTATCCGGAAACCCAGCTTCTGCGGCAGGTGAGCGGAGTGGGACCCTTGATCGCTCTGACGTTCGTGCTGACGCTGGAAGATCGAGACCGGTTTGAGAAGAGCCGGGATGTGGGCTGTTACGTGGGGCTGCGGCCGAAGCGGAGCGAGTCGGGAGAGAGCCCGCCGCAACTGCGGATCACCAAGGAAGGCGACATCTATCTGCGCAAGTTGCTGGTGCAAGGGGCCCACTGCATCTTGAGCCGGCGGGGGCCGGACACGGATCTGAAGCGGTGGGGTCTGAAGCTGGCCGAACGCGGGGGCAAGAACGCCAAGAAGCGAGCGGTGGTGGCAGTGGCCAGAAAGCTGGCCGTGCTGTTGCACCGGTTGTGGGTGACCGGCGAGGTCTATGAGCCGCTGCGAAACAGCGCGGCGAAGAAGGCGGCGGCGTAAGAGGACGTAGTTTGAATTCAACAGTAAATCGCCGAGTTGGGGTGACTGCGAGGTCGTGGCGGGACGGATTCTTCTGCCCAGGAGAAGTTCAGTCCGGCACTGAGATGGCAGCGCCCGTCTTAAGATCGAGGACACCAACCGGCACCGGAGCGGACAGCTCCGTACAGAGTGCGAATGGAAGCAGGGCGAGTCGGCGGTTTAGAGCAAGAAGCGGCGCAGGGGGATACCGCGCCGCTCACTGGTCGGCGAGGGAGCGGCGAAGGGCGGACTATGTCCAAAACCAGGAGATCTCATGAGGCAGCGGCTGACTTTCTTGATACCGCGCGCCGACGACGCACGCGGTAAGGTGCGCGGGGCGCTGCCCCGGACCCCCGCCAGGGGGAAACCCCCTGAGACCCCCGCCCCCTTTCCCTTGCACGCCAAGATTCTGGAACGGTCCTCGCCGTCAAGGGTTCACTGTGCCGCGCACAGACCGCGCGCCCTTGACTGCTCCGGGCCGTTCCGAACAGTTCCCTTAGACAAGGGAAAGGGGGCTAATGCAAAGGCAAAACCCCGCCACCCGACGATTTTGCTTGACCCGGGGGGGCCTTCTCATGGAAGCCGCCACCGTCAAGAAGCGGGTGCCGCCCCTTACTCGACTCTCGCGAGTTTGAGTGAAACCAGCGTCAGCCCGAGCTGCCTCTCTGTCGTCTCGATGGTTTCCGGCTTCAGCGACAGAGTATAAGCCCCGGGCTTCTCGATTCGCACGCGGCCGAGGTTGGACCGCACATACGGCCAGTAAGGATTCGACGGGTTTTCCACCTTCGCATCGCGCGCAACCGCGCCGTTGATAGTAGTCCCGGCGACCGCGATGGCCACGCGGTGTCCGCCCTCCCAGCCTCTTCCGTATTTCTGCTCGGAAGTGATCATGGCGAGGTCGAACGTCCCCGGCTTGGTCACCTGGAACTCCCACTCGAGCCACTCGTCCTTGTTCGTCCAACGCTCCACGACGCCGCGGTTGTCGAACCGTAACTGGGCGCCCTGAGCCGGATGCACCTGCGCCAGGTAGGCAGGCAACGTGATGCTCGCGTCCGGCTGCTGCAGAAGCGTGGTCACGACTTCCGGCTCCCCGGCGAGGTCCAAGGCGACCACCGAATCGCTCGGATCGGGGGCGGCGGCGGGCAAGTCGATGCGAAGCTCGTAGTGGCCCAGCGCCCGGTGCGTATCCTGCTTGACTCCAAGCGGCTTGCGCGCGGCATCCGCCAGCAGGTAAGCGCGCTTGATCTTGCTCTTCAGGCCGTAGATGACGAGTTCCCGCTTCGGCCACTCGAAGACGTGCAGGTACAGCTTGCCCGGCCGCTTGGTGATGACGCCCCACAGAAGCTCGTACGGGTAGGGATTCGCCGTGGTCGAGTAGATCGACTCCCCGTTGACCTTCATCCACTGCCCCACTGCCGCGAGCCGCTCGACGCTGGGCGCGGGGATGACCCCCTCGGCAGTCGGCCCGACGTTCAGCAGATAGTTCCCGCCGCGGCTCGCGACCTGCGCCAGTTGCCGTATGAGGATCGTGGGGCTCTTCCAGTTGTGATCGTCCTTCTTGAAGCCCCAGGTGTCGTTCAGCGTGACCGGCGTCTCCCATTCGCGCCGCACCTTCCCGACGCTGGTCTGGTTATCGCCGCCCGAATCGTAATCGCCGACATTGTTGCCGATGCGTCCGCTGACCAGGCAGTCCGGCTGGATCTGGTGCACCAGGTCGGCCAGCTCCTGGCTTTGCTGTTCAGTGATGCCCTTCGGGGTATCGAACCAGATGAGTGCGACCGGCCCGTAGTTGGTCAACAGCTCGCGGACCTGCGGCTTGACCTTAGCCTCCAGGTAGGCGGCGAAGTTCTTCTTCTCGTCCGGAAAGTCCCAGGTGTTGCCGTCGGCGTCGGGCTCGTGCCAGTCCTGCGTCTGCGAGTAGTAGAACCCCAGCTTAATCCCCGCCTTGCGGCACGCCGCCGCGAGTTCCTTCAGCGGATCGCGGCCGAACGGCGTCGCATCCACAATATTGTATTTGCTGGCCTTCGACCCGTACATTGCAAAGCCGTCGTGATGCTTCGATGTAATCACGATGTACTTCATCCCGGCGTTCTTGGCGACAGCGACCCACTCGTCGGCGTTGAATTTCACCGGATTGAACTGCGCGGCGAGCTTCTCATATTCCCGCACAGGGATCTTCGCCCGGTGCATGATCCACTCGCCGATCCCGGGGATCGGCTGTCCTTTCCACTCCCCGGCGGGAACGGCGTAAATGCCCCAGTGGATGAACATCCCGAAACGGGCTTCGCGCCACCATTTCAAACGGTTCTCCCGTTGTTGATCGGGCGCAGCCGGGGTGGCGCTCAGTGTCAGAAATGCGGTCGTGACTGCCAGCAGGGCAGCACAAATACGAGCTCGGTTCATTCAGGCTTCCTCCATATCGATTCCAGGCGGTTGGCGTCGAGAGAGACAACGCGGATCTTGCCGCCTTCGGCGAACAGCTTCATGCTCTTCCCGCGATCGGTGGCCAAATTCACGGCCGAGAGCGTTACCTGGCCGCGGTCGGCAAAGACCTCAATCGAGGGGCGGTCCACCAGGATGCGCAGGCGGAGCGTCTTATCGGCCAGCTTCAGGGGAGCCGACACGGCTCCGAGGTGGATGGTTCCGTTCGTAACCGAATACCGGACCTCCTGGCCACTGAGGATCAGTCCGAAATCGCTGGCCCCGGCCGGCTCGATTTCGGCGCGGAGGTCGAGCAGATCGCCGTCGGCCTCCGAAAGGGGCTTCTCGCCGGGACCCGCGACGAGGTCGCGCCAGGACTGCTGGGAAACGCGCAGGTTGTTGACCTCGTCGATCGGCTGCCGGCACAGCCGAATGCCTTCGGGGAACGACCACAGCGTCAGCTCGACCGGGAACGACATCTGATTGATCCAGGTCAGGCGCGGCGTCATCGGGTAGCGCAGGAACGCGAGCTGGTAGGCCGGCGGCCCTCCTTCGAGCGTTCGCTTCCAGGTCTGCGTAGCGTACAAGGCCCGGCCGTACTCGACCCGGAGCTTCTGCGTCTGCGGGGTGAACTGCTGGCCGTCGAACACGCCGATTACGTACGACCCGTCGCCGTCGATCAGCACCCAGCGGCGCTCATTCGTATTCCGCACCGGGAGTTCCAGCAGGTCGGGGCATTCGTAGAAGCCCTCCACGCGGCTCAACCACGTCCAGTCGAGCAGGTTGCGCGATTTGTAAAAGGCGAAGCCCTTCCTTTCATACCGGACCATGCGCCACTCGCCAGCCGCCCGATACCAGAACACGGTGGGGTCGCGGGCGTCCTCCGCGCCGGCAATCACCGGGTTCTTCTCGTGCCGGACCCAGTTCCGGCCCCGGTCGCGGCTGTACAGGATGCAGGTGCCTCGCTTGTAGTCTGTATAGAACAAGACCAGCGTTTTCTCAGCCCCGTCGCGCAGGCCGCTGCTGTCGTTCCAGTCGACGACCGCACTGCCGCTGCCCGGCTTGTTATCGATGAGGGTGTCCAGGACCGGCGGCATTTCCCGCCAGTGGATCAGGTCCGTGCTGATCGCGTGCCCCCAGCGCTTGTGCGCCAGGCGCCTTCGGGACCACTCGTCGAACATGTAGAACAGGTGATACTCGCCGGCGTAGTAGACCAGGCCGGTAGCATCCCCGATGTGGCCCTGGATGGGCGTGTAGTGGAACTGTGGCCGGAGCGCCTGTCCGTAGTGCCGCTCCCGCGCGACCTCTTCAAAGGTGATGTCAAAGGCCTCCGGCGGCTGAGGCTGAGACTGCGCGCGCAGCAGCGCCGTCATCAGCAAAAGGAGGGTCGTGAAGTTCGGTTTGACCATATTTGGCACAACTCCCCAACCTGACTAGGCATGTTGGAACAGCCGACTTGAGCGGCTGCCATGCCGATCATAGGCTGAACAGATTGAGGCCGTCAACAACTTTTTATTATTCTGATATTCTAGTCGCACAGCACACGTCCTTGCTGAAGGTTCTGGTATTCCAGTGCCAAACGGTGTATAGATGACATGTACGGGTGCACGGCGGCCAAGCATGGACAAGTCAGTCGCGCGGGAGGTGTTGCAAACGGCGGTGGCCGGATCGGCTAGGCTGGAGTGATGTCCCGGAGGAAAGGGCCAGCACGGTTCGGTGGAAGGCACTTCGCCGACGAGATCATCGTCCTTTGCGTCCGCTGGTAC
>JBEKWU010000078.1:0-25278 GCA_049512775.1 Bryobacteraceae bacterium
TGGTCTCCACCCAGAAGGAAGTCTGCTTCTGCCTACGCTTGCCAAGCGCCATACCCAATTATCGGTCCAAAACATTTCCACATCAATATGTTTTGGCGACTTTATCCACGGGCTGCTAGCCCCCGGCCGCCTCGCACATGCTATGACGGTCGCGGCCGCGCAGCCTGTCGAGGAGGCTCAAGGACAGCCCGCACACGATGCACTGCCGCCGCGACCGGCGCTCGGATTCCACCCGCCTGCGTTTCCCCTCTTCCGCGCGTTGTTGCTCGTCCTGTTCCGCCCGGCGCCGCTGCTGCGCCTCGGCCTCCCGCTTCAGCGCGGCGCCCGCGTGCTCGAGGCGCGCGCAGATCCTGGGCCACAGCGAATAGGGGGGAATGCCTTGCGCGGTGGGAAAGGGTTCGGATCTCGGGTTCTCATCGCCTTTGCGGAAGTTGAAGTGATATCTGCCCCGGATTCCCGCCAACCGGGGAAGTGCTTCGGCGTATCCCGGAGCCGAACGCCAGTCCTCGCCGAAGCGCGCGGCTTCGGCGGCCGAGGCGAACGGAAAAAGACCCAGGAATTCGATCGGACGGGCGCCCGGGGGAATCCTCTGGAACAGGCTGACACAGCACATGTCCTCCGAGGCGGCGCAGGAATACTCGCGGAACTCCAGCAGAATCAGGGCCGCGTATTCCTCGACGATGTCGCAGAGTTCTTCCGGCGTCACCCAGTACATGACTCCGCAGTTGGGAGGATACTCCTTGGGAGTGAAGGTCTTCCCGAGGAATCCCCGCAGGTCCTCGAAGGAAGACAGCCGCGGAAGAATGCGAGTCCGCTCCGAGGCGGGCTTGGGGCGGGGGGCGGCGGGAAACGCCTGCGGTGGCGCCGCGGCGGCGGCCTCGTGCTCCTCTCGCACGGCGGCGAGGGCCGAACGCGAAGCGCCGGCGCCGCCGACCAAGTCCCCGGAAACGTCGACCCTGCCCGCGTCGGGCAGCCGCTCCTTCACACACGGCGGCCCCTCGACAAACATCGGGGCAGCGCACACTGCCTGGAATTCCTCGCTGGCCGCCAGTGCCCTCCTCAGCCGGTCGATCACGGCTCCGTCGGCACTCTGGATCGCCAGGCAGAAGACCCTCTCCTGCCCGCCCAGGGTTGCGGCCGTCTCTCCCTCGTACAGGAAAACGCCCGCCAGCGCCGAAGGGTCGATCGCGCGCCAGAAGATCCTCCAGCAGGCAAACCCGTGGTAGCCGCCGCCCAGCCTGTCGATATCGAATCGAACGCCTATGGCCGGCAGGCCCAGAAGCATCGCACCTCCTCCCTGACCCGGTGATTCTATCTCCTGGGAACCCTTGCGCACAAGGACCGCCCCACGGCGCCTGCTCAGACAACGCTTTCTCGGGCCGATATGGAGCACTGAGAGTCCCGTTGTGGAAGACAGTCAAGGTATCCTGGCGCGCTTCAACCGGCTGATGCGCGACCTCCAAAACGGCGCCAGCACCCGCACCTGCTTCCGTCCCTGGGAAGTCGAGCTGCTGCTGGATCTCCAGACCTGCGAGCTTGGCGCCGTCAACCGGCGCCGGGTCTTGCAGCGCTACCGCCGCGCCGTCGAGCGCCGTCTCGAGAAAGGCGCGTCCAAACCCTTGAAGCTCTCCGAGTACCTCGCTCATACCCGCACCCGGAACGCCAACGCCGCATGAGCGGCCCCCCTGCGCTATCCTGACCATTTGGAGGAGAGCATGAGTTCCGAGCACAAGCCGGGCCCCCGCATGGTGTTCTGCGTGAAATTCCAGCGTGAAATGCCCGGGCTGGAGGAGGTGCCTTTCGAGGGCCATCCGCTGGGGCAGCGCATTTACGACAACGTGTCCCGGGAGGCCTGGAAGATCTGGGTCGAGCGCATGAAGATGATCGTGAACGAGTACCGGCTCAACCTGGGCACGCCGGAGGCGCAGGAGTTTCTGCTCCGGCAGATGGAAGAGTTCTTCTTCGGCGAAGGAGCCGCGTTTCCTCCGGATTATCGGCCCCCGCACTGAGCCGCGGCCCGGTCTCGCCGCGGTCTATAATTCGGAAGTGCCCCGCCTCCGCCACTCGGTCTGTGCGCTGGACTGCCCCGACACCTGCTCGCTGCTGGTGACCGTCGAGGATGGCAAAGCGACGCGGCTGCGCGGCAACCCCGAGCACCCCGTGACGCGCGGCTTCCTGTGCGGGAAGGTGGCGCGGTACCTCGAGCGCGAATACTCGCCCGAGCGGCTGCTCCATCCTCAGAAACGGGTCGGGGCGAAGGGCGAGGGCCGCTTCGAGCGCATCTCTTGGGACGAGGCGCTGGACCGCATTGCGCAGGAACTGGCCGGAATCGCCGCCGAGTTCGGCCCGGAGGCCGTGCTGCCTTACAGCTATGCCGGAACCATGGGCCTGCTCAACGGCAGCGGCATGGACCGCAGGTTCTTCCACCGGCTGGGCGCCTCGCGGCTGGACCGCACCATCTGCGCATCCGCCGGCGGCGCGGGCCTGAGGGCGGCGCTCGGCTACCGTTACGGAACCGAGCCCGAGCAGTTCCGGCACGCGCGGCTGATCCTGGCCTGGGGCGCCAACATTCTCGGCACGAACTCGCACCTCTGGCCGTTCCTCGTCGAAGCCCGGCGCAACGGCGCCAAACTCTACACCATCGACCCGGTGAAGAACCGCACCGGCCGGGCGGCGGACAGGCACTTCTTCATCCATCCCGGCAGCGACGCCGCGCTGGCGCTGGGGATGATGCACGTGCTGGTGGCCGAGGGGCTGTACGACGCCGAATACGTCGCGCGCCACACCTCGGGATTCGACGCGCTGCGCCAGCGCCTGACCCAGTATCCGCCCGCGCACGTCGCGGCGCTCACCGGTCTGGCGCCAGAGGAAATCGTGACGCTGGCGCGCGAATACGGCACCGTAAAGCCCGCCGTCATCCGGCTGAATTACGGCGTGCAGCGCAGCGAGCGCGGCGCCATGGCCGTGCGCGCCATCGCGCTGCTCCCGGTGCTGACCGGCTCGTGGCGCCTCGAGGGCGGTGGCCTGCTGCTGACCACCTCGGGCGCGTTCGCGCTCAACCGGCCGGCCCTCGAGCGGCCGGACCTCCAGCCGCGCGAGGCGCGGCGGGTGAACATGAGCGAACTGGGCAAAGCTCTTACGGAACTCGACCATCCCCCGGTCAAGGCCTTGATCGTGTACAACTCCAATCCGGCGGCCATCGCGCCCAATCAGAACCTGGTCCTCCAGGGGCTGCGCCGCGCGGACCTTTTCACTGTCGTGCTCGAACAGTTTCAGACCGACACCGCCGATCATGCCGACATCCTGCTGCCCGTCACGACCTTTCTCGAGCACACCGATTTGTACCTGGCTTACGGCCACTACTACCTGCAATTGGCCCGGCCCGCACTGCCGCCGCCCGGCGAAGCCAAATCGAATGTGGAGATCTTCCGCCGGCTGTCCCAACGCATGGGCTTCGACGACGCCTGCTTTGGCGATTCCGAGGACGACATGATCCGCGCGCTGCTCGACTCCCCTCACGAGTTCCTCCGCGGCGTCACGCTCGAAAGACTGGAGCGCGAGCACTTCGTGCGCCTGGCGATCCCCGCACCGTTTCTTCCGTTTGCCCAGGGCGGCTTCGGCACCCCCTCGGGGAAGTGCGAGTTTAACGCCCAGACCCTGGATTACACCCCGCCGGCGGAGTCGCGCCTGGGCGACGCGCTAACCGCGCGGCGGGCCGCCTCCGGCGAATTGGCGGACGTGGCCGGCGAACCGGGCCGTCGCTATCCGCTCGAGCTGATCTCCCCGAAGAACGACGACGGCATGAACTCGAGCTTTGGCTACCGGCCGGAAGTGGACGCCCAGACCGCACTGGTTTCGATCCACGAAAACGATGCAGCCGCGCGCGGCATCTCGGCCGGAGACCGCGTTCGCGTCTATAATGATCGAGGAAGCTGCGTTCTGACCACCCGCATCGATGGGTCGGTGGCTCCTGGCGCGGTTTGCGCCAGGGCCGTGCGGTGGTGCAAACTGGCGCCGGACGGCCGGACGGTCAATGCGCTCACTTCGGATCGCCTGACCGACGCGGGCGGCGGGCCGACATTCTACAGTTGTCTGGTGGAGGTGGAAAAATGCGAAGAGTGACCCTGGGTGCGATGGCGCTCGTTCTGGCCTTCGCGCCGGCAGCCTGCAAGCGCAAGCCGCCGCGCGTGGACGTCATCGAGAACGAGAACCGGGCGCCGCTGAGCTCTTTCGCCATGAGCGACCCGCGCGGCGCGGCGCAACTGCTGAGCGGGTTCCATAACATCGAGAACAACGCCTGGCGCTGGACCATGCGGAAATTCGCGGTCATCCTTCTGCCGCCCCCTGGCGCGCCGCAGAAGGGCGCGCGGCTCCGCCTGGAACTGGTCATCCCCGATGTGGTGATCTCGCGCCGCCGGCCGCTCACGCTATCGGCCGCGGTCGAAGGCGTGCCGCTCCCGCCGGAGACCTATACCCGGGCCGGACCGTACACCTATTCCCGCGACGTGCCTCCCGGAGTGTTCGCGGCCGCAGCGGTGAAGATCGATTTCAGCCTGGACAAGTTCCTGGCATCCGGCGAGATTGAGGCCCGCGAACTGGGGATCATCGTCAAGAGCATCGCTTTGGATCCCAAGTAGGGCGCCAGCGCAACCACGCCGGGAAACCGGTTTGAGTTCTGTGCGCCGGCACGTCCTGGGCCCGAGACCGGCCGGCCCTCAGGGAGCGGTCTTGGCCGTCCAGCGATAGACCTCGAAGATCTGCCGCCCCCTGCGGTCGCCGATCACCCGCAGCACCTGCTTGCGATAGCCCGCCGATTCCGCCGCGGCCGCGAACCGCGCGCTGAGGCCGTCGAACACCTCGTTTCCCTCGGTGTGGCCCAGGAAGACCGTCTCCTCGGCCGCCAACATCTGGTGGACCATCCGCAGGTCGTCCGCGTCCATTTTCTCCTTGGCGGCTTGCTCCGTGCCCACCAACAGGGGCAACTGGCCCTGGTCCAGGAGGCGCAGCGCCTCGAACATTCCCCAATCCATGACGTAGACGCGCTTGGCGGGAAGCTGCTTCAGGTACTCCGCGAGCGGGTTGATGGCGTCCGTCCAGACGGTGGTGGGTCCGCGCACGACCAGTTGAGCCAGGTGCTGGTTGGTCACCAGCAGACTCGAGCCGCAGATGACCACGATCAGCCCCGCCAGCACCGCGACCGCGGCGCGGCCCAGCAGGCGGGTCACCCGCGTGAAGGCGATCCCCACCAGCAGTTGCGGAAACGGCCAAAGCAATACCACGTGGTGAGCGCTGCCTCCCACGTCTCTGGTAAACGCCATCTGCACCCAGGTGACCAGCATGAACACCAGGGCGAAGAGCATGGGCTTGCGCGCGGGCGTGTTCCACAACCACGGCAGCAGGGCCAGAGACAGCACGCAGGCGATCCCCAGCAGCCCGGCCCGCGGTGCATCGCTCCAATCGCTCAGCGTCACCGATGCCCGTTCCAGCGCGGACTCGGGCTGGCCGGGGCTGGGCGCTGGGTCGTCGTGGACCATGTAGCCGAGCAGCGATCCCCCTTCCAGAGCGATCCGTACCTGGTGCAGCTTGGAATCCAACTGGGAGGCGGAGAAGTGGGCGTTCGCGTTGAAGGTCCGCATTTTGCGCACTTTGTTATAGGCCACCAGCGGCCACGCGCCAATCAGGAAACACATCCCCGCCACGCCGGCGTTGCGCCAGGTGAGCTTGGAGAGCAGTTCGCGCGGGAAGATCGTCAGCGTCGCCACTCCGAGGCCGCCCAGCATCCATACAAACAGCGCCTTGTCCCACAGCCCAAGGCCGAGCAGGAAGAAGCCGCCGCCCAGATTGAACAGTCCCCCCCACTTGTAGAACCTCGTGACCAGCAGCACCCCCGAGACCAGCAGCAGGTGCTGGAGCGCCACCGGGCCCCAGTCGAACGTGGTCGTCAGCAGGAACATGGTGTCGAAAGCCAGCAGCGCGCAACCGGCCAGCGCCGCCCGCATGCCGGCCGTGTCCCGCAGCAGCAGGAAAAACAACCACACCGTCAGCGCGCCGATCGCCAGCACCGGGACGCGCACCGAGTATGGCGACGGCGGCCACACCTGGAAGATGGCCGCGTAGATCCACATCTTCAGCGCGCCGATGTAGCTCATCACCATGGTCGGAACCGGCCGCCCGAAGATGTCAGCCATGTGCTCGGCGAAAACCGGCTTGTAGATGCCCGCCGCAAAAAGAGCCTCGTCGTTCTGAATGCCGGCGTAGGGGATGAAAACCAGGCCTTGCAGGAAAAACAGCAGGCAGAGCAGAAGCGCGAACCAGTTTGCCAGACGGCCGGCGCGGGCGTCGGCGCCCGGAGGGTGGGAAGGGATGGCAATTTGGGAAGCGTCGGTCATCGGCGGCGGTTCGGAAGAAAACGTATTATCCCACGAGCGGCTGGCCTGTGGATGATACCATTTTAAGGCTGGACGCAATCATATGAAGCGCGCTCAAAACCTCGCCTATTGGACCGTGCCGTCGCTCGTTTGCCTGGCCCTTTATTGGCCGGGGCTGTGGGCCTGGTTTCAGCAGGACGACCTCGCCTGGCTGGGTCTCGGCGCCTCGGTCCAGGACCTGCCTACGCTATTGCGGGCTCTGTTTGAGCCGATGGCCCAGGGGACCATCCGTCCGCTGAGCGAGCGGGCCTTCTTCCTGGTCTTCTACTCGATCTTCGGGCTCTGGGCGACACCCTTCCGGGCGGCGGTCTTTCTGACCCAGTTCGCGAACCTGGTCCTGCTCGGCCTTCTGGTCCAGCGCGTGACGCGTTCGCGGCTGGCGGGGTTCCTGGCGCCCTCGCTGTGGGCGCTGAACGGCGGCCTGGCGATGGCCATGTCCTGGACCGCCGCCTACAACCAGGTCCTGTGCGGCTTTTTTCTGCTGCTGGCGCTGTATTGCTTTGTCCGTCACACCGAGAACGGGGAACGGCGATTCTTCACCGCGCAGTGGATCGTTTTCCTGCTCGGGTTCGGAGTGCTCGAGATCAACGCAGTGTATCCGGCCCTGGCGGCTGCCTATGCGCTGTGCTGCGCGCGGCCCTATCTGCGAAAGACCGGGCCGATGTTCCTGGTTTCCGGCGCCTATGCGCTGCTGCATTTTTGGGTGGCCCCGGTTCACACCGCCGGCGCGGCCTACGTGGGGCACTTCGACGCCTCCATGCTCGGGACTCTGTGGACGTACTGGCAATGGTCGCTGGGCCCGACCCGCCTGGCCCTGTCCGGCGAGAAGATCCCGAGCTGGGCTGGCGTCGCGGGCACCGTGCTGCTGACGGCGCCGCTGGCGGGCTTCCTGGCCTGGAAGCTGTGGCGGCGGCAATGGCCGGTCTTGTTGCCGCTGGCCTGGTTTGTCATCGTGCTCCTGCCCGTGCTGCCGCTCCGGGACCATATCAGCGGTTACTACCTGACTGTACCGACAGCCGGCTTGGCCTGGCTGGCTGCATGGGCTCTGGAATCCGCCTTCCGCCAGCGCTGGTACCTGAAGGGGCTGGCCCTGGCGCTGGCCGCCTTATACCTTACGGCTGGCATCGTCGGGGGCAGGATCGAGATGGACGTGATGGTCCAGCGCAGCCAGGCCATCCGAACACTGGTGTGGGGTGCGGTGCGGGTGCGCGAACTCCACCCCAATAACGCGATCGTCCTGGCAGGGCTCGATTCGGACCTCTTCTGGGCAGGCGTGTTCCCCCGACCCTTCCGGCTGGTGGGCATCCCCGACGTGTATGTGGCGCCGGAGGCGGTCTCCCAGATCCAGCCCCGCCCGGAGTTGGGAAACGTCTCGGACTTCGTGATCCCTCCGGCTATCCTCATGGATTTGCTGGCGAAACACCGTGCTGTGGTGTACACCCCGGATGCCGGCCGTCTGCGGGCCATCACGCTGTCGTACCTGGCGGGCGCCCGGCTCCGCTGGGACCTCGAGGAGCCGCGGCGGGTGGACGCCGGGCTGCCATCCTTTGCCGGACAGCTCGGCCCGACCTGGTACAAGCTGGAGACCGGACACCGCTGGATGCCCCGGCGCGCTACGGTGCGCCTGGGCGGGCCGCGGACCGCCGCCGCCAAGCTTTACGTGTCGGGTTACTGCCCCGCCGCGCAGGTAGTGGGACGCTCCTTGCGGGTTTCGGTGGGCGTCGAGCGCAAACCGCTGCAAGTCTTCCGGCTGTCCCAAGGCGACTCTCAGTTTCACCTGGTGCTGAACCTTCCGCCGGAACTTATTGGAAAACAACGTGTTGAGGTCTATGTAGAGGTCGATCACACTTTCACGAACCCTCCCGACCGGCGGGAGCTGGGCTTGAGCTTCGGGGCTTTTGAGATTCGGGAGTAGCCGCCTGGCGTAGGCCATTTGGCTCGTCCACTGAGGCTGGTGGGGGCCTCTGCCCCTCATCCCAACTAGTCGCGTCCCCTGGGTTTTGCCTATGCCGTGAAATATTTTCTTGACGATGTGAAACTTCTGGAGAAGATCAGCGTCAAATATTAACTTGTGGAGAGAGGAGCCACAACGAATTTTTTGGAACCAAAATTGCTCAGAAAGAGTCTTAGTTGAGTGTGGAGCTTGGAGAGGCCTCGGGAGGATGACCCTCCCTCGGCGCCCTGGGGTGGGCGGCTGATCTGAGTGCCTCCGGCTGAGGTTTTGTGGAACTTTTTCGATCATATTTCGCGTATCATACTCTGCTGGATGATGGGAGCGAGATCCGAGTACTATTGAGCTATATTAATCGAACGAGGAGGGGGAGAACATGAACAAGAGCGAGTTGCACAAGTTTCGCCAGATCCTGGAGGCCAAGCAGGCCGAACTGGCCGGAATCTTGCGCCGAAGGGACGAGATTGCCATCGAGAAGAGCCCGGATGCCATCGACGAGGTGACCCGCGCTGCCGAGCGCGAGCTGGCCATCCGCAACCTGGACCGGGAGTCCAACCTGTTGCGGAACGTAAGGGCTGCGCTGCGCCGCATCGCCGACGGTTCCTTCGGAGTCTGCGCGCACTGCGAGGAAGACATCAGCCCCAAGCGCCTGGCCGCCGTACCCTGGGCGCCGTTCTGCATCCGCTGCCAGGAAGCCGCGGACCGTCACGAGCGCGAGGCGACTGAGACTCTCGAAAGCCTTTTGATGAACGCCGCGTAAGCTGACCGAGGGCGCGGGCCGATGTCCGCGCCCTTGGTGTCTGTGAACCCGTTTCAGACCCGGGCCTGCAACCGGATCCCCACCACCGAGATCATGCGCCCGGGTTTCCCCCCGCTCCGCCGGTGGGAATAGAACTCATCGTTGCGGCAGGAAGTACACGGTGCACCCAGGTAAATCCTGCCCGCCGGGACCCCCGCCGCCACCAACTGCCGGCGGTTCGCCTCCGCCAGGTCGACGGCAGCCTCCCGGTCCAGGTCGGTCCGTTCCGGGAACCAGGCTTGAAATCTGGCGGCCACCGGCGCTCCAACGGTGTAACACTGGCCACAGATGCCCGGCCCGATGGCCGCAGCCAGATCCTCCGGCCGGCTGGAATACCGGGCCGCCAGCGCATCCACGGTCCTGGCGGCGATCCCTTCCGCGGTGCCTCTCCAGCCGGCATGCACGGCGGCGATCGCTCTCAACCGTTCGTCCACCAACAGGATAGGAATGCAGTCGGCGGTCCGGACGCTCAGGTACCGGCCCGGAGTATTCGAGAGCAGAGCGTCTCCCGTTCCCACCCGCTCCCCGGCGTCGTCGGCGCAAAGGCAGATGGCGGAATGGACCTGCCGGAGCCGGACCAGCGGCTGGGGCGGCCAACCCTCCGACAGGCGGGTTCCGAAACCATGCTCGAGCCACGGATACCGCTCCAGCTCCGTGACCCGGTAAACCTGCTGTGGATCCCTGTAGAACACTCGGGCGCCGGCCGGCCGTCACGCCGGATGCTGGATCTGGGCAATCATGACCTGCTTCTTGAAGTCTTCCAGCATCGACTCGTCCAGCCGGACCTCGGTGGGCCGCCGGGCGAGCGTGGTCATGTGGTCGATCTTGTCCTGCAACTTCAGCAGGGCGTAGAAAAGGTTCTCCGGCCGCGGCGGGCAGCCCGCCACATAAACGTCCACCGGCACGATTTTGTCAACCCCCTGGAGCACCGCGTAGGTGTTGAAAGGACCGCCCACGCTCGAACAGGCCCCCATCGAGATGACCCATTTCGGCTCCGGCATCTGGTCGTAGAGGCGCTTGAGCACCGGGGCCATCTTGAGGGTCACCGTACCCGCCACCAGCATCAGGTCCGACTGCCGGGGAGAGGGGCGGAACACCTCGGCGCCGAACCGGGCGATGTCGAAACGGGCCGCGCTGGCGGCGATCATCTCGATGGCGCAGCAGGCCAGCCCGAACGTCAGAGGCCAAAGCGAGGACTTCCGCGCCCAGTTGAACACGTAATCCACCGAGGTGACCAGCACGTTCTTCTCAAACCGGTTCTCAAGAAAGGGCATCTCGCGCGCTCTGGAATTCCATTCTATCAGACCAAATCGCCGCCCTCGGGGAACCCGGCTGCAACGGTCCACCGGGAAGCGGTCTGGTGTATGATGATTCCGATCCGGAAGTCCAAAACGGAGGCCCCTGGCAAGAAAGGCGAGTAGCCTATGAATATGGTGCCAGCCGGCCCTCGCGGTACAACCTTACTCTGCAAGTGGGGACTACTATGGAGTCGATCGAGGTTACAACTAGTAGTGCTGGGCGTAATTTCCCGCCGGTTGAACGCGAGGCCAGGAAGGCCGCGGCGGCGGCTGAGACCGCGGCCTCCTCCAACGTCATGAATCTCCAGCGGCGTGTTGTCGGCGTGCTGCCGATCCGGGTGGATGTGCCGCGAGCCGGCAATTCGTACCGATTCGTGAGGCCGCTGGTAATCGATGAAGAAACCAAGGTGACATTCAGCTACAAGACCAGGTGAGACCGGCGCCGGAGGCGCGCTATGACCAGACCCACTCTACTTCTCGCGGCCGCGCTGGCCTCGCTGCCGGCGTCCGCCGCGGACATGTTCGTCTACTTCGGCACGCACACGGAGGGTCCCGGCCGCGGCTTCTCCCTGGCGCGCTTCGACACCGCCACTGGCGTTCTGACCAAGCCCGAGTTCCTGATCCAGGCGGCGGCTCCGGCGTTCTTCGTGATCCATCCCGACGGCCGGCATCTTTACGCCTCCAACTCGATCAAGACCTTCCAGGGCCAGCCGGTCGGCGCGGTGAGCGCCTATGCCATCGATCCGGCCTCCGCGCGCCTCACCCTGCTCAACCAACAGCCCAGCGGCGGCGCCGACGCGAACTACGTCGACCTGGACGCCACGGGCCGCTACCTTTTCGTCGCCAACTACGAGGGCGGCAATATCGCCGCCTTCGCCCTGAAGCCCGACGGCAGCATCGGCGAGCGCACCGCCTTCTTCCAGCACACCGGCTCGAGCGTCAATCCGCAGCGGCAGAAGCACGCGTATGCGCACTCGATCAAGGTTGACCCGGCCAACCGCTTCGTCCTGGTGGGCGACCTCGGCCTGGACAGGGTGTTCATTTACCGCTTCGACGCCCGCGACGGCTCGATGCAGTCCAACGACCCGCCGTTTGTGAAAGTCGCGCCGGGCTCCGGCCCGCGCCACCTGGCGTTTCACCCCAACGGCCGGTTCGTTTACGTGATCAACGAGATGGGCAGCACGGTCGTCGCCTTCGCCTGGGATTCCGCCCGCGGAACTCTGACCGAGATCGAAACCGTATCCACGCTGCCCGAAGGTTTCAAAGGCGTCAACAACTGCGCCGAGATCCGGGTGCATCCCAACGGCAAGTTCCTCTACGCCTCGAATCGGGGCCACGACAGCCTGGCCGTGTTCGCCATCGACGCCAAGACCGGACGGCTGACATTCGTCGAGCATGTCCCCACGCAAGGCAAGATGCCGCGGAACTTCGCCTTCGATCCCACCGGCCGCTGGCTGCTGGTCACCAACCACGGCAGCGACAACGCAGTGGTCTTCCGCATCGACGACAACACCGGCCGGCTGACCGAGACCGGCCAGCCCGTCCCCGTCCCCTATCCCTTCTGCGAGCGGTTCCTGCCGGTTGCGGAGGCGCGGAACCGGTAGCTGGGAGCGCGCTATACTGGGCGGCATGTTCTCGCGCTTGGTATGGGCCAACCTTTTTGTCGGCGCGGCGGCGCTCGCGCAGCAGAATCCGGAAGACGCGTTGGTTCGCGACATTCTTCGCGAGCTCGTCGAGATCGATACGACCGCGCGGACGGGAAACACCGGCAAGGCGGCCGAGGCAATGGCTGCGCGGCTGCTGGCGGCCGGATTTCCAGCCGCGGACGTTCAGGTGCTCGGCCCGCGCCCGGAACGGGCCAACTTGGTTGCCCGGCTGCGCGGCACGGGCGCTCACAGACCGATTCTGCTCATTGCCCACCTGGACGTGGTCGAGGCCAACCGCGCGGACTGGAGCACCGATCCGTTCCGGTTCGTCGAGAAGGACGGCTATTTCTACGGCCGCGGGACCATCGACGTCAAGGACGGAGTCGCCATCCTGGTTGCGGACTTCATCCGCTGGCGGAAGGAGGGCTACCGGCCGGATCGGGACCTGATCCTGGCGCTCACCGCGAATGAGGAGACCGGCGGGCCGGAGAACGGCATCACGTGGCTGCTGGAGAATCGGCGCCCGCTGATCGAATCGGAGTACTGCCTCAACGTGGACGGCGGCGGCCTGGAAGTCAAGAGCGGCCGGAACCTGCTCAATGAACTCCAGTACGCCGAGAAGGGCTACCTGACCTTCGTGCTCGAGGCCAGGGACAAGGGAGGCCATAGCTCGGTTCCGCGGAAGCAAAACGCGATCTACGAACTCTCCGGGGCGCTGGTGAGGCTGAGCGCGCTCGAATTCCCGGTGATGCTGGATGCGGGCCGGAGGGCCTACTTCGAAGCCATTGGGGCGCGGGTGGGAGGGCAAGTCGCCCAGGCGGTCTCGAAGATGCTCTCGACCGGCCCGCCGGATCCCGCGGCGGTGGCGTTCCTGTCGGCTTCGCCGGACTGGAATGCCGTGCTGCGCACCACCTGCGTGGCGACCATGCTCGAGGCCGGGCATGCCGAGAACGCGCTGCCGCAATCCGCCCGCGCCACCGTCAACTGCCGGATTCTGCCCGGGCACGCCCCCGCCGACGTCGAGCGGACATTGCGGCGGGTGATCGCCGACGACGCCATCGGCTTGACGCCGCAGAGCCCGCTGGATGGCGTCGGCAGCCCTGCGTCCCCGCTCGATCCGGAGGTCATGCAGGCGATGAAGGCGGCCACCGAGTCCTTGTGGCCGGGCGTGCCGGTTGTGCCCATCATGTCGCAGGGCGGAACTGACGGGAAGGCGCTGCGGCGCTCCGGCATCCCGACCTACGGCGTCTCCGGAATCGCCGACGACGAAGACGACATCCGGGCGCACGGAAAGGACGAGCGGATCGCCGCGACGGCGCTCTACGAAGGGCGCGAGTTTATGTACCGTCTGGTGAAGGCGCTGGCGGGTAAGTAGGTTTCCGAGGGCCGGGCTCTGCCGGGTTCGGCGCGCGCAGCCTCTCGAAGATCGGGGCGAGGGGGATGGGATCGTAGCCGGCGCGGTGGAGATAGTCGAGCGCGAGTTGGTCCGCTTCCGCTTCCCAACGGGCAGAGGCCGATTTCAGGGCAACCGGAAATGGGGCCTTTCCGTGTGGGAGTCGCGTACATACGCCTCGCCAGCCCCCCAGGAAGATGATCGGAATGGATGCGAGGTTCGAGACGTGGAGGGGCTGGGTGCCATGGTGCGCGGCAAGATGGGCGATCGCGTGAGCGAGAACGCCGGCCAATTCCGCTTCGCCTTCCAGTCGGACGATAAGGCCGGAGCTGAGGTAGAGAAAGCCTCCGGGGAGGGCGATCACCTCCGGCTCGCGCGTGTCGAGCAGCTTCAAGGTGAGCGGGATGTCGAGGGTCACGCCGCGCGCGATTCTCCCGGCGACGCGGCTGACGTATTCGAACGTGACCGGGTCATCGAGGATCTTCGACTGCCGCTCGATTTCCGCGGCCAGTTGCCTGCCCATCGCGATCTCCTTTTCGCGCGAGACGGTCTGGCCGGGAATGGAGAGTGCGACAGCCAGTGATACGACCAGCGCCTTGACCATGCTCCCTGGACGCGCGCCCCTCGGAACGGGTTACAGCGCAAGCACGGATTCGATGGTCGTGATGTCCACCAACCCGGCGCAGCCGTAAAGCGCGGGGAGCAACTGGCCGGGTGGGTAGCGGCGGCGGAGGGCCGCGACGCGCTCGGTGCCGGCGCGGTAGGCGGGCAGGTACATGCGCCCCAGCAGCGGGTGGCGGCCCCAAGGGCCGGAGAGTTTCTCGGCGCGCTCGGCGGAGACCAGGAAGTCGCGGCGGAGCACGGCGGCGACCTCGGGCTGCGGCAGGCCTTCCCGCCAGGTGAGGTACGAAGACTGGTTCTTCGCGTCGTCCTGGAGCAGGGCCAGCAGCGCGCCGATTTGCAGGTCTTCGTCGGGCAACTGGTCGACTTCGTTGACGCCGTGCGCGACCAAGATGGCGTTGTTGGCGATGCCCTCGAACAGGGCGGCGGCGCGGGTGTTCATGGTGAGCACGCTGGCTTCGAAGCCGACCAATCCGCGGACGTACAGGTTCTGAAGGTAGGCGAAGGTCGTAACGTGGCCGGGCACGACCTCGTGGCTCACCAGTTGCTCGAACTCGGGCACGGAGATCTCCAGCGAGGCGTTGATCTCGTAGGTGGCCTCGTACTCCGGCGCGCCGTCCGGACGCCGCGCGCGGCCCAGGTAGTTCATCGAGCCGGAGAACCAGGCGTCTTGAATCGGCAGGAAACGGATGTTGGCGCGCGGCACCGCGTGAAGTTCGCCGGGCAGCCAGGGCAGCAGGTTCTCGGCGCTGAGGCGGTCGAACTCGGCGATGAAGGCGGCCCCCAGCGCGCGCACGGAGGCCATGGGGATGCGGCGGGGCCGGCGCCAGGCATCGACGGCCGCGAGCAGTTCCTCGCCGGTGCGCGAAGGGTGCCCGGCGCGCGCCAGCAGCTCGGCCACGCGCTCGCGTTTCGCCTCGGGACGCGAGGGCGCGGGTTCCTGGCCCGTCGAGGCCTCGACGCAGCGCTGGTAAGGCACAGGATCGCCCTTGCCGAGCAGCTCCATCGCCAGGTCCCACATCACTTCAAAACACAGCGCCAGCCCGCGGACGTATTCCCCGCGCGGGCCGGGCATGGTGTTGCCCTCCGCGGCCAGGCCCGCGATGGCGCCGCGCACATCGACTGCGGCGAGGTAGGCGTCAATGGCGGCGCGGTCCGGGCTCTTGGCCGAAACGCCGCCGGAAGCGCGCAGGCGAGCCGCGACCGGATCGGTATAGGCGGGCGGAAGCGGCTCGTCGGAGAACCAGGAATCCGCGATGAAGCGGCCTGTGCCCGACGGGCACATCACGTCGCCGCCCCACAAAGTATCGATGCCCAGAATGGCGTTGCCGGCAAGCGAGGGAAAAGATTCGCTCATGCTTCCTCCTTCTGGCGGTGTAACGATCCATACCAGACGTAGATGCAAAGCCCGATGAACAGCGCCGCGGAGACAAGCTGCGAAACGGGCTCGTTGCTGTAGAAAGGCGTCGTGATGAGGGTCTTCGAGTAGCCCGGCGCCAGGCGCAGACCGGCCCCGATGACGCCGCCGATCGCGCCGCCGGCCATCAGCCCCGAGGCGATGATGACGCCGCGCTCGCGAACGATGGCGCCGCGCGGCCCGCCCAGTTTCTCCGAGCGCTGGCCGAGGAAATGCGCCAGGAATCCGCCCACCAGGGCCGGCGTGTTCAGCTCCAGCGGCAGGTACATGCCCAGCGCGAAGACCAGCGCCGGCACACCGAGCATTTCCATCATGAGCGCCGTCATCGCGCCCGCGCCGAACAGGATGTAGGCGATCGGCTGGTGGCTCATGAAGCCCTGGACCAGCGCCTTCATGATGGAGGCCTGGGGCGCGACCAGCACGGCGCGGGCGTCGCCGGGGATGGCTTCGCCAAACTGGAAAGCGCGGGCCAGCAGCACGATGGTGAGGCCGCTCGCGGCGGCCGCAGCCAGTACGCCCAGGAACTTCACCTTCTCCTGCGCGGCGGGCGTCGAGCCAAGCCAGTATCCGGTCTTCAGGTCGGTGATGGTCTGGCCGGAGACCGAGAGCGCCGTGCAGACCATGCCCGCGATCGCCATCACGAAGAACATGCCCGCGGTTCCCGAAAACCCGAAGCGCAGCAGCACGGCCGAGGAAATGATGATGGTCAGCATGGTCATGCCCGAGACCGGGTTCCGGGCCGTGGTGGCGATCGCGTTGGCGGCGACCGAGGTGAAGAAGAACGAAAACACCAGGGTCATCAGCAGGCCCGTGGCCACGATGGCAAGGGTCGAGGTGAGGCTCCCGAAGAAAATGCCGGCGCACAGCGCGCTGAGGATGACGCCGAGCAGAATCGACATCACGGGGATGTCGCGGTCGGTGCGCTCCAGCCCGCCGCCTTCGCCGTGGCGGAACGTGCGCGCGGCGATCGAGAACGATCCGGCGACGATGCGCAGCGACTTGACGATTCCGAAGATGCCGGCCGTGGCAATCGCGCCCACCCCGACGTACCGCACGTAGCTGCCGAAGATGTCGCCCGCCGCCATCTTGGCAATCGGGTCGGTGGCCGGGTAGACTGCTCCAGGCAGGTGGCTGCCGATCATCCAAATGAGTGGTACGAGCACGAAGTTCGCCAGCACGCCGCCCGCGCACAGGATCATCGAGCTTCGCAGACCCATGACGTATCCCAGGCCCAGGATGAAGGCCACGGCGTCGAAGCTGAAGACGATCCGGCCGCGCTCGGTGAGCGCGCGCATGGCGGGAAGGAACTGCAAGTCGACTTTCTCCTTCCAGACCTGGAAGGTGCTCACGAAGAAATCGTAAACCCCCGAAATGGCGGTGGCCTGAAGCAGCAGCCTGGCCTGCGAGCCGCCCTTTTCGCCGGTCACCAGCACCTCGGTGATCGCCGTGGCTTCCGGGTAGGGGAACTGCCCGTGCATGTCGCGGACGAAATAGCGGCGCAGCGGGATGAGGAACAGGACCCCGAGGCAGCCGCCCGCGACGCAGATGAAGATGGTCTGGAGGGGATGCGGATCGAGCTTCAGGATGTAGAGCGCGGGCAGCGTGAAGATGGCGCCCGCGGCCACCGACCCGGCGGCCCCGCCGATGCTGGTGATGATCACGTTCTCCAGCAGGCTCGAGCGGCGGGGGTAGACCCGCGCCAGACCGATCGCCAGGATCGAGATGGGGATGGCCGCCTCCATGACCTGCCCGACCTTCAGGCCGGAATAGGCCGAAGCGACGCTGAAAACGATGCACAGCAGAACGCCCCAGCCTACCGAGCGCCAGGTGAGCTCCGGCAGAATGGCGCCGGCCGGCACGATCGGTTTGTAGACGGCGCCGGGCGCAAGCGGCGTGTATGCGTCTTGGGGAAGCGACTTGGTTTCGGGCGTCTCGTTGGTCTCGGGCATGTGCCTCCTACAGGCGGGCATTATACCGTGACGGGCCGGGGTAAAATGGGGAGCACGTCCCATGATAATGCTTCCCCCTTCCGTCGCCGCGGCGCGCCGCAAACTCTACCAGCAGATGGAGGCTGGCGCTCTGACTCAAGAGCAGGCCTTCCAGCAGGGGCTCGAACTGGATCCCAACAACTTGGTCGCACTGCTCGGGCTGTCGCTGGCGCGGCGCGAGGCGGGAAATCCGGAGGAGGCCGAACGGCTTTGCTGGCGTGGAATCCAGGCGCACCCCTGCCAGTATCAGTGCTACATGTTGCTGGCCGGTCTGGTGATGAGGCACAAGAAAAGCTCCTCGCTGACGGAGGGACTTCTGGAGCTGGGCTTGCGGAAGGTTCTCCGCGACGAAGAGGCGCTGAACGGGCTTCTGAAATCAGGCCTGGAATTCAAGACCCGTACGGACGTGGAAGCCGCTCTAGCGGAGATGGCCGCCCAGCGGACGCCCCAGCCACAACGGGCGGCGGATGTGCTTCGGCCCTACCGGCTCATTCACGAGTTGCAGGTGGCGCCGGCTGGCCGGCTGGACCGGGAGCTGGTGGATCTCATCGTGGAATGCGGCGCGGAATGCGGGCCGTTGCTCATCGGGGTGCTGCGCGGGTGGTTTGAAGACGAGTTGCCCGAGGGCGAGGATTTCCCCGCCGAGGCCAGCCTGGCGCTGCTTGGGGAGATCGGCGACCCCGCGGCGCTGCCCGAGTTGGTGGAGTTCTGCACGCTGAAAAACGAAGTGCTCAGCGACGTCGCCCACTGGGCGGTGGCGCGAATCGCCGACCGCCGGCCGGCCGAGGCGCTCGAGGCCTTTCAACGGATCGCTGGGGAGGCCGACCCCTTCACCCTAGGCGCCATCGCCCAGCACTTGGCGCTGATGCCGCCCGTGAAAGGCGCCGGCGGACTCCTGCTCGGCATGATCGAGCGTTTGGGAAGCGTGCAAAAAGCGCAACGCGATGTCTTGTTCCTGCTGGCGGCGACGGCCCTTCTCCGGGTGGAAGGGAAGCGCGGGCCGGCGATCGTGAAAGCCGCCTTCGACCGGCACTCGCGCGAACTGACGCGAAAGGGGCGCGCGAGCTGCTATCAGCTTCTGAAGGCCTGGAATCCCGTACGGTCCGAAATCGAGCCGGACCAGCGAACCGTCTACGACTTTTGCTGCTGGCGGGAGCGCGCCGAGGAGGACGAACGGAAAGCCGAAGAAGCTCCGCCTGGGCGCAAGCTTGACAGCGTGGAGGTGGCCCTGCGCCAGAGATTGTTGGCGTTTGCGGAGGAAGGATTGCGTGCCCGCGACATGGATCATGCCGTGGCCCTGTTCTTCGGGGGATCGCTCGGCGCGCCGCTGGACGATGCCGACAAAGCCCCATTTGTCGAGTGGCTCATCTACGACTACGTTTCCCCGCGGCTGCGGCGGACCCTGATCGAGGAGTTCCTCGCCCGGAACCGCAAGCAGCTCACGGCGCGCGAGTGCGACTTTCTGGAGCGCTGGTCGCGCAGCCGCTACAGCCTTTTTGAAGTGCAGCGAGTCGAGCCGGAGAAAGGCATCGAGATCCAGGACCTGCTCTCCGGCGAGGTGATCTTCGCGCACGACGTGAGCGCCTCGCGCCAGTCGGCGCGCTGGGATTGCGTGCTCATCCGGGTCGAGGAGACGGACGGCGGGATGGGGCTGAGCGGATTTGGGCTCAACATACCGCGGTCGCAATCCGGGCCCTTGCGGGACTGGATTCTCTCGGACCAGAAGACCAGCGGCCTGCCCTGGCCCAGCTACCTGCGGGCGAACAGCCACCGCCTGCGGAGGAAGGCGCTCGAGCTGGGCGAGCAAGCGGCACGCTCGCTGAAGGTGGTGAGCGCGGAAGGCGATCCGGTGGTGTTCTCGGAGGCGGCCTACGAGGTCCTGGACCAGGCGGCATTGATGCGGGCGCTCGAGTCCTCGGAGGTGCTGGACCACATCGACCCGGCGGAGGGCCGCTTCGATTGGCACGAGAAACCGCGAGCGGAGGACGGGCGCCGGCGGTCGCTGGGGATGCTGCGGGTCGAAGGCGGCCGTCTGCTGCTGGAGACCAATTCGAGGGAGCGCCTCGCGCGGGGCCGGGAGCTGGTGGAGAGCCTGGCGGGGACGGCGGTGAGGCACCAGCGCGACAAGTTCACCGGGCTGGAGACCGCGATGCGCAAGGCCAAGCGCTCGGGGCCCAAGCCAGAGAGCGGGCTTCCGCCGGAGATCGAGCGGGAGCTCGTTCAGAAATTCATGGCCGAGCACTACCGCACCTGGCCGGACACTCCGCTGCCCGCGCTGGGCGGCAAGACCCCGCGGCAGGCGGTGGCCACCCCCGAAGGCCGGTCGCAGGTCGCCGATCTGCTGAAGTTCATCGAGAACGGCGAGGCGCACAAGCGCAGGCTAGGCGAGGCCTGGTACGACATTACCCCTTTGAAGGCGGAGTTGCAGGTCGACTTCTGACGAGGTCTTGCCGATGCCGCGGCTATGCCCCCCGGCGGCGGCCGGCGTCTTGGTCCCCCTCCAGCTCCTGGAGGCGGCGGCGCAGTTCCGCGAATTCCTTGCGCATCCCGGGGAGGCGGGCGAGGTTGGCGAGCTGCTCCAGGTGCTCTTTGAGCGGACGCGCGGGCGTGCCCCAAACCACCTGGCCGGCGCGCACGATCTTCGAGGTCAGCACCCCGCAGCCCGATCCCAGCACCGCGCGGGTCTCGATGCGTGCCTTGTCGCCGATGCCGACCTGTCCGCCGATCACCGCGTAGTCCTCGACCACCACACCGCCCGAGAAGCCGGTCTGCGCGGCCACCACGACGTGCCGGCCGATGCGGCAGTTGTGCGCCACGTGCACCAGGTTGTCGAGCTTGGTGCCCTGGCCGATCCAAGTCACCCCAAGCGCGGCGCGGTCCACGCAGGAATTGGCGCCGATCTCGCAGTCGTCGCCGATCGCCACCCGGCCGATCTGCGGGAATTTCTCGTAGTGATCCCCAGCCATCGCGAAGCCGAATCCGTCCGCGCCGATCACGCACCCGGAATGCAGGACGGCGCGGGCGCCGATGTCGCAGTCGTCGTAGACCGTGACGTGGGCGTGGAGAATGCAGTCTTCGCCCAGCGTGACGCGGCGGCCGATGGCGCAACCCGCCCCGATGCGCGTGCGCGCGCCGATTCGCGCCGACTCACCAATGCTGGCGTGCGGCCCGATGGCGGCGCCGGGACCGACTTCCGCGGTCTCGGCCACCACGGCCGTGGGATGGATGCCGGGCTCCAGCGGCGCCGCCGGATGAAGGCGGCTGACGGCCCGCGCGAAAGCGGTGCGCGGCTCGGGGACGCGGATGAGGGTGCGGCCGGCGGGATTGGGGAATTCCGGCGGTGCGATGAGGCAGCCTGCGGCCGAGGCGAGTGCCAGCCCGGCGGCTTTGCGGCTGCCCACGAAGGCCAGGTCGGCTGCCCCCGCGCTCTCCAGGCTGGCGGCGCGCGCCAGTTCCTTCTCTCCGTCGCCCTCGAAGGTGGCGCCCAGCCATTCCGCTAGTTCGCGTACCCGCATCGTTGGGGGCGGGCTTCCCACCCGCCCGTGGACTATCATACAAGGTTATGGCCATTGACTCCTCGGCGGTGGTGGCCCCCACCGCGCGGGTCCATCCGGATGCCTCGATCGGGCCGCAGGTGGTGATCGGCGAATACTGCGTGATCGAATCCGATGTCGAGATCGGGGCGTTCTGCCGGCTGGAACCGTACGTCTATGTCAAGCGCTGGACCGCGCTGGGCGAGCGAAACGAGATCTCGGCCGGAACGGTGCTCGGCACCGACCCCCTGGACAAGGCTTTCACCGGCGAGCGCAGCTACCTGCGGATCGGCAGCGCCAACCGCATCCGCGAGCACTTCACCATTTCCCGCGGCACGCAGCCGGAGTCGGCCACCGAAATCGGCGACCGGAACTACATCATGACCTCGGGGCACATCGCGCACAACTGCAGGGTGGGCAACGACACCGTGATTTGCAGTTGCGCGCTGGTGGCCGGCTACGTGGAGATCGAGGACCAGGCCTTCATCTCCGGCGGCGTGGGGATTCATCAGTACTCGAAGATCGGCCGGCTGGCGATGATCGGCGGTAGGTCGCGGGTGAACCGCGATGTGCCGCCGTTCTTTCTTTACGAGGGATCCAGAATGGCGCCGCTGGGCCTGAACCTGGTCGGGTTGAAGCGCGCCGGCTTCCAGACGGCGGATATCGCGGCTCTCAAGACCGCCTACCGCATCCTGTTCCGCGCGGGGCTGAAGCTCGAGGAGGCGCTGGCGCGCGTCGAGGCCGAGATCCCGACCGAGCACACCCTGCACTTGGTGAGCTTCATCCGCCGGAGCAAGCGCGGGATTTGCCGCGAGCGGACTGCGGCTGGAGCGGCGTGCGAGTAGAATGGATGTTCGGGCCAAGCCTGGCAGCATCAGCTTTCGATGACTCTGAAATTGCTTCCCGTTGGTCTCATGCCCCTCCTGCTGTGCGGTTGCGCCGGCAGCGGCTCGCGAACCGGTACCGTCGTGGTTTACGTGAGCCAGGATCGGGTCTTCGCGGAGCCGATTCTTGGGGATTTCGGGAAAGCGACCGGCATCGCCGTCCAGGCGGTGTACGACGACAAGGAGGCCAAGACCGCCGGGCTGATGGAACGGCTGATCGCGGAGAAGAACAACCCGCGAGCGGATGTCTACTGGGCCAACGAGCCGGTGCGCGCCGAACTGCTGAAGCAACGGGGGGTCTCCCAGCCATACCTCTCCCCGAATGCCGCGGGCATCCCGGATCAGTTCAAGGATCCCGCCGGGCACTGGACGGGCTTTTCGGCCCGGGCGCGGGTGATCCTGGCCCGGCGCGGGCTCGAGGAGGAACCCGAGGGCCTGTCGGCGTACACCGATCCGCACCATCGCGGCAGGGCGGTGATCGCCAACCCTCTGGCCGGCGCCACCGCCATGCACCTGGCCGCGCTGTTCGAACTCTGGGGCGATGAGCGCGCCCGCGCCTTCCTGGACGGCCTGAAAAGGAACGCCGTCAGAGTGTCCGCCAGCGACGGCGAAAGCGCCGACCTGGTGGCGGCGGGCGCGGCCGATTTCGCGTTGGTCGGCAGCTACTACGCCGTCAGCCGGCTCCGGCAGCACGGGCATCTCGAGATGATCTTTCCGGACCAGCACGAGGGCGGCCCCGGCGTAATGCTCATCCCCAACGCGGTGATCCTCATCCGCGGTGCGCGCCACCTGGAGAACGCGCGGAGACTGATCGACGAGCTGCTTTCCAAAGAGACCGAGCGCAGGCTGGCTTTCGACGACTGCGCACAGATTCCGCTGCACAACGGCATCGAAACGCCTCCCGAGATCCGGCGCATCGAAGCGCTGCGCGTGATGAAGGTGGACTTCCCCGCCCTCGCCCGGAAGCTCGCCGAGATCCAGCCGCTGCTGAAGGCCTGGGCCGGGCGGGGCGCGCGGCGCCTCCTACGGCATCGGCAGCTTGCGGAAGTACTCGACCGTGTGGACCAGGCCCTCCTCCAGCGGCACGCTCGGCGTCCAGCCCAGCACTTCGCGCGCTTTGGAGATGTCCGGCTGCCGCTGCTTGGGATCGTCCTCGGGCAGGGGCTGGAACTCGATCTCGCCGTTGCCGCCCATCAGCCGCTGAACGCTCCTGGCAAACTCCAGAATGGTCATCTCGCTCGGGTTGCCCAGGTTCACCGGATAGCGCTCCTCGGAGAGCATCAGGCGGCACAGCCCCTCCACCATGTCGCTCACATAGCAGAAGCTGCGGGTCTGCGTTCCGGCTCCGAATACCGTGATGGGGCGCCCCTCCAGCGCCTGTTCCAGAAACGCCGGCACCACGCGGCCGTCGTTCAGCTTCATCCGCGGGCCGTACGTATTGAAGATCCGCGCGATGTTGGTTCGCAACCCGTAGGTGCGGTGGTAGGCCATGGTCAGCGCCTCGGCGTAACGCTTGCTCTCGTCGTAGCAAGAGCGCGGCCCCACCGGGTTGACGTTCCCCCAGTAGGTCTCCACCTGCGGATGCACCAGCGGGTCGCCGTAGCACTCCGAGGTCGAGCTCAGCAGGAATCGGGCGCCGAACCGGCGCGCCAGCTCGAGCATGTTGCGCGTGCCCGTTGCGCCGACCTCCAAGGTCTCGATGGGATGATCGAGGTAGTCCCTCGGACTCGCCGGCGACGCCAGGTGCAGCACGCCATCCACGGGCCCGTCGATCTCCATCGGCCGGGTGATGTCGTGCAGGATGAAACGGAACCGCGGGTGGCCCCCCAGATGCCTCAGATTGGCGAGCGATCCGGTAAGCAGGTTGTCCACACCGACAACCTCGTGGCCATCGGCCAGCAGGCGATCCGTGAGGTGCGAGCCGATGAACCCCGCCGCTCCGGCCAAGATAAGACGCAACTCTTCCTCCGTCCACATTATTCTAGCGGATCTTCGCCGTGCTGCATTCGCAGCGAGAACCATCCACGCCGCCGCCCCCCGGCCGAACCCTTCCTTACGGACGCATTGCGCGCCCCCCTTGAAGCAGAGAGCTCTGCGATTGTGCTATAAAAGTGAAGGTCCACCGAAATCGGGCGCGTAGCTCAACTGGCAGAGCAACTGACTCTTAATCAGTAGGTTGCAGGTTCGATTCCTGCCGCGCTCACCATGCAAAACAAAGCACCTGGCAATTTGCACTCAGCCCGCGAGCCTGTTTTTGTCTCTGTTCCAACCGCAGTCGCCTCAAAGCCTACGCGGTTCTTCGCAGCACGCTCTCCACAACCTCAGGGTGCTCGCCGATGACAGCCAGCAGGATACGGGCGGGGCCGTCGGGAATCCGCCGCCCCTGTTCCCAGTTGCGCACCGAGGCAGGGGCGAACCCGAACTTCCCGGCAAACTGGGCCTGGCTGAGCCCCAGACGCCGGCGAATCGCCTTCACGTCCACTGTGGGAACCATGACGGTGGTCACGCGAGCGGGAACGTCCTGTCCCTTCGCGTAGGCTAGTGCCTGCTCCGTACTCTTGACCAGCTCGCTGCCGAACGTGCTCTTCGCCGCCCTGTGGCCGGGCACGGCCCGCTTCGTCCTCTTGCTTGCACTCACCGTGGTTTCCTCCCCATCTGCTCTTCCTGAAGCGCCGCGGCGATCTTCTGAAGTGCCGTCAGGCCGCCGCGTTTGCCCTTTCCGGCAACCGCCCACCGGACCTTCCGGATTCCACCGGTCCCCGGAATCACGTCGCCCGCCTCGGGGTTGAACGCCAGGAATCCGATCAGCTCCTCGCGGCTTGAAGCGGACAGCAGCTCGTCAACCTGGCGCACGAAGGTCCCGGTTTCGACGACCGAAATCGGAGTCTGCTTCACGAATCCACTATACGCCATTGGCGTAGTCCTTGCGAGGCCTTTTGCGATTCATCAGCAGAGCTCCCACGGTGGCGGCTGCGGAGTCCTGCGTGTGCGGGAGGACATGGGAACAGACATCCAGGGTAAACGCGGCGCTGGCATGGCCGAGCGTTTCGGAAACTGCCTTCGGAGGCACACCCACCGTCAAGGCGAAAGTCGCAGCGGTGTGGCGGCGTCGGGTGGGATCTTCTAGGCCGGGCCAGGATGCGGCCTGAAACTCCGCTTGACAGCGCCCGATTCAAACACATAATTGAATCATACGACCGTTTCAATTAAACGTTCGATGGAGGCTGCCTGTGGATCTTCCCACCACCAAGGATCGCATCCTCGATGCCGCGGAACGACTTTTCGGGGATCGCGGCTTCACCGATACGTCGTTGCGCACC
>JBEKWU010000079.1:0-40071 GCA_049512775.1 Bryobacteraceae bacterium
ACCTGAAATCGAGGTCCCCGCCGGTGCGCCCAGCAGTGCTGTCGCTCAGCGGGCCGTCGCCGCGCTGTTTTGTCCCGGCCGGCGCGCCAATCGGCTTTTCGTGTGAAACATCCGGGCTAGTTGCGCGAATCGGCACGCCGAACGGGTTTTGGGCCAGCTCGGCGTCGAGCCTGGTTTTGTATTCCCGCACCGCGGTTTCGAGCTGGCTTCGAAAACCCGCATCCATGAAGGGCAGCGCGCGGGCCGCGATCCATCCCGCGCCGGCCATGCGCTCCCGAATCCCCGGCAGTAGTTCCGGGAGCCGGGTGCGATACGCGGCACCGCCTTTGGTGGCGATGAGAAGCTCGACGGCGGCCTTCAGTTCCTCGTCAGCCAGCGCGCCGCCGGTGGTGTTGAACGAGCGGAAAAGAGCCGGCGCGCGGTTGTGCTCCTCGTTCCAGACGCGCTCCGCCGTGTCGAGGCACTCCTTCGCCAGCGGATCGTCGTAGCCGCGAAGCACGTGGCTCGCGGCGGCCAGGGCCGCGGCGGAGCGGTACTGCAAGGGCGTGCTGCGCGTGGTGAAGGCCCAGCGATCGTCCGGCACCCCGGAATGGACGCCGTCGTTTTCCAGCCGGCCCAGTTTAGCCGAGTAGATTCGGTTGTCGGTCTTCGAGGCGGCGTCGCCCAGGTGCGTGTACTGCTGCAATGTGGGCTCGACGATGCCCGGAATGCTGTGGCCGATGGCCCGGAATTGACCAAGGACCTGAAGCACGCCGTGCTCGACCTGCTGCAAGGCGTCCGGAACGCCGTCGGGCCTGTGGATTTCGACCGTGCGGGCCTTCTCGTCGATGGTCGTTTCGTCCCAGGTGACGTGAAACTCCTCGATCGCCAGAACCAGATGAGTGATCACGTCATCCTGGGTCTGAGTGCGGATATCGAAGTCGCCGGCATCGAACCAGCCGCCCTGGTTCAATCCGGGGATGTGCTCGCCGGGCTGGAAGGGCGAATCGGTGGTCGGGCCCTGAGCGTAGCCATCGAAGTGGGTGGTGTTGGTGGGCGCCTGGCGGGCGTCGTCGAGATGCGACGCGCCGTGCCAGATCCGGTAGCCCTCACGAACCGAGACGTGGTCCATTTGCACCGCGAGGAAAGTATCCAGGCTGGGCTGCCAGACGTGATTGCGATAGACATCCTTCGCGATGCGGAAGGGACCGGTGCGCCGGCCGGCGTATTCGATGAAGTAGAGGCCGGGTTCGCGAACCGAAGAAAAGTCGAAGCGCGCATAGTTGTAGCGAAACCACTTTCCCCAGGGCATCACTTCGCGGCGGCAAACTTCGTGGGCGCTGCCATCGGCCGAAAGCCTGAGGACGCGGGCCTCCCTGGGCGCCTCGTAAGCGGGGTCCAGTTCGATGACGGCGACCTTTTCGCGGTCGGGATGATATCCAACCTGGCTGTGCGCGATGACCGGCGACCGGACCCACCCGGGGATCACGTTGGGACGGATGCGCCAGACCACCGCGCTGCCGGTCTTCCCGGCGGGGATGAGGGTGCGCACGACGAACCAGCCGTTCTGGGCCAGGTTGCGGCCATCGAACAACATCAGCGGAGCGCCCTCGGAAGAGATGGCCACGCGGGTGAGCGGGTCTTCCGGAGAGAGCACGATGCTCTTGCCGGAAGCCAGCGGCTGAGGCTGGAACTTGCCGTTGCGGTCCTTGGTCATCGGCCCGTTCGGATGGCGAGGGAAAACGCCGAAGCCGTCATCGAGGATGTACGTCTTGCCGAAGTAGGCGGACGGCAGAAACTCGAGGTTGAAGCCGGCCTGGCCCACCAACGCCTCGGGCAGGGGCTGGTCCAGGTGAATGGCGACGCGCAGGCCGCCGTCTTCCGCGGTCACTTCCAGGCGATAGCTGACGCCGTAATCGGGGAACGAGCAGAAGGCGGTCAGGCGCCGGTTGGCTTGGTCGGCTACGCGCCGCTTGAAGACGGGGACGGCATCCCACTGCTCCGGCGCCGGCACGAGACGCACCTCGCCGTTGGTGGCGATGCGCTGGCCGTGGAGAATAATCTCCATCGCGCTCACCTTCTGGTCGATGAAGACCGGATGGAAGACATTGTGGTAGAGAAGCACGCTGAGGCCCTGTGTGTCCAGGTACTCCTTGTCGTTTACCCGCAGGCCGCCGCCGTCGAGGCCGGACAGCGGCGAAACTGCCAGCAGCGCGCTCAGTGCAAGCGCCGCGCGAATGATTCGGGAACTGGGGATAACGTTGTGTGACATAACGGGAGGCCGACGATTCAGCGTACCCTACCGCGGAGCCGGGGTGTGGGGGCCGTGAGCCAATCGCCGCCCTTGGCGGCCGCGTCCCCCGCGCGGCGCGAAACTCCGGCCTTCTCGAGGACCGCCGGGGTGGACATAAGTCGCATCCAGGCGCCATGTCGATTCCGGGCACGGCGCCAGCCCGTCCTTCTTCTCCCGCTGGTGCAGCTCGAAACCGACCACCGAGACTCGTTCCAGAACTTTCCGTGCCCGCTCGTTGAGCTCGGCTCCGGGAGCGTGTTGCCGCAGAGTATCTTGAATCACTGCCACCATCCTTTCTTTGAGCTTATTGCGGGCCGAGTGGAGCCGGCTCTTCACCGTCGCAGCGGGCACCTCCAGGAAATCGCCGGCCTCCCGCCGCATGGAAGATCAGGTTGTGGAGGGTCAGGTCACGGTCACGAGTGGCAGATGTTCGACGGTCTCCCACTGGCGTTCCGGAGACATCACTTTCGTACGCCCGAGGTGAGGCCGGTAGAGATCCACCGAGCTTCTCCCCGCTAGCGCCGGCGGACAGAGGTCCTGGCGGACAAAGAACGCGTTCACTCCGGCCGACTCGACGGCGACAAGCGCGTAGCCCAACTGCCTGCCGAGCAGTTCGAGGGCCGGGAGCGAGGCGCCGTGATAGAGGCTGCCCGGGTGCTCTCGCGGACAGCGGAAGTCCGGTTTGTAGGGAACGGTAACGGCCCGGGTGGCGCCGAAGGAAGCGTTGTACTCGATGACGACCAGGCGTGGGCTGACCACGCGTACGGCCTTCCACAGCCAGTAATCGACGCCGTCGACGTCGATCGAGAGCACCCCGAGTTCCCCGCTGAAGCCGGCTTCCTCGATGAGTCCGTTCACGTTCTCCGCGGTGACGAACGCCTGCCGGACTTGCAGCCGGTTGCGCTTGCGGGCCAGCAGCCGCCCAGCCAGACGCAGCGCGGCGTCGGCTCCCAGCGGGTTCGCCTCCAGCATCAAGCCGTCCCAACCCAGCAGAAAGGCCAGGATGGCCGTGTTGCACTCTTGGGCGTCTTCGACGCCGATCTCCACGAAGGTCTTCGACGCCGCGCCGGTCTGCTCGATGAGCGACAGGAGAAGCCCATCTTCCCCGTTCTGCGAGTAGACGCTGAACTCCGGCAAGCCGGGCGAGGTCTCGGAGAACAGGGAGGGATGCTGTTGGCGGAGCCAGATCTCGGCCAGGCGGGCGCGCGCCGCTTCCACGTCACGCAGACGGTCGTCGATGTGCGACAGGTGGCGAATTCGGGTCAGCAGCTTGGGAGAGATCATGCGGCGCAGAAGACTACGGTAGAGCTGTTTCATTTCGATTTCCGCCTGTAGATGCGCGTCCCGCCGGTGCTTCCGGCCAGTTCGTAGCGCGCCAGCCAATCCCGGAGATCCGGGAAACCCGTGATGGCGAGGGAGGGATTATACGGTCCCAGCCCGTCCACGATGAAGTCCGGAGCCGAGGCGGCGAGCTCCCGCCGATTTGCCTGGGCAATCCGGGGCGCGCTGGCCTCCGACGTCACGAGGTGACGATCGGCGAAGACGCCGGTGAGCGGTTGGGAATCCAGGAAGCGGTTGGCCGCGGGCATTCCCGCCAGCACGTTGAGCTCGGGCCGGTAGCCCCAAACGAACAAGCTGTCGCCCGGGCGGGCGAGACTTTTCAACCGGCCCGCGGCGGCCCGGCAGTCCTCCAGCAGTGCCAGGTCCCGCCAGTCGTGCGCCCGGCCGGACAGGGTTTCGTACGCCAGGGTGAGGTGCCGGGCGCCGAACCGCACGGTGGGAACGCTGAGCAGCAGCACCAGCAGCAAGGCCCGCGCGCGCGCCGGCAGCAGAGCGAGCCCGCGGGCGGCGGCCAGCGTCATCACCGGCAGCAGTGCGAAGTAATACCGCGGGAAGAAGCGCCATCCGACGGCGATGGAGCCCAAGGCGAGCAGCGCCCAAAAGGCGAGCCTCGCGGCCGTCCCGTCGCGATTCCGCCACCAGTAGGCGGCGGCTCCGGCCACCAGGGCAGCGTGGAATCCGGCCCAGTCCCCGGTGCGTCGTATCCCTTCCGCAAGCGGGTTGGCCAGCGGAGAATCCCGCGAATAAAGTATGCCCCACGACCACACCTGCTGGAAGTAGTCTCTCAGGGCGCCCTGGGCCGTCAAGGCGGCCAGGCCGGCAGCCACCGCGGCGCCGTAGCCGGCGAGAGTGCGCCGCCAATCGCGGGGGCGCCAAAGAATCACCACGGCAAGAAGGTAGAAGGCTTTGGCGTTGGCGTGCAGTGCGGCGCCTGCGAGGAATCCTGCCAGCATGCTCCGGCCGGAGGCCGCCGCCCACACCGCAGCGAGCGCGAACGGCACCGTGAGCAAGTCGGGCGCCAGCGGGACCGTGGCGAACGGGTGATCGAAGGTAAGGAAGAAGCCCAGCAACAGGGCCGCGCCGACCGCCTCGGTGGCGCCGAAAAGGCGGCGGGCGGTGATGCCCGCGAGCAGCGAGCAGAGGGTCGCGAAGAGCGATCCTCCCACGCGCAGGAGCCACCCCGGCTCCGCGCCCCACAGCAGGTAGACCCAGGCGTAAAGAGGCGGCTTGTCAAACCAGAGATCCCGGTAGAGGACGCCGCCGTGCAAGATGCGCGCCGCCGCCGCCAGCGGATACGCTTCGTCCACCCACAGCACATCGACGTGACCAAGCCGGAAGGCGAGCGTGCAGAAAAAGATCGGAATCGAGAGCAGAAGGAGCCGGCGATCCAAATGCCATTCTATCGGTTCCCGGTGCGTCCGGTTACGCAATTCCGCGCGGGGCGATCGCGGGTTGCGCCGGAGTTGGGACGCGACGGGTCCATTGGAGAAGACGGAGAGTTGGGGACCGGCAGGCGAGTTGAGAGCCAGAGGCAGTCGCTCCTCGGGTAGGGGCCGGCAGATGCCATTCCATCCCTGCCATGATTGCGTGGCATAATGGAGGCAAGAGGCTGCTCCGTGAAAAATTTCCACCTTCCTCTTCCCGAAGGAACCTACGCCGAACTCCGTGCCGAGGCAGAACGGGTCCAACTGCCCGCAACAACCGTAGCTCGGGAGGCAATCGCACTCTGGCTTCGCGCCAGAAAGAAAGTGGAAAGGCACAACGCGATCGCGGCATACGCGGCGGAGATGGCCGGCACGCCATTCGACCTGGATCCCAGCCTGGAATCGGCCGCGATCGAACAGTTGATGAAATGGGACCTGGAGGCAAGATGAGACGGGGTGAGATTTACTGGGCGGATCTCGTGCCCCGCTCAGGGGCGAAACAGACGGGGCGCCGTCGGGTCATACTGGTGTCCGCCGATGGCTTCAACCAGACAGCCGGGTGGAGATCCGTCATCGTCGTTCCGATGTCTACATCGATTACGCAAGCCAGACGCGGGCCTACCGTGGTCGAGATCCCCAGTGGTGTCGCTGGCCTTTCTAAGACCAGCATCGCAGTATGCCATCAAGTCACGACGCTGGACCGAGCGAAACTCACGAAACGGATCGGCACGTTGCCAGCGGACCTCATCGAAGACCTCGGGGGCGGTCTAAAGGCCGCTCTTGACCTGGATTGACTCGTTTTGCCGGCGAGCGTAGCCGAAGTTGAGTAGTCGCTTTCCTGGGCCCCCGGGCAGTGGCTCCCCGGAAAGCGTGGTTTCCAGCAACTTCTCCACTTGAATTGACCGCTTCCCCAGATTCTTGGCGGTGTCACAGGGCATTGCGGCGCCGGTGGTTCGATCGCCCGTAAGCGTCAGCGGCCAACTGGCCCTTTCGTCGCCTTCTGGGGCCATTGAATGACCGGCCGGCGTTTCTCGATGGCGCAGTCCCTCAAGAACAGATTGATGAGGTTCTGATATGGCATCCCCAACTCGGCCGCCAGTTCCTTGAAGTAGTCCACCGCCATAGTGTCCAGGCGAATAGTGATCTGGCGCTTGAGTTGATTGGCGTATGGGTTCTTGCGGGACTGGGAAAAATCGTATTCACTTCTCATCGGAGTCTCCAATACACTTCTTCTTCCTGCGCTGTGGCGCGCCTGGCGGAGATCAACCGGATCACGGAATCGGATTCCCGGTAGCAATGACTGACGATCAGGCAGCGCGCCTGAAAGCTGTAGCCCAGTGGCACGAACCGTTCTTCTTCCCGTGAGTGATCCGGGTCATCGATCAAGCGGGCGCTCTCGTCCAGAAAAACAGTCTGTGCTTCCTCGAAGGAGACGCCGTGCTTCACCAGGTTGGATCGAGCCTTGCGGCGGTCCCAGGCAAACTCAATATTGCCCACAGCATTATCTTAGCAATATCCAGCCAAAAAGCGAGTTCTCGCTCCGCCGAACGACCTCCCTGCGTTAGCAGTCGGTATCACTCGGTAGCGGTGGAGAACAACTCAGAGCACTGCTTAGCAGTGGCTCCCCGGCATGGATTCGAACCACGATTCACGGCTCCAAAGGCCGCTGTCCTACCATTAGACGACCGGGGAGTAGGGTGGCAAATGTTCCTTTCGTAGTGTAACATCGCCGCTACAGGGCGCGGGAGAACACCTCGCTCAGCTCTTCGGCGGTGAGCGCGATGGGGTTGCCTCTCATACTGCTGGCTTTGGCGGAGGCCGAGACCAGGGCGGGCGCGTGCTCTGCCCGGATGCCGTAGGAGCGCAGGGGCGGAATGCCCAGGTCCCGGCAGGTGCGGCTCACCCACTCGACGCCGTCTTCGGCGGCGGCGCTCGGGTTGCCGGTCAGGAGGCGCGCTACGGTCCGGTAACGGCCGAGCGGCTCGCTTCCGGGGGCGCGGGCGCGCAGGGCGCGGATGTTGACCTCCATGCCGTGGGGCAGCAGGGCCGCGCAAACCGCGCCGTGCGGGGCGTCGAACATCCCTCCGATGGGGGCGGCGAAGCCGTGCACCACGCCCAGGCCGGCGTTGGCGAGCGCGAGCCCGCCTAGGAGGCTGGCCAGCGACATGTCCGTCCGGGCCTCGGCGTCGCGGCCGTCCGCGAAGGCCCGGCCAAGCGAGCGCGCGGCGCGGCCCATCCCCTCGACGCAGAACAGGTCGGTCATGGGGTTGGCGCGCACCGAGACATACGGCTCGATGAGCTGGGTGAGCGCGTCGAGACCGGTCGAGGCCGTGATCGCGGGCGGCAGACCGAAGGTCAGCTCGGGATCCACCAGCGCCAGCCGCGGCAGCATCCAGGGGCTCCGCAAACTGGCTTTGAGGCGGTGTTCGGGGGAGGCCAGCACGGCGTTGCGCGTGACTTCCGCGCCGGTGCCCGCCGTGGTCGGAATGGCGATGAAAGGCGCCGAGGGAGTATCCAGGCTTCGGCCGGCCCCGATGACCTCGAGGTAATCCAGCGGGTCGCCGCCGTTCGCCAGCAGCGCCGCAACCGCCTTGCCCGCGTCGATGGCGCTGCCACCACCGAGGCCGATCACGAGGTCGCAGCGCTCCTGGCGAGCGAGCGCGACGCCGCGGCGCACCAGTTCGAGCGTGGGTTCGCCCTCGACCGCCAGCAGAGCGCAATCCAGCCCCGCCTCCCCCAGGAGCGCCGGAGAAACGCCCGCGACGAGCAGGGCGCGCCGGCCCATCGACTTCGCCGCCGGCGCCAGCTCGCGCACCGCTCCGGCGCCGAAGACAATCCGGGTGGCGGTGGCGAATTCGAAGGGCATGGCGCTCACCAGCCTTCTTCGCCGGGGAACAGGTTCGCGTACTTGACGCTGGAGCGCGGCTCGGCCATCATTTCGGCCACCCTGTCGCGCCAGACCTGGTAATGCGCGGCGTCCTTGTGCTCGGCCGGCGCCTGCGGCGTCCGATAGACTTCCACCAGGATGAAGCGCGACGGGTCGTCCACCTGCTGGATGACGTCGAACCGCGCGATGCCCGGTTCCTGGACGCTGAGGCGGGCGTTTTCGAGGCTGGCCTCCTTGAAGGCGTCGATGAATTCGGGTTTGACGTGCACGTGAACGTGAACGATGAGCATAGGATCTCCCTAAACGAAAGGTCCAGCGCTGCCGGACGGCACCCGGCAGAGTATATTGTCGATCAGCCGGGTCGTGCCGAGCCATGCAGCTACCGCCACGCGGACGGGGCCGGCGATCCGCTCCACGGGCTGCATTTCGTCGGGGTCGACGATCTCGAAGTACTCGACTCGGATCTGCGGAAAGGGATGGAGGGTGGCGAGGGCTTTGGTCTTGATCTGCTGAGGATCCGTCGTGCCGGAGGCCATCAGTTGCCCGGCCGCCTGCAAGGCGCGGTAAAGGGCGGGCGCGATGCGGCGTTCCAGCGGGCTGAGGTGCCGGTTGCGCGAGCTGAGCGCGAGTCCGTCCTCCTCCCGCACCGTAGGCACACCGACGATCTCGACGGGCACGTCGAGGTCGATCGCCATGCGCCGGATCGTCGCGAGCTGTTGCACGTCCTTTTCCCCGAAGTAGGCGCGGTCCGGCTGGACGATGTTGAGCAATTTGAGCACGACCGTCGTCACGCCGCGGAAATGGCCGGGGCGAGACTTGCCGCAAAGGTGCTCGGTGACGCGCGCCACTTCGACCATGGCCAGTTGCGCGCTGGGATACATCTCCTCGACCGAGGGCGCGAATACGATGTCCACGCCGCCCGCGGAGCAGAACGCCAGGTCCTCGGCGAGCGGCCGGGGGTAGCGGTCGTAGTCCTGCCGCTGGTTGAACTGGATGGGATTGACGAAAATGCTGACCACGACGCAATCCGTCTGCTGGCGCGCCCGCTCGATCAGGCGGCCGTGCCCGGCGTGCAACGCGCCCATGGTCGGCACGAGGCCTATGCTGCGGCCGGCGCGGCGCACGTCCGACAGCGCGTGGCGCAGCTCGAGAATCGACGGGATCAGTTGCGCGCTCACTCGAGAGAACTCCGGGCGGCCAATTCCTCTGGCGCGGGGAATCGCCCCTCGCGCACGTCTTCGGCATAGGCCTTCGCCGCCGCAACCACCTGTTCACCGAGGCGGGCGTACTGCTTGACAAACGGCGGAACGGCGCCGTTGAACAGCCCCAGGACGTCGTAGCTGACCAGCACCTGCCCGTCGCAGTACGGCCCGGCGCCGATGCCGATGGTCGGGATGGCCAGCGCGGCAGTGGTTTCGCGGGCCACCTCGGCCGGAATGGATTCGAGCACGATCGCGAACACGCCGGCCTGCTCGAGCGCGCGGGCGTCCGCGACCAGTTTCTCGGCGTCCTGTTCGAGCCTGGCTTGCTGCCGGTATCCGCCCAACTGGTGCACCGACTGCGGCAGCAGGCCGAGATGACCCATCACCGGAATGCCGATCTCGACCAGCCGTTGGGCCACATCGACGATCGCCGCTCCGCCCTCGATCTTGACCGCGGCCGCGCCACCCTCCTGGATCAGCCGGCCCGCGTTGCGTACCGCCTCAGTCACGCTGACCTGAAAGGTGAGAAACGGCATATCTGCGACCACCAGGGCCCGCGAGGCCCCCCGGCTGACCGCGGCCGTGTGGTGGACCATCGCATCCAGCGTCACCGGCAGCGTAGTTTCGTAGCCCAGGACCACCATCCCCAGCGAATCGCCGACAAGGAGCACGTCGATGCCCGCGCGTTCGAGCAGCCGCGCCATGGTGGCGTCGTAGGCGGTGAGCACGGCGATCTTCTCGCCGCGCTTCTTCTTCTCCTTCAAGTCCGGAACCCGAATCCGCTTTCCCGATTCAGACATCGTCGTCTCCGCTCTTTCGCAAGAGCTGCTCCAGCCTGCGGGCATTCGCCTCGGACAAACCGCGCCGCCGGGCGATCTGGAGGGCGTGCAGCCCGGCCGCGCAATACAGGCTCCGAACAGTCGGCGAAACCGGGGCCGCCAAGGCCTCGAGGTGCATCGAGATCGTCTCGACGTCTCCGCGCTCGACCGGCCCGGTCAGGGCTCGCACCGGCCCCAGACTGAGCGCGTTCGCGACACTGGCTCGGACCAGCGGAGCGATGGCCGCCAGCGCCTGATCCTCGCCGATGCCGGCCGCACCCATCAGCATAGCAGCCGCGTCGATCAAAGCGACGACGTAGTTGCTGGCCATGACCGCGGCGGCGTGGTAGAGCGGCAGGCTGGCGACGGGAATGTGCAGCGCGCGCCCGCCCAAGCGCGCAGCGATGCGCTGGGCCCAGGCCGCCGCCGGGCCCTCCCCGGTGATGCCGAAGGAGGCGCCCGGCAACGCCGTCAGGCCTTGCTCCGGGCTGGCGATGGTCTGGAGCGGATGGAGCGTGGCGCAGGAGACCCCGTTGGCCGCGAGCGCCGCCAGCGCCTCCGGACCGCGGGCTCCGCAGGTGTGCAGAGCCGCGCCTCCTTTCATGCCGGACTGCGCCAGGGCCGCGGCGACCTGCGGCAGCGCGTCGTCGGAAACCGCGATCAGCACGCGCGTGACGCGCCCTGCCAGAGACGGGAACGGGACGGCCTCCGCGCCTCGGATAAAAGCCGCCGCCGCAAGGGCGTGGTCGAAGTTGCGGCTGGCCACCGCCACCACCGGCTCGCCGCGCTCCCGCAGCAGGCGGCCCAGCGCCTGCGCCACCCGGCCGGCGCCCGCGATCCCGATCGGCCCTTCGTCGAGGTTCATTCCGCCAGCAGGCCGGTCGCGCATAGATCCCTTGCGAGTGTAGCGAGAAACCGCGCCGAATGGATGAAGAAATGCCCGCCAGAGAGCATTTCGAGCGCGAACGACGAGGTGGTCTGTTGCCGCCAGGCCAGCAAGTGCGCGGGCGTGATGTTGGGGTCCTCGGCGCCGCCGTAAGCCCGGATGGCGCAGTCGAGCGGCGGCTCCTCCCGGTACACGTAGCTGCGGTACAGGGCCGCATCCGCGCGCAGGGCGGGCAGGATCACCTTCATCCACTCCTGGTTTTCGAGCGCGTCCTCGGGGACGCCCCCGAGGCGACGCAGTTCATCCAGAAGTTGAGCCTCGGAGGGTTCCGGGGGCGGCACGTGGTTCAGCCGGAACTGCGGGGCCCGCGCGCCGGAAACAAACAGGCACGCGGGAAGCGGCAGGTTCCGGTGGCGGAGGCGGCGAGCCAGCTCGAACGCGATCGCCGCGCCCATACTGTGCCCGTAGAACGCGAAGGGGGCCGCCAGGAAAGGTTCGATGGCTTGTCCGAGGGCTTCGACCAGCGGGGCCATCCTCTCGAACGGCGGCTCCGAGATGCGACTCTCGCGCCCGGGCAGCCGCACGGGCCAGAGCGCGACGCCGGCGGGCAGCGTTTCGGCCCAGCGGCGGAAGGTGGCTGCCCTGCCGCCGGCGTGAGGGAACGAAAACAGGCGCAGTCTGGCGGCCTGGCCGGCGTCCGCCCCGGGGAACCACGCGCTGGAGGGGCTTTGCTTGTGTAGCCGCAGCGCCAGCAGCCGGCGCTTCTCGGGAGAGAGCTGGCCGAGCGGCGAGCGCTCCCCGGCCGTATCGAGAACGCGGGGCCGGCGCGGAGCGCGGACGATCTCCTCGAGATAACTCTCGAACGGGCCGGCGCTGAGGTTCGCCGCGTAGTCGAGGGCAGCCTCGCGCGAGGCCCGCGACAGCTCGTCGTAGTGGGCGCGATCCGCCAGCAGCCTGCCGAGTGCGCCGGCCCACGGCTCGATGTCCTGCTCCGGGACATCGGCCAGCGGCACCATCTGCTCGTCCAGCCGAGTGTGGTACTTCTGGATGGGGCGCACGGGAAGCAGGTAGGGAACGCCCATCTTCGCTTCCGGGATGCCGCCCACGTCACTGGCCAGCACCGGTACCGCCCGGAGCATCGCCTCGACCACGATCCGCGATCGCGCTTCGGCCCACAGCGACGGCACGAGCAGCACTCGCGTGCGCTCGAGCAGGTCGTCGATGTGGTCCACCGGATCGAGGACGTAAACGTTCGGAAGCGCCTCGAGCGCGGCCCGGTCCTTCTGGTTGGTGCCCCAGGTGGGGACCGCCGCGAAGCGCACGCCGGGCATCCGCACGGCCAGCGCGAGGAAGATCGAGATGCCCTTGACCGCACAGGGGTTCACCAGCATAACGAACTCGCTGTCGAAGCGGCCCAGTTCCGGATACGGCCCGGGATCGAGCAGCGAAATCGGCAGCGAGACGGCCTCGATCCCGCTCCACCGCCGGATGTACTCGGCGACGTACCGGCTCACCCCAACCACGCCGTCGGCCTGCCGCAGGAGGCTGGTCTTGACGCCACTCGGAAAGGCGCAATCCGGCCCGAACGGCAGGGCCAGGGTGGCACGCACGAGGTAGACCACGCGCGCCGCCTGGGCCCGCAGCGCCGCGTCGAAGAGCACCTGGGCGGGGTCGTCGGTGGAATTCAGGATCACCGACGGGGCAAACTCGGCGATCTGGGCGGCGAACCGGGCACGCAGGTGCGGGTGATTGGTCATCACATGCACCTCGACGCCGCGGCGCCGGAACGCGACCGCCCCGGAATCGGAGGAAATCACCGGGACCGAGCGCCCCGCCAGTTCGGCCAGGTACAGCTCGTGCTCCCGCGGGCCGAAGGCGCTCAGCCGCGCCACGACGCGGCAGGCGTGCCCCCGCTCGGCGAGCGCCTCCATCAACAGGCGGTTGGATTTGTCGCCGCCGCCGTAGGCGGGATAGTAGCGCGAGTTGTGGGCCAGCAGAATCCGCATGTCAATGGGCGCCCGAGACCCGCCTCCGCAGCCGATGCACCAGCAAGGCGCGCCTCTCCGGGGACAGACCAGCGAGCGCTTCGTGCGTGGCCGAGCGGCACGCTTCGCTCGCGGGAACGTCCGCGCGGGCCGGCTGGAGTCCGAGCAGGAACTCTTCCAATCGCTCGGGCCCGATCCCGCTCACGAACCGCAGCGCGGCTTGCCGCGAGGCCTGCGACTCCCGTTCGTAGAGATCGCGGTCCCCGAGCAACGCCTCGAGCGCCTGCGACCAGGGAGCGACGTCCTGTTCCACGACCACCGGCTTGGGCATTCCGCGCTCGTCGAACACCGGCTCGAAGCGCTCGATGGGCCGCACTGGAAGCACGAAGTGCGTGCCCGCCTTGGCTTCCTCGAATCCGCCCGAGTCGCTGGCCACCACCGGCACGCCGCGCAGCATGGCCTCCATGACGCTCAGGCCGAAGCCTTCGTACCACAGCGAAGGCGCCAGCAGCAGCCGGGTTCGGACCAGCACCTCCTCGATATCCCGGCAGTTGGGGAGGAGCGTGACGTTGGGGAGCGCTTCCAGCGCGCGCCGGTCGGCCGTGGTGGTGCCCCAGCCCGGCAGCGCTCCAAAGGCCAGGCGCGGAAACTCCCGGGCAAGCGCCAGGAAAATGGTGATGCCTTTCACGGCGCAGGGATTGATCATGGTGACCAGTCCCTGGTCGAACGAGGCGCACAGCCGGAAGGGGCCGCTGCCGTAGATCGGAGGATGGATGACCTCGGCACGGCAGCCGGCGTGCCGCTCGATGTACTCCGCCATGTGCCGGCCCAGCGCCACCACGCCCGCCGCCCGCGCCACCAGCTCCACGCCGCGCGGCTCGGGATTCCAACTTGCCGGGCCGAAGGGGAAGAACTGCGGCGTGTGCGCGAGGTACACCACGCGGCCCGGCGCCGACTGGTGCGCTTCGCGCAGCAAGATATGCCCGACGTCTTCCGAAGAGACCAGCAGCCAGTCCGGCTGGAACTCGCGGACCTGCTGCCGCAGCACCTGGGTCCGCCGGGACGGCTCCGCGACGGAGTAGATCAGGACCCCGCCAGGCCGGGAGACCGCGACGCCATCGCCCCTGTCCACCGGAGGCTCGATTCCCTCGTCGCGCAACTGCTCGAGCCTGCCCGCCGGGTCGCCGGCCAGCGCCGCCACGATACGGCAGAGGTGTCCGGCCGCGGCCAGGCGCTCGAGCCAGACCAGGTTGCTGCGCGTCGCGCCGCCCCGCGGCGGCACGTACGAAGCATTGGCGGCGAGCAGGATGCGCATGTGCCCTAGCCCGATCTTCGCACACTGCTTCGGGCGCCATCGCGCGGGCGCTAACCGCGCGGCATGCCGGCGCTAACCGCGCGGCAGGCCGCCTCCGGCGGATAGGCGTGCATCGGGAGCTCGACGAGGCAGGCGAAACCGCCTGTGGGTCGGAGGCGGGCTGGGATCGGGCGGGGAACTGGTCGAGAGGCCAAGGGGCCGGCGGTTCCGTATCCGGTTGGGCATAGGTATCTTCGAGCGGGGGATCGGGCGGAGGCGGAGGCGGTGGGGGAGGGGTCTCCGGCGGCGGAGTTTGGGTTTGATTTGTCAATTTTGCGTTGCGCGGGGGCCTGGGGGACTGGAGTTCCTTGAGGGCTTTGTAGTAGGCGCGCCGGATGGAGTTTTCGTAACGCGTGAGCTTGGTGAGGGCGTCGGTTTCGCAGTTCCGGTAGAAGGAGATGCCGAGAAGGCGGGTGTCCTGGTCGTAGCTGATCTCCTCGGGGGAGCGGGCGGGGTGCGGGGCGGTATCGCGGCAACGCTCGGTCTGGCGGGCGCGTTCCATGGCATAGACGAGGATGCCGGTCTCGAAGCGGAGGACGCGGCGGAGACGCCATTCGGCGCAGGCCAGCTCGCGGACGTTAGAATCCTCGAGGGCGTTGGCGGGCTGGAACACGTCGAGGAGGCCGTCGAGCAGGGCCTGGAAGTCGGCGGGGTCCTCCTCGGGGAGGATGGCGTTGCGGGAGCAGAGGCCGTGGGTGCAGGAGTTGGTGGCGACCTTGGCTTTGCCCTCGGGAGTTCGGGGGCCGGTGGAGCGCTGGGCGTTGCGGCGATTGGCGTCTATCTTCAGTTGGGATGACACGGGAAACCTCGGGGGGGGCGGGTTCTTCTGGGATCAGCCCCTATAGAAGGGTAAGCATGGGTCTGGCGAGCGGCGGGTCGTTCAGCGGGGCAAGTGATTGTGGGGGTGGGAGATGGAGTTGGGGAATGGCAGCGACCGAGATAAACCGTCCTGTGAATCAGCGTCGGCCGCGGCAGAGCTACGGGGAGGGCGTTAGACGGCCAGGTGGCGGTTGCCGTGTGCGTCAACGGGCCGAAGCCGACTTCCCGGTACCTATTTCCGTGACCGGCGTTTACCGGGATCTATCGAGTTCGAGGTGGGGCAGTCCGAGGCGGGTTCTAGTACCCATAGAGATCACGAACGATTGAGACTATTGGGTCACTTTCGCCACAGGCTGTCCCCAAGCTGCGCCGGCGGCCAGCAGACATATGATCCACAGTCGCATCACCCCTCAGAAGCGGATGCCCACCAGGACTTGCGCTGCCGCTGCTGAAAGCACCCTTCTGCCAGCGCGTATACGGGATTTCCGGCGCAATTCTAAGGACCAGCACCTTGACCTCGACGCCGCTGCCGACCAGCGCCCCGAGCCCCCATTGCGATGACTCGGATGGACCCTCGCCCGGCAGCAGGATCATTGGGCAAACGTTGAGGGTGCAGCCGACTGTTCCTGTCGTGTGGGCGCGGTCGAAGGCAACGCCGGCCTCGACAAACGGCTGCAGCAGGTGCTTTCCGAAACGGTATTTCAGATAAAGCGGGAACTCCCAGTGCCCGGTAGTGGAATTCTCCCCTATCCACGAAGACGTTTGGTAAGAAAAACTATAGGAGCGGTACAGGGCGTCAAAACCGATCGAAACGTTGGCGGGGAGACCCAACTCGACTGTCGGGCCCAGGGCCCAGCAGCGCGTGGCGACGCTTCCCCCGTTTTCCCCAATGCTGAGCGCTTCGGTGAGCGGAATGCCCCCTTTGATGCCGAAGGAGAACGACTGACAGTAGAGGGGCAGAACCAACAACAAGAACACAAGCGTGCGTTTAATAGACTATCACCTCGACCGGTCGATTAGACGCGGGATCTTAGCCGCGAGTTTCAGATACCAGGAGCTTTCTTGTCCGGCTCCGGCCCGATGCCGATCTCCGAGGACTAGTCCGGTCTGCAACCTTTCAGGGTCGCCCGGTAACTGGGGTACGTTCTGTGCGCGGCGGTAATGAACGCCGGAACTCCATAAGACGGGTCTTCTTTCTTCAGCGATCGATCAGTTCGAAGAGCAACGATGAATTGACGAACGCGGGGCACAGACGAAGGTGCGCGTTTCGCGGGTCGGGCCAGGTATTATCGTGCAGACGGGTCGCGGCTCGGTGCTGGGGGCCGTTCGGTGCTTCGGCCCCCAGACAACGGCTTGACTCAGCTTGTTAGTGACGATCGCGGCCACCGTGGGAGCTGCCGCCACCGCTGTGAGTGCTACCAGCTCCACCGCCGTGGGAGCTGCCGCCCGAACGGTTCGAGCCACCGCTATAAGAACGGCTGGAGTGGGATCCGCCGCCTCCTCCATATGACGGGCTGGAGCGATAGCTGGGCACGCTGCGGTTTCCGCCGTAGCTGCCGCCGTAGGACGGACTCGCGCGGTATCCGCTGCTGTTGCCGTATGACGGGCTGGAGCGATAGCTGGGCACGCTGCGGTTTCCGCCGTAGCTGCCGCCGTAGGACGGACTCGCGCGGTATCCGCTGCTGTTGCCATATGACGGGCTGGAGCGATAGCTGGGCACGCTGCGGTTTCCGCCGTTGCCGCCGCCGTAGGACGGACTCGCGCGGTATCCGCTGCTGTTGCCATATGACCGGCTGGAGCGATAGCTGGGCACGCTGCGGTTTCCGCCGTAGCTGCCGCCGTAGGACGGACTCGCGCGGTATCCGCTGCTATTGCCATTTGACCGGCTGGAGCGATAGCTGGGCACGCTGCGGTTTCCGCCGTAGCTGCCGCCGTTCGCGCGGTATGCGCTGCTTCCACTGTAGGCTGGAGTGGAGCGGTTGCCGCGTTGCGCACCGCCGAAACGACTCCAACCGCCGGCTTGCGCCGAGTTGCGCTGCCCGGCCGCATAGGATTGTCCGCCAAATCGCCCGGCACTGGATGCGCCGCGCGCCGTTGAGAATCCGCCGCCGCGGCGCATGAGCCCACTATTCGAATAGGGGACTCCCCGCCGATGGCCGGGATCGTGCGTCCAGGTGGCGCCACCTCGAAATCCGCGCCCTCCGAAACCGTAACGATCGAAAAAGGGACGATTCTGAAAGACCGAGCCATAGAACCAGTTCGGTCCCCAGCCCCAACCACCCCACCCAAGGCCGCCGAAAAAGCCTCCGATGTAAATGCCACGGCCGAATCCGAATCCATAGCCGTAATCCGGGTAATCCCACGCGGGATAGTAACCGTAGGCGGGCGGTCCCCAGATGTACTCGGGATTGTAGTAAGGGACGTAGACCACCTGGGGGTTGGCTGGTTGAATCTCAATCGCCGATTGGTCTCCCTGCCTCTGGGTGGTGACGGTTTCCTGCGCGTTGGAACGCAGTTTGCCAGCCGCCATGGCTTGGGCCCGCATCCGCTGCACCGCACTCATTACATCGGCCTGTTGTGAGAGGAATGCGTTGCCGAGATCGGTGGTCCAGCGCATGTCGGCGTTCAAACTGTTGACCACATCGGGGAAAACCACGAGGGCCTGGATACTGGGATCCCAATTCTGCTGGCGCGCCGCATCGACCAGTTGGGAGCCCTGTAGATTGCGATTTTGCTGCAGCCACTGCCCCACCTCGGCGATCTCCTGGGGATAGGTGGCCGCGACGAGCACTTGGCTGAGCAAGGCATCCGGGTACAGCGCAACGGGCGCGACCAGGGTGTCCAACTGTTCCGGTGGCAGGAGTTGTGCGGGAGCTTCCGCGGGAGGCGCTGGTTGTTGCGCAACCATAAGGCCGCCAGCCAGAAGCGGAACACAAACCAGACAAAGCGCCTGGCGAATAACCGACTGAACTTTGATCGTCTTCATGGTGCACCTCCATTGGGCGCCACGTTACGCTTTCCGTAATGCACGCTGCGAGCCAAACGCCAAGCTATTGACCAGCAGTCACTTGGTGCGGCGTCTCGGCGGTGCAGATGGTTGAAAACCACCGTCTCCGGTGTATTGCGGCCGAAAGTACAGGCAGCCGCTCGCTTGGCTACGTAATCCAGCGGGCAAGCAAGCTCCGCCCCGCACGGCCGGCGTGCGCGGCGTTATTCCGACTTTTCGTTCCCAATCTGCTCGGCATCTAGCACGACGCCGTCTGGTCGGAGGAAGGATCAAAGCCCTGTGCTCATGGTCGACGACCTAGCGTTGCATCCAGCCGCCTCAAGAACACCCGAGCCGTTAGCAGCACGAGATGCAGACGAAAGGTGGAATCCTCTTCATGAGACAGCCCTGGATGTGACCCTTGGGGATGCAGTCTCTTGAACGTGCAGTTGACGAAGTTCTTGCCATCATCGCTCCATTCGTTGAGATCGCGGTTGAGAAACGGCGCTGGGAGGTTTGCGAGAAGCTGCCGGCGTGTCTCGCCGGTCCTGGCCGCGGGCGCGTTTCCCGGATCGAGGCAGACGGCAATCTCGTCGAACAGCGATTCAAGGAACGTCCTGAACTGGCTGTTGGCCGCGGCCCAGTCACCCTCCGAGTGTGCGCGGATAGCCTGGTCCAAATGCCCCTTGGTCGTGGTGAACTGGTAACGATCGCGCAGGACGTGGACCTCGTCGTCCGCGGCTGGGAGGTCCAGTACTTCGGGAAGCGTGCGGCGGAGAACGCCATTCTCGTCGCGGATGAATCCGTCGCGTCTCAACGCCCGGAAGAAGGCTTCATCGTGTGGGGTGGAGCGGCGGAGCGCTTCCTCTACAAACAGGTCGACAAGGCAGCGGCCGTCGTGCTTGGTGTCTGGGTTGTCCTTGAGGTGCCGGAACACCTGGCGAAGCCTATTTATGGACGGCGCCAGCCGATCTTTCGGCGAACTCATCCAGCTCCCACCGGTACATCAGGTCTTCGAATTCGCCATGGTACTGAATACGAAAACTCAACACTTGGTAGGCCTCGTAGAGCGTGGTTCGGGAAAACTGCGCCATATGAGGACGCTATCATACATCATCCGCCGCGGTCTGCGTGTCCCAACGGATTCGTCCCGACAAACGCGGTTGCATCCGGCGATCCAGATGGACGTAGCGTCGGCATTGCGGACTTCTGGTGCTGGAGCTGGTGCGGGCGCCGCGGGGAGACAGCGGGCCGTTTGCCAACTGTGTGGAGCGTGCTCGCGCGCGAGGTGAGGTTCTGGCGCGCATTTTTCCCCAATGAGCTGCTGCGGCGCGCGACAGCGCCGCGGATGCTGCGTTGCGCTCGGGGGCGTTAAGCGGACGGACCGCTCCCTGGCGGTCGCGGCTCGGCAGCGTGCATCGAGGTTCGAGGCGGTGACCGACGCGCGCCTTGAATCTGCCGGCCTTGCGCGGCGGCTTGCTTCGAACGAGTGTACTGCTGTTCCCGGTTCAGCCGGGCTCAACCCCGGCGCGGCCTGAAGGCCGCCCTCCTTGGCTGCGGCTACGGCGGGGGAGCGTCGCCCTGTTCGACGGCCAGCAGCGCCCGCACCTCCTCGTCCGAGAGTCCCTCGATCTCCTCAAGAATCGCCGCGTAATCCGCGCCGGCGCGCTCGATCTCCTCGACGTCGATGGCCCTGGCCAGCTCCGCCACCGTGAACGGGCCGCCGTAGACGACCTCCAGCGAGAGGTCGGCGTTGAAGGTCTGCCGTACGCGGGAGAGCAACTGCACGGCGAGAAGCGAATGGCCGCCGAGGTCGAAGAAGTTGTCGTGGACGCCGACCGAAGGCAGGCCCAGCAGCTCCGCCCAGATTGCGGCGAGCTGCCTCTCGAGCTCGGTGCGCGGCGCCGCCGAGGGCGCGGCAGGCGCTGTCTCCGGCCGCTTCCGCGCCGCAATCTGCTCGAGGATCCGGTCCACGCCGGCGAGCTCGGTCGCGATGCGCTGGAAATCGGCCGGCTTGCGCGCCACGTGCGCGACGGGAGCCGGACGGGGCGGCGCGGCCGGCCGGGAACCGTCGGGCCGGTACTTGAGGTTCGCGAGGCGTTCGGATGAGAAGCGATACAGCAGCTCCATCGCGCCTCGTTCCGCCGGCTCGCCGATGCTCTCGAGCAGGTTCAGCGCCGGGCTGTTGCGCGCGCTGGGCGTGAAGCGCGCGTCGACCCTGGCCAGGCCGCGCTCCCGCGCGATTTCGCCCAGCCGCGCCAGCATGCGGTGCTCGACGCCCCGGCCCAGCGCGCGGCAGCTCAGCAGGAAAGTGTCCAGCGCGATCGCTTCCGCGCCCGCGGAGAAAATCATGACGCCGGCCAGGCCGTAGCTGCCGAACCGGTCGCGGACGTCCACGGTGAGGCATTCGGCCTGCCCGTCGCGTAGCAGCGCCTGAATCTCGCTTTCCGAGCGCCGGATCGAGGTGAAGTTCATCTGGTTGGTCCGCTGCGTCAATTGCGAGACCCTCGGCAGTTGCTCGGGCGTCATCGGTGCGATGCGGATCTCCAGGTTCAGCGCGGCTAGGAATTCTTCCAGGCTCGCGGTCTTCTTTTCGAGGCGCCCGCGCTCGATTTCCTGGGCGTACAGCGCCGCCCGCTCCCGGTCTTCCGGCGTCACCCGCAGGCGGTCGAAGGCCCAGACGTGGCGGAGGAAATCGGGGATGCTCTCCGGTTCGGCCGGAAGCTGGAGCGTCAGAACCTCAGGGCAATGAGCCGCAAGCTCGGCGCACTCGGTCGGGTTGTCGTCGACGAAGATGAAGCTGTCCAGGCCCAGGTTCAGTTCCCCGGCCAGCGAAACCAGGTGGGCCGACTTTGGCTCCCAGTCGATCCGGCGGGCCACGAAGTGCTCGGGCTGGAGCGGCATCCGCGGATTGGCGCGGAAGGTCTCGAGCACGTCCTGTTCGTTGTTCTTGCTCGACAGGCATAGCAACATGCCCGCGTCGCGCTGGGCGAGCATGAACTCCTGGAGGAACCGCCGCGGCGGGTCGAGCGAAATCCCTTCCGGGCCGTCTTCGCCGCACACTCCATCCCACAGCGTCCCGTCGCAATCCAGCACAATGGCCTTGTAGGGCGCCATCCGCACGGCGTGGATTTTGCGGGCCACCGCGGTTCCCAACGCCGCGTAAAAGGCCGGCGTGTAAGGAATGTGGCCCAACTCGTCTCCGTGCGGGTCATAGTAGTCCGGCACCGGGTAGAGGTCCGCCAACTCCGGCGCACGGATGAGGTGAACCGTGCTCGCCCCCCGGAGCGAGGATTCGATCCGCGCCTCCATTCGCTTTGCCAGAGCGGCGCGGTGCGGGCTCTCCAGAAAACCGGGCGAAGCGGGGCAGACCGCCACCACCAGCGGCGAGCGGAACTTCTCCGCGGCCGAGCGCAGGCACAAAACCAGGCGGCGCACGTTGTCCTCGAGCGTGCCGGCGCCAGCCTCGCCGAACCGCGACCAGTCTTCGAACCGCACCAGCGCCACGTTGACGCCCTCCCGGTTCCGCGCCAGCAGGCTGTCCGGGTCGAGCAGTTGCTGAAAAACCTGGTTATAGGGGGCGAACTTGACCTGGTAGTCCCAGCCCAGCTCCTCGATCCAGAACTCCAGCGGCGCCGCGATCAGCTCCGCCGTGAAGGTGGCGCTGATGGCCAACAGCGGGGCCGGCCGCGCCGCGCTCGAGGAATCCTGGCGGGACTGGGACATCCGAGGAACGTTTCCTGAAACTCCATTATGGTTCCCGGCGCTGCGGGGCCACAACCGGCCGGCACTCTCTCGATTTCAGGCTGCCGGCGGCTTCGCGGCATCTCGGACCTTCCCGGGCATTTGGCGTCCCCTGGCGGAGTTCGTATCCTAAGATCTGCATGTCCGATTTCACCGATCTGCTCCGCCGCAACGGGAACTATCGCAATGTCTGGATGGGGCAGGTGGTCAGCGAAATCGGCGACTACTTCAACAGCATCGCCGTCCTCAGTCTGGTCATGGAGACCACCGGATCGGGGCTGGCGGTCAGCGCCGTGATGCTGGCCCGGGCCATTCCGGCGGTGCTGGCCGGGCCGGTCGCCGGGGTGGCGCTGGACCGGTACGACCGCAGGCGGATCATGATCGCGAGCGACCTCATCCGCTGCCTGGTGGCGCTGGGCTTCGTCTTCGCCATCCCGCACGGCCGCACCTGGCTGGTGCTTCTGCTCAGTGCGGCGCTGATGTTGGCTTCGCCGTTCTTCACCAGCGGCCGCGCGTCGATCCTGCCGGCGATTGCCAGCCCGGGGGAGTTGCACACCGCCAACTCGCTGACCCAGACCACGCAATGGGCGGCCGGGACCGCAGGGACCTTACTCGCGGGAATCAGCGTGGCCCGGTTCGGCTATGCCTGGGCGTTTGTGGCCAACGGCCTTTCGTTCCTGTTCTCCGCCGCGGCCATCTGGCGCTTGCGGCTGGAGGGCGGCGCCAGTTTCCGCGCCAGGCGGAGCGCCGCCGGCCCCGCGCGCCCCTGGCGGGAATACACGGATGGGTTGCGCTACATCGGCTCCTCGCCGCTCACGCTGGCCATCGCGCTCATCTCGGTGGGCTGGGCCATGGGCGGCGGCGCGGCGCAGATCCTGTTCACGCTGTTCGGCGCGCAAGTCTTCCACCGGGGCGCGGCGGGCATCGGAACCATGTGGGGATTCGCCGGGGCCGGCCTGCTGATCGGCGGCGGCGTAGGCCACGTGCTGGGCCGCCGGGTGGACTTCAGCGGCTACAAGCACTCGGTCTCGATCTCCTACCTGGTGCACGGCGCCGCATACGTCCTGTTCAGTGTTGCCGGGCAGTACTGGGCGGCCCTGCTTCTCATGCTGCTTTCCCGCGTCGGCATGGCGGTCACCTCGGTGCTCAACACCTCGCAACTGCTGCGGCACACTCCGGACGCATTTCGCGGCCGTGTGTTCGCCACCATGGAGACGGTGCGCTTCCCGGTGATGGTTCTCTCGATGGCGCTGGCGGGTCTCGCCTCCGAGCGCTGGAGCCCGCGGGCCATCGGCGTGGCCGCCGGCATGCTCGGCGCGCTGACCGCCCTGGGCTGGGCCTGGGCGAACTGGCGCGGCCACCTTCCCGAACCCGCCGGGACCGGCTCCGGCGCCGAACCGCGCGCGCCTTCGGCCGCCGCATCGGCAATCTGCTGACCACGGACTACTGCGGCGGCTTGTCCTTGGCGGGGGCTCGCGGCCCGAACGTCGCGCGAATCGGAATCATCATGCCAATGGGATCCACCGACACGTTGAACGCCACAGACGGCGGGGGAGTGGTGTCCTTGGGCGCGTAACGGATGGTGACGTGTGCCTGCTGGCCCCGCTTGATCTCCTTCTCATCCAGCGTAACTTCGAAACCCGGGAGGGGCGGCACCTGCAGAGCGAGCGTGATCCAGCCCGGCACCCCATTGGTGATGGTCACGACCGCGGAGGAGGGCTCGGTGTTGCTCAGCAGCACCTCTGTCTGGTCGGCCGTGACGAGCCGGATGAGTTCCGCCTGGGTGGGACCCTTGGGCAGGACGAACGGCGTGGAGGATGAATCCCCGGCCCCGGCCTTGTATACCGGCTTGATCGGGCCGAACGGAGTCTCGCGGACCGCATTCTGATCCACATACCAGTACCACCTGCCGTGCTCCAGTTTCCAGTCGCTGAACTGCGGCATCTTGAACTTCATCCTGCCGGCGCCCATCATCATGACCTCCTCCTCGCAGTTCACCGTGACCCTGGCGCGCCTGAAGTGGTCCGAGTAGTCGATTTTGGCGATCTCGAAACTCAGGTAGCGCGGCTTCTGCATGGCGAAGAAGAGGTCCTTGCTGTCCTGGGCTACCACCTGGTCCGCCAGACGCAGCTTGCCGTCCACGTGTGCCTGGAAGAAGAACTGAACGCGGCTGCGCAGGGCTGTGTCGACCCGCGCCGGGGCCTGCGGGGCTGGGACCGCCGGGGGAGGGTTTCGAGGCGGCTCCTGCGCGAGCATGGCCGCGCCGACCGCGATCCACAAGGCCAATATCCGCATGGGACCATTCTATCAAGCCTCCGTTTGCCGACAGGCGGACCACCAAGGAGAGCGGGTTAAGAAGTGGAGGCGTCTTCGCGAGGCCGGAGGGCGGGGTTCGCCTGGCGCGGGCGGAAGGGCCCGCCCTCCGCCTTTGCGCCGGTCGTGACCACATTTGGGTCACGCTTCCGACCGCCAACTGCTCCTCGCTTTGCGGAGCGTTCGCTGCTACAATTGTTCGCACTTCTACTCATGGGCACGCCCGCACCTAGCGATCGTTTCAAAGCGCTGGCGGAGGCCAGTTGGCAGTTTTATATCGACTTGGCCGAGGGCGCCTTTTACCTCGGGTACCTCGAGCAGGCGGCCTGGGTTCTGCAAAAAGCGGTCCAGGAAGCGGAGAGCCTGGGCCCGGAAGACCCGCGTCTGGCGGCGACGCTGAACCGGCTGGGCGTCCTCGATTGCTACCTGGGCAGGTACGCGGGCGCCGAGCCGCTGTTCCTCCGGGCTGTCACTCTGATGCAGAGCGCTGGCGGGGCCGGCAATTCCGAGCTGGGAGCCGTCCTGTACAACCTCGGCGGCCTCTACAAATCCCAGGGCAAGTTCCCGGAAGCGGAATCCGCCTTCAAGGACGCGCTGGTAGCCTGGGAGCGGACGCTCGGGCCGGAGCACCCCGATCTTGCCCTGGCGTACCAGAACCTCGGGGAGATGTGCATGCACCAGGGCCGGAGCCCGGAGGCGCTGTTCGCGCTGCGCCGCGCGCTCACGCTGCTGGATTCCCGCAATTCCGAGGACTGGATTACCTTGGTGGTGGTGACCAAGCTGGCCGCCTATTACACCGCCCAGGAGCGCTACACCGAGGCGGAACCCCACCTTTGGCGGGCGCTTCAACTTCGACGGCTGCTGCAAGGCCCGGCCCATCCCAAAGTCGCCAGGAGTCTCGTCGAACTCGCGCAAATGTACCGCAAGCAGCGGAAGTTCGCCCGCGCCGAGCCTCTATTCCGCCTTTCGCTGTTCATCCAGGAGGAGGCCGTGGGCCGCCGGCACCCGGACTTCCTCCAGACTCTCAACGACCTGGCCGAACTGTACTACGCGGAAGGGAAGTTCACCGAGGCCGAGCCGCTGTTCAAGTTCTCGCTGGCCGCCTTTGAGCAGGCGCTGGGATCGGAGCATCCTCACGTCGCCGACCGGATCGAGGACTACGCCTCCATCCTGCGGACTCTTCGCCGCAACGAGGACGCCGAGAGGTTCGAGGCGCGGGCGCGGGCCATCCGCGCGCGGCACTCCATCACGCTGTGAACACCCGCGGGCGTGCCCGTCGCCGCAGGGCAGTGTTAGAATGGTCCCAGGCGACGCCGCGCTGTGTGGATGGGAGGTCGTCTAACGGTAAGACTGCAGACTCTGGATCTGCCTATCGGGGTTCGAGTCCCTGCCTCCCAGCCAGCCTGGTAACTCCCGTTGAACTGCTGGAAGATCGTGGCGCGGTAGCCCCCGGCATCCCACAACCACTGGCGCGCCTGGGCCCGGGAACCCTCAAGCCGGCCTTGGCGTGCGCTGGAGCGCATCACACTGCGAAACGCGCACCCGGAGACGATTCAACGCGCGTCCGCGCTCGGGCAGGGCCAATCCGAATGCAACTTGCCCAGTCATAAGCAACTCTCTGGATCCGGGCAGCAAGCGCCTAGGGGTGAAGATCATTTACTGACCTTGACCCCCGGGGGGCAGGCTCCGTGCCTGCCTTTTTTTCGCCTCCTATCCGAACTCAATAGTCCGATCATCCCCCGCGCGCTCGGGCATCGCTCTTCTCGTTGGCCTCCCAGGACCGCTGCCCCTTCGAAGCAGCAACACGAGCGGGACGATGATCAGGAACAGCGCCCCCATCACACGGAACACGTCGAGAAAGCTCAGCAACGCGGCCTGTTGTTGCACCGCGCCATAAAGCGCCGCCAAAGCACGCTGCCTCGCGGTGGCAGAGTCGGAGCCGGTGCTCAGAAACAACAACCGGGCCCGATCCAGCATCTGTTGCGTGCCCGGATCGTGCGGCGTCACATGGTCGACCAGCAGGGATTGATGGAACTGGGAGCGCCGGGCGATCCACGTCGTCACGAACGAAATGCCGATGCTGGAACCGATGTTCCGTGTCACGCTGTAAAGGCTGGTAGCATAGCCCGTCTCGGGTTTCGGGATCGGGTCCATGGTCAGCGTCGTGAGGGGGACAAAAATGAACGCCATCCCCAGGCCCTGGTTGATCTGGTGCACCAGGATGTCCCAGGTTCCGGACTGAAGATTCATGTGGGAGTAGCCGAACAGAGCCAGACTGGTGACCACGAAACCGCAACCCAGCATCCACCTCCCATCCCAGCCTTTACCGAGCAGGTACCCGACCAGCGGCATGCACAATGCCGTGCCAATGCCCCGGGGACTGGTCCAAAACCCCGCCGTCAGGGAGGTCCAGCCGAGCAGGACCTGCATGAACAGAGGCAGGAGCACCAGGCTTCCGTAAAGCACGAACCCCAGCACGGCCACCAGCACAATGCCTACCGAGAAGTTGCGGTACTTCAACAACCCGAAGCGAACGATGGGCTGATCGATGGTCAACTCCCGGATCACGAAGGCCGTCAGGAAGACACCCGCGAGCACGGCCAGCGTGATGATGAAGTCAGAACCGAACCAGTCTTCCTCCTGGCCCTTGTCCAGCATGACCTGGAGCGCCCCCATGCCCACCGCCAGCATGCCGAACCCCCAGAAGTCCGCGCGCAACATCCCGCGGCGCAGGTAGGGCGGATCGGAAACGAACATGGAGATCATGATCAGGCTGGTGATGCCGACAGGCAGGTTGATGTAGAAGACCCAGCGCCAGGAATAGGCGTCGGTGATCCACCCGCCTAACGTGGGGCCGAGTATCGGAGCGGCCACAATGCCCAGCCCAAACAGCGCCATTGCTTTGCCGCGCTCCGCGGGCGGAAACTCCTCTAACAGCACCGCCTGAGAAAGCGGTTGGAGCCCTCCGCCGGTCAGACCTTGCAGGACGCGAAAGGAGATGAGCGCCGGCAGGTTGGGCGCAAGCCCGCACAAGACGCTCGAGGTGGTGAAACCCGTCACCACGGTCAGCAGTGTTCGCCGGCGGCCGAAGTAGTTTGCCAGCCAGCCGCTCATCGGCAGGATGATGGCGTTGGCTACCAGGTAGGAGGTGAGAACCCAGGTGGCTTCCTCGGTTGTGGCCGAAAGGTTCCCGGCTATGTGGGGCAGGCTTACGTTAACGACGGAAGTGTCCAGCACCTCCATCACGGCGCTGGACAGCACCGCGATCGCCACCAGATTGCGGCGCGCGATCATCCAACCTAGATTCTAAGCGAGCGCAGGGTCCGCGGCAATCACACTGCGCGCTCCCCCACCGACTCCTGCCCCGGGCCGGCGGCCGGATTCCTTGCAGCCGATCCGGCCCTCTCGCAGCGCCGCCCCGAGGTCGCGCCAGAGCTGCGCGAGCAGAGTGTCCGAGTTGAACTGCGCGTAGTCGAGCCCTTCCCGCGCCGTGTCGCCCTCGATCGCGGTGTCCAGGACGATCTCGCTCGTTCCGCTCAGGCTCACTGGCGCCACAACCTGCAAGTCAGGGCCGACAAGCGCTTCTCCAAGGGATTCACCTTCCAGATGGCCTATACCTGGTAGCGGCTGGCAGATCGGCGGCATCTATGTCTGGCTGAACCGGACCGCCGGCTTCGACACCAACACCGCCAACCAGTTGGCGTGGAACGTGCGCACCTTCCCGCTGCGGATCAGTTCGCTCCGCAACCCCTCGGAGAGCAACTTCGATCTCTCCGCCTTGAAGAACACCCGAGTCAAAGAGGGCGTCCACATCCAGTTCCGGGCCGATTTCCTCGACGCGTTCAACCATCCGTGGTTTGCCGGTCCGAACACCAACGTGTACGGCGGCAGCGCCTTCGGCCAAATCACCGCCGAGACGGGCTATGACCGCCGGATCCAGCTCGGTCTGAAGCTCATCTGTTGACCTTGACCCCGGGGGCGGGCTCCGTGCCCGCCCCCAGCAATATGCCCAGTACTAGTACCGTGTTTGAGATCCCCAGGCACCAAAGTCCCCGAGGGCAGGAGTGTCCCGAGAATCTGACGGATAGGCTAAGCCCCGGCGGATCAGCCGTTTGCCGGGATTTCAAAGTGGGAGGGGACGGAATCCGTGGTAGAAGGGTTCTTAACCAGAAGATCCAAACCACTTGCAAGTTTACGGGGTCTCGGATATATTTACATGAGGAGAACCCGGCTGTCAGCCGTGGGCCAGGATTAAGGTCTCGGCACGGGCGCGGACTCGGAAGGAGAACAAGTATGCGTAGATTGCTGGTGTTGAGTGTGATTCTGTTTGCTGCTGCTGCTGTTCTGCCAGCGGCGACCATACAGTGCCCAACTACTGGTACACTCGCGGATTTGGTCGCAATGACCGCGAGAGGGGACGTATGCCAGAGCCAGGACAAGATCTTCAGCAACTTCATATACACACCCGTGGTAGGCGGCACGCCTGCCAGCGACATTGACGTCACTCTGGTTAACAAAGCAGTCGGCGCTGAGGATATCCACGGCTGGTCCTTTGTCGCCGAAACTAATGTGACTTGGACTCTGGGATTCACCCTTAGCTACACCATTTCGGTGGCGCCGGGCTATCCCGGGCTTGCGATTATCCAGTCGTATGACCAGATGAACCCGGGCGCGCAGAATACCACAATCAAGCTAGACGACGTGCAGACCCCGGGGGTGACACCGTCGCCGATCGAGCTGACGGGAAATGTGCAGACTGTGTATTCGGACTTTTACAATTTGCAGTCGGTTCACACCGTAACGACCGCTACGATCCCCGAGGGTATGGATTTGTTGACCTACGAGCAGGATTGGTTCCAGGGCAGCACCACCCCCGAGCCCGTGAGCCTCGTCCTGATCGGGTCAGGCTTGCTGGGCTTGGGGCTTCTGCGCCGCCGGGTGCGCAGGAGCTAAACGCTCACTGACAAGTTCTCTCCAATAGCCGCACAAGGGCCGGGCGCACGGGAGTGTGTCCGGCCTTGTTGTATTCTTGGGCCTAGCCCGCCATGGCTGCTTCGGATCGTTTCCGGATCTTGATGTTCAATCGCTTGATCTGATACAGCGTGACCAGCGCCTCCCGTAGTTCCCGTTCGCTGCAGCCCACGTGTACCGTCCAGTCGTAGATTTCGCGCCGGAAACACCCCTGGCCGGGAGACACTCCCGGCTGCGAAACAAAGCCGGAACAGATTCTGGTTGTGCCCGCGGGGCGGCGGCGCCAGGCCAGCCGGGCGCGCCTCCTACCTCGGGTGAGCGTCTTCCAGGTAGGTGTAGCCGTGCAGGCCGTCTTCGTAAAAGCGCAGCAGGCGGCCGGATTCCTCGTAGCCGATGCGGCCCTCCCGCAGCGCCGCCTCGACGTCGCGCCGGAGTTGCGCGAGCAGGGTGTCCGAGTTGAACTGCACGTAATCGAGCACGTCGCGCACCGTGTCGCCCTTGATCACGGTGTCCAGGATGATCTCGCTCGACCCGTTCAAACTGACGTGCACGGCGTTGGTATCGCCGAACAGGTTGTGCAGGTCGCCCAGGATTTCCTGGTAGGCGCCGATGAGAAACGCGCCCAGGTAGTAATTCCCGCCGTTGAACGGGTGCAGCGGCAAGGTGCGCTTCACGTCCCGCCGGTCGATGAACTGATCCACCTTCCCGTCGGAGTCGCAGGAGACGTCTCCCAGCACCGCGTCCCGCGTGGGCCGCTCGTTCAGCCGGTGAATGGGCATGATCGGGAACAACTGCTTGATGGCCCAACTGTCGGGCATGCTCTGGAAGAGCGAGAAGTTGCAGAAGTAGGTATCCGAGAGCAACGCGTCCAGCCCCTCGAGTTCCTCGGGAAAGAACTCAAGGTCCTTGGCCAGGCGCTGGATGCGGCGGCAGATGGCCCAGTACAGGCTTTCGGCCAGCGAGCGTTGCTCCAGCGGCAGGTAGCCCAGGCTGAACAGGTTCAAGGCCTGGTCCAGGGCCTGCTGGGCGTCGTGGAAGCTCTCCAGCAAGTTCTTGCTGCTCATTGAGCGAAAGGTCTCCTGTAGGTCAATCAGCGGCTGCTCGGCCTCGGGCGGGACCTCGGGCGGCGGGTCCTGCTCCCCGGACCCGCTCACGCCCAGAACATTGAACACCAGCATGCTGTGGTAGGCCACCACCGCGCGGCCGCTCTCGGACATGATGGTGGGATGCGGCACGCCGGCCTCGTCGCACACGCTCTGGACGTGGTAGACGATGTCGTTGGCGTATTCCTGGAGGGTGTAGTTGACGCTGGATTCGAAGTCCGTCTGCGAGCCGTCGTAGTCGATCCCCAGACCGCCTCCCACATCCAGGTGCTTCAGCCCGGCTCCCGCGCGCGCCAGCTCGGTATAGATGCGCGCCGCTTCGATCACCGCCGCCTTGATGTGGCGAATGTTGGTGATCTGGCTGCCCAGGTGGAAGTGCACCAGCTCGAGGCAGTCCGCCAGGCCCAGCGATTTCAGTTGCTCGAGCGCGCGCACCGCCTCGCTCACCGTCAGCCCGAACTTCGAGCGGTACCCGCCGGAAGACTTCCACCGCCCCGAGCCCCGGCTGGCCAGCTTCAGCCGCAGCCCGATCCGCGGCCGCACCCCGATCCGCTGCGCGTGCTGAATCACCAGGTCGAGTTCCGTGTACTTCTCCACCACCGTGGTGATCTGCCGGCCGATCTTGGCCGCCAGCATCACCATCTCGATGTACTCGTCGTCCTTGAACCCGTTGCAGACGATGGGCGTGTCGTTGTCGGCCACCGCCAGCACCGCCAGCAGCTCCGGCTTGGAACCCGCCTCCAGGCCGAACTTGTAGGGCCGGCCGAACTGGAACACTTCCTCGACCACCTGCCGCTGCTGGTTCACCTTGATCGGGTAGATGCACGCATACCCGCCGCGATAGCCGTGGTCTGCGATCGCCCCCTGAAAGGCCTGGTAGATTTCGCTCAACCGGTGCCGCAGAATCTCGCCGAAGCGGATCAGGATGGGCAGGGGAATCCCGCGCAGCACCAGGGTGTCCACGAGTTCCTTGAGGTCGATCGCCCGGGCGGGATCCTTGGAGGGATGCACCCGGAGATGGCCGTCCGCGGCGACGGAGAAATAGCCTTTCCCCCAACTTGCGACGTCATACAGCTCGCTGGCATCCGCGACGCTCCAGCGCTCCGTCGGCTCCCGCAGCAGCAGGTTCTCCGAGACTTTCACGCTCAACGATCACGCCTCCTGGAAATTCAAGTTTCCCCCCAAACGCCTTGGGGGGCAAGTGGTATTCGATGTGGGCCGTGGTTTCCGTTACAATCGTGCCATGCCGGAACCTCTGAAGGGCAAAACCGCCCTGGTCACCGGGGCGAGCAAGGGAATCGGAAAAGGCATCGCGCTGGAATTGGCGCGCGCGGGTTGCGACGTCGCGATCAACTACCACTCGGACGCTGAGGGCGCTGGGACGGTGGCCGCCGAAATCGGAGCCCTGGACCGCCGAGCTTTTCCCGTTCGCGCCGACGTGGGCGTAGCCGCCGAGGTGGACGCCATGTTCGCCCAGGTCTTCCACCGGTTCGGCCGCCTGGACATCCTCGTCAACAATGCCGGCACGCAGGTCTTCAAGCCTCTCGTCGACCTCGAAGAGGAAGAGTGGGACCGCGTCATCGCCACCAACCTCAGGGGCTGTTTCCTCTGTACCCAGCGCGCCGCGCGCCACATGAGGGACCAGGGCGGCGGCCGGATCGTCAACATCGGCTCGGGCTGCAACAGGGCGCCTTTCCCGGTTCTGGTGAGTTACACCGCCAGCAAGGGCGGCATCGAGATGTTCACCAAGGTGGCGGCGGTCGAGCTGGGGCCGTACCACATCACCGTGAACTGTCTGGCCCCCGGCGCCATCGAGATCGAGCGCACCCACCGCGAACAGGGCGCCGACTTCGCGGCCACCTGGAGCCGGCTCACTCCCGTGGGCCGGATCGGCTACCCCGAAGACGTGGCCCACGCCGTCGTCTTTCTGGCGGGTGACCGCGCCGGCTTCATCACCGGCCAAACCATTTGGATCGACGGCGGCCTGTTCACGAAACCGCAGTGGCCGTACGAGTGAATGCGGCTTGTAGCCTGTGGCTTGTGGCCTGTGGATTCCGCGGCGACTCCCGGCGCTGCGCGACCGGGTGCAGGGCGAGGTGCGCCGATGGTGCGAAGCGGGTGTGCGGTTACGGGATCAACAGGCCACCAGCTACGCGCCACGGGCCGCTGCCCATCGACCCGGTATCGCGGTGGCGCACCTTGGGCACCGGCCGTCGGCGGTGAGCCGGTACTCGAGAATGCGGTAGCCGCGCCGCCGGATCAGCCGCTCACCGCAGCCGGGGCACTGAGTATCCTCCAGGGCGCCTACGCCGCCCGGGATGTTGCCGGCGTACACGTAGAGCAATCCGGCCTGCCGGCCGATCTGGGCGGCCCGCAGCAGGTCCTCCGGCCGCGTGTCGCGTGGGTCCAGAACTTTGTAGTCTCCGTGGAACGCCGTCACGTGCCAGGGAATGCCGGGCGAGATCCCGGCCAGGAACCCGGCGATGGAGCGCAGCTCCTCGTCCGAGTCGTTGAAGCCGGGCACCACCAGCGTCACGACCTCGAGCCAGAAGCCCATCGCATGGATGCGCCGCAGGCTGTCCAGGACGGGCTGCAATCGCCCGCCCAGCTCGCGGTAGTGGCGGTCGTTGAAGCTCTTCAGGTCGACCTTGTAGAGATCCACCCAGGGCCGGAGATACTCGAGGACCTGCGGGGTAGCGTTGCCGTTGGAGACGAAGCCGGTGAGGAGGCCCGCCGCGCGCGCTTCCTGAAACACGGCCACGGCCCACTCGGCGGTGATCAGCGGCTCGTTGTAGGTGCTGACGATGGCCTCGGCCCCGGAGGCGACCGCCTGCCGCACCAGCGCCTCGGGGGTTGCCCGCCGCACCGGCGCCAGCGCCTCCGGGTCGCGCAGGGCCTGCGAGGTCACCCAGTTCTGGCAGAATCCGCAGTGCAGATCGCAGCCCAACATGCCGAAGCTGTAGGCCAGCGAGCCCGGCCGCGCGTGGAAGAAAGGCTTCTTCTCGATCGGGTCGCACTGGGCGCCGGCGACGTATCCCCAGGGGACGTAGAGTTTCCCCCCGGAGTTAAATCGAACCTTGCAGACACCCGGCTGCCCCTCGAAGATGGGGCAGCAATGGCCGCACGCGGTGCAGCGAATCCGCCGCTCATCCAGGCGCTCCCACAGAACCCCCTCGCGGGTGTTCTCAGCCAGGACCGCGGCCAGAGTGGGCATCTGCCCTTATGATACCCCTCCGGAAGACATTGACGATTTTCCCATGGAGCCATTGAGGATTGACGGCCAGGGCGCCCCGCCGCAATCGTCAATGACCAAATCGTCAATCGACAATCAACTACTTGCCGTAATAGGCCGCGTTGATCGCGGCGAACTGCTGCTGCTCGGCCGGCAGCTCGTCCAAGGTGAAGATCGAATTGGTCGGGCAAACCGGCACGCAGGCGCCGCAATCGATGCAGGCCTCGGGGTCGATCATGAGGTGCTTGATCTCCTCGAAATCGGGCTCGTCTTTCTTGGGATGAATGCAATCTACCGGGCAGGCCTCGACGCAGAGTTCGTCTTTGGTGCAGGTGTCGGTAATAACGTACGCCATGAAGTCACTCTCCTCGAATCAGTAAGCAATCTCCGGACCAACAGGCTGCTGGACCGCGAACTTGCAGATAGCCATTCTACCGCAGCCGGGGACGCCCGAGCCGCCGACGTTGCTGCGACGCCCTCGCGAATCTTTGGGATGGCGGGGGACCCGCATCTTTGCTATCTTGTAAGTGACCGTGTGCCCTCATGCCTTTTCAGATTCAACCACTTAGGCAATTCCTGGTGCAGCCTGCCCTGCCCCCGGCCCTGGCGCGGATGTCGCAGCTTGCCTACAACGTCTTCTGGAGCTGGGAACCGACCATTCGCACGCTGTTCCGGCGCATGGACCCGGGCCTGTGGAGCGCTTGCGGGCGCAATTCGGTCTCCATGCTGGGCCGGATCTCCCAAGCCAGCCTCGAGAAACTCGCCGCCGACCCGCGTTATCTGGCCCTCTACCGCCGCGCTTGTGAGCGATATGACGCTTACATGCTCCGTCCCGAGACCCCGGGCCGCAAGAGGCTGATCGCCTACTTCTCGATGGAGTACGGCATCGTCGAGTGCCTGCCCGCATACTCGGGCGGCTTGGGCGTGCTCTCGGGCGACTTCCTGAAGGCGTGCAGCGATTCCGACGTCCCCATCGTGGCCTGCGGCCTGCTGTACCAGACCGGCTACCTCCAGCAGTACCTGAACCCGGACGGCTGGCAGCAGGAGCGCTATCCGCTGAACGATTTCTACACTCTCCCCGTCACTCCGGTCCGAGACGGCGGCGGCGCCGACCTAAAGGTCCAGGTGAACCTACCTACCGGCCCGGTCTGGATCAAGATCTGGGTCATGGACGTGGGACGGGTCAAGCTGTACCTGCTCGACACCAACATCCCGGAGAACGACCGCCCCGAGCACCGCGGCATCACCGACGCCCTGTACGGCGGCGACAACCACGTGCGCATCCGCCAGGAGATTGTGCTGGGCATCGGCGGGCTTCGGGCCCTCAAGGCGCTGGGCCTGGAGCCGACCGTCTACCACATGAACGAGGGCCACTCGGCGTTCCTGGCCCTGGAGCGCATTCGCCTGCTGATTGCCGAGCGCGGCCTGAGCTTCGACGAGGCGCTGGAGGCCTCGCGCAACAACAACGTCTTCACCACCCACACCTCGGTCCCCGCGGGCATCGATCTGTTCGACTCCAGCCTCATGTGGGAGTACTTCCAGCAGTATTGCCGCGAAGCCGGAATCGATTTCGAGCAGCTTATGGGCCTGGGGCGCCGCAATCCCCAGGACAGCTACGAGCGCTTCTCGATGGCCATCCTGGCCATCAAGGCGTCCTGCTTCCGCAACGCCGTCAGCCGGCTGCACCGCCTGGTCTCCCAGGAGATGTTCCAGGATCTTTGGCCCCAGCTCCCGGTTTGGGAGATCCCGATCGCCTCGATCACCAACGGCGTTCACCTGCTGAGCTGGCTGAACGGAGACCTGGCCACCCTCTACGACCAATACCTCCAACCGGACTGGCGCGAGCGCCTCACCGATCCCAAGACCTGGGAGCAGGTCCAGGACATTCCCGACCAGGAGATCTGGGAGGCGCACCGCCGCCGCAAGCGGCGCCTGGTGGCCTTCGTCCGGGAGCGCCAGTACGAGTTCGCCAGGCAGCGCAAGGCCTCGACGGCCGAGCTGCGCCGCGCCTCCGAGGTGCTGGATCCGGAAGCCTTCACCATTGGCTTCGCCCGCCGCTCCGCCACCTACAAACGCGCCACCTTGCTGTTCCGCGACGTGGCCCGGCTCAAGCGCATCCTCTGCAACCCGGAGAGGCCCGTGCAGATCGTCATCGCCGGCAAAGCGCACCCCAAGGACCAGCCCGGGAAGGAGCTTATCCGGCAGGTGGTGCAGCTCTCCCGCGACCCGGATCTCGCCAAACGCCTGGTGTTCCTGGAAGACTACGAAGTTCACGTCGCCCGGGAACTGCTGGGCAGCGTGGACGTGTGGCTCAACAACCCCCGCCGCGGCGAGGAAGCCTGCGGCACCAGCGGCATGAAGGCCGGCACCAACGGGGTGCTGAATCTCAGCATCCTGGATGGCTGGTTCGACGAGGCCTACGAGCAGTCCGGCGGCTGGGCGGTGGGGGACCGCATCCCGTATTCCGAGGACCAGGACGAAATCCATGCCACCGCGATTTACTCGCTGCTCGAGAACGAGCTCGTGCCCACCTTCTACGAGCGCGACCAGGGCGTCCCGCGCGAGTGGATCCGCCGCGTCAAGCGCTCCATCATGCACCTCAGCCCCCAGTTCAACTGCCAGCGCATGGTCGACCAGTACATGGCCCAGCTCTACGAGCCCGCCCACAGCGCCTACGCCGAGGTCTCCTGGAACGACTTCGAAATGGCCCGGGAGAAGGCGCTCTGGAATGCCGAAGTCAGAAAGGTCTGGGACCAGGTGCAGTTCGTCGAGTTGGGCGCCCCGCCCGACGGCCCGGTCCTGAGCGGCTGCCCGGTCGCCGTTCGCACGGCGGTGGACCTGGCCGGGCTCAAGGCCGAGGACGTCCGGGTGGAGGTGGTGGTGGGGCGCATCGGTGTCAACGGACAGCTCGAGGACACCGAGGTGCTGCTGCTGCCCGCCGTCGAGCAGCGCGGCCAGGTGGTGGTCTTCGAGAAGGAGATCGTCCCCCAGCAGACCGGGCGCATGGGCTACGCGCTGCGCATCTCGCCTAACCACTACGGCGACCCGGTGACGCGGCCCTGCAACGCCTTGCTGAAGTGGGGATCGAATCCCGGTCAGCGCGGCGGTTGACAGGCAGCGCGGGGTTTCGCTACCATGAGAAGGTTTGGCGAGTAAGCTGTTCTACTCCTGGGCCAGCACTGCCTGAAGTCGGGCGTGGCTAGGGGTCGGCCCCGAGGTGCCGGGCGGGATCTCCCCGCACGGGGCATGGGCTTGTCCGAAGAAACGTACCCACGCAACTGAAAGCGGGAATCACTGAGCACCGGCTTTCGTGTGGTGTGGCGGCAGGAACGTCCGCGAGGGCGCACACCAGTCGGAAGGTTTCGAACTCATCGCCAGGCGCGGATTGCGCGGCATTCCGCCTCGCGGCGGACCAGCGAGAATCGCTGACATACGGGGACGTTCCAACCGTGTTCCCCGGACCGAAGAGAGAGGGAGGTTTCGTGCCGACGTTCAATCAACTCGTGCGAAAAGGGCGGCGGCCGCCGCGGTACAAGACGGCCAGTCCGGCCTTGCAGGGGTGTCCCCAGAAGCGAGGCGTGTGCACGCGGGTCTACACCACCACCCCGAAGAAGCCCAATTCGGCTTTGCGGAAAGTGGCGCGCGTGCGGCTGACCAACGGCATCGAGGTGACCACCTACATCCCCGGAGTGGGCCACAATCTTCAGGAACACTCCATCGTGCTGATCCGCGGCGGGCGCGTGAAGGACCTGCCTGGCGTTCGCTATCACGTCATCCGCGGCACGCTGGACGCGGCCGGGGTGGGCAACCGCAAACAGGGACGATCGAAATACGGGGCCAAGCGGCCCAAGCAAGGGTAGCCGCCATGTCCAGACGACGAAGGGCTGAACCGAAAGAAGTGGCGCCGGATCCGGTGTACAACTCGACCCTGGTCGAGAGATTCATCAACTGCATGATGTGGAGCGGGAAGAAATCCGTTTCGCAGCGGATCTTCTACGGCGCGATGGACCAGGTGCGGGAGAGATCCGGCGACGATCCGCTCAAGCTGTTCAAGAAGGCGGTGGAGAACTGCAAGCCGCTGCTGGAGGTGAAAACCAGACGCGTGGGCGGCGCGAACTATCAGGTGCCCATCGAGGTGCCGCAGAACCGGCGCGTGAGCCTGGCGATCCGGTGGCTGATCCTGAATGCCCGTTCGCGGCCCGAGAAGGGCATGCCGGACAAACTGGCCGGCGAGCTGGCAGAGGCCGCCAACCTGCGCGGCGGAGCGATCAAGAAGAAGGACGACGTCCACCGGATGGCGGAGGCCAACAAGGCCTTCGCCCACTACCGCTGGTAGAGGCGGACCGCGAATCGACCCATGGCCCGTACGGTCCCGATTGAACGGATGCGGAACATCGGCATAATGGCGCACATCGATGCCGGCAAGACCACTACCACCGAACGCATCCTTTATTACACCGGGCGCACGTACAAGTTGGGGGAGGTCCACAACGGCACGGCGGTCATGGACTGGATGGAGCAGGAGCAGGAGCGCGGCATCACCATTACCTCGGCGGCGACCACCTGCGAGTGGCGCGACTGCCAGATCAACATCATCGACACGCCGGGGCATGTGGATTTCACCGCCGAAGTGGAGCGCAGCCTGCGGGTGCTCGACGGCGCGGTAGCGGTGTTCGACGCGGTGGCGGGCGTGCAGCCGCAGTCGGAGACGGTGTGGCGGCAGGCGGACAAGTACGGCGTCCCGCGCATCTGCTTCATCAACAAAATGGACCGGGTAGGGGCGGATTTCCGCCACTCGGTGGAGACCATCGTGAGCCGGCTGAAGTGCCGCCCCGTGCCGATCCAGATCCCGGTCGGCGCCGAGGACCAGTTCAAAGGCACCATCAACCTGGTGAGCATGACGGCGCGCATCTGGCGCGACGAGACGCTGGGCGCCAAGTACGACGAGGTCGAGATCCCCGCCGAGCTGGCGGCGCAGGCCCGGGAATGCCGCGACAAGATGATCGAGGCGGCCGCGGAATCCGACGACGCGCTGCTGGGCAAGTACGTCCACGGAGAGGCGGTCACGGAAGAGGAGCTGCGGGCGGCCATCCGGCGGGCGACGATCGCGCAGAGGATTTTTCCGGTGATCTGCGGATCGGCGTTCAAGAACAAGGGCGTGCAGGACCTTCTGGACGCGGTGGTGGACTACCTTCCGGCGCCCACCGACGTGCCGCCGGTCGAGGGCACGGCGGTCGACGATTTCAGTCGGGTGCTGGTTCGCCGGTCCTCCGACGACGAGCCGTTCGCCGCGCTGGTGTTCAAGATCATGACCGATCCCTACGTCGGGCAGCTCGCCTTCATCCGCGTGTATTCCGGCGGGCTGGCGACGGGCAACACGGTCTACAACGTGGCCAAAGGTCGCAACGAGCGCATCGGGCGGCTGGTGCGGATGCATGCCAACAAGCGCGAAGAGCTGGTGGAGGTCTGTGCCGGCGACATCGCGGCGGCGGTGGGCCTGAAGACGGTTTCCACTGGCGACACCATCTGCGACTACCAGGCGCCGGTGGTTCTGGAGTCCATCGAATTCCCGACTCCGGTGATCCAGTTGGCGATCGAGCCCAAGACCAAGGCCGACCAGGAGAAACTCGGCGCGGCCATGGGCAAGCTGGTGCAGGAAGACCCGACGCTGCGGGTGAATACCGATCCCGACACCGGCCAGACCATCCTGGCGGGGATGGGCGAGTTGCACCTGGAGATCATCGTGGACCGGATGCTGCGCGAGTTCGGCGTGGGCGCCAACGTGGGCAAGCCGCAGGTGGCCTACCGCGAGACCATCCGGCAGAGCGCGGCGGCGGAGGGGCGGTTTGTGAAGCAGACCGGCGGGCACGGACAGTACGGGCACGTCAAGCTGCGGGTCGAGCCGGCCCCGGGCGCCGGATTCGAGTTCGTCAACGAGATCACCGGCGGGACGATTCCGAGGGAATTCATCGGGCCGGTCGAGCGTGGCTGCCAGGAGGCGCTGGAAGGCGGCATACTGGCGGGCTACCCGATGGCGGACGTGAAAGTGACGCTGTACGACGGCAGCTACCACGAGGTGGACTCCTCGGAGATCGCCTTCAAGATCGCGGGCTCGCTGGCGGTGAAGCAGGCGGCCGAGAAGGCCAAGCCGGTGCTGCTGGAGCCGATCATGAGCGTCGAGGTGGTGGTTCCGGAAGAGTACATGGGCGACGTGATCGGCGATCTGCGCGCGCGGCGCGGGCGGATCGAAGGAATGGAATTGCGCGGGACTTCGCAGATCATCAAGGCGATGGCGCCGCTGTCGGAAATGTTCGGCTATGCCACCGAGTTGCGGTCGCGCACCCAGGGCCGCGGCAGCTTCACGATGCATTTCGGCCGGTACGAGGAAGTGCCGGCGGCGATCGCCGAGGAGATCATTAGCAGGGTCCAGGGGAGAGTTTCCAGGTAATGCTTGTGGCTTGTAGCTTGTGGCCTGTAGATCCGACGCGCGGCGCATCGGCTGCCGCCTCCGGGGGCGAAGCCCGGGAGCGGGAGTCCGTATCCACAGGCCACATGCCACAGGCTACAGGCCGCAGACGGTACACACTCATAGCTCGAGGAGAAATCTAGGTCATGGCCAAGGAGAAATTCGACCGCAGCAAGCCGCACATCAACATTGGGACGATCGGGCACATCGATCACGGCAAGACCACGCTGACGGCGGCGATCACCCGGGTGTTGGGGAAGAACAACCC
>JBEKWU010000080.1:0-38189 GCA_049512775.1 Bryobacteraceae bacterium
ACCGGGGAGGCGGCGCGCAAAGAGACGATCGCCGCCTGGCACAAGAAGAAGTCGGCCCTCTACAAGGAGATCATCCTCTCCGGGCGGATTCCGCCGCGCTCGGGCGTCCGGCGGCTCTCGGAAGAGGCCCTCGAGGCCGGCTGGGTCCTGGCCGTGGCTTCCACGTCCGCCGAGGAGTCCGTGCGCGCGGTGTTGCGCCACGCGATGGGCGCTGCCACGGCGGCGCGGTTCTCACTGGTGTTGGCCGGCGACTGCGTGAAGGCCAAGAAGCCCGCGCCCGACATCTACTTGCTCGCGGCCAAGGAACTGGCGGTTTCGCCCGCCGAGTGCGTGGTGGTCGAGGACTCGAACAACGGGGTCGAGGCCGCCGCCCGCGCCGGGATGAAGTGCGTTGTCACCGTGAGCGGCTACACGAAAGGGGAGGACTTTTCCCAGGCGGCCATTGTGCTCTCCTGCCTCGGCGACCCGGGCGGAGAAGCCTGCGAGGTTATCGAGAACCGTTCCGCCGCGCGGCCCGCAGGCTGGTTCCGGCTGGCGGATCTGGAGAGGGTGCTCGCGGGATGAGTATGTTGTCGCACCCGCCGGGCAGGACCACTCGCTCACACTCGTGGTTCGGTGCTTCCACGTGGCCCCAGCACCGAACCGCGAGTGTGAGCGAGCGGCTTGTCCTGCGGACGGATGACGACGCTGCATCGGGAAGGACGAATTGTCATACTGCAATCATGGTGCAGAAGATCGCTGTGACCCTGGACAGGAAGACGGTTGACGAGTTGGACCGCCGCCAGGAACAGCGCATGGCCGAAGACAGCCTGATCGAACTGATCGGCTGATCCGAAAGGAGCGCTCAATGAGAGTTGCGTTCGTAGGGCTAGGGATCATGGGCAAGCCGATGGCCCGCAACCTGCTCAAGGCGGGTCACGAGCTGTTTGTCTACGACATCGTTCCCGCGCCGGTGGAGGAATTGGTGGCGGCGGGCGCGGCGCGAGGCGAATCGGCCGCCGAGGTGGCGGCGCGCGCCGAGGTCACCATCACGATGCTGCCGGATGGGCCGGAGGTCGAAGCGGCGGTGCTCGGCGCCGGCGGCGTGCTCGAAGGCGCGGTGCCGGGCTCGGTCCTGGCCGACATGAGCTCCATCAGCCCGCTGGTTTCACAGAAGGTTGGCGCGGCCTGCGCGGCGCGCGGAGTCGAGTTTCTCGATGCCCCGGTCAGCGGCGGCGAGCCCAAAGCCATCGACGGTACCTTGGCCATCATGGTGGGCGGCAAGCGGGAGACGTTCGATAAGGTGCTGCCGCTGTTTCAGGCGATGGGATCGAGCGCTACGCTGGCCGGCCCGGTCGGCGCGGGCAACGTCACCAAGCTGGCCAACCAGATCATGGTTGCCTGCAACATCGCCGCGATGGGGGAAGCGCTGGTGCTGGCCACCAAGGCCGGCCTCGACCCCGAGGCGGTGTTCCAGGCCGTCAAGGGAGGACTGGCGGGGAGCACCGTGCTCAACGCCAAGGCGCCCATGGTGATCTCACGCAACTTCAAGCCCGGGTTCCGCATCCGCCTGCACCAGAAAGATCTGCGGAACGCGCTCGCGGCCGCCGAGTCGATGAAAGTGCCGCTGCCGTTCACCAGCCTGGTGCAGCAGATGCTGATCGCCCTCGTGAACAGCGGCCGCGGAGACCTGGACCACTCGGCGTTGGTCACCTTCCTGGAAGACCTGGCGCAAGTGGAAGTGCGCAAGCCGCCGGCTGAGAGCCGATCGCTTCCGCTATAATTTTCAGGTGCGGCTCACTGCTCTCGACTGGACCGTCGTCGGCCTGTATTTCCTCGTCAATCTGGCCATCGGGATCTACTACAAGGCCCGCGCCGGGAAGAACATCGGCGAGTTCTTCCTCTCCGGGCGCAACGTGCCCTGGTGGCTGGCGGGCACCTCCATGGTGGCCACCACCTTTGCCGCCGATACGCCCCTGGCGGTGACTGGATTGGTGGCCAAGGGAGGGATCGCCGGCAACTGGCTGTGGTGGAACTTCGTCGCCGGCGGAATGCTCACGGTTTTCTTCTACGCCCGGCTGTGGCGGCGCGCCGGGGTCATGACCGACGTCGAGTTCGCCGAGATCCGCTATGCGGGTGCTCCGGCGGCCTTCCTGCGCGGGTTCCGCGCCCTCTATCTGGGCATTCCCATCAACTGCATTGTGCTGGGCTGGGTCAACCTGGCGATGGTCAAAATCCTGATGCTGATCCTGGGGGTGACGAAGCTCCAGGCGCTCGGAATCGTGCTCGGCATGATCGCCATCACGTCGCTGATTTCGACCCTCTCGGGACTGTGGGGCGTGCTGGTGACGGACCTGCTCCAATTCGTCATCAAGATGGGCATGGTCATCGTGCTGGCGGTGTTCGCGGTGGGGGCGGTGGGCGGCATCGGCGCCCTGAAGCTGAAACTCGCGGCCAGCGGCCGTGCCGCCGCGCTCAACTTTCTCCCGGACCTGAACTCGCCGTGGATGCCGATGATCACCTTCTGCGTGTACATCGGGCTGAACTGGTGGGCGACGTGGTATCCGGGCGCCGAGCCGGGCGGCGGCGGCTACGTTGCCCAGCGCATGTTCTGCGCGCGCGACGAGAAGAACTCGCTGCTGGCCACGCTCTGGTTCAACGTCGCGCATTACGCTTTGCGGCCCTGGCCCTGGATCCTGGTCGGACTGGTCTCCCTGGTGCTCTACCCGGGCTTGAAGGACCCTGAGACCGGCTACGTCCACGTCATGATCGGCCAGTTGCCCCCCTCGCTGCGCGGCCTGATGGTGGCGGCCTTCGCCGCGGCCTACATGTCGACCATCGCGACGCAGCTCAACTGGGGCGCCAGCTACCTGATCAACGACTTCTACAAGCGCTTCGTGAAGAAGGGCGCGAGCGAGCGGCACTACGTCCGCGCCTCGCAGTGGGCCACGGTGTTGTTGACCATCATCTCGGCCGTAGTGACGCTCTACCTGGAGTCGATCGCAGGCGCCTGGAAGCTGCTCATCGTGACCGGGGCGGGCACCGGACTGGTCCTGCTGCTGCGCTGGTATTGGTGGCGCGTGAATGCCTGGAGCGAAGTCTCGGCCATGATCTCGGCGTTCGTGGTTTCCATCGCCATGCAGGCCGCCGGCGGGTTCAACAGCGACGCGCCGCGGGATTTCGCCTGGATCATGATCGTCACCATCTCGATCACCACCGTGGTCTGGCTGGCTACGACCTTCCTCACGCGCCCGGAGAGCGACGCGACGCTGATCGCCTTTTACCGCCGCACGCGGCCGTCGCTGGCCGGCTGGAGACCGGTGGCCGCCTTGGCCGCGGACGTCGTGCCTCCGCGGGACAACTGGCGGAACCTCCTGGATTGGATCTGCGGTGCGGTGCTGATCTACGGGTGGCTGTTCGGGATCGGGAAACTGCTGCTGGGCCACACCGGCCTCGGCATTCTGCTCATTGCGACCGGCATGGCCGCGGGCGCGGTCATTTACGGGGATCTCTCCCGGAGAGGCTGGAAGACCGTTGCCGAGTAAATCCCTGCTGCTCGCCGCCGCGCTGGCCGCGCAGGCTCTGGCCGGACCGGTCGAGTTCGGTATGGCCGAAGTCCAGCGCGCGCTGGCCGCCCGCGGCCTCAAGCCAGGCACGATCCGCTTCAACACCGAGGTCAGCACGGATGATCCGGAGTCCTTCAGGATTCTGCCGGGGCTGGTTTCCGGCGGCGATCTGCGCGGGCTGATGTACGGCCTGCTCGAGGCCGCCGATCAGATCCGCGACACCGGCCGGCTGGTCATGGCCAAAGGAACGCCCGCCACGCCCATCCGCGGCATCCGGTACCTTCTGACCGAGCAGGATCTCCAGAAGGATTGGCCGGAATTCTTCGCCATGCTCGCCCGGAATCGCTTCAACCGCTTCCACCTGATCTTGGAGCAACCCGCCGGTCCGCTGCAACGCCACCTGGAGACGTTGCGCGCCATCTCGCAGGCCGCCTCCGAGCACGGTATCGACCTGATCCTCGGCATACCGCCGGGGACCGCCGACGAAGTCCTGCGCAAGGCGATCGGCTCCTGCCCGGCGATCCGCGGCCTCGAGCTGGGCAACGATTCCTCCCGCGACGCCGCGTTTCGCGCCATCGGCCACGCCGGGCGGCGCGTGACGCTGGATTTGCAGCCGGGACCGTTGCCTGCCGGCATTGTCGAGGCTGCCCGGGCCGCGCACGTGCCGCTCCGCATTTCCCTCCGTTATTGGGCCGGCGACCTGGGGCGCCCCTATCCGGCCGCTGAGACGCTCGCCGGCTCGAGCGCCCTGAATCTGTTCGAGAAGCCGCTCCAGTACGAGTGCCTGTGGTCGCTCGGCTCCCAGTGGCTGCTCCTGTGGGGCGATCCGGATTTCGTCCGCCGCGCCGTCGGCAGCTTCGCGCTTCCCGGACCCCTCGGCTTCGAGATCGACGCGCCGCTCCAGACCAAGGAGCGGGGCTTCGACCGCCACTGGCTCTTCTACCTGCTCTGGGGGCGGTTGAGTTACGATCCCAAGACCCCCGACAAGGTCTGGATGGCGGAATTGAAACGGCGCTTCGGCGCGGCCGCGCCCGACGTCCTGGCCGCCTACCAGGCCTCCAGCGGCGTGCTCGGCGAAATCGTCGCGGCGAACCTGCCCAATCCTAATAAATTTGTGTGGCCGGAAGTCGACCCCGGCGGCCTGCTGGACGCCTACCGGGACGCGCCGTCGGGCGACGGGCGCTACATCGCCGGCATTCCCGAGGCGGTCCGCAATCGCTTGCGGGGCGTCGCTTCCGCGAAGCAGACTCCCGCGGAGACGGCCGATTTCCTGCGAGAGCGCGCGGCGAAGGTCGAGGCCGCCCTCACCCGCATTCAGGCCAGAATCCCCGATAACAACCGCGAGTGGCGCGCCTCGGAGCCGGACTTTCAGGCCCTCGCGCTGCTGGCCCGCTACCACGCGCACAAACTGCTCGCCCTCGACCAAGTCGCGTACTTCGACCAGACCGGCGACCCGTCGGCCCTGGAGACCGCGCGCCGCGAAATCACCGCCGCCATCCCCGTCTGGGAGAAACTCGCGGCCAGCGACATCGGGCCATGGAGGGACAAACTCCCCTACGTCCGCCACGACCTGAAGCTCATCGAGGAGCGGGCCAAGATCTTCGAACAGTTCGGCCGCTTCGATTTCGGGTTCGACTTCGGCGGAGCGGCGCCGCGCTTCCAGCCCGTCGGTCCGGCCACGCGGTACACCGCGGCTGCGGGCTTCGGATGGCTCGGCGACGGAGAACGCCAGGCGCACGCGCTGCCGCCGAACCCGCAGCACCTGCCCTCCAACGCTCTCTACGGCGACTGGATCCACGGCCGCAGCCCCCAGACTTTCCGCATCCGCGCCGCCGACGGCGTCTATTCGGTGTTCATGCTGCATCCGGACGGCACGGCTGCGCCCCTGAAACTGCGCGCACGCAACGGCTTTCTGGATGTGGTGTTTCCCGAGGGCGAATTCGCCGCGAGCGGCCTGGTGGTGAAAGGCCCGCGCGCGCCCGAGCCGCCGCCGCAGAAATGGCCGAAACGCCTGCCGCGGCCGAACATCGCGCACTCACCGCCCAAGACCGCGCCGCCGGACAAGCCGCTGGCGCTGGCCGTGCGGATCTCCCCCACCGCCGCCGTCAAGGCCGTGCGGCTCCACTACCGCCCCGTAAATCAGCTCGCGAAATTCAAAACGCTCGAAAACGCCGGCGCGAAGGGCGCCTTCACCATCCCCGCCGCGGACCTCTCCCGGCGCTGGGACCTGATGTACTACTTCGAGGTCCTGAACCGCGAGAATACCGGCTGGTTCGACCCCGACCCGCGGGTGGCAACGCCGTATTACGTGGTGCGTATCGAACCATGAACTCCCCTTGGATCGACATTTCGGTTCCGCTGCGCAGCGGCATGGTGCACTGGCCCGGCGACGCGGGGGTGCGGATCGAGCGCACGCTGGCGATCGAGCGCGGCGATTCGATGAACCTGTCCACCGTGTCGATGTGCCTGCACAGCGGCACGCACATGGATGCGCCGCTGCACTTCCTGGCCGGCGCGCCGGGCCTCGACCGGATGCCGCTCACCGCGACGGTAGGCCGTGCGCGCGTCATCGAATTCCCCGGCGCCTCGCCCATTGGCCGGGCGGAATTGGAACCGCACGCCATCCGCGCCGGCGAGCGCGTCCTGCTGAAGACCAGCAACTCCCGCCGGTGCTGGAGCACGGATGACTTCATCGCGGACTACGTCTGCGTCTCGCCCCAGGGCGCGCGGCACTTGGCCGAGCGCCGCATTCAGGCCCTCGGCATCGACTATCTCTCCATCGGCGCACCCGGCCCGGAAGGCGAAGAGACCCACCGCATTCTGATGGCAGCCGGAATCTGGATTATCGAAGGGCTCGACCTCTCCGCCGTCGCGCCCGGCGACTACGAACTCATCTGCCTGCCCCTCAAGGTCCTGGACGTCGACGGCGCCCCCGCCCGCGCCATGGTGCGCCGTGCGGAACCCGACAAACCGGGCGTTGACAATTCGCAGCTTCGCCGCGAGGAATTGTAAGATGGCCAAACGCAGAACACCTGCAACGGACGCGCTGGAGATCCTCCACCGGGTTTTCTATGAAGGGAAGCCTGACCGACTGAAAGCACTGGACGAGGCCAGGGCGAACGAGGAGATCGCGCGCAAGATCCGCGATCTGCGCGGCGGAGCTGGTTTGACCCAGGCGCAGCTTGCGAAGTTGGTCGGGACAACGGCCTCGGTCATTTGCCGCCTCGAGGATGCCGATTACCAAGGGCACTCCCTGGCGATGTTGCGCCGGATCGCCGCCGCTCTGAGCCAAAGAGTGGAGATCCGCTTCGTGCCCATCCGCAAGTCGGCGTAGGCTCTCCGAACCTCTCGACGGCAACGTCGGCCCCCTATTTCGCGTCGCGCCAGTTGTCGCCGAGGCCGACGTCGGCGATGAGCGGCACTTCCAGCTTCGCGACGTTCTCCATGTCGGATTTGACGAGCTTGCGGATCTCGTCAAGCTCCTCGGGCGGGGATTCGAACAGCAGCTCGTCGTGGACTTGCAGGAGCATCGCCGTCCGGAGCCCGCGCTGCTCGAGCGCGGCGTCGATGCGGATCATGGCCAGCTTGATCAGGTCCGCCGCCGTCCCTTGCAGCGGCGTGTTCACCGCCGTGCGCTCGGCAAAACCCCGGGCGTTCGGATTGCGGCTGTCCATATCCGGGATGGGCCGCTCGCGGCCGAACAGCGTTTTGGTCGCCCCCGTCCTGCGCACCTCGGCGATGGTTTCGTCGATGAACCGCCGCACTCCGGGGTAGCGCGCGAAGTAGCCGTCGATGTAGGTTTGCGCTTCATGGCGCGGGATGCCGAGCTGCGCCGCCAGCCCGAATGCGCTCAGCCCGTAAACGATGCCGAAATTCACCGCCTTGGCGCGCCGGCGCAGCTCGGGGGTCACCATCAGCGGCGGCACGCCGAACACCTCGGCGGCGGTGCGCGTGTGAATGTCCTCTCCGTTGCGGAACGCCTCCACCAGCACCGGGCATTTCGAGAAGTGCGCCAGCAGGCGCAGCTCGATCTGCGAGTAATCGGCCACCATCAGCTTCCACCCGTCGCGCGGGATGAACGCCGCGCGGATCTCGCGCCCCAGCTCGGTGCGGATCGGGATGTTCTGCAAATTCGGGTTCGACGACGACAGGCGGCCGGTGGCGGCGCCGGCCTGGTTGAAGCTGGTGTGCAGGCGGCCGGTGCGCGGATCGATAAGCGCCGGCAACGCGTCCACGTAAGTGCCCTTGAGTTTCGCGAGCTGGCGGTACTCGAGTACTTTGCGGACGATCTCGTGGTCGGCGGCCAGATCCTCCAGCACGTCCGCCGCAGTGGAGAGGGTCTTCCCCTTGCCGTACTTCATCGGGGCGGGCAGCTTCAGGTCCTCGAACAGAACCTTGCCCAGTTGCTGCGGCGAGTTGATGTTGAAGGTCTTGCCGGCGAGAGTGTGGATCTCCCCGCTGAGACGTTGAATCTCGGTCTCCATCGACCCGGAGAGGCGGCGCAGCTCGGCCGGATTGACGCGGATCCCGGCCCGCTCCATGCGCGCCAGTACCGGCGCGAGCGGCAGGTCGATCGTCTCGTAGATCTTGCGGAAGCCGCGCTCGTCCACCTGCCGCCCCAGCACCCGGGCCAGTTCCAGCGCGCAATCGGCATGGTGCTCGACCGTGGATTCCAGCCGCCGGTCCAGGTACCGCTGCGCCAGCACCTCGAGCGAGCAGCCCGCCGGGTCGGCATTGAGCAGGAACGCGTAGAGCATTGCGTCGTCGCGGAAGCCGCGCGGCTGGATGCTCAAGCGGCCGAGTGCCAGGTACACCTGCTTGACGTCGTGCGCGACTTTCGCGCGCGTCTGGTCCTCCATCCAGGCCCGCAGCCGCTCGACCAGGGCAGCCGGAACCGCGCGTGCCTCCGCGGACTGCCAGGCCAGCCCGATGGCAGGTTCCTGCTCGGCGGCAAACAGATCGGGCTCGCCGGCCCCCATCGCGACAGCCACCGGGGCCCCGGGCGCAACTGAAGCCAGAAATGCGTCCAGCGCTTCCGTCGAATCGAGCGTCTGGTAGTCGCGGGCGCGGCTGTCCTGGTCCGGTCCCAGGTCCTTCAGCAGGCTGAAGAACTCCAGCTCCTTGAAGAGCTGCTTGAGCGCCGTGGCATCCGGCGCCTGAGCGCGCACGGCATCCAGGCTGAACTCGACCGGAACCGTGGTGTCGATCGTCGCCAGGTGCTTGCTCATGAGAATCTGCTCGCGGTTCTGCTGCAAGCTTTCCCGGTAGCGCTTGTCGTATCCCCTGTCCCCCAGTTCCGCGGCGCGATCCAGCGCCGCCTCCACCGTGCCGAACCGCAAGATCAGGTCCCGCGCGCCCTTGTCGCCGATCCCGGGCGCGCCGGGGATGTTGTCGACCGCATCGCCCTTCAGCGCCAGCAGATCCGCCACCTGCCCCGGGGCAACCCCCATCTTTTCCTGGACTTTGGGCGGGTCGTACCACAAGTCTTCCTGAGCCGGGTTGTACACGGCGACGTGCTCGTCCACCAGTTGCAGCAGGTCCTTGTCGCTGGAGACGATCACCACGTCCATGCCCGCTGCTTCGGCCCGCCGGGCGATGGCGCCGATCACGTCGTCGGCCTCGAAGCCCGCGTACTCGAGCACCGCAACGCGCATGGCCTCCAGCAGCCGCCGGATGCTGCCGATCTGCTGGATCAGCTCGGGGGGCGTCTCGGCGCGATTGGCCTTGTACTCGGCGAACTCCTGCTCGCGGAACGTGGGCACGGCGCTTTCGAACACCGCCGCAATATGCTCGGGCTGGTGCGCGGCAGTCAGCTTCCGGAGCATGTTGGTGAAGATGAAGACCGCCTCGGTCGGCTGTCCGGTCGAGGTGCGCATGGGGGGCGCGGACGTGCGAGCCCGGGCATGATACGCCCGGAAGATGAACCCGAAGGTGTCGATCAGAAAGATCCGCGGGCGGGGCATGAAACCTCATTGTAGTCCTGCGGTCTCGTCCCTGGAACAACTACGGGCTTTCTTGCCACACTCTACCCGACAAACTGTCGCGTTCTAGCCACACCTGAATTCTCGCTCTGCAACCTAATCAACAACTTAGAGGTGGGGTATGGAATTGCTTTGGTAAGGCATTCCGCCGCCTCACATGACCTTTCTTGAAGACAGCAGTTGGCTGCGATTCGAGACTACATTACAGCGACCGGTCGAAGCCGCCGGAGTAGGTCTTCACAGTGGCGTCCCGGTCCGGATCCGTGTTCTTCCCGCCCCGCCCTCTAGCGGCATTGTGTTCGTACGCACGGACTTGGACGGGTTTCAGGTCCCGGCCAGTTGGCGCCACGTGGCGCGCGTCAGCTACGCCACCAGCCTGATGCACCAAGGCGTCCTGATCTCCACCACCGAACACCTGCTCAGTGTTTTCTATAGCATGGGTGTCGACAATGCCTACGTTGAGATCGACAACCTGGAGGTCCCCATCCTGGATGGCAGCGGCCTGCCTTACGTCCGCCTGCTGGAAAGCGCGGGCCTCAAGACCTACCGGCGGTTCCGGCGATACCTGCGCATCCGGCGGCCGGTGACTGTCGAGGATCGCGGGAAGCGTATCTCGATTCTGCCGGCCGAGGGCTTCCAGCTCACTTGCGAGGTCTTTTACCCCCATCCGCTGGTGGGGCGCCAGATGCTGGAGCTGGACGTCACGCCGGAGCGCTACGCCGCCGATATCGCCCCCGCGCGCACGTTCGGCTTCGCCAACGAGCTGGATCAGATGCGCGACATGGGCCTCATCCGCGGCGCTTCGCTCGAAAACGCGGTCTGCTTCAACGGCAACGGCGTCATGAACCCGGAAGGACTGCGCTTCACCGACGAATGTTGCCGACACAAGGCGCTCGATCTGATCGGGGACCTGGCGCTGATGGGCCGGCCGCTGCTGGGACACGTGGTTGCGGAGCGCGCCGGCCACGCCATGCATGCCGCCTTGGTGAACCGGATCATGAGCAACCCCTCGCTGTACGAGATCCTCAGTTTCGACCAGCTTGCCAGCCGGGTCACGCACGCCTTGGTATCCTGATCGTTCGTGCGCTGGTGGAACATCCCCAACCTGCTTTCCCTGTCGCGCCTGGCGCTGACCCCGTTTTCCGTGCATGCCGTGCTCGCCGGAAAGTGCCGCGCCGCGCTCGTTCTCTTCTTCATCGCCGCCGTGACCGATATCCTGGACGGGCCTCTGGCCCGCCGGTTCGGCTGCACCACCCGCCTGGGCGCGTACCTGGACCCGATCGCGGACAAAGCGATGCTGAGCGCCACCTATCTCGCCGCCGGCATCGCCGGACTGGTTCCGGGGTGGCTTGTAGCGCTCATTTTCGGCCGCGACTTCTTGATTCTCGCCCTGGCCGCCGCGGCGCTCCTGTTCACCCGTCACCGCGACTTCCCACCCAGCGTCTGGGGCAAGCTCAGCACGGCGGTCCAGACTCTGGTGGGCGTCCTCGTGGTCCTCGGCCACGCCTTCCCCACCCTCCGGCTCCCGCCCGGTCCCTTGCTCGCGGCCGCCGCGGCCGCCACCGCCTGGAGCGGGCTCCACTACCTCTGGCGCGCTCTGCGCATGCTCCAGCGTCCCCGTCGCACGAATTGACGGAGCGGTGATCGAGGCGTAGGCTTAGAGAGTGGAGGGTGCAAAGTGACTCGCTACGTACCTACTCGCCACTACTTTCAGGCGGGCATGGCTGCGCTCGCGTTCGGGGTGTTCTCAACCTGGTACGGCTTCGCCCGGTGGGCGCCCGCGCAAGTTGCGGCCGCATTGTTCCTTGCCAGTGCGGGCGTCTTCCTGTACTTCGCATTCCGTCCTCCCGTCGAGATCTGCGAGACGCACCTGGCGATCGGCCGGCGGCACATCCCCTGGGTCGAGATCCGCCGCCTGGATCGCACGGGCTGGCTTTCGCCGCTGGTGGTCCACGTCACCCTCTACGACAGCCGCCGCTTCCGGCTGGTCTACCCGGGAGATATCGATTCGGCGAACAGCCTGCTGCGCCACCTGCGGCGCCACGCCCGCGAGGCCCTGATCGATGGGATCCCCTACCGCCAGTTTTGGGGCGAGCCCTCACCCAGTTCCTCCGGGGCCAAGCCACTTCCGTCGCCCCAGTATCGCCTCCTGCGCCCCGAGGATGAGGCCGAGGTCGAGCGTCTGTATCAGCGCCTCAAGACCGTCCGCCATCTTGACGCCGATAACTCCACGGACGAGCAATAGTTGGTGACGCCCTTCCGCTCCCGCACCCTGCGTTGGCTTGCCGCCGTGGCTCTTCTGGCGGGCATCCTGGTCCTCACGCGTTCCCTGTGGCTGACGGCGCTGGGCCGATTCCTGGTCGAATCCCAGGAGCCGTTCTCCGCCGAAATGGTCGTGGTGCTGGCGGGGGACGACACCGGCCACCGCATTCTGAAGGGGGCGGAGCTGGTCAGGCAGGGTTATGCGCCCAAGGTCCTGGTGAGCGGCCCCGAGTGCTGCTACGGCAGTCACGAGTCCGACCTGGCCATTCCCTTCGCGGTCCAGCAGGGCTGCTCTCAGGAGTGGTTCATTCCCCTGCCGCACTCGGCCAGATCCACCCTGGAGGAAGCGCGCCTGGTCCTCCGCGAACTGGAAAGCCGCCACGTCCGCCGGTTCCTGCTCGTCACCAGCGACTTTCACACGGCCCGTGCCGCGCGTGTCTATCGCCGCCTCGCGCCGCCCGGCAGTTTCCGCGTGGTCGCCGCTTCCAGCCCCGATTTCAGCGCCGGCGGCTGGTGGCACAGCCGCGAGGGGCGGAAGCAGTTCCTCATCGAATGGATCAAGACGGTGGCCTACTGGTTCGGGATCTGAAGCGACTGCGCAAAGACCATGTCTTCCGGGCTGCGCGGGTGGTTCTCCCGATGCTGCCAGTAAAGGCTCGCGTAACTGTCCGTGATGTAGTCCGCCGGCGCGAAACCGAGCTCGGCCGCCGTTCGATCGATCCACTCCGGCGCCCCTTCGAGTTCCAGAAAATCTCCGATGGGCGTTTGGTCGAGCGTCGCCAGCCCGCCGCCGCTGCGCTGCGCGTACTCGGTGCGGTACTTCTGATATCGGAAAGCGGGTTTCAGATCGAGCCGCGAGAGAATCCGGGTGAACGTTGCCGCCTCGGAGATCTCCAGTTCCAGTTCCTCGCGCGACTTGTGCCTGCCCGGTTGCGCACGTCCCTTAAACGTCAGCACCACCCGCCGCCCGCATTGCCGGACCCGCAGCACCAGCCCCGCCCGCCTCAGCTTCCGGTCCTGGGTGTCGAACAAGGTGTTGTCCTCGAACACCCTGCGCCTGGCAACCCGGAACCCGGCCTGCTTCAGCAGGCGCCGCCCCTCGGCCGCCCCGCCCAGCCGCAGCTTGATCTCCGTTTCCCGATTCGATCCGCCGGTTGACATCCGTCCCTCCAATCCTACGTCATCCCCAGTCTAAGAATTGGCACAAGCTCGGCCGAAATGACAGGCTCTCCACCACCGACCGTCTCGGCCACCCGGTACGCCTCTTGATTTTCAAGGAGCTACCCGGGGGGGATCATTTGGCACGCCGCGTGCATCGAATCTGTGGTGGAGCAGGAGGAAAAGAAGATGTTCGAGCCATTCGCCGTGGAAATCTACCGCCGCTTCCTGAGGGGCGAGACCATCCGGCAGCTAGCCGCCCGCCTGGACATCCCCGCCGACCGCGTGGAAACACGGATTCGCGTCGCCGCCCGGTACCTCGGGGAGCAGTACAAACGCGCGGCCTGACGCGCCTTCCGCGCCACCCCGGGCCCGTGGTCCGCCACCCCTGTATAATAGTAGCCACACGCGCCCGTAGCTCAGGTGGATAGAGCGACTGGCTTCGAACCAGTAGGCCGGGGGTTCGAGTCCCTCCGGGCGCGCCAGAATCGAACCCACTGATCGCGAGCTCCGCACGCCTCCCTCTTCCGTACCTACGGTACTGCCCTCCTTCCGTACCAAGGGTTCGGGGTTAGGGATTGAGGGAGGTCGTGTACCGTAACTACTCCAGTACCGCGATGCATTGACACCAGTACCGCGATGCATTGACAAGCCGCGCTGGTTGGGCCTTACTAGAATCTCCGGGGCGTGTATCGAGGCGTTCCGGAATCGACGAGCAGGCCCAGGAAAGGGAACCAGGCGATGTTGGAACTATTGGAAGATAAACGGAACCTGAATGGCTGGCGCAGGCCACTCGACGCGGTAGCGGAGAAGCGGCCTCTCACCTTCGAGCTTCTCACCAACCGCATCTGCTGCAATTCTGCTACGTTCTCGATCTATCGCGCCAAGATCCCCGGAGGGTGGCTCGTCGCCATGCGCCCCCATGATCAGTTGACGTTCGTCCCGGATCCCCATCACGAGTGGGACGGCGGCTCCCTGACCTAGCCTTCTCTCTTTTTCGACCCCCCCAATCTCACGGCGGCTCCCTTTCCCCCGCGCCGAACGTGTATAGTGTGGATCTGCCGGCCAACAGCGATGCCTTCCCTCACCGGTTTGACCTCGACCGAAGTGGCCGCGAGACTTGCGGCCGGGGAGTACAACCGGCCGCCCGAGCCCGGAACCAAGAGCATTCGCGCGATCGTGCGCGACAACCTGTTCTGCGTCTTCAACATCATCATCGGGTGCATCATCCTGTTCCTGCTGGCCTCCTTCCTTGGAACCAGGGATGTCAGACTCCTCTGGGATTGTAGCGGCGTTTTCAGCGTGGCTTTCTTCAATACCGTCATCGCCGCGGTGCAGGAAATTCGTGCCAAGCTCGCCATGGACAAGGTCAACATGCTGATCGTCCGCGAGGTCACCGCATTGCGAAACGGCGAGTGCGTCAGCATCCCGCATTGCCAGATCGTCATGGGCGACGTGATTGTGGTCAAGCGCGGGGACCAGGCGGTGGTCGACGGCTCCCTGCTCCAGTCCCATCGTCTGGAGATGGACGAGTCTCTTCTCACGGGGGAATCCGAGCCGATTGAGAAGAAGGAGGGCGACACGATCCTGTCCGGCAGTTTCTGTTTGTCGGGCAACGGCGCCTACGTGGTCCAGCGCCTGAGCGACAGCAGTTTTGCCTCGGGAATCACACGCCTGGCCCAGCGTCTGAAATCGGAGGTCAGCCCGTTGCAGAGACAAATCAACCGCATCGTGGAGCTGCTGTCCGGCGTCGCGGTGGTTCTGTGCATCCTCGAAGGCTCGCTAGGCCTTCTCCGTCACGAGCTCAACGTGGATCTGGTCCGGAAGCTCGCCACCGTTTTGATCGGTCTCGTGCCGCAGGGCCTGGTGTTGACCGCCTCGGTGATTTTCGCCATCGGCATCTACCGCATCAGCAAGGTTGGGGCGGTGGTGCAGACCTTCAACGCCATCGAATCGTTCGCCGGCGTCCAGGTGATTTGCATGGACAAGACCGGGACCCTGACCCAGAACAGAATGTCGGTTCGCAAGGTCACTCCGCTGGCTCCTGGTTTCACGGCCGCCTCGCTGGAAAGGCTGCTGGGCACTTATGCGCGCCTTTCCTCGGAGAAGAACGCCACCATTCGCGCCCTGGAGGCGTTCCCGCCAGACAGCGAAGCGAAACAGGTCGACGAGTTCCCCTTCAGTTCCCAAAGGAAAATGAGCGCCATGACGGTGGCGCGGGATGGCCACGAGACTACTTACGCTCTCGGCGCCTTCGAACTGCTCGTTCCGCAGTGCAGCGCGAGCAGCCCCGCGCTGTCCGCGGACGCCATCGTGGCCCAGGGCCTCCAAGTGTATCGAAACCTGTTGTTCGGCGAGGTGATCGACCGCGACAAAATGGAACCGGGCCCGGACAGCCTGGGATCTTTCCGTGTGCGGCCGCTTGCCATTGTGTCGATCAGCGATCTGGTTCGCCCGGACGCGCGCGACGTGATTCAGCAGTTCGCCGGGGCCGGTATTGCATTCAAGATCCTTTCGGGCGATTCGGCGGCCTCCATCCTGGCGACCTGCCGCGACATCGGATGGACCGTCGATTCCTCGGAGGTCATTAGCGGTGCGGAGCTCGAGGCCCTGGATGGGGAGCGGCTCGAGGCGGCCGTCGAGAAGAGCGTGGTCTTTGCCAGACTGAGGCCCGAGCAGAAGGTGAAGATCGTCCAGGCGCTGCGGGCCCGCAAGATCCACACCGCCATGATCGGAGACGGCGTCAACGATGTCCCCGCCATCAAGCAGGCCGACCTGGGCATCGCCATGGATGAAGGCGCCCCCATCACCAAGGAAGTGGCGGACATCATTCTCCGCCAGAACCGGTTCACCTTGCTGCCGCAGGTTTTCGAGGAGGGCAAGAAGATCGTCAACACCGTCGGAACAGTCGCCAGGTTGTTCCTGACCAAGAACTTCCTGGTGATCTACCTGGCCCTGGCTTCCTCCCTGCTGCTGTGGGACTTCCCGTTGACCCCCAGGCGGCTGGCGCTGTTCAACCTCTTCGCGATTGGGGCGCCCGCGATACTGATCGCCTTCACCAATGCCAGCACGGACCGGCGGAAACGCCTGGTCCCGGACCTGCTGTCTTTCGTCGCCATCTCCGCTCTGGTCATGGCCGCCTCCGGACAGGCGGGCTTCTCGATGGCCCTGAAGGAATTTGGCCCGGGAGAGATTCCGAGCATGGTGACGGTCTCGATCCTGGTGCTGATCTCGGTGGTCAACTTCCTGCTAATCATCTCCCGCCGGGGCCAGAAGAACAGGGGCGTATACCTGCTCTTCGCGGCGTTCATGCTTCTGGTGTTCGTGCCGGCTGTCAGCGTCACCGCGTCCAACTGGCTGCTCAGGTTCCTCCGCGAGTTCTGTGAGATCTCGACTCTGGACCGGGCCGCATGGCGGATTGTCGCGGTGGTGTGCGCGATCGGTTCGCTGGTCCTGGCGGGGGCCCAGAAGCTGCGCGGAGAACTGGTGAATCGGGGCCTCTGATCCGAAACCGGCGGGGCGCTGGACTTGGCCGCCTAAATGTCCTAAAATCGGCCGTAATCTCATGAAGAGGAAAATGGCTCAGTGCCCTTGTCAGGGCAAGCCCGATTCGTGGCGCACGATCTGGAGGATTCCGGGCGGCGACCCGGACCTCTACATCGTCCGCGAGCCCGACCAGCGCGCCTGCGAGGAGCCTCTCGAACCGGCGGTCGCGTATTCCATCCTCGATCGCTGGGCGGCTGATCGGGACGGCCGTCGCGAGCTCCTCGAGATCTACTACGCGTTGCGCACGCCGCACCTGGGACACAACCTCACCGACTCGATAGTTCAGCAGACCGTCAAGCTCCGCCTGCGGGAGGCTTTCAAGCGCGGGGAGCTGCTGCTCATCCGCATACCTCCGATGGGACTCGGCGCCGGCGCCGTCGACGCTCTACTCGCCCCGGTTCAGGCGCGCGCGCCCGCGCCCCCGCCCCGCCAGACCACCAAGACCTGGATCGAGGTCCACCTGGTCGACATGGAGGGCAATCCCGTCGGCGGCAAGCACTACCTCATCAAGACTCCCAGCGGTGCAGTCGAGGAAGGGAATCTGGACTCCAACGGACGGGTTCGTCTGAACAATCTCGATCCTGGGACTTGCATGATATCCTTCCCGGACCTCGATCGCGAGGCCTGGGAACGCGTCAGCTAGCGCGCCGCGAGGAGGGTTCTATGCCGGTGCACGTCGTTAAGCAAGGCGACTGTATGAGTTCCATCGCGGACCAGTACGGCTTCTTCTGGGAGACCCTCTGGAACCACGAGCGGAACGCCGAGCTCAAGGAGCGGCGGAAGAATCCCAATGTACTCATGGCCGGCGACCACGTCTTCATTCCCGAGCTGCGGCAGAAGGAGGAAAGCGGCGAGACCGCGAAGGTCCACAGCTTTCGCTTGATGGGTGTCCCGGCGCGCCTGAACTTCCGCCTGAAGGACGCCCTGGGCGACCCTCGCGCCGGCCTCCGCTACACCCTCACCGTGGACGGCAAGCGCTTCACCGGAACCACCGCCGAGGACGGCCTCCTCTCCCACGTGATTCCCCCGCGCGCCAAGAAAGCCCAGCTCAAACTGGACAATGGCGAGGAGTATCACTTCGATCTGGGCTACATGAATCCCCTGGACTACACCAGCGGGGTCCAAGCCCGGCTCAAGAACCTGGGCTACTATCGCGGCGACATCGACGGCGCCTTGAACGATCAGACCCGCGAGGCGATCCTCCGTTTCCAGGGCGACCGTGGCCTGGAGGTCACCGGCGATCCCGACGCCGCCACCCGCGACGCCCTCAGCGCCGCTCACGAGAGCTGATCCCAATGGCCAACAGTCCTCCTCAACCCCAGATGGGCGTCGCCCTCCGCCAGGGCCTGGGCAACCAGGACGGCGTCAATGTCCTGCAACAGGCCGGGGTGAAGGTCTTCCTGCGCTTGTGCTTCACCGATCCGGAAGGAACCAAGCGCTTCTTCCCGCCGGAGCTGCCGGTACGCGTCGAGTTCGGCGGCGGCGGCACGGCCCGCTCGGCCAATTGCACGCTGGGCGACAATGGCCGGCTCACCTTCCTGGCGCGGGGCACGGACGCCCAGGCCTGGAGGGAGTTCACGCTTCAGTTTCCGGCCCAAGCGGCCAGCCCGCGCTACTGCGTCTATGAGGCCCCGGGAGCGTCGCCCTCCCCGCCGGGCTCGCCTCCCGCCGTCCCGCGCGTTGCCAATGCGCTGCCCAACACCCAGGAGCGCTTCTTCCGCATGCCCGTCAATTTCGCCGCTGGCGGCTCCTGGGGACTGCGGCATTCCGACTGGACTGCCGGCACGGGCGCGAATGCCTTCCCCGGCCACGCCACCTTCACCGCCAATACCGGCATCGTTCGCCACAACCAGGACCCACCGCTGGATATCGGCACGGTCGACGAGCCCGTCGAACTCATTCTGAACCCGCACTGGAAGTATTTCCGCTTCGAGTTCTTCGACCGCTATTACGGGCCGGCCAGCCGCGGCAGCCCAGCCCGCCCCAGCCACGGCGCCCGCATCACCCTTCCGGCGATCACGCTGGGGGGCTATCGCGATCACCCCAACGCCGCCGACGCGGAGCCGATCGACACCGAGTGTGACTGGACCATCGACGGCGGCGCCAACAAGCGGCTTCAGTGCCTGCCCTTCATTCTTCGCCGCGACCAGAACGCCGCCGACCTGCCCCCGCTCACCGGCGCCAATCTGGGTCTGCGCTTCAACACCGTCAACGGCTACGTTTTCTCCCAGTCGGATACCGTCCGGGAGATCCGCACGGTCGCGCCCAACGACGCCGTACTGAACCCCGGCCCTGACCGCCTGCGCTATTACGATCTTCCGCCGGTCTGGAAATCGCGCCGCTACTACACCCGCAACCTGGGCGGCTCTCCGCCGGCCGACGGGAAGTTCTTCCAGAACCTGACCCAGGCCGACGTCGACCGCGGCGACGACCGCGGCACCCCGCTGGTGTTCTGCCTGGACGACCTGGTGCTGTACGACAACTCGACCGGCGCCCTCCGGCCGTTGCCGCCCCAGGCGCCCGCCGCTCCCGAGCGCGTCGTGATCTTCCACCACCGCTTCGACAACAGTCTGGCCGGCGCCACGAACCACGGCATCTTCAAGCCCCTGGCCCTCGCCGATGCCGCCGATCCGCTCGACCTGCCGCGCACGAACGTCACGCCCGACAACAACTACATCCTCGAGTATCCGGACTGGACCCGCCTGATCGCGGCCCGCGGCTGCCTGTTCGACGTCTTCGATCAGCGCTGCCCGGATTCCGCTGACGCTACTCGTGTCGTCGGCGCCCGCGCCGCCGTGCGCTGGGTCGATACCACCGCACCGTTCCCGGGCGTCACCAGCAGCGCCCTGGTCGGTAACGCTTTTGTGGCACAGGCCGATGGCCTCCCCATCCCCGGCCGCATGCTCTCCGCCGCCGCCGCCCGAACCGACCATCCCGCGGCCAATCCGCTGTTCTCCATCCAGCCCTATTACCGGCAGCAGACCGCGAGAAGGTACCAGGTCCCTTACAACGTCGCCCAGGGCGAGCAGGTCGGGCGCTTCGACATCGTTCTTCTGCGCTGCTGCGACGTGGAGGGCGGCCAGGAAATCGCCGTCAACTTCCACTACTTGCGCTCGTTCTTCGTCTTCAATTTCGTCCCCCCCGCCCCGGCGGTGCCCTCCAATCTCCCCGTCCCCGACCAATGCCGCTTTGCCAACAACATCAGCTTGAACGTGGCCAATCGCTGGAACGGCGACGATCGCGGCATCAGCCAGTCGCGGGTCGAACTGCTGCCGCAATCCCAGTCGCCGCCCACGCCGCTGAAGATCTACGTAGTTTGGTTCCCGCAGAGCACGCCGCGAAACTGGGCGCACTTCGCGGTGAACATTCTCAGCGGCGGAGGGCGCGACAATCGCGGCAGCCAGCGCGGCAACGGCGAATCCGGTGAGCAGAGTTTTCAGACCCAGGCCGATTTCTGGTTCCCGGCCGCGCACGAGACCGGCCACATGTCCGGGCTGCCGGACGAGTACAACGAGCGCTGGAATGGCGCTTCGTATCAGCAACTCAGCTTCAAGACCAACCTCCCCGGCGACCCCTACGAGCCCGACGGCCGCACCGAACTCGGCGGCCAGCTCGACTCGGGCATGATGAACAGCAACCGGCGCCCGCGCAACCGCTACTTCTGGCACAACGCCGAGTGGATCCGCCAGATCACCAATGTTGCGCTCAAGGTCAAGTACACCGATATCAGCGGCACAGTCTACGACGACTATTGGCTGCCGGCTCATCCGCAGACCGCCGCCGGGCGCACCTACTACCCCTGGCCGCTCGTGGGGATGCTGAACCAGCCCGCCGCCAATCCCGTATGCGACCTGTTCCTGTTCCGCCTGGGCAAGGACCGCTACAGCCAGCACATCCTATCAACCATCACCGCTGCGCCCATGTTCGCCGCGGCCGGATCGCCCCCGGCGCCGCCGGCGGCGCGCACGTTCGACGGTATCCTGATCGTCGGTATCCGGCTGCGCTGCCGGATCGGCGCCTGGGCCAACCTGCAAGACGAACAGGACAACCGGGAGCGTATCCTGGCCGAGATTGCCGGCATGGTCCGCCTGGGGATGAATTACCGCTTCTTCGCCAGTGGCGACCTGGCCGCTCCAGCAGTCCACTTCGACCGCTGCCTGATCCAGTTTACGCCCCAGTTCCTGGTCACCAACTTCCCCAACTACGGGCCTGCTCAGGCCCCGCCGCAGCCTGTTAGAACCGTCGCCGGCGACCCGAACTACATCGATATCAACCCGGCTCTCGCCAACGGGGTCCTGGGCGTTTTCGGGGCCAACGCCCAGTTGGAAGTGTGGGCGCAAGCCCCCGTCGGAGCCAATTGGAACGCCGCGAATAGCAGGCTGACCATGAACATTCAGAATTGGGCTGATGTCGCCACGCAGATGGAGGCCAACTTCCCGCGCTTCCTTGGCCTGGCCAGAACCATGCAGACCGTAACCGCAGCCGACATTCAGCCGCTCCTGCAGACTGTCTTCCCAGGCGCCAATGTGCAGAACCTCTGACACGGGCGACACCATGAACCGAATTCTGCGCCACCACGGCTTCGCGATCCTCGCCGCGGTGATTCTGCCGCTTTCCATCGCCGGCACGTGCCGGCGCCAGTCAGGAGTGAAAAAAGTGCCACAGATCCGTTTAGTCCAGGGTTTCGAAGCGACCGATCTCACGCCGCCCACCCGGGAAATCCGCCCCGCGGCGGCCGCTCGAGCGCTGCCCCCGGCGGCCCCGTCCGGCGTCGCCGGCTACCCCATGGCCTATGGCAATGAAAGCCGCAACTCCCGCGCTTCGCAACCGCTTCCGGCGGGAGACTGGCGGGTGCGCTGGCGCGTCTCAGTGAAAGCGGAGCCCGGTCCCGTGTTGGTGCTTCAGCAGGGCAACCGCATCCTGGTACGCGCTGTGGATTGGCAACTGCTGGAACCCGGCGGCGGGGTGCTGGCCGCCGGACCCGCCGCTGGCGGCCCCATTGTGCTCGATGCCGCGCACGACTTGTTCTACCGCTTCCTGCCCTCCGCCTACCTCGCTGCCGCCCGCTTGAGCGACGGCCACCAGGCCTTCCTGCTCTCCCCCGCTTACGGCGACAGCTTCAGCCGTGTTTTCATGGCCCGGCACGGCGATCGGCTGCTGATGGCCGCCGTCGAGCGCCCACTCGACCCGCACGGCGGCCGGCAACCTTCTCGCTCGCTCTTCGAGGCCGTGGACCTGCGCGAGCCCTTCGAAACCACCGGGCTCGGCTTGCTCAAGTCCGTCTCATCTCCCGGCGAATTGCGCATCGGCTCGGTGGGTCTCGTTGCCGCGGCCACCGCCAACTCGATTGTCGCCGCCGTGCCCGATTGCATCTTCCTCGCCGGCTGGGATATGATCGTCCGCCTCGCCCTGACCGGCACGTTCGATCCCGTCTGGATGAGCCTCGACGAGGCCGGCCGCATCTACCTCGTCGTCCGCTCGGGCCAGCGGTTCGCACTGTGGCTGGTGGACCCGGACGGCGAACGCCTGTACGCGGCCGATCTGCCCGAGAGCGTGCCCGAACCCTCCGGGCCGCCCATCGTCGCTCCCGACCACACCGCCTACCTCATCGCCGGCTCGCAGGTGATTGCCGTCGCTCCCGACGGCAAGCTGAACTGGCTCAAGGCCGCCTCGGGCCGCGTCGGCGGCGCAATCGTGACCGCCGACGACCAGCTCGTCCTCGCCGAGGGCGATGCCATCACCGCCTGGAACCGCCTCGGCCAGCGCCGCGTCGTGCACGTGATCCCCGGTGAGCAGCTCAACTCGCCGCCCGTGCTCGCCTCCAACGGCGATCTGCTGGTGGCCTCGCAAGGCAGCCTCTTCTGCCTCTCGCGGCTGAAATAACGCGCAATGGCGGGAAGATCCGGCAAGCCCCTGGTTTCCTGCATCCTGCCCGCGCGCAGCCGCCGCTTCGCCGCATTGGCCATCGACTACTTTTTGCGTCAGACTTGGCCGCGCAAGGAACTCATCATCCTCGACGACAGCGCCGACCCCGTCGAGGACCTGGTCCCCGCCGCCGAGAACTTGCGCTACATCCGCCTCCAGACCCCGCACTCCACGGGCGCCAAATGGAATCTGGGGAGCTCCCAGGCGCGCGGCGAGATCATCCTGCATTGGCCGGAAACCGACTGGTACGCTCCCGGCCGCATCCAGTCGATGGTCGCGTCCCTGCGCCGCAGGCGCATCCAGGTCTGCGGCCTGAACCGGGTCCTGCTCTACGACCTCGCCGGTGGCCGGGCCTGGCTCTGTCGCGGCCCCGCGGTGTATCCCGGTTCCTTGTGCTATCGCCGCGCCTGGTGGGAGCGTCATCCGTTCGAGGATGCCGAGGAGCAGCCACCGGCACGCGTTTCCCGGGTCGCCGATACCCGCTGTCAGGTCCGCATCGCCAGCGCCATCGGGCCCGACGCCCGCCCGACTGGCGGCGTGCCTTGCCCCGTCGAGAGTCTCCGCCGCATCCTCGGCGACGACTGGAGTTTCTACGAGCGCGAACTCCCCGCGCCCCCGCCCCGCCCCCGCGCCGTCCCAGCCGTGCCGGGCGCCGAGCGTCCCGCGCTGCCCGCCTGTCCCTTGGTCTCCTGCATCATGCCGACCCGCGAGCGGCGCCACTTTGCGGGCCTGGCGATCCACTATTTCCTGCGCCAGGATTACGAGCCCAAGGAACTGGTCATAGTCGACGACGGGGACGACTCCATCCAGGACCTCGTTCCTGCCGACTCCCGCATCCGGTACATCCGCCTGGACCACAGGCTCACGGTGGGCGCTAAGCGGAATCTGGCCTGCGAGCACGCGCGCGGCCAGGTCATCGTTCACTGGGATGACGACGATTGGCATGCGCCGAATCGCATCCGCGCCCAGGCCGGCGTCCTGGCCCGCGAGCAGGCCGATCTGTGCGGTCTCAACCCGGTCCTGTTCCTCGATCCGGCCGCCAGCCGCGCCTGGCAATACCTTTACCCGCCCCAGGAGAGGTTCTGGGTTCACGGCGGCACCTTCTGCTACCGCCGCTCGTTCTGGGAAGCCCACCGCTTCGCGGACCTGGACGTCGGCGAAGACAATCAGTTCATCTGGACCGCTCCGCCCGCGCGCATGATCGCGGTCCCGGACTCCACCATTCTGGTAGCCCTGATCCACCCCGGAAACGTGAGCCCCAAGCAGCCCGGCACCACCTACTGGCAGCCTCATCCGGCCGGGCAGATCCGCCGGTTGCTAGGCGAGGACTGGAACTGTTACGAGCGCGGGATCGAGTGCCGGGCTCCGGCATTCTCCGCCGAGCTTCCCCCGGCCCGGGCTTCCTGCGGGTTGCGCAACATCTTTGCCTGCCTGGTCCACGAGAACCCGGAATGCGTGGTCGACCTGGTTCGCAACCTGCGCTGCCTTGACCCGGACTCGACCGTCCTGCTGTACGACGGCAGCGGCAACGCCCAACTCCTGAACGGCGCCTTCCCCTTCGAGCGCTACGGAGCCATCCTGCATCCGCGGCCTCGGCCCATGGCCTGGGGGCAGTTGCACGGGTTCGCCGTGGACGCGATGGAGTTCGCGCTGGCGCATTTCCAGTTCCACACTCTCACCATCGTCGATTCCGACCAGCTTGCCGTGCGCCCCGGCTACTCCCGTCACCTCGAACCCTGTCTCGGCGCGCACTCCCGGCTCGGAATGCTGGTGAACTCGCCCGCTCCGCAGCCGCCCGACACCTCCGTGGGACCCGCTGCCGCGGCGTTCCGGGAAATCGATCTCTGGCGGCCCTACTTGCGGCGCTACGCGGGCGGCGAACAGAAGTTCGTTCACTGGTCCTACTGGCCTTCCACGGTGTTCACCTCCGACGCCGCCCGCGATCTGACCAGGCTCTTCGCTTCCGACGCAGCTCTGAAAGAAATCCTTCGCCGGAGCAGAATCTGGGCCACCGAGGAAGTCCTGTTCCCGACGCTCGCCGCCCTGCTGGGCTACGAGATCGCCGCGAGTCCGTGCAGCTACGACTATGTGAGGTACCGCGAGTCCTATTCCACCTGGCACATCGAAGCCGCCCTGCGCCGGCCGGAGGTCTTCTGGGTTCACCCGGTGGCCCGCAAGTACGAGGATCCATTGCGCCGGCTCATCCGCGAGCGCTACCGCCAATACGAGCGCCGGCCGGACCCCGCGACACCCGCATCCCGGGACGGCCCAACGCCCCCGCCGCTGTTGACGACGCAACCCATCCTCGCCAGGATGAGGAACATCCCGGGCTGGCTGGAGGAGGACGAGGCCGACCTGCTCGTCGCTGCCGCCTCCCGCGCGCTGGCCCTGTTCCCCGGCCCGCGAAGCCTGGTGGAAGTGGGCAGCTACTGCGGCCGGTCCACCGTGGTCATCGGCAGCGTGGTTCAGACCCTCTCGCCCGCTTCCAGGCTGTATGCCATCGATCCGCACGACGGCAAGATCGGCTCACTCGATCAGGGTGTGGGCATCGAGGCCCCGACGTTCTCCCGATTCCTCCAGAACATCTCCGCGGCGGGACTCGCCGGTGTAGTCGAGGCGATCCAGAAGCACTCTTATGAAGTAGCCTGGGACCGCCCGATCCCCTTTCTCTTCATCGACGGCCTGCACGACTATCCCAACGTGTCGCGGGATTTCTACCACTTCGAAGGCTGGGTTGCAGCCGGCGGGTTCATTGCGTTCCACGATTACAGCGACAGCTTTCCTGGCGTGAAATGCCTGGTCGACGAACTCCTGGCCTCGGGCCAGTACCGCCGGCTGGGGGCAGCCGGAAGCATGATTGTGGTCGAGAAGCTCCTTACTTCCGCCGCGCCCTGAGCGCCTCAATCAGCACCGGCAGCACCGACACGAAAATGATCAGCAGGATCACTTTGTCGAAGTGCTGCCGCACCAGCGGAACGCCGCCCAGCGTCCGCCCCAGCGTGGTGATCGAGAACACCCACAGCACCACGCCGGCGACGCTGAACGCCAGGAACCGGAAGTAGTTCATCTCCGATACCCCCGCCAGGAACGGCGCGAACGTGCGGATGATCGGCACGAACTTGGCGTAGACGATGGTCTTGCCGCCGTACTTCTCGTAGAACTGTTTGGATCGCATCAGGTGCTCGCGCCGGAACAACCGCGAATCGGGCCGCCGGAAGATGTGCGGGCCGGTGCGCCGCCCCAGGAGGTAGCCCGTGCTGTCCCCGATGATGGCCGCCGCCATCAGCACCGGGAGCACCACGTAGATGTTCAGCCGGGCCGCGCCGGCCACCACGCCAACGGTGAACAGGAACGAGTCCCCGGGGAGGAAGAAACCCGTCAGCAGTCCGGTCTCCGCGAATACCACGCCGAACAGCAAGGCATAGCCGAGCCACCCCGTCAGCACCGTCGTCAGCAGCTCGATCAGCCGCTCGGGGGTCGTCAGCGTGCGCAGGAAGTCGATCAGAGCCTGGAGCATCCGGGTTCCTGGGCCGCGGCCTAACCCCGGTAGCTCTCGAACAGCCGGTTGATCACGTCCTGGTGAATCTTGAGCTTGCCTTCCTTGAACAGCGCGCTCCGCAGCGAGTCCTCCAACAGCTCGGTGCGCCGCTTCAGCTTATCCTCTCTGAGCGTGCGGGCTATGGCCGCGCGCTGCTCGCCGAGCTTGGTGATGTCCGCCGGAACCTTGTTCTCCACCTTGCAGATCAAGCGGTCCTCGCCGACCGGCCCGGGCATGAACACACCGCCCACCGGCTGTTCGAAGGCCTGGTACACGGAGATCGCCGGGCCGATTCCATCCGCCGCCCCGTTGCGCCCAAACTCCTGGGTCGTCTTCACCTCCAGGCCCAGCGATTGCGCCACCTTCTTCAGGTCGCCGCCCGCAGCCTTGACCTTCTCCAGGGTTTCACGCGCCTTCCGCTCGATCAGTTGCTCCAGCTTCTGCGAGGTCAGCGTGCCGCGGATCTGGGCCTCGACCTCCGAGAGCTCGGCCGGTCGCGCCGGGAATACGCCGGTCACCACCGCCACCGCCAGCTTGTTGCCGGGAGCCTGGATCACCCCGCTCACGCCGCCCTTCGGCAGGCCCGTGACCGCCGATTCGAAATCGGCATTCACTCCCAACTCCGGCACCGGATCCCCCGCGCCCGCTTTATCCACCTTCACCACATCGATGCCCAGCTCCCGCGCGATCTGCTCCGCCCCCGCCGGATTCTTGGCCGCCAGCTCGTGCGCCTGGTCCGCCAGCCGTTGCACGGTGTCGTAAACCTGCTGTTTCTTCCACTCCTGCCCCAACGCCTCCTTCAGTTCCTCGAACGGCTTCACCCGCGCCTGTTCCCTCTCCAACACCTGGAGGATATGGAACCCGTACTCGGTGGCGATGACCCCGCTAAGATCCTTCGGCTTCAGCGCGAACGCGGTGTTCTCGAAATTGGCCACCGTCTGGCCTCTCACGATCCAGCCGAGGTCGCCGCCCTTGGCCGCCGACCCGTCGTCCTCGGAGTTCTTCTTCGCCAATTCCGCGAAATCCGCGCCCGCCTTCAACTGTTTCAGCAGATCCTCGGCTTTGGCCCGGATCTTCGGCTCTTCTTCCTTGGGCTTGCCGGTGGTCTTCAGCAGGATGTGGCGCACGTGCACCCGATCCGGCGTGCGGAACTGGTCCTTGTTGGCCTCATAGTACTTCCGCAGCTCCGCTTCCGGCGCGGTGATCCGCTGCGCCACCTTCGCCGCGTCGATCAGCAAAATCCGGAAGGACCGCTTCTCCGGAATCTGGAATTGCAGCTTGTTCGCCTGAAAGTAGTTGCGGACCTCGTCCGGCGTCACCGTCACCTCGGAGCGGAGCTGGTCCGGCTTCATCGAGATGTACTCCAGTTTCACCTTCTCGTTCCGGCGCTGGTACTCCTTGGTCACTTCCTCCGGCGTCACCAGCACACCCTGTCCCACCAGGTCTTCGAGCTTGGACACCAGCATCTGCGTCCGCGCGCTGGCTTCGAACTCCTCAATCGAGAGGTCCTGCTCGCGCAACAGCGCCGCGTAGGCTTCCTTGCCGATGAATTGTCCGCCCTGGAACAACATCGGCGCCATGGCTTGCAGGCCACGCACCAGATCCTCCTGCGTCACCTCGAAGCCCAGCCGTCGCGCCTCGTAGGCCATCACGTGCTCGTTGATCAGCGCGGTCAGGAGCTGCTCCACGTACAACTGCATCATTTCCTTGGGCACCGATCGGTTGTGCAGCGCCATCTGCAACCGCTTCCGCACTTCCTGGACGGTCACCGCGTCTTTGCCGATCTCGGCCACAATCTGGTCTTGCTGCCGCCCGCCCCCGCTGCCAAATCCGGGAATCAGCGTGACCACCATGGAAAGGGCCACGACCATCAGTAAAGCGCCGAGCATAAAGCGCACAACCTTAGCGCGGCTCCGAAACAGATCGAACATGGATGCAGTACTCCTCTAGTAAGCTGCTGAAAAACCGGGGCTGGCTCCTCTGTCCCAAGCCACTAGCCACGTTCGGCCTAGGGGTCGCACTCCTCGGCGCGTGGACAGAGGTGCCTGTCCCGAGCTTTTTCAGCAAGTACCTCGTAATCCGAAGCATTCATTATAGCGAATGTGGCGCAGGCTTCAGCCTGCGGTGGTCCGCTTCAGCCCGCCACCGCCAGCAGCGCGCCCCAGTGGAACCCGGCCCCGAAGGCGCTGAAAACGATCGGCAGCCCCGGCTCGATCCGCCCTTCTCTCCACCACTCGGCCGCCGCCATCAGCATCGATGCCGACGAGGTGTTGCCGTGCCGCCGGACCGTGGAACAGAACTTCGTCTCGCTCACCTGGAGGGCCTGGGCCACCTTCAGGATCAGGTTCAGGTTCGCCTGGTGCAGCACGAACACCTGCACCTGTTGCGCACTCCAACCGTTGCGCTTGAGCACTTCCTCGATCGCCCGCGGGATCTTCCGCGCGGCTTGCAGGATGACCGTGCGGCCATCCATCGCCAGGGGTAGGTTGAAATCCAGCCGCAGGCTGTCGGCGAAACTGCCGTCGGTGAACAGCAGCGAATCCAGGACCCGGGCAAAGCCGCCGTCGGGGCCGATCAGACACGCGCCCGCGCCATCGCCGAACAGAATCGCGGTGTCGCGGTTGACAGGCGGCCTCATCGCCACGCGCGACATGATCTCCGCCCCAATCACCAGCACCGGACCCTGCGCCTCGGCCAGCCGGCTCCCCAGCGCCATCCCGATGAGCGAGCCCGCGCTGGCCACCGGCAGATCCAGCGCCGGAGTGGTCCCCAGACCCAGCCGGTGCGCCACCGGAGCCGCCGGCCCGGGGAACTGTCGCTCCGCCGACCCGCTGGCCACGATCAGCATCCCCAGCCCGGAGGGCGACATCCCGGCGGCGCCGAGACAGTCCTGGGCGGCGCGCACCGCCAGGTCCGCCACCGTCTCGTCCCCGCCCGCGAACCGGCGCTCCTCGATCCCGCTGGCCTTCACGATCCAGCCGGGCTCCGCTCCGGTGATGGCCTCCAGCTCCGCGTTGCCTACGACACGTTCCGGAAGGTATTTTCCGAAGGCTTGGATCCAGGCCACGTCAGCTATGCCCTTCGATATAGGATTCGATCCGCTCGAGCGTTTCGAATCTGCGCGGAATCAAATCCGAATCCGGAATCGCGATCGAGAACTCGCGCTCCAGCGCGCTGACCATCTCGGGCAGCGCAAAGGAGTCCACCAGGCCCGATTCGAACAGAGATTGATCCGGGGCCAAGTTCACCTCCTGCCGGGAGATACTGCGGATGATTTCAAGGATTCTGGCTCGTCTCTCCATTAGCGACCTGCTCGGGTGGCGCCGTGCGGTACTTGATAAAGGTTTGAAACTCCTGGATTATATCCTGGAACAGCGCGTCCGCCAATCGGCGATAACCGGCCGAGGTGAAGTGCACGTAGTCCGGCTGGGCCAGTTCGGCGTAAACCCAATCCCGCATCGAGCCTTTCCCGCCCATCCGGGCGCGCGTGTCCCAATAGGCGCAGCCGCTCCTCCGGCTCGCCTCTTTTTGCGCCGCGATGATCGTGTCGAGCTTGTCCAGAGGCTCCCAGCGCCCCTTCGCGCGGCGCAGCCGGTCGGGCGGCCCCAGCACCAGGATCGAAGCCACCGGCGCGGCGCGCCGAAGCCGTTCCAGCAGCGTGCCGAACATCTCGCGGTAACTCTCCAGGGTCCACTGCGGATCGCCGGCCTCGTTGGTGCCGTAAGCCAGCACGATCAGCGCCGGGTTGCGCCGCTCGATGTAACTTGCCAGCATCGCCTCGTTCCAGCGCAGGATCAAAACCGCCTCGGCCCCGTTGATCCCCATGGACTCGTAAGTTACGCCCTGCGCCTTCTCGGTCACCCAACCGAACAGGCGCACCGGCGCGCGGTCCAGGGTGCGGATCTCGAACCGATGGACGCCGGCGCTGGTCTGATGCGTGAGGTACCCGGGCCCCAGTTCGCCGGCCGTTGAGATCTCGCGAGCCGGCTGACCATCCTCGTATAGCGCGATCCCGCCGCCTCCGGGCTGCTGCAAGTAGAACACTTCCAGGTACTCGCAATCGGCCTCCACAAAGACGCTCTGGTCCTTGCGTTCCGTCGAAATGCTGATTCCGCCCAGGCCGAACAGCCCGTCTCCGGCGCCGGTCCGGAGTCCCTCGGCCTCCCAGCGCTGGCTGGCGCCTCCAGCCTGAACGTCGAAGCGCCGGTACCCCTTGAACGGCCGCCCCGGGAAGGAAAACCCCGCCCCGCCGTCCCCGAACCGCTGCTGAAGGCTGGCGCGCAATCGTCCGGTCCAGGCGTCCGCGGCGGTGTGCGAATCGCCGAAGTGCAGGATGTGCAGCGTCTGGCTCTCGCCCAGCGTCTTGCGGTAGAGCAGCTCGAAGAACGGCACCATCACTCCCGAGCGTTCGATGGGGTGCTCGGGCCTCGCGGCCAGCGACTTGGAAACGCGCTCGGCGGCCGCGGCGCGCGCCTTTGCGCTCACCCGCGGCGCGGGATAGTGTACCCGCCGCGCCCTGCGCTTCTTGGTGGCTGCCACCGACACCCACGGCACCGCCACCAGCAGAAGCAGCGCGGTCGATCGCCCCAGCCAGCCCACGCTATTTCCTCCTCGCCAGCGCCGGCCGCTGGGTGCTGCGGCGGAACTTGTACTCGTTCAAACCCTGGCACAGCCGCTGGAACAGCAATTCTCCCACCTGGCGGGCGCCGGCCGGCGTGGTATGGATGAAGTCCGCCGAGACCAGCCGCGGCCGCGCCTCGTACCAGCGCGCCATGGTCCCTTCTCCGCCCGCCGCCGCGAAAGCATTGAAGAATCCGCACCCGGTTTCCCGCGCCACCCGCTCCTGGATGCCCACCAGCCGCGGAATGCTGGCCAGCGTCCGAATTTCCCCTCCGGCGACCCGCTCCGCCCGGTCGATGGGACTCATGATCAGCAGCGAGCACCCGGGCAGCGCCGCCCGCAGCCGCCCGATGGCCAGGCTCAGTTCCTGTTCGTACCAGCCTCCGACGTAGGCCGCAAATCCGCTCTCATTGGTGCCGTAGTTGAGGATCACCAGGTCCGGCTTCCGGCGCCGGAGCTGCTCGGCCCACTGCGGCTCGTTGAAGATGCGGGCAGGCACGGTAGTGAACGCCCCGTTCATCCCCAAGCTGTCGTAGACCACCCCCGGCGTTTCCTTCTCGAGCACGATCCCGAACACCCTCACCGTTCCAACAGCCTGAATCTCGAGTTCGCCCGTGGGGGGACGCAACTCGAACACCGCGAACCCGGGCCGCTTGGCGTCGCCGCTGGTGTCGATCCGGCCGAGGGCCAGTTCGCCGCTCGAAACGACGATTTCTCCGCCGCCCGGCTGCCGCAGAAACGACACCTCCACCCGCGTGTGGCCCCGGTCGCGCAGCACAATCCGGCTCCGGGCGGCGCCCCAGTTCAGAAAAGCCACGCCGCCCAGTCCGTACATGCCGTCCCGCAGGTCAGGATGGGTCGCCGGATGGATGTCCCATCCGGACGCGGAGAGTTTTACGCCCCAATGCTGGTACCAGGCCCAGGGCTTGGCGATCAGCGTGAAGCCGTGGCCGGAATCGCCGAAGCGCGCCTGCAACAGCGCGCGCACGTCGCCGGTGATCAGGTCCGCGGTGGTCGGGGAATCTCCGTAGTGCAGGATGCGCGTGATCGCTCCCGGCTCTTTCCTCTCCGTGCGCCACAGCGCTTCGTAGAAGTGGTCCAGCGCGCCCGAATCGTCCTCCAGGTCGGGCGCCGGGACGAACTTGGACGGCCGCGCCGGCTCGGGGACCGGCTCGGAAACCACCCGCGCCGGCCTGAAATCGATCACCGAGCCGAACAGCGCCCCGCTCAGGCCGCGAAAATCCTTGCGCACCCAGCCCGCCGTCGCGACCAGCGCCACAAAGGTGAGGATCGTCAAAGCCGGCCGCACTGGAAACGAACGCATAGCCTCAGAACCTGCTGTACACGAAAGGCGCCCCGCCCTTTCCGGCGAAGAATTCGAGCGCAATCACCACCGCCAGCATCGCCGCGGCCTGCGCGTAGAACGGGGCGCGCCCGAACAGTGCCATCGAGCTCGAGAGCCAGCGGTTCGGCAAAAAGTGGCCCACCGCCGCCAGCGCCATCATCAGCAGGATCCCCGCGCTGAGATTCTCCGCCGAAACCGTCAACGACCCCACGCGGCCCAGAACCGCCAGCGCTCCTTTCGGGTCCGGGGCCCGGAAGAACACCCAGGTCAGGCACACGAAATGGAATGTGAGCAGGCCGCAGGCCAGTTTCACCCAGCGATTCCCCGTTGGCGCGCGCCGCCCGCGCCAGGTCTGCCACCGCCGCGTCGCCGCCAGTCCCGACCCGTGCAGCAGGCCCCAGATCGCGAAGTTCCACGTCACGTTGTGCCACAGCCCGCCCAGCAGCATCGTAATTACCAGGTTGCCATAGGTGAACGCTTTCCGCTTCGATCGCAGACCCGGCAGCGAGAAATACAGGTAGTCCCGCAGCCACTGCGAGAAACTGATGTGCCAGCGCCGCCAGAACTCCGGGATGCTGAGCGACGAATACGGCCGGTCGAAGTTCGCGGGCAGGTTCAGTCCCAGCAGCAACGCCGAGCCGATGGCGATGTCCGTGTAGCCCGAGAAGTCGTAGTAGAGCTGCAAGGCGTACCCGTACACACCGGCCGCCACCTCGAAACCGCTGTAGAGATTCGGCAGGTCGAATACCCGGTTCACCAGGTTGTCCGCTATGTAATCGGCAATGAGCAGCTTCTTCACCAGGCCCAGCGAGATCAGGAACAGCGCGCGCCCCGCCTGCTCCGAGGAGAGCGAGGGTTTTCGGCCGAACTGCGCCTGCAAGTCGCCTACCCGCGTGATGGGGCCCGCCAGGGGCGTCGGGAACAGCGACACCGCCGCCAGGTGCTCCAGGTAGCTGGAAGTGGCTTTGATCTCGCGCCGGTAGACGTCGATGGTGTAGGTGAGCGCCTGAAATGCGTAGAACGAGAGGCCCAGCGTGAACATAAACTGCGACCCTTCCGCGTACCGCACCGCCAGCAGAATCCCCAGGTTCAGGGCGATGCTGCACCCCAGAATCAACCGCCGCGGGAAAGCGGCTTTGAACCGCTCGAGCGCCAGGCCCGCCACAAAATCCAGCGTCCCCGCCACCGGAATCACCAGCAAGTACCAAAGCCCGAACCGCGCCAGAAAGAAGTAGTTGGCGAACAGCAGCACCGTCAGCCTGAGAATGCGCTTCTCCGCCACCGTCCAGTGCAGGAAGAAGACGATCGCCAGGAACACGAAGAACGTCGGAGCCGTCGGGACCACGCATGTGTATTCTATCGTGAACCAGCCGCGCACCACCTTCGGGGGTTGCCCCTCACGCCCATTCTCGTTCTCACGCGAAGAAGCTCCTCGACCTCGAGCAATCCAGGCCGACCCGAACCTGGAGACGAAGATCGTCCCCACCACCAGCGGCGGGATCTCGGTATCCATCAAGGAAGCCCTCCGTTAGCCCCGCTGTGGCGCACGCTTCAGCGTGCCGCGTCGGCTCTCCAGCCGACGCCATCTCCGCTGACCCCCCCGCTCTCATTGCGGCGTGAGCCGCCCTGCCGCGCGGTTAGCGCCGCCGACAGTAGCCTGCCAGCCTCCCGCCAACTGCAGTCCAATTCCCAACTGGAGACTGCTACCTACAAGCCGTCACTTTCCGATTTGAGGAGCCTGGCTCGATCTTAGAGGCTGCCTTAGGCGGGCGCATGATAACCTAAAGGCACCGTATGTTTGCAGGAATGGCAGTCCGCGGATGGTTGTGCGTGTTGGTGGCCCTGCCGCTGCCGATCGTGATTGCGCAGGAGGCCGGGAACGGGGGAGACAGAATGCAGGGCGTGCAGGCGCTGGTGGACAAGGCGAAGATCGCGGCGGAGGCGCAGAACGCCTTCGGACTGAAACTGCTGGCCCGCGTGGCAATGGAACGGCGGCACGAGAACGTGTTTGTGTCGCCATCGAGCATTTTTCTGGCGCTCGCCATGCTGGAGAACGGTGCGGCCGGCAAGACACGCGTCGCAATGCGGCACACTCTGGAAGTGCCTGCGGGCGTGAGCGACGACGCCATGCAGGAATCGGCCGCGGCGATGTTGAAAGCGCTGCGGTCACACGACGGCATCGAGCTTTCGATAGCCAACGCATTGTGGTCGGACCGAAGCATGCCTCTGGCGGCGGCTTTTGTCCAGCGATGCCGGGACCTGTATGAAGCCGACGCGATCACGCTCGAGTTCCTGAAGCCTGGCGCGGCCGAGGTTATCAACAATTGGGTCCGGCAGAAGACGCGGCAGAAGATCTCGAACATCGTTTCGCCGCAGATCGTCGCTGCGTCGAAGGCGATTCTCACCAACGCGGTGTACTTCAAGGGCAGGTGGAGCGACCCGTTTTCCAAGCAGGCGACTCGGGACGGGACCTTTCACCTGGTGAACGGCACGCAAAAGACGGTTCCCTTCATGTGGCAGCCGGCGCTCCACGGAGCCTACCGGAGCGGCGACGGCTTTGAAGCGGCGGTATTGCCGTACGAGCGGTCGGGAATGGCGCTATGCGCGATCCTGCCCGCGCCGGGGAAGAGCCCGGAAGAGGCGCTGGCGAAGGTCTCGATCGACAAGCTGATTCGCGGCTACGAGCCGTTCGATCTGGAGCTGCGCCTGCCGAGGTTCACCCTCGATTTCAGCGACAGCCTCAAACAACCGCTCGGCCAAATGGGCATGGGGATCGCCTTCCAGTTTCCCGGAGCGGAGTTTGCCCCGCTGGGCTCGCCGCTGTTCTATATCGGCGATGTGCTGCACAAGACGCGGCTGGAGGTGGACGAAGAGGGCACGGTGGCCGCCGCGGCGACGGCGATCGCCATGCCAACGGCCATGGCGCCACGGAGGGTGGAAAAGAAGACGCTGGTCTTCGACCGGCCGTTTGCCCTGCTGCTGTGCGATGCGTCCACCGGAGCGATCCTGTTTGCCGGCGTCGTGTACGAGCCATAGTATGGCGCTCTCGGCTACCTCTGTCGCCCGCGCTGCCTGCTATCGCCGTTGAATCTGTTCCAGGGCGAGTTTGCCATACCTGCCGTGCGGATCGGCATCGGCCGCGGTACGGAAGTGATCCCTGGCCCTTTCGGCCTCTCCCATCGCGAGCAGCGCCGTGCCGATGCGCCAGTTCGGCCTCGGCCCGGCGGTCCGGAAGGGCCAGTACCCTGGCGCGTGCCCACAGTGTCGCCAGAAGGCCGATGCCGGCGAGCGCGACGGCAACAGCAACCAAGGGCGGTAACCGCTGCATTCCTATAACAGGAGCCTCCGGGACGGGAATCATGTGCAGCAGCAGGGTTCGCCTGCGTGCGGAGCGCGCCGGCGCGGTTAGCGCCCGGTCCTGCTTCCACGGCCATTGCGGCGTGAGCCGCAGCGCCGCGCGGTTAGCGCCGCCGCGCCATGTGCGATTCGGCGTGCACCGCCCGCACGTCCTTTTCCAGGCCGTCCTTGCGCACCACGATCGAGATGGTCAGCTCGTTCGACCCCTGCGCGGTCGCGATGAAGCGGTTGCCGGCACAGGGCCGATAGTGCAGACGGTAGCCTGCCACCCGCGTGTCAACTGTAGTTCGAATCCCAACTGGGGAGCCAATTCTCAAATCTGCCCTCTGAGCCCGGTCCGGCGGCTGCCATGCTCGAGTTGGCCTGATTCGCAACGTAAAGCATGTCAAAGGGTTGGCGGAATTCGGCTCTGAGTTCGCCACCTCTCCAGGTGGAGCTCGAAAGCACAAAATCCAGCAGACGCCGTTTTTCGCGTGGTTCCTGCCTTTCGAACAACTCGTGGGCCCGTCGAGCCAGTTCCAGCAGTTGGACGCCTTCTTTCAGATAGTTCTGGTTCGCTGTCTGGTGGTTGTCGATGTCGTCGAGGATCCGGTCTTGCTCGCCCCGCCATTCCGTGGATTTGCACTCGAAGAAGGTCGCGTCCACAATCCCGTCGAGCTTGTCCGTGTACATCGCATCGATTCGGTTCTGCAACCGCCCATACTCGGCCTGCAATCGGGCAATCGCTTCATCGTGGAACCGCCTCTCGTTCCGGTGGCTCTCCTGTAATGCCTCCTTCACCCACTCCAGGACGTCCGCGTCCAGCGACAGCCCCTTCAGTAGCAATGCAGACTGCTGTTCGAGAACCTCCTCCCTCGTGTATCGCTCCGGGCATTTCCCCTTGTAGCCGGTGCAGTGGTAGTAGACATAGCGGCGCTTCTTGATCTCCCCTACTATACAGCCGCGCATAAGTAACGGGACATAAGTGGCTGAAGTGTGGCCTACTGGAGGCGGACGGAATCCCGTGCTGCCACGCCTGCTGCGCCTCCACCCTGCGAGTCACCGTCGACTGATCCGGCTCGGCAAAGAGGCTGAACGCGACGGGGCCTACCGCGTCGCCAAACGGCTGCAAGCCGTGGTCCTGAACGCCGAAGGCCGCACCAGCGGCGAACTGGCCGCTGTTCTGAAGGCCCCGCGCTCGAGAGTCTCCGAGTGGCTGTCGCGGTATCAACAGCACGGTCTGGAGGGCTTGCTGGAGGGATACCGATCTGGACGGCCGTCCGCGCTGACCTCGCCACAACGCACTCAGTTGGGCGACATCCTGGACAGCGGTCCGGTCACCTACGGGATGGACAGCGGCGTGTGGACCTGGCCCATGATTGCTTGGGTGATTGAGGAGGAGTTCGGGGTGCAGTACCACCCCGGACATGTGCGCAAGCTGCTACACGGGCTGGGCTTTTCCGTGCAGCGGCCTCGGCGCGTGCTGGCCCGGGCGGATGCCGAGGAACAGGACCGCTGGCACCGCCGCACCTACCCCAACCTTAAAAAAAAGCCCGCGCGCGGCAGTGGGCGCTGATCTTCACCGACGAAGCCAGTTTCCGCCAGGACTCCACGCTGCCTGCGACCTGGAGCCGGCTTGGCCATCCGCCCGAGGTCCCGGTCACCGGCGAGCGCCACAGCGTGAAGATCCTGGGCGCCGTGGAGCTCTGGCGCTGCCGCTTCCATTACCCAAGCGACAGCCTGTTCAATGCCTCGACGTACCTGGCCTTTCTGGAGCAACTGGCGCGCCGGTACCGCCGCCAAGGCGCTGTGCTGATCCAAGACAACGCCTCCTATCACAAGGACGCGGACGTGTGGGCCTGGTTCCGCTCCAATCGCGCCTGCCTAGAGGTGCACCAACTGCCGCCCTACTCGCCGGAGTGCAATCCCACCGAACGGCTGTGGCAGCACACGCGCAAGAACGGGACCCACAACCGCTACTTTGCCAGCACCACGGAACTGCTCGGCACGATCTCGCGAGTCTTCACTGAGATGCAGTCCTGCCCCGATCTGATCCGCCCCTACCTGCTTCCTTTTTGTTGACCGCTGTGTCCTGTTATTTATGCGCGACTGTATCGCACTATACTCTTGGAAAATCGAGAAATTCAAAAATCCCACTTCCACGAAAACGCTAGGGCGCACCCTGGTTTCCTCATTCCCCCGAGGCGGGTCCCCGGCCTACGGTTGACGTCCTGCACCTCGAGGACGAAAACATGTTCTCGACGGCCACGAGCATTAAAGATCAGGCTCTTCTCCCAGAAGTGTGGAATCGAACAACGTGTTTCACCTCACCAGGTTGCAGGATGCGGATCAGCCTTCCACCCTGTCCGGGTCGAGTCTCAGTTTCGCCCGCAGCAGCGGGTGGCGATCCGTTTCCCTGTTCCACGGCAGTTCTGGACGGCTCCCTCACCGCGAGCCTCAAAGATCGGACGGGCGGTCCGATTTCGGGCCACCAGGCCCTGTTGTCGGCGTCGTCCGGGAGCGGCGAAGCGCCGGCAGCGGTCGGGAGCGACATGGCTCCCCAGTGCTTCCAAGCGAGTCGTAGTGCTGATTCCATTGAAGAAAAAACACTTCCGGTCTTCCACACTTTTCGGACAGGAGCCATAATACTGGGGCTGTTGGCACGTTGCAGACCTGCGCACGGCGCTGCGGAGTCTTCCTGCCCCACAGATTCCCATCCGTGGCGCAAGCAGAAAACAGCCTGTCCCAGTCTCGCAATCCGTACCAGAAGCAGTTTTTTTGACGCAGCAACTGCCGTTCGATGCTGCGGGGGTGATTTCGCTACTCTGAATTGGCCCCTTTCGATGCTCTGATTTGGCCCCACCTGTAAACCGCAAACCGTGTATCTTGTTTCGGGCATGAGCGCCCGGAAGGAGACGCGGTTTGGAGAACAG
>JBEKWU010000081.1:0-29132 GCA_049512775.1 Bryobacteraceae bacterium
CGTTCGTCCAACCCACGAACCAGAATCAGGCCACCATCGGAGGTGACCCGCGATCCCTGGAAATCGATCTTCAGAGAAGCGTTGAAAGAGAGCTGAAACGGCCCGTTTTGTTTCTCACCCATTAGGTGTCGTCCTCCGGAGCGGCTTCATTGCGTTCAAACCCGCATAAACATTGATGCCGACGAACATCGAAGATTCGTAAGTGGACTTCAAAATGGAAATGTGGGGAAATATATGCTGCCCGAGGACCTGCTCTTCAACGACCTGGTCGTGAACTCGAAAGGAGACGTTTTTATCACGGCCACGCGGGCGCGGGCTCTGTATTGGATGTCGGTGAAGAGCGGCAAACTGGAGGAATGGCGCCCCGGCCTCAGGCTGCGCGGCGCAAACGGCATCGCGCTCTCCGGCGATGAGAACCGGCTGTTCGTGGCGACGTTTCCCGACGGCGTCACGACGATCGATCTGGAATCGGGATCCGTGCGGCCGCTCGCGCGCCCCGCAAACGTGAGCCTGGCGGCGATTGACGGCCTGTATTTCCACAACCACAGCCTGATCGCAATCCAGAACGGTTGCGTTGCGCACCGCGTGGCGCGCTTCTACCTGAATGCGGCGCTGGACCGCGTGGAGAAGGCCAAGGTGCTCGAGCGCGGCAACCCGTTGTTTGATGTTCCGACCACCGGAGCCCTCGCCGGCGGCACCTTCTATTACATTGCCAACAGCCAGCTCCACAACTACGGCGCGAAGGGAGTCGTCGGTCGCGCGAAGCTGCGCCCTGTGTCAATCCTGAAGCTGAAGCTGTAAGTGAGCGGGCCGGCGCCTCAGGTGACGTGCGCGCCCCGCGTCTCCACGTAGACCGCGTAGAGAGACTGGCTGGCCGCCATGAACAGCCGGTTCCGCCTGGTCCCTCCGAAACACACGTTGGCGCAGATTTCCGGCAGCAGGATCATCCCGATGCGCTCGCCGGTAGGCGCGAAGACGTGCACGCCATCGTAGCCGGGACCCGCCCAGCCCGCGCCGGCCCAGATATTGCCGTCGATGTCGGCGCGGATGCCGTCGGCAAGGCCGGAGCGTCTGCCGAACAAGTCCATCGAGGTGAATCGGCGGACGTTGCGTAGGGTCCTGCCATCGACGACGTCGCACACCTTGATGTCCCGGGCCTCGGAGGAGTCGGTGATATATAGCCGCTTGTAGTCGGGCGAAAAGCACAGGCCGTTGGGCGTAGCGAGTTCGTCGGTGGCGATCTCCATCTTCCCGGTCTTCGGGTCCACCCGGTAGACCACCTCTTTCAGTTCCTGCGCCGCCTGGAAGCCCTCGTAGTTGCCGCGAATCCCATAGCTCGGGTCGGTGAACCAGATGGCGCCCTCGGGGTCGACCACGATGTCGTTTGGGGAGTTCAGCGGCTTGCCCTGCCACTTGTCGGCGATCACTGTCACCGCGCCGTTGTGCTCGTACCGTACCACGCGCCGGTGGCCGTGTTGGCAGGAGAGCTGCCGGCCCTCGAAATCGAAGGTGTTGCCGTTGCTGCAGCCGGACGGGTCGCGGAACACGCCGACGTGGCCGTCCTCTTCCAGCCACCGCATCTGCCGGTTGTTCGGGATGTCGCTCCACAGCAGGTAGCGGCCCTGCGCGCTCCAGGCGGGGCCCTCGGCCCACAGCGTTCCCGTGTACAGCCTCTGAATGGGCGTACTGCCGATGCTGCCCCTCCAGCGTTTGTCCAGGACCACCACGTCCGGGTCCGGGTAGCGGACCGGCTGCTGACCGCTCCAGTCGCGCTGGGTCTGGGCCGCTGCCGGAGCCAGAGCCGCGCCGCCCATAGCCGCGGCCAGGAAAGATCGTCTGCTGCCAAAGTGCGGTTTCATGCCGGCCTCCGTCTCGTTATCCCATCTCGCCGTCCTGATGGACGTGCTGCATGGCGTCTGGCGCACCCTTCTTGTACCGCTCGATCTCGGTGCCGTGCGGCCCCTTCCTGGTGCGCGCCAGCAGGGCGCTGATTTCCTCCGGGGTCATCTTCCGGAAGTTCTTGACGGCAGCGACATTTTCTTCCAGTTGCTCCACCGTTTCCGGGCCGGAGACCACGGCGTCGACGTCCTGGCTCAAAGTGAAGCGCAGGCACTCCTGGATGGTCGCGATCTTGTTCCTGAGGATGGGTCCCATGGCGTTGCTCTTCATCGCCAGCAGACCGAGCTTCTTCTTCCGGATGTTCGGGACCACGGAACTGAGGAAGCTCAGGTAGTGCGGATCGACGAGATTCACGGGGTGCTGCACCGTCTCCCAGCCGTCGTACGAGTCGAGCATACGCTGGAGGGCCTCGGGATCGCGGTGGCCGGTGAAGCCGATGTGGCGCACCTTGCCTTGCTGCTTGGCCTGGACGAACGCCTCGAGCGCGCCGTTCGGTCCGAGGATCTGGACGACCTCCGCTGGCGTGGCCACCTGGTGGCACTGCCACAGATCCAGGTAGTCGGTTTGCATGCGCTGGAGGCTCTCTTCGAGCTGGCGCATGGCGCTCGCCCGATCGCGCAGGTGGGCCTTGGACATCAACAGAACCTTTTTCCTGAGGCCTCCCTGGAGCGCCTTGCCGTAATATTCCTCGCTGCGGCCGCCGTGATACAAGTAGGCGCAATCGAAGAACGTGACGCCGAGGTCGATCGCCCGGTGAATCATCTGAATTGCGTTCTCCTCCCCGCGGCTGGCCATGTGGAAGCCGCCGAGGACGAACCTGGAGACGGGCAGGCCGCTCTTGCCCAGAGTGGCCATCGGCATCGGCATGTCGGCCGCGCGGGCCAGCCGGGCGCCCAGCGCGACCGTCGGAAGCTGTAGAAATGTCCTTCTCTTCATGCCCCCCCCGATCATTTCGGCAGAAGTGAGAGAACGCCTTGGGAAGGGCTTGGAATGACGTGCGCGGCGATGAGCTTCCCGAGCCCGTCCACCTTGGCCTTTCCGGCGTCGATGGCGCTGGTAACGGCCGCCACGTCCCCCTTGATCACCACGGTGATGTACCCGCCGCCCAGCTTCTCACGCGCCAACACCTCGACAGCCGCGGTCTTCACCGCCGTGTCAATCGCCTCGAAAACGGCGGTGAAGCCCTGCGTTTCGATGAATCCGACAGCAAAGCTCGCCTGCTGTTCCACTGATGTCTCCCTCCTGTCCGCGCTGCGGGGCGCCCGGACGGTTGCCTGTTCGATGAGCGGGTTGAAGTCCGGCGCCGCCTCGTACGCCGGCCGGGATACCGGCGCTGGAATGACCTCCGCCACAATCGGGACCTGCATCTGCCGGCTGGTGGATTCGGCGACTCCCACCGCCTCCTCGAGGTCGCTGAGGGGGCCGACCAGTTTCATGCAGACTCCGGGACTATCGTTCAGTTCCGTCTGAAGCACACGCACGCGGGCTCGCTTCTCCATGGCGTCCAGGATGACCATGGCCGCCGACCACCCGGGGACTTCGACGAATGCTACCCCTTCGTGCAGATCACACCTCGCTGTTCGAGCTCGTTGAGCACCTCCACCACGAGTTGCACCACCTTGTCATGGCTCGCCTGCCCCGTGCGCGGCGCGCAGCCTCCGGCCGGCGGCTCCACCAGGCCAAAGTCCGCCAGGATGCACCGCAGCACGCACTGAAGCGCCGAGGCGTCCACCTCCTGCGCGGTGGTCTGAGGCTGGCGTCCCCGGCCGAAACGGAACCCCCGCATCTGGGCGGCCGCCCGGAACCCTTCCGGAAATTCGAACGGATACAACATGGCGTCGAACAGCTCCAGAATCCGGTATTGCAGCTTGATGGCCTCATCGAAGAACCCGGCGCGCGTGAGCTCGAAGATCTGCCGCGTCAGTTCCGGCACCACGTTGCTGGAGGCGTGCGTGCCACCATCGCACCCGATCATCAGCATCGGTGCCAGCACCGCCTCCCAGCCCGTAAGGAACACGAAGTCGGGCCTGACAGGGCGGATCGCACCGATCATCCGCATCATGACGGCGACATCGCCGCAGGAGTCCTTGATGCCGATGATCCGGGGAAACTCCGCCAGGCGGCGGATGGTCGGCACGTCGATCGGGCTGGCGAACATCGGGATGTTATACAGCGTGACGTCGATCGGCGCATTCCGGGCGATCTCGGCGAAGTAGGCGAACACACTCTCGGCGCCGAGCCTGAAATAGTACGGAGGAACGATGGCTACCGCCCGGGCCCCAAACCCGGCGTAGGCCTCGCACGCCGCCAGGGTCTCACGGACATTGGCCTCCGCGGCGCCGGCCAGCACCGGCACCCGCCCGGCGGCCTCCTCGCAGGTGATCTTCACGATTCGCCGGCGCTCCTCCGGGGTGAACCGCGTGAACTCCCCGCACGAGCCATTGGGGTACAGTCCGTGTACGCCCTTGGAGATCAGCCACGACAGAAAGCGCCTCAGCTCCGCCTCGTTGATCTCGCCTCGATCATCCAGCGGAACCAGCGTCGGAGTGAAGATCCCTTCCAGTTTCTTGGCCATGCGAGCCGGTGAAGTTTCCACTCTACACGCTTGCCGGGCGGTTCACAAGGTCACGGAGGAACGCATCTTTTATTTGCAGCGTGACGCGGAATGCCCGTATAATCCCTCCGATCGCGAATCGAGGAGGCAAACCAGTGCAGAGGCGGGAATTCCTCCAGTCGTTGAGCGCGGGAGCGCTTTCGCTCGCACTGCCAGCCCAGAGAACCGGTTCCAAGCCGTTGCGCGGAATCTTCTTGGTCTGGCCCCAGATGGCCAGCGAGTGGTCGACGCTGACCGAAGCGGAGCGCCTGGAGGGCGCCGAGGCGGTCGCCTCTGTGGGGAAGAAGTTGCGGCCCGCGATCGTGCTCGGCGTGCAAGGCCCCGACCTCGCCGCGGCGGTACGCTACGCCAAACACGCCGAGAAGGTTGGCGCCGACGCCATCATCTCCCTTCCTCCAGCCAGGCCGGGCGATCCCAAGGCGGTCCTGGAGCACTTCAAGGAGGTTGGGAAAGCCACCGAGTTGCCGCTGTTCTTGCAGGCGGTGGGAGACATCCGCGTGGAGGCGATCCTGGAGATGTACCAGACCATCCCTACGCTGCGCTACGTCAAGGACGAAGCGGGACAGCCGCTCGCACGCATCGCACCGCTGCGCGAGAAGACCTCCGGCCAGCTCAAGGTGTTCACGGGAGCGCACGGCCGGACCCTCATCGACGAGATGCGCCGGGGCTTTTCCGGCAGCATGCCCGCCGCCTCGTTCGCCGACCTCTACGCCTCCGCCTGAGACCTCTGGCACGCGGGGAAGCAACGGGATGCCATGGAGGTGTTCGCCAAGGCGGCCCTGTTCATCGCCGAAATCGGGGCCTATGGCATCGAAACGCTGAAGTATATTCTGTACCTTCGCGGAGTGTTCAAGACCTACGGCACGCGCGAGCGGCAGAGGGAGATGTCGCAGGCCGAGATCCTGGCGGCGGGCGGCGCGTCGGCGCGTCTCCGTTTGGACTCGACCGGCAAACAGGTGCTCCGTGAGATGCTGGATTTCGTCAAGCCCTGGTTAAGGGCGTAGGAGGAGAGCCTCAATGTCACCATATGGCGTGTCGCGCCGCCGTTTCTTCGGCGCTTCCACACTGGGCGCGCTGGCGGGCGTTTCGGCAGTGACCGAACCAGCCCGCGCGGCCGCGCAGGCAGCCGGAGCCAAGCCGGCGGACCTGCCCGACCTCACCATCAAGGAAGTCAAGGTCTACAACCTGGAGCCCCCGGTCTCCGGTCTGACCAACCGCGGGTACAATCAGGTCGCCGCCATCGTGACCGAGAGCGGGATTGAGGGCAACTATACCCTCGCCAACCGCTATTTCCATCCCAACTGGAGCAACCTGGGCTGGTTGGACTACGCCAAGGCCGCGCTGGCCGGCAAGAGTGTCCTGGACCTCCCCGCGCTCACCTCGCAGTGGGAGCCGAGCCGGCGTCGCGTGGGGCAACTCTCCTACGCGTCGGCCATCGACAACTGCCTGTGGGACATCCTTGGCAAAGCGGTGGGCCTCCCGGTCTATCGGATCCTTGGAGCATACAGGAACCGGGTGCTGGCTTATGCGCGCTCTCAGCACCACAAGACCGTGGACGCCTTCGTCACTGAGGTCCAGAGGAGCAAGGCCGAGGGTTTCAAGGCTTACAAGATCCATCCGCCGAGTCTCGCGGGCGGTGGCCACGACTACAAGCTGGACATGGAGGTCGCCAAGGCGGTCCGGAAGGCGGCGGGAGACGATTTCATCCTGCTCCTGGACCCTGTCGGCGTCTATACGCGCGAGGAGGCCATCAAAGTTGGCCGCCTGATGGACGAGTTGAACTTCGCAGCTTACGAAGACCCGATCCCCACCAGCGACATCGAGGGCCTCGTGGAGCTGTGCCGGGCGCTGGACGTACCAATCCATATCGGGGAGTTCATCTCCTCGATTTACGACTTTGCCGAGTACATCCGCAGGGGAGCGGTCGATGTCGTGCGGTTCGTCGTGGACAACATCGGCGGGATCTGCGGCGGGATGAAGGTCGCCCGCTTGGCGGAGTGTTTCGGCCTGGAGTGCGCGCCGCACAACTGGGGCGAAGTGCTGGATCACGCGGTGCACTTCCACTGCGAGCTGGCGATGCCAAACAACGTGTGGTTCGATATGACGGTGCCCCAAGGCGCCGGCGACCGGCCCTACTTCAAGGACCGCATCCGCATCGCCCCGGACGGATACGTCTACGCGCCCACCAAAGCGGGGCTCGGCTACGAGATCGACCGCGATATCCTGGACAAGATGACGAAGAGCATCTCCCGATAAAAAGCCCTTCCTACCGCCCCGTATGGCCGTATGATAGTGGGCATGATGTTAGGCAAATCGCTGCGGCTCAGGCGGATTTTCGCCAATGGCCGGGCGTTGATTGTGGATTGCGGCCCCCTGGCCGGCGACCGGCTGGGCAAGGTCCGCCAGTTGGCGCGCGCCGGCACGGACGCGGTCGTGCTCACGCCGGGGCTGCTGGGCATGGTGGCCGAGGAACTGGCCGGGCTGTCGGTCATCCTGCGGATCGACGGAGGGCTTCGCAGGGTGCAGCAACTCCTCAGCGTTCAGTCCACCCTCGAGATGGGCGCCGAGGCAGTGCTGGTCAGCGTGGAGGCCCCCGGCCCCGAGCTGAGCGAGGATCTCGAGCGTTTCGGCCGCGTCACCGACGAGGCCCGCCACCTGGGAATGCCGGTAATCGCCGAAGTTTCCGGGCAGGCGTGGATCGAGGTCGCACGCCTCGCCGCCGAATACGGAGCCGACGTCATTCAGGCCCGCTTCGTTCCCGAACTCGTCACCGACCGCCACTTCGTGCGCATCACCGGCCGGCCGCTCCTGGTCAGCCTGGGCGAGGAGTTACCCGCCATGCCCGGCCTCCTCGACACGATCTACGACCTGGTGCAGGGCGCCGCCCAGGGTGTGGTGCTGCGGGACCGGGCGCTGGCCGAACCATCCGTGCTCCGCGCGATCCACGGCCTGGTGCACCAGGGCATCTCCGCCGGCGAGGCGCTGGATATCATGCACTCGCCCGAGCGAGCCCTGTAACGGCGATCCGCTCACCCGCCCGCGCTACAATCGAGGTGTCGAATGGCTCGGGCACTCCTCGCGCTCTTGTTCTCGGCCCTGGCGCTGTGGGCCGCCAATTTCAAGTTGTACCTGACCGACGGCGCCTTCCACCTCGTCCGGGAGTACAAGGTCGAAGGCGAGCGCGTGCGCTTCTATAGCGTGGAGCGCAGCGAGTGGGAGGAGGTCCCGCTCAAGCTGGTGGACCTCAAGCGTACCGAGGCCGAGCGGCAGGCCCGCGAAGAGAGCGTCCGCAAAGAGGCCGCCGAGATCGCGGCGGAGGAGAAGTTCGAGCGGGAGCAGCGCGAGGAGCGCGAGCGCGTTCCCCAGCAACCCGGCGTCTACCTGGTGGAGGGCAAGGAGCTGAAGGCCATCAAGGTGGCCGAATCCAAGTCCGTGACCAACAAGGGCCGCTCGGTCTTGAAGGTCCTCTCCCCTATTCCGTTGGTTAGCGGCAAGGTTACCATCGAGCTCGAAGGTGGACATTCGGCCACGCTGGTGGCCGGCAACCGGCCGGAATTCTATTTCCGCCTGTCGACGGAGGAGCACTTCGGGATGGTCCGTTTGAAGCCCACCAGGAAAGGCGCGCGCCTGGTGCAGACCTGGACCATCGTCCCGGTGAGCAAAGAGATGATCGAGGAGCAGGACGAGGTGGAAACCTTTCGCCAGCAAGTCGAGGAAGGCCTGTACAAGATCTGGCCGGCAGCCCCGCTCGAGCCCGGCGAATATGCCCTGATCGAATATACGCCGGGCAAGGGCAACATCCAGACCTGGGATTTCGCCTGCCAGCCAAAGTAGGGCGCGCGCTCCCGGACTCTCAGGGGTCTCGAAAGCGCCCCGTTCTATAATGAAAGGCAACCAGGCTGCCGGCCCGTTTGCCATGAAGACTTTCTACATCGAGACCTTTGGCTGCCAGATGAATGTGCACGACTCCGAGAAAGTAGCCGGCACACTCCTGGCCCAGGGGTACTCTCCGGTGGAGACGCCCGAGCAGGCCGACCTGGTGCTCTACAACACCTGTAGCGTCCGCGAGAAGGCCGAGCAGAAGGTATTCAGCCGGCTAGGGCAATTCAAGCGCCAGGCGGGCAAAGGCAAAGTGTTCGCCGTGCTGGGCTGCGTGGCGCAGCAGGAAGGCCTGAGGATCTTCGAGAAGGCGCCGCACGTGAGCCTGGTGTGCGGGTCGGCGAGTTACACGCGGTTGCCCGCGATGCTGGTGCAACTGGAAGCGGGCGGCCGGCGCGTCACCGGCCTGGAGCGGGATACGGGCGAGACCTTCGAGACCCCCTTCACCCGCCGCGGCAATCCTCACCGCGCTTACGTAACCATCATGGAGGGCTGCGACAAGTTCTGCGCCTACTGCGTGGTGCCGTTCACCCGCGGGCCCGAGCGCGGCCGGGCCAGCCGGAGCGTGATGGACGAGGTGCGGCGGCTGGCCCAGGCGGGCTGCACCGAGGTCCAGTTGCTGGGTCAGAACGTCAACAGCTACCTCGATCCGTCCCCGGCCGGGTGGAACTTCGCCACGCTGCTGGCGAGCGTGGCCGGGATTCCGGGACTGCGCCGCGTGCGTTTTACCACTTCGCATCCGCGCGATTTCGTCCGCGAGATCGTGCACTCGATCGACGCCAACCCCGTGCTGGCCAACCACATCCACCTGCCGGTGCAGTCCGGATCGAGCCGCGTGCTCGAGCGCATGCAGCGGCTGTACACGCGCGAGGAATACCTCCAGCGGATCGAGTGGATCAAGGCGGCGCGGCGCAATATCGCCATCTCCACCGACCTCATCGTCGGTTTCCCGGGCGAAACCGAGGCGGATTTCGAGCAGACGCTTTCGTTGCTCGACCAGGTCCAGTACGATTCGATTTTCAGCTTCAAGTACTCGCCGCGCCCGAACACGCCGGCGCTGGGCCTGGACGGCCAGGTGGCGGAGGAAGAGAAGCGCAGGCGCCTGACGATCGTGCAGGAGCAGCAGCGGGCCATCCAGATCCGGCGCAATGCGGAGCTGGTGGGCAGGGTCGAGGAAGTGCTCGTCGAGGGCTACAATCGGGCTACCGGCCAGTGGATCGGCCGCACGGCCCAGAACCGGGTCCTGAACTTCACTCACGCGAGCGGCAACGGCCACTCGCTGCTGGGAGAATACCTCCCGGTGCACGTGACGCGCGCCGGCCCCAATTCTCTGGCCGGGGAAAGCGCAGGCTGCGCCAGCCTGCCGCCTCCGGCGGGTGGGCGGTCTCGGGAAAGCGTATAGTGGAACTGAGGGAGACGCTATGGAAGTCGAGATGAAGATCCGCGGCTTGATGATGGATCCGGTCACCAACATGCCCATCGTCATCCTGAAGGACGTGAACGGCAACGCCATCCTGCCGATCTGGGTCGGGGTCTACGAGGCCAACGCCATCGCCCTGGAGATCGAACGAGTCTCGACGCCGCGGCCCATGACGCACGACCTGATCAAGAGCCTGCTGCTGGGCCTCAACACGGGCATGAAGAAGGTGGTGGTGAGCGAACTCAAGGACGACACCTTCTACGCCGTGATCTGGCTGGAGCGGGACGGCGAAATCATCAGCGTGGATTCGCGGCCCAGCGACGCCCTGGCTTTGGCGCTCCGGCTGGACTGCCCGATCTACGTCGAGGAGGCGGTGCTGAAGTCCTCGAAAATGGCCTCCACGGTGTCCGAAAAGGTCAACAACGAGGAGTTGCGGCGCTGGCTGGAAGGCCTCAACGACGAGGATCTGGGCCGATACAAGATGTAGATGTTTCCGCTTCCGGGATCGCGTTCACCGCGTCGCAGATCTTGGAGATCATGACCAGGGCCATCCCGTAGCTCAAGACCCACGTCACCAATCCCACATAGGGAATCAAACGCACGGCCCGCTCTTTGTGGCGCTTGTCGGGCCCGGCCGCGGGGTGCCATCCTGGTGCTATGCCGTTGCCGCGCCGCGCCTTCCTTCTACTGCCCGCGATCTGCCGGGCGCAGCCCGCCGGGTTCGAACGCCAGACCCTCGTCTACAAGCACACCCCCCAATGCGCGATCAAGGCCGACGTGTTCCGGGCGCCGGGTGGCGGATCGCGTCCGGCGCTGGTCTGGATTCATGGCGGCGCATTGATCTGGGGGAGTCGAGCGTCACTCGAGAGCTCGCGGCGCGAGCAACTGCGGCGATACCTGAACGCCGGTTTCGTCGTGGTCTCGATCGACTACCGGCTTGCGCCGGAGACGAAGCTGCCAGCCATCCTCGAAGACGTGCGGGACGCCTGCGAATGGGTCCGGCGCGAAGGCTCCAACCGGTTCGGCGCCGATCCGGGGCGCGTGGCGCTGGTGGGGCATTCGGCGGGCGGCTATTTGGGGCTGCAGATGGCCTGGAGTCTGAAGAAGCCGCCCAAGGCAGTCGCTTCCTACTACGGATACGGCGAGATCGCGGGCGACTGGTGCAGCCAGCCCAGCGCGTTCTACCGCCGGCAGCCGCTGGTGACTGCGAGCGAGGCGATGCTGTCGGTGGGGGCCTCGGAGATCGCCGAGCCCCCAGCCGAGAACCAACGCCAGCGCTTCTACCTCTACGCGCGGCAGAACGGGCTGTGGCCGAAACTTGTGGCGGGCGTGGACCCGCTCCGGGAAGCGCGGAAACTCACTCCGTACTGCCCGGTCCGCCACGTCACGCGGCGCTATCCGCCGGCCATCTTGCTCCACGGGCGCGAGGACACCGACGTTCCGTACGAGAAATCGGTCGAGATGGCGAAGGCGCTGGAGCGCAACGGAGTGGCCCACGACCTAGCGCTGCTGCCGGGCCTGGGGCACGGCTTCGATCACGACATGGACAACCCGGTGGTATCGGGCGCGTTCGATCGCGGGTTGGAGTTTCTGCTGAAACACGTCACGGCGAACGCCTACTGAATTCCTTCTTGCACCCCGCAGCCCAGCCGCCGCGGTCCAGGCGACCGGAATTGCCAAATGTGCCATAAATATGGGACGATGAAGCACGTGAAGACCACGCTTGAGATTCCGGATGCGATTTTCCGCCGGGCCAAGGCCAGGGCCGCCGAAGAAGGCATCCCGCTTCGCCAGTTGGTGAGCGAGGCAGTTGGGGAAAAGCTGAGTGGTTCACGGGGAGCCGGAGAAAGGCCGTGGGTGAAACTGGCAGGGGGGCTGCGCCATCTCCGCAAGGAGAGTGCGCGCATCCGCCGGAGGGTGGAGAACGAGTTCGAGAGGATTGAGCCGGAGGATCGGTAGTGATCCTCGACACCAATGCGTTGTCGGCCATCGCCGATGGTGAGCCGCGGGCCGTGGATCAGATCGCCAACGTGAGGGCGATTGCGATTCCAGTAATCGCCCTGGGGGAATACCGGTTCGGGTTTGCGCAATCGCGGCGCCGGGCGGAATACGAACGGTGGTTGGCCAAGTTCCTGTCCGCCTGCCGGGTCCTTGAGGTCGGGGCCGACACCGCGGCTCAATATGCGGAGGTTCGGTGCGAGTTGAGGCGCGCGGGAACCCCCATCCCGGCCAATGACGCCTGGATAGCCGCGCTGTGCCGCCAGTACGCTCTTCCGATTCTCAGCCAGGACCGGCACTTCGACTTGGTGAAGGGGATCCGGCGGCTGAGTTGGTAAGGACGGGAGTCGAACTGCCAGCTTCCGCGACCCAGGTGGAAACGTTGCGGGCCTACCCGTAGGGCGGCGCTTCCGGGATGGCGTTCACCGCATCGCAGATCTTGGAGATCATGACCAGGGCCATCCCGTAGCTCAACGCCCAGGTCGCCAATCCCACATAGGGAATCAAGCCCGCGAACCCGGACAGGAGGTAAACCAGGAACAGGGACGCCGGCAGCCTGGGAGCATCCAACGAGTGGCGCTGGGCGTACCGGTTGTAGTCCTTGGCGAGACCCCAGGTGGCCTGGAACACCCAGTAGAGGTTGAAGAAAGGGATGAAGAGAAACCCGAGCGCCTTGCCGGGCGTGGTCCGCGCATACCCGTCCTGAATGGCTTCCCAGGCCTTGTAGAACAGCCTCAAGAACACCACTGCGGCATAAATCGACACCACCGCAAGCGCCAGTGACACGCCGATGAGCGATGCTGCCAGGTCCGACCTGCCCGAGAAGACGTACACCAGCACAGCCAGCGTCTCGCCCACGGCCCAGCCGAACATGATTGACCATAGGTAGAAGCGCTTGGAGAGTCTTCCCTTTCCGGCATCGGCGGCCTGGACACCAGCCCAGAAGACCGCGGCGAAGATCGAAACAGAGAGCAGTTGGCAGGCCACCACCAGAGACCACGCCGCCCAGTCGACGCTGGCTGCGGGGTTACTCAGTCGCTCGACGAGCCTTCCCATCGCTATCGTAAGGATGAGGGAGCAAGCCCTCCCAATTCCCACGGCCAGCCCGAACCATCGCATGCACCGCACTGCCAGAACCATTCCCAGCAGCTCCATGACGCAAGAGGTCATCACCAGCACGGCGTACACCGGCGCGATTCTGAACCCTGGCTGCCACTGCCACAGCGCCGCCACCCAAATCCCGCCCGTGGTGATTCCACCAGCCAACGCGGCCAGCGATTCGTTTCGCACCAGCCGGAAAGCAATTAACCCAACCAGCCCCAGAAGCGCGTTCTCAAAGAGCCACTGGGCTGCCTGTCGCCAGACGAATGATGCCGGCCAGTGTTGCAGTGCCGGCTGCACCAACAAGCCCTCAACCGCCAGCGCCTGCGCCGTCATGAACGCCAGCGCCCGGCCCCATTGGATGCGGGGGCCTCCCACACCGATTAACTCCCGGAACCGGGCCGAACTCTCCCATTGCGCCATCTCTCCTTTGCTAGCCGGGGATTCTATCACACTGCCCCCGGCCTCCAGCCTCGGCTGCCGGTTGATATCCTGGGAAGTTGCGGAGTTGGATCCCCGTGGGCCAGGCCGTTTGGCTTGCCATGGACTCTCCCCACGGGCTATTAGGAGATCTACCATGAACGACGACTTCTCGCGCCGCCGCTTCCTGAAGAGCGCCACGCTGGCGATGGCCCCCGCCGTGCTCCCAGCCCTGGGCGCCAACGGCAGGATCAGGATCGGCTGGATCGGCGTGGGCTCCCGCGGCTATTACTGCCTCAACCAGTTGTACCTGGGCAGCGCCCCTCTGGTGGAGGTGACGGCGCTCTGCGACACCTACCAGGGCTGGCTCAACCGCGCCAAGGACAGGGTCCAGGCCATGGGGAAGAACATCCCCAAGACCTACGTGGACTACCGCGACTTGTTGGCGGATCCGAACGTGGATGCGGTCGTCGTCTCGACCCCCGAGCACCTGCATTTCTCGATGACCATGGCCGCGATCGGCGCCCGGAAGCACCTGTACGTGGAAAAGCCCATCGCCCACACCATCGAAGAGGGCGCCCGGATCGTGAAGGCCTCGGAGGCCTCCGGCCTGGTACTCCAGGTGGGCACCCAGAACCGCAGCAGCAAGCTGTATTTGCGCGCCAAGGAGATGTACGAGAACGGCGACATCGGCGAGGTCCACTACGTCCGCGCTTTCTGGTACCGGAACTTCCCCGACCGATCGGTGCCTGCCGCCTGGCGCTACGCGATCCCCGCGGACGCCAGCCCCGAGAACAGCGATTGGGCCCGCTTTCTCGGCTCCGCGCCGAAACGGCCTTGGGACAAGCGCCGCTACTTCCAGTGGCGCAACTACTGGGACTACTCGGGCGGCATTTCCACCGATCTGCTGGTGCACCAGACCGACATCTCCAACTACGTCCTCGGCAAGACCGTCCCGGTGACCTGCATGGCCTCCGGCGGCATCTACATGTGGGGGCCGCCGGACGACCGCGAGGTGCCGGACACGCTGAGCGCGATCTACGAGTACCCCGACAAGTTTCACCTGAACTACAGTTGCTTCTTCGGCAACGACCATTTCGGGTACGGCGAGGAGTTCATGGGCTACGAGGGCACCGTCATGGTGTACAACCGCCAGGATCTGCACTTCTACCCGCAGAAGTTCGCCGGCCGCGCGCCCGCCAAGGTCAAGGCGCGCCAGGAAGTGCACTTGAACTACCTCAAGGACTTCAATCAGGAGGATTCCACCGCCGACCACTTCAAGAATTGGATCCAGGCGATTCGAGGCGAGGCCAAGGTGATCACGCCGGCGCGCGCGGGCCAGGTCGCGGCGATTCCCGGCCACTTGGCTACGCTCTCCTACCGCCACGGCAAGAAGGTCCTCTGGAACCCGCAGTCGGAGCAGTATCGCTTCACGTAGCAGCCTGTCCCGCGTAACTGTTGACCACTCCCTTGCGGTCGTGGTTCGGTTCCGAGCCGCGAGCGTCAGCGAGCGGTTTCGGTGTTGCACCGAATCCCGCGGTCACGGACCTAGCCCGCACGAACTTGACCGGGGCGCCCCCCGGTTGAAATGATGGAAGCTCTTGCTGACGCGCTACCCGGTTTTCCTCCTCCTCGCCTTTTTCCCGGTGGTCGCTGGCGCGCAATCGGATTTGACCCCCGTCCTCACCATCCCCCGCGTCTCCAGGCCGCCCCAGCTCGCCGATTTCCTCAACGGCACGCCTCGCGAGAGAGAACTCACGGTCACCGATTTTCGCCAGATGGATCCGGGCGACGGCAACCCGGTGAGCCAGCCCACCACCGCCTTCCTGTCCTATGACGACAAGAACCTGTACGTCGCCTTCGTCGCCAAGGACGACCCCAAGCTGATCCGCGCCCGCGTGGCCAAGCGCAAGCAGATCCTCACCGACGACCGCGTCACCATCAACATCGATACCTTCCACGACCACCGGCACGCCTACTGGTTCGACGTCAATCCGTACGCCATCCAGCTCGACGGCATCACCACGGACGGCTACGGGGACGACTTCAGTTGGGAGGGCCTGTGGTACTCCGAGGCCAAGATCACCGCCGAGGGCTACGTGGTGCTCATCACCGTCCCCTTCAAGACCCTCCGTTTTCCGGATGCGCCCAGACAGAGATGGGGCGTCATGCTGGGCCGTTTCATCCAGCGCAATAACGAGTTCTCGATGTGGCCCTTCATCACGCGCCGGAAGCTGCCGCAGTTCGTGGCGCAGTTCGGGCACTTGGAGGGACTCGAGAACATCTCCCCGGGCCGGAACATGCAGTTCATTCCCTACGGGCTGCTTTCCGGCGCCCGCTACCTGGATCGAACCTCCGGCACCGTCCCGCGCATTGTCACCGAGCCGGATTTCCGCGCCGGCATCGACGGGAAGGTGGTTCTCAAGGACGCGCTCACCCTGGATCTGACGCTGAACCCCGATTTCAGCCAGGTCGAGTCGGATGAGCCTCAGGTGACCGTCAACCAGCGCTACGAAGTCTTCTACCCCGAGCAACGTCCCTTCTTCATGGAGAACGCCTCGTACTTCACCACGCCCCAGAGCCTCTTCTTCTCGCGCCGCATCGTCGATCCCGAGTACGGAGTGCGCCTCACGGGCAAACTCGGCCGCTGGGGCATTGGCGTGCTGGCCGCCGACGACCGGGCGCCCGGCAAGAACGTGCCTTCCGACGACCCTCTGTACGGTCGGCGCGCCACCGATGCGGTCCTGAGCCTGCAACGCGATTTTCTCCAGGACTCTCACCTCCGCCTGTTTGTGACCGACCGGGAGTTATCCTCGAGCTACAATCGGCTGGTCTCGCTCGACGCCCGGCTGCATTTGAAGCACGATTGGTTCCTCACCGGGCAGGCGGTCACCACTCGGACTCAGCCGCTCGCGGGCCGCCGCTATTCCGGCAACGCCTGGTACGCCCGGCTCAGCCGCAGCAGCCGCAAGCTCCAATACTCCTCCACCTACACCGATCGGAGCCCGGGGTTCCGCGCCGACCTGGGGTACATTCCGCGCACGGACATTCGCGAGTTCAAGAACCAATTGGCTTACCAGTGGTGGCGGGAGCACAAGACGGTAGTCAACTTCGGGCCGGCGATCACGATTCTGGGGAACTGGAACCGCCGGGGACAAACGCAGGATTGGGAAGCCGACTTCGAGTGGGACATGCAGTTCACGCGCCTCACCAGCTTGAGCTTCGTCCGCACCGAGGCCTTCGAGCTGTATCAGGGACTGGGGTTCCGCAAAGGCTACAACACCTACACCCTTTCGAGCGAATGGTACAAGTGGCTCGCCGTGCAGGGCGCCTACGCGCACGGCTCCGGGGTCAACTACTACCCGGCCGCCGGCTACCAGCCCTTTCCCGCCGGCTGGCAATACGGCAGCCTGGATCTGACGCTGAGGCCAACCCCCCGGCTCCTGCTGGAGGAGAAATACATCTACAGCCACCTCGAAACCCGCCCCGGCTGGCAGTGTACGTCCGCGGCGACGGCGGTCTACAACAACCACATCGTGCGCTCGAAAGTGAACTACCAGTTCACCCGCGAGCTTTCCATCCGCGCCATCCTCGACTACAGCGGCGTGCTGCCCAACACGTCCCTGGTGGCGCTCGACCGCACCAAGCGCCTGAGCTACGACCTGCTATTGACTTATCTGCTGCACCCGGGCACCGCGCTCTACGTCGGCTACACCGACATTTACGAGAACCTGCTGTTTGATCCGGCCCGGCCGCCCTATCTCCAGCTCTCGGGCTTCCCGAACATGAACACCGGCCGCCAGGCCTTCGTGAAGCTCAGCCGCCTGTTCCGCTTCTGATCGGAGCCGCTTGCTGACGCGCGCGGTTCGGTGCTCTCACGCGCCCCCCAGCACCGAACCGCGACGGTCAGGGAGCGGCGACGGGAACTGACCTGGTTCGCGCGATCTCATGAGCCCAGGTATCATGAGCTTCAGCGCAGACCCGAATGGAACACGAAGCTGATTGGGACGAAGCCAAGAGGCTCTGCAAGCTGTGGGACGAGGAAGTCAGGATGGCGCGCGAACTGGGATTCAACCCCAGGAGCCTCATCAAGAACATTCCCAATCCGAACCAGCGCTGGAAGGCCCCGGTTCCCGTCTGGATCCGCTCGTTGTACGAGGAGCGGATGGAGAAGTCCGGGCGCTCCGCGCCGGCAACGTGAGTACCGGCTGGCGGCGGAGTATGTTGCCGCCGCATTCGCCGCGCTCCCCCCGGTCCGCAAGCGGGTCAGTTTCCGGGGTGGTGCGTATTTCGTCCAACGGCGTTGGCTGTCCCGGATCGCTGGAGCCGGAGGACCTTGGAGTGTTTCACAAAGGGTAGGTTTCGGGATGGCGCGCCGCAGGCGCTCAACCCCAGGGACCCGCCAGCGAGCGCGGTTCTATCCCCTTCTCGTTCCGGCGTTCTCTTGTGCCCGGAACAGGCCAGCGCTATTCTGGAAATCAGGAGGCCGGCGATGGCGAGTCTCGATTGGTCGCAGTGCCCCGCCGTGGAGAGCATTCCCGGCAAGGTGAGCGGCGCGTGGGTGTTGCGGGGAACCCGCATGCCCGTCGCTGCAATCTTCGAAAACATCGAAGCCGGAGCCAACATCGACGACATCATGGAGTGGTTCGAGGGCCTGGACCGCGAACAGGTCAAAGCGGTTATCGAGTTCGCCGTCCGCAGTCTCGACAAAGCGCCCGCTTACGTGCCGTAAATGCTCATACTTCTCGATCAGGCAACGCCTGTGCCGATACGTGCGTTTCTCGAAGGCCACATTGTCCGCACAGCGGCGCATCAAGGCTGGGACAAGTTGAAGAATGGCGAGCTGCTGAACGCGGCGGCGGAGGCCGGCTTCGACATATTGCTGACAACCGACAGGAACATGCGCTATCAGCAGAATCTTGCGGACCGTAGAATCGCGATCGTGGTTCTCGGCCAGCAGCAATGGCCGCGACTTCGGCCTCACATCGAGCGCGTCATTGAAGCTGTGAACGCGGCCGCTCCAGGCAGCTTCGCCGAGGTGGACATTCCTTACGATTGAAGCCCCCCGCCGTGTTGCTAGCGGCCCGCAGCGTCAAGACCCTGGCCCTTATCGGGAAATGCGCATGGTGCGTGCCGAGGCCCCGCCGGCCGGGAGACGTTTCAGAGAGGGTAGTTTTCGGGACGGCGTGGGACCCCTGTAAAGACGAGCCTTGCACAGTTCGGTTTTGTTGTCCCGTAATGCCGGGCACGTAATACGGCTATGCCCGCACCAGCACAGACGACCGAAAGCTAGACGTGCACACTGCGGCGACGGCCTGGCCGCCGATCGCAGCACCGTCCTGTTCGACCGGGTCAACCCTGTTTCAACAGGCTCCCCAGCAGTTGCGTTGCCGCCGACTTCAGACGGTCGACCGTGATGGATTCCGGAAGTGGAATGGCGAGTACCGGCCGGTTGGTGTGCGGATCGGTCCGAACCACTCCGGAGATGGCTCGCGCGATCGCATCGGCCGCTCCATCTCCAGCGGGCTGCGCCGCGGCGCGGGAAGCCAGCGATTCGAAGAAACGGATCCCGGCCTCGAGCAGCCCTGCGGCCGCCTGCCCGATGCCCTCGAGCGGCGCGGCGGGTGCCGGTTTTGCGGGCGCGGGTTCTTTTACCGCAGGCGGCGGAGGCGGGATCACGGCGGGCTTGGGCGCCGGAGCCTGTTCGGCGAACACCTCTTTGACCGCCTGCAACACGCTCTTGCGGCCCAGCGCGGCGAAGCTCACCTCGGCGGCGGGGGAATCGAACACTCCCGCAAACAGCGATTTCTTCAGCCGCAGCGTTTCCCAAACGCGCTCCTCGATGCTGTCCGTGGTGAGCAGATGGACCACCTGCACGGGCGAGGATTGCCCCAGGCGGTGCACCCGGCCAATGCGCTGCTCCAGGCGCGCCGGATTCCAGGGCGGCTCGAAGTTCACCACCGCGGAGGCCGCCTGAAGATTGAGCCCCACGCCTCCGGCATCGGTCGACAGAAAGACCTTGCAGCCGGAATCGTGCCGGAACGTCTCCATCAACGCTCCGCGTTTGGGGGCCGGCACTCCGCCGTGGAGAGAGACGAAGCCGATCCCCAGCTTACGCAGCTCCTCGCCCGCCAGCCAGGTCATGCGCTCGTATTCGCTGAAAACCACTACCTTGCGGTTCTCCTCGAGAACCAACTCCCGGACGATCTCGCGGAACTCCTCCAGCTTGGGAGAGTGGTTGGTCTCCTTGTCGAACAGAAAGGTGGAGTTGCACAGCATGCGCATGTTCTGGATGCAGCAGGTGATGCGGCGCAGGTCGATCTCCGACAGCCAGCCTTGCCTCTCCCACTTGCGCATCAGGCGGGCCAGGATGTCGCTCTGCTCCCGGTATGGGGCGGCCTGCTCTTCGGTCAGGGGAACGCGAAAGATCTGGTCGGTGCGCGGCGGGAGTTCCGTGAGTACTTCCTTGCGCGTGCGCCGCAGCAGGACCGGTTCGAGCTGCTGGTGGATGCGATCCAGGCCGCGATAGCCGATCAGGCGGCCCTTCTCATCCTCCATGCGGTGCTCCTGAAGGAACCGGAACGCCGGTCCCAGACGCCGCCCGTCGATGAACTCGACCACCGAGAACAGTTCCTCGAGCTTGTTCTCCAGCGGGGTGCCCGTCAGCACGAACGCGTAACGGCTTCTGAGCTGTTTGACGGTGCGCGCCGTCGCCGTGGCCCAGTTCCGGATTCTCTGCGCCTCATCCAGAACGATGAGGTCGGGCCGCAGCGCCTGCATGTGTTCCAGGTCGCGCAGCACCAGCTCGTAGCTAGTCAAGTTGAAGAAGCTGGGCGCGGCGTACAGGCGCTTGCGCTGGGGCAGCGGGCCGTCGATGACCTGCACCGGGAGGCCGGTGAACCTCTCGATCTCGGTCTTCCACTGGTATTTGACCGACGCCGGCGCGATCACCAGCACCCTTTCGATGCCTTTCCGGCGGCGCAACAGCTCCGCGGCCGCCAGCGCTTGCACGGTTTTTCCCAGCCCCATGTCGTCGGCCAGAACCACGCGGCCGCGGCAGGCGGCGAACAGCGCCCCGCGGACCTGGTAGCCCAGGAGCTTGGTCTTCAGGACATCCTGCAACGGATCTTCGCCCCGCTTTAGCCTCTGGAGCAGCTTGTGCTCCAGCTCTAATCCCTCGGCGATCTCGTTTTCGCGATCGATGTGTTCGAGCGCATCGCTGTAGACCACCGCCCGGTCGTCCAGCCGCCGCAGCTCGTCCAGAACCCGGTCGAACTGGCGGATGTGATCGGGATGCAGGATCCCCTTCGAGTCGAAGTACTTCTTTGCCAATGAGAGCAGGCCGGGCGACGGCGACGCCGGCAGGCGTAGACGCACGTCCAGCGTTTCCCCATAGTGCAGAGAGATCGACGCCCGGGTGCGGCTGTACCCCTTGCGCTCGAGCGATCCGCCGTGCCGTTTCCGGAGGCTCAAAAGCAGCGACTCGATGTGCTTGCAGGTCCCCAGCGTATTGACGGCGAAATCGGGACAGGAACAGAAATTCTCGAACGGGCCGGGGCCGCGCATGGCCACGCGATACGTCTTTCCGCTGGCCGACTTCACCCGGTAGTCGCCGAAGGCCTGGCCGTCGGGCCGCTCCAGGACGCTGGCGATGGCCTCCTTCGCCCGCTCCCGCCGCTCCGCAATCTGCTGTTCGACTAGCATCCGAAGAGTCTCCTTCTTAAGTCAGGCCCGCCCCGTCCAGCCGCCGCAGGAAGGCCGGCCGGTTCGAGTAGCGCTCGCGGACCTGCGCCAGGCACCGCCGGAACTCGATGGTCCGCTGGTTGCGTTCCGCCAACTCCTGAAGATCCTTGAGGAGTTGGGCCGCCTGGTCGTAATCTCCCGGCCGTTTCGTCGCGACGAGCGCGGCCACTCGATCCCAGGTCTCGGGTTCGCTCTTGGCGAGATCGTCCAGATACCGGGCCCGCGCGGCGGCCTGCTCCCGCTCCTTGCGTTCCCGTTCCGCCTTGCGCCGCTCCGCCTCCAGGCGTTTCCTTTCTTCGCTCCGCCGCTCTGCCGCTCTTAGCAGTTCGCCCACCGTTCGCGCCGGCGCCGCCACAGCCTCGGCTCGCGAAGCCGCCTTTGCCTGGGATTCCTGGAGGCGGCGCATGAATTCCATCCGCAAGTGCGGGTTCTCCGCACCGGCCAACTCGAGCAGCACGGCGTTTTTCTCGGTCTCGGGAAGATCGGAGATCCACCTCGATAGCTGCTCCCGCGAGGGGGCCGTCTGCTCCGGATCGGCGCTCCGCTCCGCCGCCGCGTCCAGCAGGTCGGCGTCGATTCCCAGGAACTCCACGAGACTCTCCAGCGGCCCGTTGAGAATTCGCAGACCGGGCGGGGGCGCCGGTTCCGGCTGGTCTTCCTCCAGTGCGTCGTTTTGGGCGTCCACCAGCCACGCCAGGTACAGAGCGCGGAGGTCTCCGTTCAGCAGATCCGCCCGCAGCGGAATCAGGGAGCCCAGCCAGCCCTCGCCCTCCTCCCAATCGCCCTCCAGCTCTTCCGCGCGAAGGCCGATCACCACGTGCTGCTCCGTCGCCTTGACCCGGCAACTCCCGCCGGTATGGAACCTCGCCAGGTGTGTGGCGTCCACAAGCCGCCGGGGAACCCGCAACATCAACTCGTGCGCGCCCCAATCGGCAACGTACACGAAGGCATCGAAATACTTCTCCATCAGCTTCTCGGGGTCGCCCCGGAAGTCACCGAAGTTGTAAGTATTCACGAAGCTGGTGGAGGTGATCTCCGCGCGGCTGGAGAGCGCTCGGAGCTGCTTCAGCTCAACGCTGGTCAGGCTGCGGTCGAGGGCCCGGAATTCGTAGTACTGATATTCGCTCATCGGGCGCGCAGGTCCGGCGGCTTGGCGGGCTTGCGGCCGGATGCCTTGCTCGACGTCGAAGCCGATCTCTTCGCCATCTGGGCATTCTACCGCGCGATCGTCAGCCAGGCGTTGTCAGGCGTTCGATGCCCGGCCACTTCGACCACCACCGGGTAATCGCCGTCGGCCAGGTCCGGCACAGTCAAGGCCAACTGGTATACGCCGGCGTTGGTGGGAGTCATCACCGCGCTGCCGCTCAGGTAGGGCGCCGCCACGCCGCCAATCCAGATGCTGGGGTCGCTCGCCAGCCGGAATAGCGGTTCCGGGGGGACCAATTGCCCCGAGGGCACTGGCGGGCTGGTGGGGCCAAGCCCCGTGCCCCAGAGAACGATGATATGGCCCGGTTTTGCCGGAGTGAAGATCACTCCCGGGTACAGGCCGGGCTTGCCGATCCGGTTGAAATCCGGGTCGGTCGCCACGGCGTATTGGTTCTGCCACAGGAACAGCGCCGGAGAATAGACCTCGGCCTGCCCGGCATACAGTTCGCTTCTCTGCCCGTTGTTGACCACCGCGACCATCACCGGCCCCTCTCCGACATCCGGCGCCTGCGCGTTGATCTGGGTCGAACCGACAAAGGCGATGTAGGCCGGCTTGCCGTTGACGGTCACCGAGACTCCGTCCAGTTGTGTGGGCAGAATGCCGTTCAGGATATCGTCGGCGCGCCAGTCGCGAGTCGTGTTGGCGAGATTCCGGCCCCAAATCGTCATCCAGGAACCCGGAGCGAAGCCCGCGAGGAAACTCGCGCTGTTGGTGATCCCGCCTGGGTCGACCGTCGGCACCGCGCTGGTCGCGCGCTGATACACGCGCACGTAGTCCACCCGCATCACCTGCGGAAACTGGGTGGTCGCATCGGGATTGCCGGGCCAGAGGCCTCCCACGGCCACGTTCAGCAACACGTAAAACGGATGATCGAAGACCCAGCTCGTGCCCGCGGGGATGTTGCTGCTGGTGGTGGTCTTGTAAAGCTGGTCATCCACGTACCACCGGACCACGCCCGGTTCCCATTCGATGGCGAACACGTGGAAATCGTCGGCGAAGCGCTGGCTGGCCGGCAGGGAGTAGACCGCGCCGATCCCGTTCGCGCCGGAATACCCCGGACCGTGCATGGTGCCATGAACGATGTTGGGCTCCTTGCCGATGTTCTCCATGATGTCGATCTCGCCGCAGGTCGGCCAGCCCACCGTGTCGCTGTTGCTCCCCATCATCCAGAACGCCGGCCACAGGCCCTGTCCATAGGGGATCTTGATCCGCGCCTCGAAGCGGCCGTACGCCTGGGAGAACTTGTTCTTCGTGAGGATGCGGCCGGAGGTGTACTGCGCTCCCAGATAGGGTTCCTGGATCGCCTTGATCACCAGCATGCCGCCGTCCACGTACACGTTCTCCGGCCGGTTGGTGTAGTATTCCAGCTCCTGGTTTCCCCAGCCGCCGGCGCCGAGGTTGTAGCCCCACTTGGTCTGATCCAGGCTGGGGCCGTCGAATTCGTCGTTCCACGTAAGCGTCCAGCCGCTCTGGGCAGCGGCGGACCCTGCCCCGGTCAAGGCCAGGGCGAGCGCAAGCCAGAGTGGTCTCAACATGCGTCCATCATAGCGCCGTCCGGCCGAAGCCTTAACCCGCCCTTCTCACACAAGATCTACTGCGGCGCGCGATGAGCCCATGTCTACTTCGTTGCGCTCGGGCGACGTCCTCGACGTACTGTCAAGTACGCCTCCGGGCGTCGCCTCTCGCCCGCCTCGTATCCACGGACTCCTCACACGCCTCGTCACGATCCTGCGTGAGAAGGGCGGGTTAGTGCGCCGGCGCCCCGCCGCCGTAGTGCGCCGGCTTCTTCATGAACAGCAGCAGCAGCATAGCCGCCAGGAACAGGAGGGCCAGCACGTGGAAGGTCTCGTTGAACGCCAGCATCGCCGCCTGCCGCTGGACCGTGCCGAACACCGCCGCATAGGCCTGCCGGCTCGCGGTGGCGGCATCCGCGCCGCGCGCCATCAGGGCCGCGCGGGCGCTCTCGAGCATCTGGCGCGCCGCGGGGCTGTACGCATCCACGTGCGACCCCAGCACGTTGATATGCACCTGCTGGCGGCGCTCCAGGAACGTCGTGGCGGCCGCGATCCCCATGCTGCCCCCGATATTGCGCATGAGGTTGAAGACGCTGGTGGCGTTGCCCATCTCTTCTTTCGGAATCGGGTCCATAGTCACCGTGGTGAGCGGCACGAACAGCAGCGCCATCGACATCCCCTGGAACAACTGCGGCCAGAAGATATCCCAGTAGCCGGCGTTGAGGTTGAGCCGGGAGAGCTGGAGCAGCGTCAGCGCCGCCCCGCCCAGCCCGCACACCAGCAGTTTGCGCGGGTCGAACCGCATGAGGATCATGCCCACCAACGGCATGGCGAAGAACGAACCCAGCCCGCGCGGAGCCATCGCGATCCCGGCGTCAATCGCCGGGTAGCCGAGCAGCGTTTGCAGGAAGATCGGCAGGAGCACCATGCTCCCGTAGAGCACGAATCCCACCACCGTCATCATCAGCACGCCCGCGGCGTAGGTCCGCTCCTTGAGCACCCGCAGGTGCACGATGGGGTGCCGCAGGCGCAGCTCGTAGATCACGAAAACCAGCAGCGCCACGGCCGAGACCACCGCTAGCGCCGCGATCCAGTGCGCGGCGAACCAGTCTTCCTCCTGCCCCTTGTCCAGCACCACCTGCAAGGCGCCGATGCCCACCGCCAGCATCCCGATGCCCCAGTAATCCACCCCTCCGGAGGGTCTGCGGATGTACGGGGGATCGAAGAGGAACAGCTTGGTCATCACGATCGACGCCATCCCGACCGGAATGTTGATGTAGAAGATCCAGCGCCAACTGTAGTTGTCGGTGAGCCAGCCGCCCAGCACCGGCCCCAGCATCGGAGCCACCACGATGCCCAGCCCCCAAAAGGCCATCGCCTTGCCGCGGCCCGCCGGCGGGAAGGCCTCGAGCATCACCGCCTGCGACAGCGGCTGCAACGCCCCGCCGGTGGCGCCCTGGATGATGCGGCACACGATCAGCCAGGTCAGGTTGGGCGCCAGCCCACAAAAGAACGATGCCACGGTAAACCCCGTTACCGCGGCCATCAGCAGGCGTTTGCGGCCGAAGAAGTTGGCCAGCCACCCGGTCATCGGCAGCACCACCGCGTTCGCGACCAGATAGGACGTGAGGGCCCAGGTGGCCTCGTTGACGGTGGCCGAGAGGTTGCCCGCGATGTGCGGCAGCGAGACGTTCACCACGGTGGTGTCGAGCACCTCCATGAAGGTGCCGAACATTACCGCGGTCGCGATGATCCAGGGGTTGACCGCGGGTGGCTGGGGCGGCGCCTGGGCAGCCATCAGCGCTCGGGTCCCCTGCCAATCGCGGCCAGAATCGCCGCCACCGCGGCCGCCTCGCCCATGCTCGAGCACAGCATCAGGTCGTACAGGTGGCGGTTGCCCCACTCCTGCCCGAAGTATCGCCGGATATAGGCGCTCCGCCGGTGGTCCACGGAGGCGATCTGGGCTTCGGGGTCTGCCGCCGCGTCCCCCTCCCGCCTCACGCGCTCGATCCGCTCGGCCAGCGGCGCATAGACGAACACGTGGAATACGTCGGAGCGCTCCTGGAGGATGCACTGGCCGCCCCGGCCCACGATGACGCAATTGCCTTCCTTCGCGGCCGACTCGATGACGCACCGCGACAGCTCCGCCATGGTGTCGGCGTCGAAGACGTCGGACTCCGTGGTGCTGGCGACGCCCTCGTACCCGCCCCGCCACAGGGCTTTGTGCATGCGGTGCAGGAACGAATCGATGCACTCGTCGTAACGCATCGCCAGGGAAGGATCCACGTGCGCCGTGCTGGCGATCTGCTGGATCAGCGCGTTGTCCAGAAGTCTCCACCCGAGCTTCTCGGCCAGCCGGCGCGCGATCTCCGCCCGGCCGCTGCCGTACTCGCCCCCGATGGTGACGGTGCGGATCATTTGGTGAAGACCGTCGCCCCCACCGACATGCCCGGCCGCAGCAGGTGCCGCGGGTCCTGCTCCCGTTCCAGGACAATCTTCACCGGCACGCGCTGCACCACCTTGACGTAGTTGCCGCTGGCGTTTTCCGGCGGCAGCACGCTGAACCGCGCGCCCGTGGCCGCGGCGATGCTGTCGACGTGGCCCCGGTATTCGCGCCCTCCGTAAGCGTCCACCGAGATCGCCGCAGGCTGCCCCGGCCGCATGTGGTTCAGTTGCGTTTCCTTGAAATTCGCGGTCACCCAGACGTCCTCCAGGGGCACGACGGCCAGCAGCGGCTGCCCCGGTTGGATCACCTGCCCGACCTCGACCGTCTTCCGGCTCACCACCCCGCTCACCGGGGCCGTGATTCTGGTGTACTGAAGGTTGAGCGCGGCTTGCTCCACGGTGGTCCGGTTCAGCTCCGCCTTGGCCTGGGCCGAGCCGGACTGGGCGCGGCTCACGGCGATTTCCTCCGGCCCGGTCTGGGCGCCCCGCACGCCGGCCTGCGCCTGCGCCAGCGCCGCCTGGGCCTGCGCCACGTGGCTCTCCGCAACCGGAACTCCCTGCTCGGCCTGAGCCACCCCAGCGCGCGCGGCATCCACCGCGGCGGCGGCGGATTGCGCCTCCGAGACCGCCGCGTCGTACAGTTGCCGCGAGATCTCGTCCCGCTCGACCAGTTGCTTCATCCGCGCCAGGTTCTGCTGCGCCAGGGTGCTGCGCGCTTCGACCTCGCGCAGCCGCGCCTGCGCCGAGCCGAGCTGCGCCCGTGCGGCATCCACTTCCTTCCGTGACGCGGCGATGCCAGCCTGCGCCGCCTCGACGTTGGCTTGGGCTACGCTGAGCCGGCTCGCCGTGGTGGTGCTGGTGATCGGCACGCCGGTTTCGGCCGCTCGAGCGGTGGCGCGCGCCGCTTCGGCGTCGGCCCGCGCATGTTCCAGCGCCACCTGGTAATCCCGCGGGTCGATCTCCACCAGCAGGGCGCCCGCTTCCACGTACTGGTTGTCATTCACGTGCACCGCCAGCACCGTTCCGCCCACCTTGGCGCTGATCGGGTTGATATGCCCGTCGATCTGGGCGTCGTCCGTGCTTTCGCGGGTGGAGTAATACGTCCAAACCGCGTACCCGGCCGCGGCCGCCAGGATTACCGCCGCCAGCAGCAACCATCTTGCCCCTGGGTGCTCTCGGAAGAAGGTGCGCCGCTGCTCCCTCCGCGTTGGCCTGGTCTCCGGCCCGGCTTGCTTTTCGATTTCGGCGAGGTCCGCCATCAATTTGCCCCCAAAAACTGTTTCGCTCTCTTCTCCGCACCGCCCAGCGCCCGCGCCAGCGATGCCTTGCCCATGCTGTACCAGTACAGGCCGCTGATGTAGTTCTCATTCGCCGTGGCGACGGCTTCCTGCGCCTGCACGACCTCCAGATTGTTCGCTACGCCCGCCGTAAACCGGTCCTGCGCCTGCGCGAGTTGCTGCGCCGCCAGGTCGGCCGCGCTCCGGGCCACCTGGACCTGGTCGCCGGCCGCCGTCAGGTCCAGAAACGCCGTGCGCACCTGGTAGTGGATCGCGGCGCGAAGGTCCTCGAGCTCCGCCCGCCGCTCCTCCAGCCGCGCGTCGGCTTCGAGCACCGCGGCCTTGACCCGCTCGCCCTGGAACACCGGGATGGTCAGGCTGGCCGCCGCCGCGAACGTGCCGTGGGACTGTCCGGGGCTCCGCCCGATCGCCCCGTAGTTGCCGTCCAGCGCGACCGTCGGGTAACGCTCCGCCTGCGCCGCCCGCCGGGCCGATTCCGCCGCGCTCACCAGCTCGAGCGCCCTGCGATAGTCGCCCCGCGAGCGATAGGCCTCCTCCACCGCCTGCTCCAAGGTGAGCGCCGGCGGCGCCGTGTACGACAAAGGATCGGCGAGGTTGAATTCCTGGCCCACAGGCAATCCGATGGCCCGCGCCAGGTTCAGTTTCTGCTTCTCGAACTCGTTGCGGAAATAGATCAGCCGCTGCTGCTGCGCCTGCATCTCCACCTGGGCACGGAGCACGTCGATGCCCGCCGCCACCCCGGCGCTCTTCATGTCCGCGGCGCGCTTGTAGAGAGCCTCGGAAGTGGCAAACTGGGCCCGCACCGTCTCGATGCGCGCCTGCCCAGCCACGGCCTGCAAGTAAAGGTACGCAACGGTCAGAACCGTAATGTCGCGGGCGTCCTCGTAGGAGAACTGCGCGGCCTTGACGCCCGCCGCTCCGGCCCGCGCCCCGTAACGAGCCGCCAGATCCAGGACCGGCTGCGTCACGGACGCCCGGGCGTCCACCACGCTGAACGGGCCGATGATCTGGGGGATGCCGGGAAAGCCCGAGAAGCCGAGCGCCGCCAGGCTGATCTGCTGCGCCGTCTCCGAGACACGAATGCCGGCGTTGGGCAGCAGCCCGCTCAGCGCCCGCAGCCGCGCCGCCTCCGCCGTCCGCGTCCCCTGCTGGCTCAGCGCCAGGCCCAGGTTGTACTTCAGCCCCCGGTCCATCGCCTCCGACAGCGTCAGGGCCAGGACCCCGGCCGCCGGCTGGCCCGACGGCAGCCCGCCGGCAAACGGGTTTTGCGCCGCGCCTTGGGCCATCGCGCGCGCGGACAGGCAAAGAATTGCGGCCAGAATCACAGTCAGTCTCATGGCTAGAAAAGTCCAGGTGTGGATAACTATCATTTTGACATAAGCGGCTTGTGGCTTGTGGCCTGTGGGTCCGGCGACCGTGCTATGCGCTGCGCGTCGGCGGCGACAGCAGGTGCGCCGTCGCGGGATCAACAGGTTGTCAAGCCGGCGACATCCTTGACACTTTAGTCCAGTGACATCCTTTACACAATTTAGGACCCGATAGGTTGAATCCCACGGCCAGGCAACGCCTGGCCGCATGCGTTTCCGTTTGCCCC
>JBEKWU010000082.1:0-27289 GCA_049512775.1 Bryobacteraceae bacterium
TGCCCTCCTTGTGGGCGGCGTCTGGCGAAGCTCCAGCCAGGGAACGATTCGCCAACGTCCCATTATAGGAGGGCTTTTCGTTTCACTATCGCAGGGCTAAAGTTGTCTTGGACAAGAGTGATAGTGAAACTAAATACGCCGACATCGCAGGCGTCATCACCGATCTCGCCAAGCTGACCGGAGAATACAGAATTGAACGTGAAATACCGGAGCTCGACTTCTTCTCTGGCGAAAACATCCAGGTCGCTCAGCACGGACAGACCCCCGTTAGCGACAACGTCTTACGCCTAATCAAGCACCCAGCGTTCAAGCGCCTCAGTTCTATTAGCCAGCTCGGCCTCATTGTATTTGTCTACCCCGGAGCCACGCACAGCCGTGCAGAGCATTCGCTAGGTGCATACGGCAATGCAGCCCGGATTCTATATGCGCTTTGGCATGATCCAATTAACCCAATGTTTCGTCAGATAATGACGAAGGCCGATCTCATTGCCTGTTTGCTCGCGGCGCTCCTCCACGACTTAGGTCAGTATCCACTCGCGCATGACTTGGAAGATGCTGACGACGGCGTCTTTGCACACGAGTCAATTGGGTTCAAGTTAGCGAACCAGCCGATCTCGGGTGTCAGCTCCCTTTACTCACTGACAGATGAACTGTGGCCAATTTCTGCCGGTGAACGCCGCATGTCCGTCAGAGTAGAAGATATCTTGCGGGCGGACGTGGACGAACTAACTATTCCCATTAAGGATCGCATTCTCCATTCTATAATTGACGGCCCTATTGATGCGGATAAGCTGGATTACTTAGTGCGCGACAGTAGAAAGTTGAATGTGCCGTATGGGCTAGCGATCGATTTCGAGAGACTCAGTAAGGTGCTGACTACTGTTCATGAAAACCGGGACGAGATGCTGTCGGCCTGCGTCGGTGTGCATGAAAAAGGCAAGGTTAGTGCTGAGTCTGTAGCGTTTGTGCGGTATGCAATGTTCGGAGCGGTGTACTGGCACCGGACGTCACGCGCCGTGAAGGCGATGCTGCATCATGCTGTATGGGAGATGTTACAGAACCTGTCCGAAGCCGCTAGGCGGGACTTGAAAGAGGAACTAATCACGCTCCTGGTCACGAACACTCTTCCGGCAGTTCAGCAGGAGCTATTTGAGGGCGTGGCGAGCCAGGAAATGGAGAGAGCGGCTTGGCCGGGCATAAATGTTTCCGATTTGCAGATGCTCTCGTGGCTGTATCAACACTCCGGCCCAAAAGGCAAGAGACTTATTGAGGATCTTGCAAATCGTAAACTTTACAAGCGCGTTCTGGTTGTAAGCAAGGAGAAAAGGAAGGACCTGTGGCAGAAAGCAAAGAAATGTGCCTCGGGAGCGTCTCCGAAAGAGAGAGTTGCACTTAACAATCGGCTGCAGGAGAAGCTCGTGCTTCACTTGCAGGGGTTGACTAGTGAGGAACGTGAGGAGACCGTAGCGTTCAATAGTGATTCTCTTGATATAGTACACAGGACGGAGGCGGACTATCCCCTTGTCCTTCTGGATGTACCGGCCGAGCGAACTGAGGGAATGAGCACACTGAGGTTTTTCGGAGAGACCGACCGCTGGCGATACCATTCCGATGAATTGGTCAAGATCAGGGTCGAGGAGTCTGTGGTCTGGTCGAGTATTGTTGATAGCTTCGGCGAGTCGCTGGGCAAGATTCGGATGTTCGTTCATCCCGCCATTTCTGACACAGTGAGGGCAATAGATCAGACCAAGCTTGAGAGCTTCTTGTCCACAGCTCTGCCGCCGGGCAAGTAGGGAAGGGCCCATGTCGGCCCGGCGATCCCCTGGTCGCCGCAATTCAAAGGCTTCTGAGCAGCTTCGCTACCAGCGCCGCCCGGTCCGCCATCCGCTCCACCAGGATGCTCTCGTGCGGCGCGTGCGCCCCTTCCCCGACCGCGCCCAGCCCGTCCAGCGTCGGCGCCCCGACCGCTGCCGTGAAGTTCCCGTCCGAGCCCCCGCCGCTCACGGATTCCTCCAACTCGATGCCCAGCTCCGCCGCCAGCTCCCGCGCCTTCCGGAACAACGCCGCAATCCCCGCCGAGCGTTCCATGGGCGGCCGGCTCAGTCCCCCCGAGATCTCGATTCTGCACCGCCGGTCGACCGGTCTCAGCCGGTGGAACCGCCGGTCCAGCGCCTCGGCGTCCTTGATCCGCAGCACGCGGATATCGATCCCTGCGCGCGCCTCGGCCGCCACCACGTTGGTCCGGCTGCCCCCGGAAATCACCCCGGGATTCACCGTGATGCCCCGCTCGACCCGCGTGAAGCCGGCCACCTTTTGAATCTGCCGCGCCAGCTCCAAAATCGCGCTCGCGCCGGAGGTGAAATCCAGCCCCGCGTGCGCCGCCCTGCCCCGCACCACGATCGTGTACTCGCCCACCCCTTTACGGGCCGTTTTCAGCTTGCCGTCCAGTCCCGTGCCCGGCTCGAGCACCAGCACCGCCAGGCTCCGCCGCGCCTCCTCTTCCGTCAGCGGGCGCGACGAATCGCTGCCCACTTCCTCGTCCGAGTTGAGCTGCATCACCACCCGGCGCCGCACCGGGAGCTCGAGTTCGCGCAACGCCCGCAGCGCGAAAATCAGGAACGCGATCCCGGCTTTCATGTCCAGCACGCCCGGTCCCCACAGCCTGCCTTCCGCCTCCCGGAAGGGCATCTGCTTCAGCGTGCCCACCGGCCACACGGTATCGGAATGCCCGAGCGCCAGGATCTGCCCATCTTGCTTCCCTCCGGGCAGGTCGAATTCGCATCGCAGGTGCGGCCCAAATCGTCCCCCTGCGATCCGCCGCACGCGCGCCATGCGTGCCACCTTGTCCGCCACCAGGTCGGCAAAGCGCCCCACCGCCGCCGCATCGTCGCTCGGCGACTCGCATTCCACCAGCTCCCGGCACAGACTCACCATCTCCGCCCGCCGTGTCTCCAGGTACGAAAGGATCGGGTCCATCCACCTGCTATAATACGGAATCCCCATGGTGATTTTGGATCTTCAGGCGATTCAACGCATTCTGCCGCACCGTTACCCGATGCTGCTGGTCGACCGCATCGTCGAGCTCGAGCCCGATCGCATCGTCGGCATCAAGAACGTCACCGGCAACGAGCCGTTCTTCGCCGGGCACTTCCCCGGCTTCGCGGTGATGCCCGGCGTTCTCATCGTCGAGGCCATGGCGCAAGTCGCCGGCGTACTCGTGCTCAAGGACCTGCCCGACCAGCAGAAGGTGGTGTACCTGGCCTCCATCGAGCAGGCCAAGTTCCGCCGCCCGGTGGTCCCTGGCGACCAGCTCCGCATCGAGATGAAAGTGGGCAAGCGCAAGTCGTTGGTGGCCAAGCTGTACGGCACGGCCAGCGTCGATGGCGTGGTGGTGGCCGAGGCCGAGGTCATGTGCAAGCTGGCCGAGAGGGCCGCGGCGGCCGAGTAGTCGCGCGAATGCCTATCCATCCCACCGCCATCGTCGATCCCTCCGCCCGCATCGCCGATTCCGCCGACATCGGCCCCTATTCCATCGTCGGCGCCGGGGTCGAGGTCGGCGCCCGCACCCGCCTGATGGCCCACTTGTACATCGAGGGCCCCACCTCCATCGGCGAGGACAACATCTTCTATCCCTACTCGACCGTGGGCGTCGCCTCGCAGGACCTGAAGTACCGCGGCGAGCGCGCCGAGACCCGCATCGGCAGCCGCAACAAGATCCGCGAATTCGTCACCATCCACCGCGGCACCGAGGGCGGCGGCCTCCTCACCTCGATCGGCGACGACAACCTGCTCATGGCTTACGTCCACGTCGCCCACGACGCCCGCATCTCCAGCCACACCGTGCTCGGCAACGGCGTCAACGTCGGCGGCCACGTGACCGTGGGCGAATGGGCCATCGTCGGCGCCTTGAGCGGCATCCACCAGTTCTGCCGCATCGGCCGGCACGCCATGATCGGCGGCGGCAGCGTCGTCACCCAGGACGTCATGCCGTTCTCGATGACCGTGAATGAGCGCGACGTGAAGACCTTCGGCGCCAACCTCACCGGCCTCGAGCGCCGCGGCTTCCCCGAAGCCACCCGCAACGCCCTCCGCAAGGCCTTCCGCCTCCTCACTCACGCCGGCCTGAACACCTCCCAGGCCCTCGAGCGCATCCGCGCCGAAATCCCCGCGAGCCCGGAACTCGACGAGCTCCTCAACTTCATAGAGTCCTCCCCCCGCGGCGTAGTCAAGTGAAATACGCTCTCATCGCCGGTAATGGCCGCTTCCCCATCCTGGCCCTGGAGACCGCGCGCAAGCTGGGTCACGAAGTGGTCGTCGTCGCCATCCGGGAGGAAGCCGCGCCCGAGGTTGAGCCGCTCGCCGCGCGCTGCTACTGGGTTTCCCTCGGCCAGCTCGGCAAGCTCATCGACATCCTTAAGCGGGAGGGCATCCAGGAAGTCGTGATGGCGGGCCAGGTCAAGCACGCCAAGATCTTCTCCTCGATCCGCCCGGACTGGCGCCTGGTGAAGCTGCTCGCCGCGCTCCCGCAGAAGAACACCGACGCGCTCATCGGCGGCATCGCCAGGGCGCTCGCGGACGAGGGCATCCACCTCGCCGATTCCACCGCCCTATTGAAACCCCTGCTCGCCGCCGAGGGCCCGCTCACCCGCCGCAAGCCCACCAAAGACGAGCTGGCCGACATCCATTACGGCCGCCGCATCGCCAGCGCCCTGGCCGGCTTCGACGTCGGCCAAAGCGTCGCCATCTGCGAGCGTGCCTGCGTCGCCCTGGAGGCCATGGAAGGCACCGACGCCATGCTCCGCCGCGCCGCCGCCCTGGTCAACGGCCGCCGCCTGACGCTGGTGAAATCCAGCCGCCGCCGCGTCCATCTGCTGTTCGACGTCCCCGTCGCCGGTCCCACCACCATCGCGACCATGGTCGAAACCGGGACTACCGCCCTGGCCCTCGACGCCGGCCGCACCCTCCTGCTCGACCGCGACGAAATGCTCGCCCAAGCCAACGCCGCAAAGGTGACCATCCTCGGCTGCAAACCCGAGGAGTGAAGCCCGGCAAACACCGGTCCGCCTACCGAATCGCGCGGATCCTGACTCCCACGTCGAGCGCTGCCCACTCTCGATCGGCAGTGACGACCGGGAGCCCCAACAGTCGGCCGGTGGCCAAGCAGGCCCGGTCTCCCAAACCCAGCCCCAGCGGTGAAGTGGCGCCCAGGAGCGTGACGCTGACGAACGCGGCGGCTTCATCGAACGGCACGATGCGCCCGATGCCAAGAGCGTCGAACATTTCCCGGGCCTCCCCGGGTGCGGCGCCTCGCCGGATCAGCTTCACGAGCGCCTCGGCCATATTCACCGAGCTGATCGCTGCGGCCGGCAGCAGCGGCTCGACCCGTTGCGATCCTTTCTCCTGAAACAGCACCGCCAGGACCGCCGAGGCGTCCAGCACGCAATCGGCCGGCACCTCAGCCTCTTCCGTCCGGGCGCCGGGTGCCCGTCCGCCGGAGGCGGCCTGTCGCGCGGTTAGCGCTCTTACGCCCCTGGGCCTCCCGCTGCGCCTCCTCCCTGCGCTCGGCCAGGAACTCGTCCACCACCGACGTACCCGGGCGGGCAATGCGGCTGGCAAGTCGGCGAGCCCGGGCCAATGCTTGCGCTCGGGTCTCCAGCCGGACAACCCCATCGGAACACGTCAGCAGAACATCCATGCCCGGCTCGATCCCAAGTTCCCTCCTGACCTTCGCCGGCAGTAGAACCCTTCCCACTTCATCGACCTTGCAGGTAAGATGGAGCATACTCCCTCTTCTCTGACATTTTACCAGATTCTCGATGAACCGGGAAGTCTCTCCCTACACCGTGCAGATCTCCACCGCCTCCCGCAGCGACTGCAAGGGGTCCCGCTTGGGGACGAATTCGTGCGAGAAGAACCCCGTGAAGCCCAGGTCCGCCACCGCCTGCGCGATGGCCCGGTAGTTCAGTTCCTGCGTCCCGTCGATCTCGTTCCGCCCCGGATTGCCCGCCGTGTGGAAGTGCCCGATGTACTGGATGTTCTCGCGGATGGTCCGGATGATGTCGCCCTCCATGATCTGCATGTGGTAGATGTCGTACAGCAGTTTCACTCGCGGCGAATTCACGCGCCGGCAAACTTCCGCGCCCCAGGCCGTGTGGTCGCACTGGTAGTCCTTGTGGTTCACCTTGCTGTTGAGCAGTTCCATGCAGATGGTGACGCCCTTCTCTTCCGCGAACCCCTTGATCCGCTCCAGCCCGGCCACGCAGTTCTCCAGCCCCTCCTGGTCCGGCAGCCCCTGCCGGTTCCCCGAGAACGTGATCACGTTCGGGATGCCCTCCGCGGCCGCCCGGGTGATGGCCGCCCGTAGCCCTTCGACGAGCTTCTCGTGGTTCTCTTTGCGGTTCAACCCGACCGGGATCGTTCCGCCGCCCGAAACCATCGACGGCACCAGCCCGTGCTTCTTCACCACTGGCCAGTCCGCCGGCTCGACCAGGTCGATCCCCTGAATCCCGACAAGCGCCGCGTTGGCGCACAGCTCCTCAATGCTCCACTTCGAGAAGGACCACCTCGCCACGCCCTGCTTCAGCCGTCCCTTGCGCGGCTGCGCGCCCGCCTGGAGACCCGCGGCAGCGGCTCCCAACGCCGAAAAGAAGGTTCGTCTTTCCATGGCCTATATACTAACAAGTAGGATGGCATTCGCACTCTGGATCGACCGCGACCTGGCCTGGGCGCAGGGCCTCCACGAATACCGCCCCATGGGCGTCGCCGTCATCGCGGTCACCGACCGCTTCCATCCCCGCGATTTCCGCGCCGCCCGCCCCGCTCCACCCCGCCGCGGCCGCCACTACGCCGGCCTGTTCGCCTCCCTCTCCGACGTCAACCGCCGCCTCGTCCGCCTCCGCCGGTCACGACAGACCGAAGCGAACCAGTCCCCCACCCCGGCCTGGATATGAACGTAGTCGCGGGTCAGCCTTTCTGAACCGGGTACGCCCCCAGCAGGCTCTCGTAGATTCGTTCCGGCGGAACCCGAACCTGGCTGTCGCTCAGACTTACGGTCTTGCCCCTGAATTTCAGCCGCAGCACAGTCACGGCGCGCCGCTGAACCAATTCGATGGCCTGAAGTTCCGCCGCCCGGCGCCTTGCTTCCCTCAGCAGGTAGACCGTCTTCAGCCCGTCCCGGTCGAATTCGAAGCGCACCGGCGCGCGGTACAGCCCCACATACAGGCTGAGCGCGGCGAGGCCGAACATTACCAGCGCCGCCGGCCGGCTCCCACTCCCGAGCAATGCCAACCCCAGCCAACCGGAAAGCACGAGCGTGCCCGCAAGAACGAGTCGAAGCGTCGGGGAGGCGGCAACCGTGAATGGAATCCGCAGCGGCTGTTCTAGGGCCTCGCCGGGCACGGCGGCCGTCAGGATCTTGTAGAACTCGAGATACCGCCGCAACTGGCGATGCACCCGCAGGACTGCGGATGGGCCGCGGATCACCAGGCTCGCGCTGCCCGGCCGGTGCTCGATGGCCCGCACGTCGCGCCACCGCAGGCGGCGCTTGTGGCCGAGCCGCGTGAGCGCGATCCCCTCGGCATCGGTCTCGATCCTCGGCAGCAGCGCCCACAACAACCACGCATTCAGCGCTGCGCACAGGCCGAACACAACCACCGGCCACCGCAGAATGGCTGCGATCCCCGGACCGGGGCCCAGTGCCAGCACGGTACAAGTTCCCAGGAACACGCTCCCCACGAGGGATAGAATCCGGTAGCCCAGCGGGTACCGGAATACGCGTCCTCCGCCATCCGTCCGTCTAGTTCCGCGCACCCGCCCATTGTAGTCGAAGCCGCCTCCATCCCAAAACCTGACACCCCGCCGGTCACCGCCAATCCACCAAACCCGCACCTCCACGCACTTCCCTCAGCCGGTGTGACTTACGGTTTCTCTGGGCCCGAGGCGCCCGCCTTCTCGGGCTGGAATACCCAGACCCCGGCCGTATAATCAAACGCCACCCAGGTGGCGCCTATGCCCGCAGACCTCCCCCAGTTCTCCGCCGGCCTCGGCGACAACTCCGTGCGCTCTTTCCCTCTCGACGGGCCGCTCAGAGTCGCTGTCATCAGCCGTTTCGGTTTTGACTGCCACTGGCTCCACGAGGTCGTCGCCGGAGCGCTCCCGGACAGCCTCGGCCTCATCGTCGATAGCGGCTCCGGCGCCGCGCTCAACCTGACGCTCGCCAGCGCCTTCCTGGCTTCCGTCTCCCTCGACTCCCAGGGCTGCCTCCGCCTCCGGATCTTCAAGCGCAGCGACTCCGCGCCTGGTTTCCCTTCGAATCTCGTGGTCTCCGCCGAGGCCCTCGCATCGCCCCCCGAAGCCCCCGAGGAGCTGGTCCTGGCCATCCTCGGCGTTCACGGCGTTCCGCGGTTCCACGCATCCGAACCGTTCGGCTTGGAAAGCGTCCGGCTGGGGCTCGCGAGCCTCGCCGCCTTCGGCGCCCTCGACGCCTGGCTCAAGCGGCAGCTCAATGACGTCTTCGGCGGCATTGCCTCGGAGACCGATCTTGGCCGCGCTCTCCGGAGCTTCGACTCCGTCCTCGAACTGGCCCGCTCGATCCACGCGAAGGCGCTGGCCGCGCTGGAGAAAAGGCACTCCGCCGAGCTCAGCTACCGCTATGCGAGCGCCGCAGCCGGCGAGGCCCTGTTGGATTGCTCGTTCGACTTCACCGCCGAGGGCCAGAGCGCTTACCGAAACGCTTCGGTGGGCGACTTCTCGTTTCTGGGTGCGCCGCCTTCCCTCCACGTTCGGCGCCACCCTGCCGTGCTCACGGACTGCCTCAGCCGCCAGGTGCATCTCGAACTCCACCTCCCCTTTCTCCGCCGCAAGCAGTGGCGCCGGCGCTCGGAAGCCCTCGCCAGCGTCGAGATCGAGACCGGCGAGGACGGCCGGCTGTTCGTTTTCCTGGCCGGCGCTTCCGACCGCGCGGAGAGGAAGAGCCAATACCAGGGCCGGCTCGTGCTGGCCGGATCTCTGCTCGCGGGAAAGGAGCCACGCTTCACCCTCTCCTACACCGATCGGCGCAGCCTCTCCGCGGCTCAGGCCCGCCTCAGCCTCATCCCACTTCTAAACGCCTACGGTTTCGAGACGGCACAGTGCGCCTGGCCTGACGCCGGCCTTCAGTCCTCGCTCACGCTTTCCATCCCCGGCAGCCTGGCCGCGGCATGGCTCCGCGCCCCCGGCGAGCGTGACACCGATTTCTTCCCGGTCTACTCGGCCGTCTCGGTCGCCGTACAGCGCGCGTTGCGCCGTTGGCTCCCCTACGTCTACTTCAGCGACATCGACCGCTACGACGACCTCGGCGCGGCTTTCCCGCTGGTCGTCTACCAATCCATGCGCCCCTTCCCCGGCCGCCCCCGCTCCGAATTCACTTACGCCCTCCTCAGCCCCAACAGCCCCGCGCTGGAAGGCCGCACCGCCACCCGCGCCCTGGTTCACGAATTGTCGCGCATCAGCCAGCTCCTCGTGGACGCCGGAAAGAAAAGCACCGCCCGCTTCTACGCCCCGGACCAGGCCCGGTCCATCCTCGCCTCGGTCCAGTGCCGGCCGCGGCTGCTCAACTCGCTGTTGGCCGCCGACGCGTTCTTCCTCGACAGTCTGGTGAGCCTCGGTCTGAAGGGCCGCGAGCTCAGCCAGGCCCTGCCTCGCGAACCCCGCAAGGCCCTGAAGGACCTGACGAAGTTCTCCTCCCGGTTCGTCGCCACCTTCCATCGCCGCCTGCGGCGCCTCTACCACGGCCGGAACTTCGTCCCCTTCGGCTCGCTGCTGCTGGTCGAGGCCACGCGCGCGCTCGGCGCCGCGCTGGATGGCGACGCTACCGTCTCCGCCGTCCTCCATCTCACCCTCGGCCCCAACCGGCAGACCCTGGTCAACCCGGGCTATAGTTCTCCTCCCTTTCGGCCGATCTATCCACTGGAATGAGGATGAGGGTCACAGCGCTGCTGGTCTGCCTCGCGGCGGGCGCCGCTTTCTGCCAGGACCCGCAAGCCGCCATGGAACAGTCCGTCCGGAAGCAGCGCGAGTCGGTCGAGAAGCAGCGCTCCGCCGTGCAGGCTCAATTCTCGGGCGCCGCCGGGCAGTCCGACTCGTTCTTCACCATCCCCTGGACCCAGCCGCTCACCCTCGCCGCCCCCGCTCCCCTCCCCGCCCCCGCCCCTCTCGCCCCGGCCGCCGACTGCGGCCCCGTTCCCCCGGAGAAGATCGACCCCCTCCTGGCCGAGATCTCCCAGCAGGAGGGGCTTACTCCGGACCTCCTGCGCGCTGTCATCGAGAAGGAATCCAGCTACCTGCCCTGCGCCGTCTCCTCCAAGGGCGCGCAGGGTTTGATGCAGTTGATGCCTTCGACCGCGGCCGATCTCGGAGTCGAAAACCCCTTCGACCCCCGCGAAAACGTCGACGCTGGCGCCAGGTTCCTCAAGCAATTGCTGGTCAGGTACGAGGGGGACCTACCGCTGGCGCTGGCCGCTTACAATGCCGGCCCCGGCCGGGTCGATTCCGCCGGCGGCATCCCGCCCATTCCCGAGACCCTCAACTACGTCTCCGGGATCCTCGGTCGCATCCGGTCCCGGTAGCCGCCGCTGGCAACCGAGGGACTGCCTAGGCCGTCCGCTGTGGGGACGGCTCAGGCTGTCCCCGGTTGCCCTCCCGCTGCCCGCAACCGAGGGACTGCCTAGTCGACTTTCGCCGGAGCCAGTTTCGGCGACATCACGTGGATGATGGCCAGCGCCACCAGGTAGGCCGTTCCCACGATCAGGAACAGCGGGGTGTAGCTGTTGGTCGACATCTTGTTCAGCTTCACCATGTATCCGATCCCCGTCTGCGTCAGAAGTCCGCCTACCGCGCCCACCATGCCGCCGATCCCCGTCACGCTGCCCACCGCCGTGCGCGGGAACATATCGGTTGCCAGCGTGAACAAGTTCGCCGACCAGCCCTGGTGCGCCGCCGCCGCCAGACCCACCAGAGCCACCACCAGCCACAGGCTCTTTGAGAACGGCGCGTACATCACCGGTACCACGCACAGAGCGCAGAGCAACAGCGCGGTCTTACGCGACGCGTTCAGGCTCCGTCCGCCCTTCAGCATGGCGGAAGAGATCCAGCCGCCGCCTATGCTTCCGATCAGGGATGCCGCATACACCAGCGCCACCGGGAATTTGGCCGCAGCCATGGTCAGCCCAAAGGTCGCGGGATCCTGTAGGTACCTGGGCAGCCAAAAAATGTAGAACCACCAGACCGGATCGGTGAGGAACTTCGCCACCGCGAAGGCCCAGGTCTCTTTGCACGGAAACAGGCGGGCCCACGGCACGCTCTCGATCCGCTCGACCGGATCGCTCAGGATCAACCCCAGCTCCTCGGAAGAAACCTTGCGGTGTTGGTCCGGCTTGGCGTAGATCTTCAGCCAGAACAGCAGCCACACGAAGCCCGTCGCTCCGGCGACGACAAACGCTCCCCGCCACCCAAATCCGACGACCAGCGGCGCCACCACCAGCGGCGCCGCCATCGAACCGATGTTCGCCCCGGAGTTGAAGATTCCCACCGCCTGGGCGCGCTCTTTCTTAGGAAACCACTCGGCTATGGTCTTCATACAGGCCGGGAAGTTGGCCGATTCGCCGAGGCCCAGCAGGAACATGCCGATGCCCAAGGTCGTGGCCGAGCTGGCCGCCCCGGGCGTCATCGCGGCAAGGCTCCAGAAGACCATGGCCAGGGCGAACGCCTTCCGGGTACCCAGACGGTCCGCAAGCCGGCCGGCCAGCAACATCCCGATCGCATACCCGGTCTGGAAGGCGGTGGTGATGAATCCATATTGAACGCTGTCGAATTTGAGAATGCCTTCGAGCGTCTTTTCTAGAACGGAGAGAACGTTGCGATCGACATAGGCAATGACGGTCGCAAAGAACAGAAGGGCGCAGATCACCCACCTCACGTGCGAGGTGGCGGGTTGGGAAGCGGTTGCGGGTGCCATAACAGAGAATTGATTATAAGCGAAACCCCGGCCCCTTGAGGCCCCACGCCAGTCACCCCCACCCCAGTCCCCCCCGGGCCCTAGTACTAATAGCACCAGTGTCCCCACCCCCTCCAGCCCCGGCTACTACCCGTATTAAGCCGCCCGACGCCTTTCCTCTGCGGACTTCCCCCGGGGCCGGATTGGGTGTAAACAGGAAGAGAAGCCGCAGGTTGGCGCTTGAGGTGGTTAGCGATAATCGACCGAAAAACACGCAGGCTGTGGCTTCAAGATGTCCTCCACGCTTGCGGGCGCATCGCCAGCCGATTCCTTCCTGCGCCCGCAAGCATGTTCCCATCCACGCGGTGTTGTTAAGCTCGAAGGGTGCGTTCTCGCAAGCGCTACGGCGTCGTTTCCGTCCTGGTGCTGGGGGTGGCGGCGCTGCTCTGGCAGCAGCGGTACAGGCTGGCGCACAAGCCGCCGCAGCCGGCCGGGCGGCGACTGTCGCCGGCGCCCAAGAGGGCAGCCGGGCCCGCACCGTCTGAGCCCCAACGGCTGGCCAATCCTCCGGCAATCGTCAAGGGGGTGTACTTCACAAGCTGGTCGGCGGGGTTGTCCCGCCGCATTGACTACCTGGTGGATCTGCGAAGGAAGACCGGCCTGAACACCGTCGTCATCGACATCAAGGACTATTCGGGACGTTTGGCCTATCGGGTCGCCGTGCCGGAAGCCACGCGCTATGGGGCCGTCCGCATGACGGTGCGCGACATCGATGCGCTGATCGCCCGGCTGCACCGCGAGGGCATCTACGCGATCGCGCGCTTCACGGTGTTCCAGGACCCCGTCCTGGCCGCGGCACGGCCGCACCTGGCGGTGCACCGGCGTGCGACGTCCGGTCTGTGGCTGGACCGCAAGGGCCTGGCCTGGATCGACCCGGCCTCGCGGGAGGCCTGGGACTACAACCTGGCCATCGCCGCCGATGCGGCCAGTCACGGTTTTGACGAGTTGAACTTCGACTACGTGCGCTTCCCATCGGACGGCGACCTCGCGGACATGGACTTCCCCTCGTGGGACGGGAGAACTCCGAAGCACGTGGCGATCCGGGAGTTCTTCGGGCGCCTGAGGCGGAAGCTGGCGGGCGTGCGGATCTCCGCGGACCTGTTCGGGCTGGCCACGATGAGCCAGGATGAGCTGGAAGTCGGGCAGCTCATCGAAGACAGCTACGACGGCTTCGACTACGTGTGCCCGATGGTCTACCCCTCGCACTTCGCACCCAAGTTCCTGGGGTTCGACAACCCGGCCGAGCATTTCTACGAGGTGGTCAACCGCTCCATGCGGCAAGCCGCCGCGCGCCTCAAGCCCACCAGCAAGGCGAAGCTGCGGCCCTGGTTGCAGGACTTCAGCCTGGGGGCCCGGTACGACGCCGCGATGGTGCAGGCCCAGGTTCGAGCGGTGCGGGACGCGCTCGGGGAGCGCTACGCGGGCTACCTGCTGTGGAGTTCGTCAAACCTCTACACCCGGGAAGCGTTGCAGTAGGATAAGCCTCCGGCTGGCCCTCAGATCGGTACTGGCCGAATGCCAGCGGCAGCTCGAAGACCTGCTCCCGCTGCGCCACCCAGGCCCCCCCTTGCGCTACCCCCGAAACAAGGTACAATGGAGGCCCGGCACCATAAAATAGCAGTTTGCCCGGTTGCATGCTACCCGTCTCCCATCCCGCGCTCCTATTGACGGTCTCGGTGCTCCAACAACTCCGCCGCGCGCTGTTCGACAACCCCTTCGCCGGAATCCACCAACTGGACTGGTTCGACTGGGCGATGCTGATTCCCTACTTCGGCCTGCTGTTCATCCTCTCGATCTACGGCATGCATCGCTACGAGATGATCCGCACCTACTTCAAGCACCGCAAGAAGCTGCCCCAGGAGCCGACAGCCCGCTTCGAGCAATTGCCGCCCGTCACCATTCAACTCCCGCTTTACAACGAGCGCTATGTCGTCGAGCGGCTCATCGAGGAAGTCGCCAAGATCGAGTACCCGCGGCATCTGCTGCAGATCCAGGTCCTGGACGATTCCACCGACGAGACCCACGCCTTTGCCGAAAGGCTGGTCGCATGTTACCAGGCCGCGGGTGTGCCCATCGAGTACCACTACCGGACGCACCGTGAAGGCTTCAAAGCCGGCGCACTCCAGGAAGGGCTGAAGACCGCTACCGGCGAACTGATCGCCGTCTTCGATGCGGATTTCATCCCCCCGCACGATTTCCTGATGCGCACCGTGCACTTCTTCGCCGATCCCCAGGTCGGGACGGTCCAGACCCGCTGGAGCTACCTCAACCGCGACTTCAACGTGCTCACCGAGATCCAGGCCATTCTGCTCGACGGCCACTTCGTGCTCGAGCACGGCGCCCGCTATGGCCGGGGCCTGTTCTTCAACTTCAATGGCACCGCGGGCATTCTGCGGCGCCGCATGATCGAGGACGCCGGCGGCTGGCAGCACGACACGCTCACCGAGGATTGCGACCTCAGCTACCGCGCCCAGCTCAAGGGCTGGAAGTTCGTCTACCTGCCCGCACTGGACTGCCCCTCGGAACTGCCCGTGGAAATGCACGGCTTCCAGGTGCAGCAGTTCCGCTGGGCCAAGGGCCTCACCCAGGTCGCCAAGAAACTCCTGCCCACCATCCTCCGCGCCAAGCTCCCCTGGCGGACCAAGGTCGAGGCCATCATGCACCTCACCCCCAACATCAGCTACCCCATGATGATGGTGGTCTCGGCGCTGATACTCCCGGTGATGATCTGCCGCTTCTACATGGGCTGGTTCCAGATGGTGTTCCTCGATCTGCCGCTGATCGTTGCCTCCTTCTGGTCGATCTCGGCCTTTTACGTGCTCGCGCAGCGCGAGCTGTTTCCGCGTACGTGGAAGCGGACCTTCTTCCTGCTGCCGGCCCTGATGGCCGTCGGCGTCGGCCTCACCGTGATCAACACGCGCGCGGTGTTCGAGGCGCTGCTCGGCATCCGCAGCGGCTTCGTGAGGACGCCCAAGTACGCCATCGAGAAGGGGCGCCCCAGCCTGGAATCGGTGAAATACCGCCGCAAGAGCGGCTGGCTGCCCTTCGTCGAGATCGCCATCGGCACGTATTTCCTGGCGATGGTGGCTTTCGCCATCGACGTCTACAACTTCTTCTCGCTTCCCTTCCTGCTGCTGTTTGTCGGGGGATACTACTGGGCCGGCTTCGCCACCCTGATTCAGGAGTATCGCGACCGCCTCCGCGCCGCCCGCGCGCGCCGCCCGGTCTTGGTGGAAGCCGCGAGATCCTGATCTACACCGTCTCGCCGCGGACCAGGTCCTCGTAAGTCTCTCGCGCGCGGATCACGCGCCAGGCGCCGCCCTCCACCAGCACCTCGGGGGGCCGCACCCGGGAGTTGTAGTTCGACGACGCCACAAAAGCATACGCCCCTGTCGTTGCCACCGCCAGCAGGTCGCCGGGCAGCACGTTGGCCAATTGGCGGTCTCGCGCCAGGAAATCCCCGCTTTCGCACACCGGGCCGACCACGTCGGCCAGAATCGTGCCGCGCGCAACCTGCCGCAGCGGGACGATCTCGTGATGCGACTGGTAGAGCGACGGCCGGATCAGGTCGTTCATGGCCGCGTCCACCACGACGAATTCTTTCGCCGGGCTGCACTTGCGGTAAAGCACGCGAGTGAGGAGCACGCCCGCCTCGCCCACAATCGAGCGCCCCGGCTCCACCATCACGAACAGGCCCGTGCCCTCCACCTTCTTGCGAACCTGGGCCATGAACCCGCGGATCTCCGGCGCCTGTTCGCCGGGCCGGTACGGCACCCCCAGCCCGCCCCCTAAGTCGAGCATGCGGATGGCCATGCCGCGCGCCCGCAGGCGCTCCACCAGCGCCAGCATTTTGTCGACCGCGTCGATCATCGGGTCCGTGTCGAGCAACTGCGAGCCGATGTGGCAGCTCACACCCTCGAGCTCGATGTTCGGGAGCTTCCGCGCCCGCTCGTACAGCTCCTCGACCTCCGCGATGTCCACGCCGAACTTGTTCTCCCGCAGACCGGTGGAAACATACGGATGCGTGAGCGCGTCCACGTCCGGGTTCACCCGCACCGCCGCCCGCGCTTTCACTCTTCGCCGCGCCGCCAGTGCATCGACCAGCGCCAGCTCCGCCTCCGATTCGCAGTTGAAGCCGTGGATCCCCTGCTCGAGCGCGTACTCCACCTCGTCGGCCGTCTTGCCCACTCCGGAGAAGACCACGCTCCGCGCATCGCCCCCCGCTTTGAGCACGCGGAACAACTCGCCGCCCGACACGATATCGAATCCCGCTCCGGCCTTGGCCAGCAGACCCAGCACCGCCAGGGAAGAATTCGCCTTCACCGCGTAGCAGACCCGGTGCGGAAGCCCGTCCAGCGCCTCGTCGTACGCCCGGTAGGTCTCCAGCATCCCGCGGCTCGAGTACACATAGCACGGCGTCCCCGCCCCCGCCGCGATCCGGTCGAGCGGAACTGCCTCGCAATACAGCCTGTCGCCTTCGTAATGGAACGAGCTGGGCATAGGTGAGGCCCCAAGCACATCCTCCGCCGGCTTGGGGAATACTCAGTCTATCGCCAACTGGCAGGCCCGATCCAGCGAGTCGCAGGACGTTCGCTCAAATCGCGTGGTCCGCGGGCATGTCCTGGCCGTTCCAGATCCGGCGCGAGGTCCAATCCTCTGCCGGTCCGGCCCAAAACGGATCCGTGGCGCTCAGTCCCAGCGGCAGCAGCGCCGTGCCGCAGAGATACAGGCTCCCGGTGGAAATGTAGCTCTCCCCCAGATGCGGCTGGTGCCCGCAAAAACCGATCTGCAACCACCCGTTCTCGTCGAAAGTCCCCGGCGCGTTCAGAAGCCGGCGCATCACCGAAGTCAAGGCGCCGCGCACGCGAGGGCCCATCAACGGCGGCGGCAATTCCCCCAGCAGGGCGACTTGCGCCAACAGGTGAAATGCGCCGCAGCGATAGACGATCGAGCGGCCGATGGCTGGAAAGGCGCCTTCCGGCGAGATCAGGCGTTCCTGGATCGTCGCATACCGTTTCGCGCGAGCCAGTGCCTCGGGCAGAAAAGGGTCCCACCGGCGGCTGTAACGGGAAACGCTCCGGAGCGTGTCCAGCAGCATGGGTTGAATGACAAAACTGTTGTAGTAGTCCCAATGGAACTGCGGCCCGTCCCCGTAGACGCCGTCGCCGAGGTACCATTCCTGGTGCTTGCGAACGGCATAGTCGATCCGCATCCCATCCCACCGTTCGCCCATCATCGCTAGCGCGGTCTCGACCATCGCACTGAACAGCAGCCAATTGCTGTAGCCAGGCGTGATCGCGCGCGAAGATGCGAGCGCCGCGGCCAGATTTCGCTGGGTCCTCGCGTCCAGTTTCGTCCACAGCTCCTTGGGTGCTCGGAGCAGGGCCTCAGCCAGGAAACCGCAATCCACCAGGGGCTGTTCGCCCTCGGAGAAGTTGAGGAAGTCCGGCGAGTCGGGATCCGTGGCGGACCGAATCGCTTCCCGCGCCAAACCGGCATAGCGTTGTTGCAGGTCGCGCTCGGCGCCCGGCTCCAGCGGCGCCTCCAGCCAGGGCGCTATGCCCGCCAGTAATCGTCCGATTGCTTCCAGGTGCGAGAATCTCCGACGGTCCGCCTGGTTCCCGGTGGCGCACTCGACCGGCATGTTCCGCTTCAGCGTGCCGCGTGCCAGGTTGCCGAGAACCGGATCGGCGAGCCGTGCGAGCTGCCGGATCCAGTATTCCCGGTCGCTCTCGACAACGGCCTGCGGGGTTCCTGGCACGACCGCGGCCGACGCTCCGATCCCCGTCAGCGCCTGGACGAACGCGCGACGATTTGTCATCGGACAAACCTTATCACACCGGATTCGGCGGCGGAGCCTCACCTCACCTGCACGTCCCATACCTTGGCCCGGCGGGACTTGCCTTCGGGGCCTTCCACGTACAGCGTGACGACGTAGTTCTCTCCCGGCTGCTGATACTGGTGGACGGGGTGCTGCTCCGTCGAGGTCGTGCCGTCGCCGAAATCCCACTTCCAGGAGGTGATCTTGCCTTCCGACAGATCCTGGAACGCCACCAGCCGCCGGTTCATGTCCACCACCTTGAAGCTCCACTGCGCCTCGATCTTCTTCCGGAACTGCGGTTCGAGCGGCATCAGGCGGAAGGTCACCAGCTCGGAAGCGTTCCCATACATGGTGTGCTTGCGCGAGAGATTCCAGAAGCCGTCCTGGCCCTTGGCGTTGACGTCATCGTAATCCAGCACCGCCCAGGCCAGGCCGATGAGCTTGTTCTCGCGCAGGATGGATTCCACCGCCCGCTGCGGGCCCTCGCACCCGGCGTAATCGAACGGCGTGATCCAGAACTCCAGCACCAGCTTTCCCGCCTCGCCCGGCTTGAAGTTGTAGGAGTACGCGGCGTTGGCATAGGGCAGGTCCTTGATCCAGGGATTGCAGCCCCAGGCCAGCGCCCAGTCCTTGCCCTCGGCCGGCGTGAAGATGTGGTAGTTCTGCGCGTGGACTCCGTGCATGGAGAAGTGCGCGTCCCAGGGGTCCATTTCCTTGTTGGGATGGAATTTCTCGATCAACGGCCCGCCCGACATGTCCCCATCCACCACCACCTCGAACGTGTCGTTGTGCAGATCCGGGCGCGAGAAGTCCCAGTAGTTGTCCCAGGCCTCGTAGAGAAAGTACAGCCGGTTGAGACCTTTCACCCAGCCGACGCGCACGCGCACGTCCAGGGTCTTCGGGTCCGGCCGGGCGTGTCTCCCGGTATCGTCCACGAGCTGGTCCGTGCCGATGACATAGTCCTCGGGCACGATGGCCCAGTCGTCGGGGTTGCCGTCAATCCGCGGGATCTTGTCGGCGGGGAATTGAAAAATCTTGAAAGTGACTTCGGGCCGGTCGATGGCCGCGGCGGGGAAACACACCAGCGCCGCCAGCGCGACGAGCAGTCCTTGGCGTCGCATCATGCGGTCCTCCAACTACTTGACTCTGAGCACCACCAGCGTCTGGTCGTCGAACGCCGGGGCGAACTCCGTGAACCGGTCCAGATCCGCGAACAGCGCCTGGATCACCGATCCGGGCGGCTCGCTGCACACGGTTCTCAGCAACTGGATCAGGCCGCCCCGCCCGTATTCTCCGCCGGCCGGATTGGGCTGGTCGGTGATGCCGTCCGAGTACAGCACAACCAGGTCTCCGGCCCGCGCCTCGAACACCGTCTCTTCGCAGTCGCGCTCCGGCAGCAACCCCAGCGGAATGCCCTCGACCCGCGGCCGCAGGATGGCGCCCCCCCGGCAGATGATGGGAGGCAGCGCGCCCGCGTTGGCCATGGTCAGACGCCGCCCCCGGGCTTCCCAGAGCAGCACCAGCAGCGCCACGTAGCGCGCGTCCACCTTGCGCTCGAGCAACGCCTGGTTCAGCGTCCGCAACAGCGCCGCCGGAGGGAGCCGCCGCGGCGCCACCGTCCGCAGCAGCCCCGCCGCCAGCGCCCCATACAGCGCCGCCGCCACCCCTTTTCCGCTCACGTCGCCGAAAGCGACGAGCGCGGCGGCGTTGCCGTACTCGAAGAAGTCGTACAGGTCGCCGCCCACTATCCGCGCCGGCCGGTACCCGATGGCGATCTCCAACCCGTCGATCTCCGGCGCCTCGGCCGGCAACAGCGCCGTTTGCAGCTCGCGCGCCGACTTGAGGTCCTCCTCGATGCGCTTCTCGCGTTGCGCCAGCTCGTGGTACAGCCGGGCGTTCTCGACGGAGCTGGCCACCTGCGGGGCCAACAGGGTGAGCATCCGCACGTGGTCGTCCGTGAACCAGGCGAAATGGTCGCTCTCCAGGTCCATCACGCCCACCACCCGGTCGTGCGCGACCAGCGGCACCGCCACCTCCGAGCGCACGCCCTCGTGCGAGGGAATGTATCGCGGGTCGGCCAGCGTGTTGTCCGAGCGCACCACCTCGCGGGAATCCACCGCCGCGCCCGTGATGCCGCGGCCGAGCGGAATGTTGTCCAGGTCCACGCGCTGGTCGTAACGCACGCTGAACTCGTGCCGCAGGCACTGCCGCTCGCGATCCACCAACAGGATGCTAAAGGCGTCGTAGCGGATCAACACTTTGACCGCGTCCGCGATGTGCCGCAGCAGTTCGTTCAGATCCAGGATCGACGAGAACTCCTGCGAGACATGGGTCAGGATTTTCAGCGTGCGGTTCTGCCGCTCCACCCGCCGGAACAGGCGGGCGTTGTCGATCATGGTCGCCACCCGCGCCGCGATGAGCCGCAGCAGCGCCCGGTCGTACTCGCCGTAGGCGTCCAGGTGCGTGGACTGCATGTCGATCACGCCCACCAGCCGGTTCCGCGTCACCATCGGCGCCGCCAGCTCCGAGCGCACCGCATCCACCACGCTCAGGTACCGCGGGTCCTGGCGCACGTCGCCCACTAGCACCGGCTGTCGCGTCGCCGCGGCCACGCCCGTGATGCCCTCCCCGGGGTGAACCACCAGCCGCTTGATGACTTCCTCGCGGTGGCCGATCGCGTACCGGATCCGCAGTTCCTTCTGCCTCTCGCTGTGGAGCAGGATCGCAAACAGCTCGTACGGGATCACCTTGCGGATGATTTCGGCGACGTTGGCCAGCAACCCATCCAGGTCCGTCAGCGTCTCCGAGGTCGCGGCGGAGATCTCCAGCAGGAAATCCAGCAGCTCCTCCCGCTGGCGGAACCGCAGCGCGCTGGTGCTCTGGGACATCAGGCTGCGGCTGCCTCGACGATCTTGACGCTGGCGCTGGCCCCGATGCGCGTCGCGCCGGCCTCCACCATCCGCCGCAAGTCCTCCAGCGTGCGGATGCCGCCGGCCGCCTTTACGCCCATCGCCGGGCCGACCGTCAGACGCATCAGCGCCACGTCGTGCACAGTCGCGCCCGCCGGGCCGAAACCGGTGGACGTCTTGACGAAATCCGCCCCGGCCAGCTTGGCCAGCGTGCAGGCGATCGCCTTCTGGTTGTCGTCGAGAAGCGCCGTCTCCAAAATGGTCTTGACCAGCGCCCCGCCGCGGTGGGCAACTTCCACGACGCCCTGGATATCGGCTCGCGCGGCGTCGTAGTCGCCCGAGCGCAGCGCGCCCACGTTGATGACCATGTCGATTTCCTGGGCCCCCGAGCGCACCGCCTCCTCGGTCTCCGCCATCTTCACCCGCGTCGTCGTCGCGCCCAGCGGAAAACCCACCACCGTGCACACCTTCACCGCCGAGCCGGCCAGTTCCGCCGCCGCCGTCGCCACCCAGTACGGGTTGATGCAGACGCTGGCGAAGCCGAACCGGCGCGCCTCGCGGCACAGCGCGACCACCTGCTCGCGCGTCGCCTCGGGCTTGAGCAGCGTGTGGTCGATCAGCCGCGCGATCCCGGGCTCGGCGCGCGCCACCCGCTGGCACGAAGAGACGCGGTCCGCGCCCGCCCGGATAATCTCCTGAGTCTTGGTCGCGCACGACTCCGTACAGGTCTGCGCGCACGTCGAGCAGCAGCTCTGCGCCCGGCCCAGCCGGGCCAGAATCTCCTCGCCGATCTCGGCTACGAGTTGTTGGAGTTGCGCGTTGTCCACGTCGAGTACCGCTTTTCGATTTCGGTGATTTTCCGGACGCGAGCCGCGTGCCTCCCCCCTCCAAACGGCGTCGCCATCCAGGTACGCAGAACTTCTTCCGCCTGGGTTGCTGTCAGCAGTCGCCCGCCCAGCGTAAGTACATTGGAATCATTATGTTCCCGGCTGCTGCGGGCCGTACTCTTATCATAGCACAGGGCCGCCCGGATCCCCGGCACCTTGTTGGCCGCCATGGCCGATCCGATCCCCGCCCCGTCAATGATCACGCCCCGCGCCGCCTTGCCCCCGGCCACCATTTCGGCCACTTTCAGCGCGATGTCCGGGTAGTCCGCCGGCGTCTCCTCCGCCACGCCGCAGTCGCGCACCTCGAACCCCAACTCGGCCAGGACCGGTTTCAGCAATTCCTTCATTCGGAAGCCGCCGTGATCGGCGCCCAGCGCCACCGTTCTCTCCGGCGGCGCCACCGCGAGAAGCTGCTCCGGCGCCACCTCGATAATCTTCACCCCGCGCTCGAGCGCCAGGTCTCGCGCCGAGGGCGTAATGATCGAGCCGGCGGCAACCCGCAGTTCGCCACTCGCCGGAACCTCGCGCGCAGTGATGACGGTTCGCAAGGTCCCATTGTAATGCAGCAGCCCAGACCCTCACAGACGCTTGTCAAAGCCCTCAGAAAAGCCACCGGGACTCGAGACCCGGTGGTATGATGGGCTGTTTCCAAGAGAAATCGACCGTCGCCGCGTGGAAGTGCAGGAGTTCCTGCTATGCAAAATGTCGGCGAACCGGGCAGACTGTAGGTCGCGACTCCACTCAGCGATCTCAGGCCAGGAGCTCAGATGGCCGCCGGAGAGGAACCCATCAAGAGCATAACCGGCGTCGTTAAGGAACTTGCCGATGCTGTGACGACACAGGCCCGCGTGTGCAATCGAACCTGGATTGCGCTCATAACAGTCGCTGTCCTCGTAGTCCTCCCCCGCGTGGCGGCCCCGCCCGCCACCACTCAAATTGACCTTCCTTTCAGCCTCGGGAGAGTGGATCAAGAAACATTCTACGTGATCGGATTCGGATTACTGGTCGCACTAGCGATCGGATTCGCTGCCGCGCTCGCTCAGCAGGTCCGCGCCCAGAAGCTCGCCCACGCCGAGGTCGACAAGTTGGCCGCGCTCCCTCGATCGGCCACAGATGTCCACCCGAGGGACCTCTTCGACGCGTTCCGTGAGCCAAGCGCGATGCGGGTGGCGCCTCTCGCGCAGTTGCTCAGAGGAAAGCACCAGTTCTTCAATTCCGCGACAGGAGCGGCGCCCTGGCTACGCAACCTGAGCGTCGCGTACTACGTGCTCCTCCAGTTGGTAGCCCTTTCCGCCTACTTTGGTTTGCCACTCTACGCACTGTGGCGAGCCCGCCTGAGCGTGCACGTCACGGGTCTTTTTTTCAGAATTGCTCTGGAGGCCGGGGGAGTCCTCGCCGCTCTCGCGCTCATCCAGGTGATGATGGCGGCCATGTGGTTCGCGTACGGCGTCGTACGCATCATCCAACGCCCCAGCGGTGACGGCAATAACCAACCAGCCACCTGACCTGAATGACGTGTGACCGGGCAGACACGCGTGGTCACGCAGTCGGCAAAACCGGAGGCATGGTCCTGCTGCCCCGTCCGGGGCAATGCGTCACGCTGCTCCTGGCGGTTCGATGTAGGCGACTGCCGTATGAGGCTCGGGGATGGGCTCGCCGTCTTCGCGCAAGCCCTCAAGGTGCAACTCGATGGCTTCCCGAATGTTACGTTCAATCTCCTTGACGGTCCGGCCGGTCGTGATGCATCCAGGTAGATCGGGGACGTAGGCCGAAAGATTATGTTCGCCTCGCTCGATGACAATCGCGTACTTCCTCATGGCTTGCCCTTCAGTCCGGCCCGACTAAGGACACTCTTTAGCGTATCAGGGTGCACGTCGTCTCCGGCGTGACCAGGCAGCGCTACAACCGCCTGTTCCTACCCCGAGTGAGCGCCCGCAGGCGACCCGCAACTCGCCGGGATCTCCTGCGCTGTGATGACTGTTCGAAAGGTCCCACTGTAATGCAGCCGGGTGGGCCACCGGTCGCCGGAACCCGAGACCTGGCGGTGCGATGGGCCGCTCCCAAGAGTAATGGACCGTCGCCGCATGGAAGTGCAGCAGTTGCCGCAGCGCAAGATGGTCCAGACGACGACCACCACCTTTGCGTTGACCGGTCCTGCTACTCTGGTGTGGAGGCCTCTTGAAGGTTCGCGAAGTCATCCGCTTCATCGAGAGGGAGGGGTGGCGCTTGGTAGTGACGGAGGGCAGCCACCGGCAGTTCAAACACCCCGGCAACTCGGGTCGTGTCACCGTGAGCGGCCACCTTGGTGACGACATGCCGAAAGCAACGCTCGCCTCCGTGATGCGGCAGGCGGGTCTCAAGCGAGGGATGCGATGAAAAAGCTCCAGTACTTGGTTCGCATTAACAAGGACCCAGATAGCGATTGGGGGGCGTCGGTTCCGGACCTGCCCGGCTGCGTGGCGACGGGGAAGACGATCGACCAGGCTCTTCGCCGCATCGAAAGAGCGGTTGAGCTACACATTCGTGGTATGCGTGAAGACGGCCTGCGGCCTCCTCAGCCCAGGCACCGTGTCGTCACCCCGATGCGCACGCCGCGCCGGGTGGATTTCTTCGCAACCATTGAGGTGGCGGCCTAGACCAGCGCTGCAGCCGGAGCGGAAGTCACTCTTCTTCCGGCGGCGGCGCCTCGCCCGGCTCGCCCAGATCCGCGGCGCGGTTTTCGAACTTGGTCCACTGCCGGAGGAAGACCAGGTTGATCTTGCCGGTCGGGCCGTTGCGCTGCTTGGCCAGCAGCAGCTCGGCCGTGCCGCGCAGATCTTCCCGGTCCGGCTTGTAGACTTCCTCGCGGAAAATGAACGCGACCACGTCGGCATCCTGCTCGATCGAACCCGACTCGGGACGGTGGTCCCCCTGCCGCACTTCGGGAGCGCGGCTCAACTGCGAGAGCACCAGGATCGGCGCTCCCAGTTCCTTGGCCAGCATCTTCAGGCCGCGCGACAGGCTGCTGATCTCCTGGTTGCGGTTCTCGAAGCGCCCGCGCCCGCTCATCAATTGCAGGTAGTCGATCACCACCAGGCCCAGCCCGTGCTCCGCCTTCAGCCGCCGCAGCTTCGCGTGGATGTCCATCAGGTTCGTGCCGGCGGAGTCGTCGATGAACAGCGGCGCGCCCGCAAGCTGCGCCGCGGCCGCCTGCAAGTGGTGGCGCTCGGTCTGGTTCAGGTAGCCCGCCCGGAATTTCTGACTGTCCACTCGCGCCGCCGAGCACAACATGCGGGTGAGCAGAGACTCCTTCGACATCTCCAGCGAGAACACCGCCACCGTGTGCTTGTTCTTCCCCGCCGCCATATGCTGCGCGATGTTCAGCGCCAGCGCCGTCTTCCCCATCGAGGGCCGCCCCGCCAGGATGATCAGTTCCCCGGGATGAAACCCGCCCGTCATCTCGTCCAGCTTCACGAACCCCGTGCTGAGCCCTTTGATCCGCTTGCTCGGGTCCAGGAAGGCGTTGATCCCGCCCTCGTACTCCTGAATGATGTCGTCGGGCGACGCCAGGCCCGCGCTCCCCCGCAGATCGTTCAGCTTCAGCAGCGACTCTTCGGCCGCGGCGAGAATATCTTCCGGCTCCTCGTCCCCGATCAGGCAGCGGTCGATCAGCTTCTGCGACGAGAAGATGATCCGCCGCAGCAGCGCCTTGTCGCGGACGATGCCGACGTAGCCGTCCACGTTGGAGGTTCGCGGCAGGCCGTCGTCGAGGGAAATCAGGTAGGTCAGCCCGTCGCAGGATTCCAGTTGGCCGTGCTTCAGCAGCTCGTTGGCGACGGTGACGCGGTCGATCCTCTCCCCGCGCTCGTGCAGCTCCGCCATGCGGATGAAAATGCGGCGGTGCTTCTCCAGCGCGAAGTCTTCCGCTTCGAGCACGCCCGCCACCTGGACGAACAGCGAATCGTCCATCATGATCGAGCCGAGCACGAACCGCTCGGCATCCAAGTTGACGGGGAGCCCCTTGTCCAGTGCCAGATCGGCGGATGCCATGGAACGACTTCCTATTTAACGCGCCGTTGCGCCTGCGTTACAACAAAAATCTTCGTGCCGTGCTTTCTGCGGCTTAGCCTGTGGGGGAAACTGTGGACAACCCTTCCTCCGCCGATCGGCGGAAGTGCGTCAAGACAAAGCCCTCAGCGGAACAGGGCAACAGCTTTTCCACAGGAACGCACGAACAAAACCCTACTAGAATGTTTTTACACCAATTTTGGCCCCTTGAAAAGCCCTCCGGCGCACTTTTTCCGTTCGCCCACCTTCCGGTGGTGCTCGACTCAGCGGCCTGAGTCCGCCAGCCGGTAGCGGATGGACTGGATGAACGCCGCCGGATCGGTGACGTTCACCACCACGTGGCGCATCTTCCACAGCGGAACCAGAAACAACAGCCGGAAACGCATCGGCTCCTTGAGATCGATGGCCACCAGGTTGGTCACCGCCGTGTTGATGAAGATCGTGCGGTCCGGCCCCACTCGCACGCCCAGCCCGAACGGCATGCGCGCGGTTTCGCGCACCGAACCGATATTCGCGAACGGAATGACGCAGCGGATCAGCAGCCCCTGCCGCAGAATCAGCGCCCGGCCCCCGAGTTCGTGCCGCGTCAAGCCGACGCTCGCCAGCAGCGCCAGTACGAACCCCATCGAGGCGGCAAAACCGAGCCACTGCCCGAACGTCCGTGGCACGCGCATGACGCCAACAGGTCCAGCCTGCTGCGCCACCACCAGCATCGCCGCCGTGAACAGAACGATCGCCAGCGCGAGCAATCCGAAAGTCCACTTGGCGCTTGAACTCATGTACGAGAACTTCATTGCCCGTCCTCCTCTTTCACCGCCAGCCGCACCCACACCACGTTCTTCACCTCCCACAGCGCCCGCCACACCAGCGGGGCCAGCGCCGCGCAAAGCGCGAGTCCCGACAGCCCGAACAGCACTCGCGCCAGCGGGGGCAACTCCCGGGCAATCACCATCGGAACGAACGCCGCGGCCACGACCAGCGCCAGGATCAAGACCCGCGCGAGAGTGAGCAGGACCTTGCGGCGCAGGCGCCGCCGCAAGTCGCGCTTCAGAGCGGCGGGAGGCCGGGGCTCGTCTCCGCGCAGCGCGGCGAGCGCCGCGTTCTGTTCCTCCAGTTCCCGCAAGCGCGCCGAGCAACCCGGACACCCGCGCAAGTGCGCTTCCAGGTCCCGGCGTCGCTCCGGATTCAGTTCCCCGTCGGCATACGCTCCTAGAAACCGTTCCACATCCGCGCAGCTCATGATTCCCGACTCCTTTCCTTATCCCAACAGCCGCCGCATTTCGACCCGCGCGCGATAAAGCAGCGACGTCACGGCGGCTTCCGAAAGCAGGAGCACGGCCCCGACCTGCTGATACGACAACCCCTCAACGTACTTCAGCAGGAGCGCGGCCCGGTAATCCACCGGCAACCGGCCCAACGCCGCCTCCAATTGCGCCGACCGCTCGCGCCGCAGCAACGCCCTTTCCACGTCTTTGGATCGGGTCGAGTGACGGGGATTGCGCCCCGTCACCCTCCCACACCACCGGACGTGCGGTTTTCCGCATCCGGCGGTTGAACGCAGCGGCGTCACAGCACCGCAAGATCTGATGGCAAC
>JBEKWU010000083.1:0-24527 GCA_049512775.1 Bryobacteraceae bacterium
GCCTCACGCTTCTTTCAGCTTCACCTCGCGGCTACGCCTTGCGCTTGGCTACGGTTGCCGTCATCGGCTCCGGTTGGCTCCTTTCATCCAACGAGACTCTGCCCATGCTGGGCACACTGGCGCGCGCTCTCAGCGTGCCGCATCGAGACTCTTCTCGACGCACGGAGTCGAGTGCGTTCGCCACGAAGAACGTAGAAAACGAGCCTAAGGAACCATCAGGAAATAACTATGTCAACTTCTGGGCTCTAGGCAGGAGTCTATAGTTCCAATCGCCATGGAACCGGTCTCTCCGGAGTTGAAGTTCCGCCATCTGCTGATCGGAGACCTTGAGCCCCGAAGGATAGACGTTGGAGTCGAGGTTGCTTTTCACGGCCAGACCTGTCGCGGTTGTGGTGGCGGCGATGAGGTTGATGATGACCTCGTGACTGATCAACGGCTTACCGCGCCAGTTCGGGCTGATGAAGGAGAACAGGCGGTGCTCGATCTTGTTCCATTTGTTGGTCCCCGGCGGGAAGTGGCAGACAGAGATTTGAAGCCCCGTTTCGTCGGCTAGCTTCTGCAGTTCCCATTTCCACAGCCTCACCCGTGCGCCGTTACTGCCGCCGGAGTCGGCGGTAATCAACAGACGTCTGGCTTTCGGGTAACTGGGCCGGCCCATCCAGCGCCACCAGCGGCGAATGCTCTCTACCGCAAAGGCCGCCGTATCGTGATCCACTCCCACACTGACCCATCCTACATTACGTCCCAGGTCGTAGACCCCATAGGGAGCGACCTTGCCCTTGCCCGGCTCACGGATTTCGAAGTCGTGAACACGAACCGGTTCTGGCTGGCCTTTCGGGTGCCCTTCGCGCCCCGCGTTCTTGAAATCGCCCACCCACTCCTTTTTCTTGGTGTCAACCGAAATCACAGGCTCGCCCTGCTTCAGATAGCGCTGAGCCTTGCGATTGATGTATTCAAACTGCCGATCCCGATCCGCATGCCGGCTCCCCTCCAACGTCTTCTGGTTGGCTTGCAAGCTGTAGTCCATCTCGTGAAGAAGTTCGGCCACGGTCTGATAACTCACGGCGTGACCCTCCTGCTGCAGTTCCTCGGCCAACTTGCGCACACTCTTGCACGTCCAGCGCAGGGGCGATTCCGGATCTCCACGCGTAGCCGGATCAACCAACCGGTCCAGATCCTCCAACAGGGCCGGGTCCTTGTCAACGGCTCTCTTTCGTCCCGCACCTCTCCGCCGAATTCGCGACTGTGCCAATCGAGCCTCGCCCGACACCTTCTGCCGACTCAGTTCCTTCAATCCTTCGGTAATGGCCCGGCGTGACACCCCCGTCGCACGCGCCACCGCTGAGACTCCTCCGTACCCGATAGCCGCGCTCTCGGCGGCCGCTACCAGGCGCCGCATCCGTTCGTCCAGGAAGGCCGACAGGGAACGGAACCGCCGCTGGATCTCCTTGTGGTTCACACCACAAGTATAAAACAAAACCGCCTCAAGTTGTTCTATCTATTTGCTGACGGCCTCTTAGTCAACGCTTATTGGGGGTTGCCCCTCGAGTCCATTTTCATTCTCAGGGGTTGCGCCCTGCGCCATGGTGCTGTCTGTCACCGCATTCTGCGAGGCTCTGTAAGCCATCAGGCTGCCCGCATGGGTTTCACCTGACTCCGGATCTGAGTGCCCAGCCTGTCCTGGGCCATCTCCAAGTCGTAGTTCGCTTGTAGGTTGATCCAGAACCGCGGGCTCGACCCAAAGTAGCGGGCCTGGCGCAGAGCGGTGTCCGCCGAAATCGAGCGCCGGCCATTCACGATCTCGGTGATTCGCGTCACCGGAACGTGCAACTCCGGCGCCAAACGGTTCATGCTCATACCCAGCGGTTTGAGGAAATCCTCCCGCAGCGTTTCACCAGGGTGGATGGGGTGAAGCTTTGCTGTTCTTTTCGGCATAGCAGTGTTCCATCAATGGTAGTCCACGATGTCCACACCATGAACACCGGCGTCCTTCCAGTGGCGTTTAACGTCAAACAGTAGGCCTGTCTCGGGTGCGCGACACAGAAGTGGCCTGTTCACGAGTTCCGGCCGAAACTCCAGGTTTCTGAGCGTACTCTCTACAGAAGCGTGCGTTCGGGGCTTCGCGGTTGATCACCACGTCATGCCGAAGAGTGCCTACACGCCAGCCCGTCAGTGGACCTGCACCGGTCGGCCCCTCAGTTTTCCATCATGGAAACTCATCGGGGCCGATGTGTCGCCCACCCGGCGAATTCATTCATTGCGTCTGTCTAAGGTTTCTTGCCTCCGTACAAGAACCTGACCGCCCTGCCGCGCTGCGAGTATCCTTGCTGTTGACGCTGAACGTGACCCCCTATTTTGGCTAAGACGGAATGAGAACCAAGACCCAACGGTGCCAATGGGGATCGGCCCTCGGTTGGCGCAAGAAAGCAACCTGCGGACACCTCCTAGTCGCTCTTTCCGTGTCCGCGACGTTTGGCTGCCGGAGTTCCGATGAGAGGGCGCGGGCTGAGATGCAGCCAGCGTATCGGAGCGCGAAGCTGATGATGGAGCGACTGAAGGCGGGTGCGGACTTCAAGGAGTTTAACACGCTTCGCGGGAATCTCGCGACTGAACTTTCTATCATTCGCGACCGCATGAACTCCGGCGCTTCAGCCAAAGAGCCTCTCCACAAGTACTACGCCGCTTACCAAGACGTGCTGGAGCTGTACTCATTCGCTGCCAGCACCTGGGAACACGAGATCTCGATGGATCAATGCACAGGGCCTGCATCTGTGCACTCGGACTGGTCCAGAGAGGCGAAGGCCTTGAACATGGAGAAGATCATGGGAGAAGTTCACGCGCTCAATGCTTTTAATGAACGCTTCCACGCTTGCTTCGAGAAATACGGTAACATTGGCGTCATGCTCAGTGAACAAGCAAAGTCCCCGAGAATAACCTGTCCAGAGTCTGAAAATCGCCTTGGCTGCGTTTTCAAGAACGCAGAAACAAAGCTAACGAGCGCTGAAGCGCTCCTCCTGAAACACTAAGATCGTCCACCAGATGTCTTCGTTAATATCACGTACACCGCGAGGCCGGCTGCTGGTACCGCTGGAGGGTTTGGATGAGCTTCTACCAGGTCAATCAGAACAGGACGTTTGAGCGGGAATTCAAGGCGGGATATCTATGCTCCCCGAATGGCAAGTGGGCGGGCTGGCCACTCATGAAGGCGCTCCAGCCTGGCGACATTCTTTTCCACTACAACTCGAAGTGTCGCGCTGTGCTCGGGATCTCCCGGGTGGCCAATATCGGTCAGCACAAAGGCACCGCGTCGCAGACCGCCCGCGTGATCCCGGACACGCAATGCATCCAGTATTCCGGCCGACACCTCTCAGAGGAGGACTTCAGCCCGAGACTTCGAGAACATTATCGCCAGAAGTATTCTGGCTATCTTGAGGTCCACACCGTCCCGCTTCGTATGGCAAATCTGGGGAAGCTCCTGCCCCTGACCCCACAGGTATATCTTCTGCCAATTAGTAGCGAGGTGGCTCAGAGGTTCCTTCAAAAGCGGGATATTCGTCTCGGGGACCTGAGGTAGGCCGCCCATAAGTCTGGTTTGCACCGTGTTCGAGGTGAAGAGCGCTCAGGAAAAACGGTGACGGATGCTCGTCCAGAGGTTGTAGCGATTACTCCCGTGATACGGCGTTCCGACTGCCGGCTTCTTTGAGCTTCCCAGTCGATCACTGGCCGCGATGTTTCCAGTATCCGGGGCGCCGCCGTCCGTGAGCGATTGCGAGAACCTGGATTACCTCGGGCAGCTCGCGATAGACGATCAGAAATGGAAATCGTCGGAGCAGGCACCTCCTGGTCCCATGGCCAAAAGCTGGCCAGCGTTCAGGGGCTTCCGCGATCGACTCAAGGGCAACTTCCATTTCTCGCAAGAACCTTGCTGCCGCCCGCGGGCTCCGTTGCCGATACCAAGTGAGCGCCGCTTCCGCTTCGTCAACCGCCTCTGGATGGAATCTTATCGGTTTACCGGCCGTCGTCGAGGGCGGACCTTAGACGGGAGCGCACCTGGGCCCATGGCACTGGCAGTCTGAGCCTGGAGTCGAGTTCTTGAGCGCGACGAGCGATCTCGCTTTGCCACGCCGCTTCCGCTGCCTCATCGACCTCGGGGTCAAGGCTGTCGAACAGAGAATCTGCGAGCGCGGCACGCGCTTCCGGGGGCAGCGCCAGGGCGTCTTTCACGAGTTCGTCGATGCCACGACCCATGCCTCGATTGTACTCCTTGGGCCAGCCCTTTTCGCAGTGCAGCACCCGCGCCGGCTTACCGGTAAAGCTCCGCGACCGCTTCGCGGAAGTTCTCGAGCACGCGGGCGCGGCGCACTTTGAGCGTGGCGGTAAGTTCGCCGCTCTCGATCGAGAAGTCGCGCTCCAGGATGCGGAACTTGCGGACCTGCTCGAAGGGGGCGAGGTGGCGGTTGACGCGGGCCACCGCGTCCTGGACCTCGCGAGCCACCGCCTCCGGCCCTCCCAGGCTCTCGGCGATGCTGGTGTTGACGGTGATCAGCGCGGTGACGTGCGGTTGCCCGTCGCCCATCAGCACCACCTGGCTCACAATCGGCTCCAGGTGGAACAGCGACTCGACGCGCGCGGGGTAGATCTTCTTGCCGCTCGAGGAGACGATCATCTCTTTCTTGCGGCCCTTGATGGATATGTAGCCTTCCGCGTCGATCTCGGCGAGGTCGCCGGTCGCGAGCCACCCGTCGCAAAGCACCTGCGCGGTCGCCCGCGGATCCTGGTAGTAGCCGGTGAACAGCGTGGGGCTGCGGATGAGCAATTCGCCGTCCTCGGCCAGCCGCGCCTCGGCGCCGGGCAGCGGCAGGCCGATGCTGCCGGTTCTCGGGCGCCCCGGCCGATTGATGATCATGATGCCGCCCTCGGTAAGCCCGTAGCCTTCGATGAGCGGCAGCCCGATCGCCAGGAAGAATTCGTTCAGCTCTTTCCCCAAGGGCGCCGAGCCCGAAGCGCAAATGCGCAGCCGGCCTCCGAAGCGCGCGCGCATGCGGGTGAACAGGAGCCGGTCGGCGATTCCGAGCAAGGCCCGCTTCCACAGGGGCTGACGCCGGCCCGATTGCCCCAGCCGGACGGCCTCCAGCCCTAGCGCCATCGCCGCCTCAACGATCCTGCGCGTCAACGGCGAGCGTCTGCGCAGCTCGGCGCGGATGCTGGTATGCACGCGCTCCCACAGCCGGGGCGGCGCGACGAACAGGGTCGGCTTGATGCTGGCGAGCTCCTGCGGCAGCCGGTGCAGGCTCTCCGAGAACCACACCTGCGCACCGCAGGCCAGCGGCAGCAGCTCGATCACCACGCGCTGCATGATGTGCGCGGAGGGAAGGAACGCCACCGTGGAATCCTGCGGCCCCAGGTCGAGGACCTTGGGCGCCATGTCGAGGTTGGCGATGAGCGCGGCGTGGGTGACCAGGCTCATCTTGGGCTCGCCGGTGGCGCCGGAGGTCAGGTAGAGGATGGCGCAATCGCCCGGCGCGACTTCCCGCTGGAGGCGCGCCATCAGCTCCGGGTCCCTGGCGATGGCATCGCGCCCCACCTCTCGCAATCCTTCCAGCGGCCACGCGCCCTCCGCCTCGCCGGTCAGCAGGATCCACAGCACGGAGAGCGGCGTTTTCCCAGCCTTGCGCAACTTCGCCAGCGTCTGGGGGTCTTCCACAAAGACTGCCTTGGCGTCGCAGGCGCGCAGGGTGCGGTCGAGCTCCGCGAAGGGAAAGGCGGGATAGAGCGCCGCGGCGATGGCTCCCGCGGCCATAACGCCGAGGTCGGCAAGATAGAGCTCGGCGCGGGTCTCCGAGTCCAGCCCCACCACATCGCCCTTGCGGACGCCCAACGCCCGTAGTCCCGCCGCGATCTCCTCGGCGGCCCGGCGGTATTCGTTCCAGGAGTAGACGCGGTACTTCCGTTCTCCGCCCGCGGAATAGGGCTGGTGTAACGCGGGCGCATCGCCGTATCGGGAGGCGTCTTCCTGGAGCAGCGAGAAAACTGTGCGCGCAGACATATCACTTCACTCCGGCCTGAGGAGGCGCCGTGTTCGAAGGGAGGCAAACCCTCAGGCGAACCAACCGGAAAAACAGGTCCTTCACGTGCGCAAAGCTGCGTTCCCGAGGCCAGGCCAGGGCGGAGCTGAGGTCGCCGGCCACCTGCCCGATCGTGTTCTCCCCATTGAATCGGTTGAATACCAGGAGATTCGCCTCCCCGTTCGGAAACAGTACCACAATCTCGGTGGCGCCGGGCAGCCGCGCGGAAACCCGCCCTTCCTCCGGGATGATCTCGACGCCCGGGCAAACCCGCGGGATCAGCGCGGCGATCGCCTCGGGCGGGAGCTTGGGAAGGTCCGCGAGCTCCATATTGGGCTTTCCAAGAAGCTCTTCAAACCACACCACGGTCTCCCGGGCAAGATACCGGAAGAACAACCGCCGCTGATCGGGTTGTGGCAACCAGTCAATCATACAAGGGAAAGCCGGTGTCCGGCCTCTTCTTTTTTGACCTCGTTCAGCATCTCGCCGAGGAACCAGGAGCCGCTGGCGGTCAGCGAGAACCCGCCCGCGCTCCTCTGGATCAGCCCGCGCTCCAGCCACCGTTCCGCAGGCATGCCGTCCGGTAGAGAGCCGGCCATCAGCGCCGCCACCACGGGCCGGACCTTTTGTTCGAGGGCATTCTCCAGGACACCGCCTTCCAGCACCGGCGCCGGACCGCCAACGTATTGGCGGAGCTCGGGATGGCGATAGTGGTACGCGCCGAACACGCCGTCGGCGGTGGGTCCCAGGGCCAGCAGGTCTTCCCCGCGGACCAGGTGCGTGTAGTAGAGGTTCGTATCGCGTGGGCGGGCGTAGTGAACGAAGTGGTTCTTGCGGTAGCCGGCGCGGGTCAGGTACTGGTCGGCGGCCTGGAACAGCTCGTAGTCTCGCGCCGCGTCCTGGGCGGTGATGCCCTGGCGCTCGAGGAACCGCCGGTTGCGGCCCGAGATCTGCAACTGGTAGAGCGAGAAGCCGTCGACGCCGAGCTCTACCAGGCGTTCGAGACTGGCCAGCAGGCCCGCCAGCGTTTGGCCGGGCAGACCGTACACCACGTCCACCGAAACCACGAAACCGCACTCGAGCGCCCGCGCCAGCTTCTCCGCCACCGCCCGCGCCGGCTCGCGCCGGCCAATCGTTTTGCGCACCGCCTCCTCCAGCGTCTGGACCCCGACGTGGAGCCGGGTGAAACCCCACTGATGCAACTGCTCGAGGTATTCGCCGGTCAGCGGGCTGCTGGTGGATTCGAGCGCCCACTCCGTCCGCGGGGTGGTGCCCAGGCTACGGCGGCATGCCTCCAGAATCCGAGTGAACACGGAGGGGCTGAGGTGACTGGGGGTGCCGCCGCCAAAATGCACCGTGGTCACGGGGCGGCTCCCCAGCGTTCCCAGGCGGGACCAGGCTTCGAGCTCGGCCTCGAGCGCCCGCGCGAACTCCTCCTGCTTGTCTTGGCTGCGCGGCCCCAGAGCCACCGAGTAGCAGTCGCAGAAGCCGCAGCGCCGGTCGCAGAAGGGCACGTGGACGTAGACGCAAATGGGGCCGCGGGCCTCCGAGTTCGAGAGAAGTTCGCACAGACGGCGCCAGACCTGCGGGCCGTTGTCGTCATAACCGCGCTCGGCCCAGACCGGCGGCGGCAGGCTCCGCGGCCCGAGCGGGTACGGAGTGCCGGCCGCTTCCAGAATCCAGGCCTCGGCCAGGCGGCGCTGAACCAGGCAGCGGAAAGAGGGAGCCTCTGGCGCTGGGTCGGCCACCGCGCAGCGCTCCGGGCACTCGCGGGCGCAGTGGCAGACGTTGATGCAGTCGCGGCACCAAGCGGGCGCGTCCAGCGCCTTCCGGCGGTGGGCGGCGATGGCTTCCGCATCCAGCGTGTACTCGTCCCGGCCCTCATCCCATTTCCCGATCGTGGCGCCGGCGCATCGGCCATCGGTGCGGAAGAAGCAGGCCGTCGCGGAGCCATCGGGCAGCAAGTGCAGCGTGTCGCGCAGGACGTCGCAAAACGGGCCGTGAATCTCATCCAGACGGGCGCCGGAAATCGAAAGATCGCAGCCACGATCCCGGGCTTGGCGCTGCGCCTCGAGGAAGTGGTCCACGAACCACTCCGCCTGCTCGGGCCGGAACGCCGCCGCCCGGTAGACCGGCTCGAAGCGGATGTCGCTGGCGCCCAGCACCTCGTGAAGATATGCCGCGATCTCCGTTTGCCGCTCGACGGTTTCCGTCGTGATGGTGGCCCGCGCGAGGAACCGCCCGCCGGCTTCGCGCAGAACGCGCGCGGTGCGCTCGACGTGCAGTGACGAAGGCCCGCCGCCGGCGAACGGGCGCTGGCGGTCCTGGATATCCGGGGGCCCATCGCAGGAGATCTCCACCAAGTCAAGCTCGCGGCCCAGCCAGGCGGCCCGCTCTTCCGGCAGGACGCCGTTGGTGGCGAGGAACCCGAACCAACCCACCCCGGCTTCGAAGGCGATGGTTCGCGTTCCCTCGACCAGGCGAACCACCGAATCCCATTCCAGCGTCGGCTCGCCGCCGCCGTGCAACACCAGGTGGAACCGCGTGCCCTTCTCCGCACAGCAGCGGGCTACCAGTCTCGCCGCCCCGAGCGCGGCCCACTCATCGATCACCGGAGACTCCTCGGCGCGGCCAGCCGCCGCCCAGCAGTATCCGCACGCGAGGTTGCAGCGGTTATTCAGGTAGATGGTGAGGCACTCGGGGGCGAACGGCGCCTCGGCGAGCCGCCGCCACGCCGCCTGAGCTTCCTCGGCGCAGCGCAGCAATTCCTCCGAGGGCGCCACCGCCACGTGCCCGGGCGCGTAGAACACGCTGGCGCCGTCGCGCTCCACACGGAACACCGGCAGCGTGGGATGAACCCGGCTGGTTCGGATCCTAGTAATGACCACCTCCCGTGCTCTGCGATGGGTTTCGCCTAGTTCGGGTACCAGTAATGGCCCCCGCCGCCGCTCGAGTAGCTTACGCAACTGCACCCCGGCACGCAGTTGCAGGTGCAGACGGCCCCGGCCGGCAGCGGCGTCCCGCAAGGCACGGCATAGGAAACGCCGTTCATGGTGTACGTCGAGCCACTCACACTGGGAGTGCTCGACGCCGGGTCCATCAGGCACACCGGCAGCAGCTTGCCATCCGGCAGCGACCAGAGCTTGATGGTGTCGTCGAAGCTCCCTGAGGCCAGCAGCCGCCCGTCTGGGCTGATGGCCACAGCGAACACCGAATTTGTGTGCCCCGTGAGGGTCTTCAGCAGTGTCCCGTCCGGCAGCGACCAGAGTCTCACCGTATTGTCCCAACCGCCCGAAGCCAGCAAGCGCCCGCCTGGACCGATGGCCGCCGAAAGCACCCAAGCAGTATGTCCCGTGAGCGTCTTCAGCAGCGCCCCGTCTGGCAGAGACCAGAGCTTGATCGTATTGTCGAAACTCCCGGAGACCAGCAGCCGCCCGTCTGGGCCGATGGCCACCGAGTCCACCGCGCCGGTGTGCCCCGAGAGGGTCTTCAGCAGCGCCCCGTCTGGCAGCGACCAAAGCTTGACGGCGCTGGCGCCCGCCGACGCCAATCGCTGTCCATCTGGGCTAATCGCCACCGAGAGCGCTCCGCCTCCATTCTCCGTGAGCGTCTTCAACAGCGCCCCGTCCGGTAACGACCAGAGCTTGATCGTGTTATCCTGGCTTCCCGAGGCCAGCAGCCGCCCGTCGGGACCAATAGCCACTGACATCACCATGTCGGAATGCCCGGTCAGCGTCTTCAGCAGCGCCCCGTCCGGCAGCGACCAAAGCTTGATGGTTTTGTCCCTGCTCCCTGAGGCCAGCAGCCCCCCGTCCGGGCTGATGGCCACCGACATTACGTCGTCGGCGTGCCCGGTCAGGGACCTAAGCAGGGCCCCGTTCGGCAGAGACCAAAGATGGACTGCCAGGTCGTTGGCGCTGCCGGCAGAGGCCAGCAGCCGCCCGTCCGAGCTGATAGCGAGACCGCAAATGCCACCAAAGTGAGCGACCGCGCCGGTGGCGCAGGCCCCCGCCTGGGCGTGCCGGGGAATGGCCGCCGCGGCCGCCGCCGCCGCACCGAACAGGCTGCGCCGGCTGAGCGTCCAGCCCGACTGGCCGCGCCGGATCGCGTACACTTCCGGCGCTTCGTTCCGCCCCGCCGGGGATTGGCCTGACTTCTGTTTCGGTTTCATGGGACCCTCCACCGCTTCACCTCGAAGCGACCGGTATCGTCGCCGTGTTGCTCAGCGCCGCACCCATCGAGAGCTGAATCCGATGGCTGCCGGCCGCGATGTTCGCGGGCAACTGCACGTTCACCGCATACAACCCGACCCACCCCGGCGCCAGCCCGGCCCAATCCGCGGCCAGCGGCACACCGTCGATCAGAACGTCCACCTTCGTGTTGGTCTGCGGCGGGGGAGACGGCGGTACGTCCCCAGTCGTCACCGTTTGCTGCACCGCGCCCAGCCCGGTGCCGTAGATCTGGATCCACTCGCCCGGCAGGGCCGGACTGGCGGGCGTGATCTGCCGGAAGGTCTGGGCGTCGAGAATCGCTCCGTCCCCGGTACCCTGCCGGTTCATGGTGAAGATGCCCGGCCCCAGGGCTTGAATCGTCACCGGGATCGTGGTGATGCCGGTCGCGGAAGCCACTTCCGCCACTGCGGCCCCCGGCGCCAGCTCGAACGGAACTTGGGCGTTCACCTGCCGCGGCGAGACGAAGAACAGCGGCGCCAGGATGCCGTTGAAGGTCACGCTGGTGCCCCCCAGGCTCATGGGAAGCGGAAAGGAATTCGGAGCCGTCACCGTCCCGCTGGCCAGGTTGTTCCCCCACAGCGCCACAATCCCACCCGGCGCCACGGCATTCGCCGAATAGCTGGCGGCGCTGGTCACCGCGCAGCCGCCACCGCAACTCGGCCGGGCCGTAACGCTGCGCACGCGGTAGTTCCAGAGGTCCGAGATCAGCAGGCTGCCGTGCCAATCCACCCCCAGACTGTACGGGTTGTTCAATTGGGCCGCCGTCGCCGCGCCGCCGTCGCCCGAGTAGCCCTGCACTCCGCTGCCGGCCAGCGTGGTGATGATGCCCGCCGGCGAAATCATTCCCACACGGTGGTTCAGGCTGTCGGCAAGGTAAAGGTTCCCTTCGGCGTCGAGAGCGATTCCCTTGGGGAACTTCAGCGTCGCGGTGAGCGCCGTCCCACCATCGGTGGCCGAGCCGAAACCGCCCCCCACCACCGTCGAGATGGTCCCGACGGTACTCACCTTGCGCACCAGGTGGTTATATGGATCGGACAGATACACGTTGCCCAGCGGGTCCACCGCCAGCGACTGGATTACCCCCAGCGAGGCGTCGAGCGCCGATCCACCGTCCCCGAAAGGGCCGTAGCTGCCGTTGCCGACAATCGTCCGGATCGTCCCCGAGGAATCGATCTTGCGGATCCGGTAATTCCAGCTATCGGCGATGTAGAGGTTCCCGGTCAAATCGAACGCCAGGCCTTCCGGGTAGCTCAGTTGGGCGCTGGCGGCCGGGCCGCCGTCCCCCGAAAAACCTGCCACCCCGGTCCCAGCCACGATCGAAACCGTGTCATTCGACGCCACCTTGAGGATGCGGGAGTTCCCGGTGTCGGCGATGTGCAGATTTCCGTGGGGGTCCACAGCCACGCCGCGCGGGAACGAGAGCATGGTGGCGGTCGCCAGTGCGCCCGCCGCCGAGGACCCCTCTTGCCCGGTTCCGGCCACGGTCGTGATGATTCCGTTGGCGATCTTGCGCACGCGGTGGTTCCGGGTATCGGCGACGTAGAGGTTGCCCTGCATGTCCGCCGCCACTCCGTAGACCGTATCGACTTGCGCCGATGTGGCCAGGCCGCCGTCGCCGGAAAAGCCGGGGCTGCCGTCGCCCGCGACGGTGGTGACGGTCTGGGCAAGACCGGGCCTCACGGTTAGGAGCGCCGCGGTCATGAAGACGGGAAGGGTGACTTTCCTCAAAAGCTGCGCGGCTCTCCTCCGGGCCGAAATTGGCGAAGCGCCATTATACCCCAGCCACGCCAGTCACACAGGCGGTCCCGAAACGGCATGGATTCAGCCGATCATCGTATCATTCCGTGCTCCGCAGCCGGTACAGAACGCGGGCGCCGGCGGGCGCCGTCTCCCGGGCGACCACTTCGGGCCGGAAGAAGGAGAGGATGCGGCGTTCGGCTTCCGTGCCTTCCGGCCACTGCGCGGGCGCGGACGAGGGAGCCGCGAAGTAGTAGAGCCTGTCCCGGTAGCGCGCTGCAAGCTCTGCAAGCTCGCCGGGATCGCGGCCCACCCAGGGCAGGAACGTCGATGAACGCCCTTCGGCGATCACCACGGGCGGGTCCGCCGAGATCACCATCCCGCCTTCGGGCACCAGGCGCAATGCAGCTCTCAGGAACGCGCAGTCCGCCCGAGGGATCTCCGTCTGGCGGTCCTCGACCGCGACGCGTGGGCCAGTCCACAGCAGCGCTCCGAGAAACACGACCAACCAGCCCGCAATCAGCCCTCTGCGCCCGATGAAATCCGAAAGGGAACTGTGCACCACGCAGAGGCCAGCCCCGGCGGCCACGGCCAGCGGCGGCAGCCAGCCCAGCGCGAAGCGCTCCCCGCCCGGAATGCCGTACGAGCCTCCGAAATAGAATAGCGGCGGCAGTACGGCGCACGCGATCCAAATCCATAGCGCCCGGATCCGCGCCGCCCCCACTAGCGCCAGGATGAGGCACAGCAGAACCATCCAGTCCGAGCGCAGGTATTGCGCCACGGAGGTGACGTTGGCCGGAAAGTACCGCAAGCCGAATCCCGAACCTTCCGTGAAGTTCGGATCGTAAGCGCGCGACAGGGTGCCGATCTCGAGGGCCTGAGGAAGCAGGAGAACCAGGGCCAGAGCGAACGGCCAGGCCGACGCGCGCAAGGCCCGCCAGCCGCCCACGCAACCCACGAATACCGCGCACACCAGCAGGAGCAGAACCAGTTCGTTGCGCACCTGCGCCGCGAGCGCCAGAGAGGCTGCCAGGAAAACGCCGAGGCGCGGGTCGGGCCTCCGCGCGTACCCCACGGCGGCCAGCACCGCCAGCGCCGCCCCAAACGCCGCGAACACTTCGGAGGCCGACGTGCGAGACCAGATCTGGTTGGCGGGGAAGCAGGCATAGATCGCTGCCGCCGCCAGCCAAACCGGTCGGCCCGGAACGAGCGCTGCTGCCAGCAATGCCACCAGGACAACGGCAGCCAGCGAGAGCACAAGGTTCAAAGCCGGCCCAATCCAGCGCGAGTAGTTGCCAAGCCTGAGGAAGACCGCCAGCAGGGTGGGCCAGCCGGACGGCCAATGCGGATAGGAGCCGCTCTCGCAGTGGTAGCCCCGCGCGTCGATCACCCCGATCGCCGCCACCCGGGCCCGCCCTTCCTCCGCGATGCCGCGGGCCAGTTGGAGGTAGGTGTGTTCGTCGTAATAGAGCCGCTCGGTGGCAGGGACGACCGCCAACCGCACCGCGAGCGCCGCCGACAACACGCCCGCCAGCGCCACCCACTGCCGGCGGGTCAGCACGCGCGCCAGCTCAGCGATCTGAGCGCGGCACAGGATTGCGGCGCCGAGCAACACCACCATGCTGACGGCGCACGCGGCGGGCGAAAGCCACTCCAGCATCGAGAACACTCGTTCGTGGGACATGCTTCAGCTTGTCCTTCGCGCCCCCTCAATTCGGATGCCAGTAGTGCACCGGGATGCAGGCTTTCTGGCAGCCTGGCTGGCTCAGCTTCCAGCCGGACCGGCCGCGCTGGATGGCATGGAGTTCCGGTCCTGTCTCAGGCAACGGTTTCATCGTAGTACTCCCGGCAGACGTTGCACTCATGGCAACGCCGCCCGCATCGTAGGGTGCGGGCGTAGAATTCCTCGTCGATCTCGACTGCCTTGAGAGGCGAAGCCGGCCCGCCTCCGATCTCGTGCGCCGCGAGAGGCCGGCGGTGGACATAGGCGCCGAGAACTTTGCGGTAGGTGGGCGCATCCCGCAGCGTCACGCGGCCGGCGAGCTTCCATTCGTCCGCGACCCCATCGAACAGGTGCAGGTGCTGCGGCAGCACCCACGCGCCGGTGAGCCGCATCCAGGGCTGGCGCTCGAGCAGTTCGCCGCAGAGCGATTCGGGCCGCGGAAACCCCGCGCACATCTCGTGGAAGTGCTGCACCCGGTAAGGGCAGCCCGGCAGGCAGGCCTCGTTCACGATCAGGCGAATCCGGCCTGGAAACGCCGCCCGCAGCGCCTCGAGCGCAGGCAGGTCGCGCATAATCCGGCTGGCGGGAACCAGCGTGTCGCAAATGCCCTTCAGCATCAGCGCCTGGTTGGGCAGCGTGATGTCCATCAGGATGGAAGCCGCGAGCGGCAACTCAGGCAGCGCCTCACGGATGCGGGCCGCCAGCAGCAGGTTTGAGACTGTCGCCGACGTGATGCCATGCTCGCCGATCAGACGCCGCAGCGCCTCGATGATCGCCGGGGCGATCTCCGCCACCGGCCGCGACAAGGTGATCGGATTGACCAGCACCGCGCGCGGCAGCCGGCTGCGCGTCAGGAAGGCCTCGCATTGCGCCGCGGGCTGCGGCGGGCGGCCGGAGCCCACCACGTCACCCGGCAGCGGGAAATACACCTCGCGAATGTGCCGGCCGAACTCGTGTTCCAGCCGCTCCCAGAACACGGGGGGCTGGTCCACGTACGGCACAACCCAGCCGCGGGCCGGGGCCGCGGGCTCGACCCTGGAAACGGCGGCTACCGCGGGACGGAGGCGCTGCATCGACGCCGCCAGGCATCCGCCATTGCAGCGGCCGCTTTCCCGCACTTGGCAGGCCGCGCACTCTCGGAAGACGCCCAGGCGCCGGTACCCGGAGAACCTCTCGGAAAAGCGGCTGCGCAAGGCAGCGGCGGTCTCGCGCTCAGGCAGCGGCTCGCGAGCGAGCGCGGCCAGCGGGTAGCAGCAGACCACCTGCCCGTCCGGCAAAATGTCGAGGATCGGAGAACAACGCGTGCCGATATCGGCGGCGACCGGCCCGAGCGCCTCGGGAAAGCCGGGCGGAAACATGCAGGGTACGAACCCGCAGTCGAAGGACGGCTCGACTCCCGCCGCCCGCGCCACCTCCAGAAACCTGGCCAGCCGCGTTCCCACGGCTTGATACTGCGCCGGATGCAGGAAACGGTTCGATCCGTCCGCGGTGGGATGCGTGAGGCCGAAACGGATGCTGGGCGACAGGCCGAACTCCCGGATCAGATCCAGCAGGAAGGCGGGATCGAAAGCGGGGGACTGGATGTTGAAGCCAAGGGTAACGCGGTTGCCGAGGCGGCCGAAGAACCCGGGCCCTTTCGCACCCGCGGAGACGTTGATCAGCACCGCCACGCGGTCCGGCGGATGGCTCTCCAGCCAGCGCAGGGCCGGTTCCGGCATCAGCCCGTTCGAGAAGACGCGCACCCGCAAGCCCCGCTGGAGCGCCATCTCGGCCAAGCAGGGGAATTCGGGATGCAGAGTCGGCTCGCCGCCGAGCAGGCGCGCCTCGTCGATTCCGGAGCGTTCGAGGAAGTCGAGCGCCTTCTCGAAGGTCTCGACGCTCATGTGCGAGACGCCGGAGCGCCGCTGGGGGCCGGCGAAGCAGTACGCGCAATCGCGATTGCAGGCGGTGGTGAGGGAGATGTTAGCCACCGGACCCCCGGGGCGCCAGAAACCCCGCCTCCCGCAACACTGCCACCGTGTTCAGCACCAGCTCTTGCGCCGCCGCCGGCTCGAGCCCGGCGATCGCGCACAGCTTCGCCGCGATCCGTTCGCGGGAATCCCCGCGCGTGATGAGATCCCAGATCGCGGCCTCGGGATAGCCCAGTGTGGTGGCCGCTCCCGTGGCGCCATCGATGAGCACGACTCCGGCCGCCTCGACCGCCCACCGGACCTGTTCCGCCGCCCGGAACTCGCTCATTGGCCGCCTAGCCAGTCTTCCAGCCGGTCGCTGGGCCGCAGAGCCAGGCGCTGCATCTCCGCCCGGTCGGCGACGAGGTCATCTCCCAGCGACGCGAAGCCCAGCCCGTCCAGCAAGGAGCAGGCCGTGATCAGCCGGGTCTGGATGCAGAAGTCGTCATAGGCGCGCGAACATCCGGGGAAGGAGTGATTCACGTGGCAGCCGCCCGCGCACGACCATCGGCAAAAGCAGTCTCGGCAGCGCGGTTTATCGGCGACAAGCTGCCGGGCGCGCTCGACGTCTTCCCCCGGCAGTTCCATATCGCCGTCCTCGGCCAGCCGCCCCAGGTTGAGATCGAGTCCGCGCGCCTGCCAGTCGCGCTCCAGCAGATAGCAGGCGCTCACGCGCCCGTCGGGATTGAGAATCAGCGTGTCATTCCCCACCGGGCAGAAAGTGAGGCGCGGCTCCTCGGTGACGGCGGCCGCGTAGACCGGCTCGACGCCGTGCTCGCAAGCCACGCGGCGGGCGCTCAGGAAGTGCGCCGCGAAGCGGTACGGGTCGGGCGGGCGCAGGCCGGCCTGTTCGGATTCCGGCGTCGGCTGGAGGGTCTCGAAGTCGATGGAATATGGCCGGAACTCCTCGCAAAACCAATCCACGGTCTCGGCCAGTTGCTCGACGTTGTCCTCGGCGACGCAAATCCGAAAGCAGACCTCGGCGGGCGAGGCGGCGAGCACGCGCGCGGTGCTCGCCACCTGATCGAAGCTGCCGCGGTCGCCGGCGGCGGGCCGGTGGCGATCGTGAACCGAGCGGAAGCCGTCGAAGGAAAGGACGACGGCATCGAAGTAATCGCCCACAAACCGGGCCCGCTCTTCGCTGTAGGCGCCGTTGGTGGCGACCTCGAGGCGCGGCAGCAGGCCCCGCCCAGCCGCGGCAGCCCGGGTGCGATGCACCGCCACGTCCACGACGTCCGGCGCGGCGAAGGGCTCGCCACCGAAGAAGTGAACGTCCAGCGTCCTGCGCCCGGAGCGCGCGGCGTGTTCGGCCATCCAGTCCACGCCGGCCGCAGCCATGCGGAGGTCCATCTGCCCGGCGCACTGGGTGGCGCCAAAGCCGCAATAGACGCAGGCGAGGTTGCAGGCGCGGGTGGGAACCAGTCCCAGAAACTGCGGGCTGACGGAACCGTCGCGCGGGCGCGGCTCGGCTCCCGGTGCCTCCTCCAGCGCCGCGCGCAACTCCTCGGGAAACTCCGTGAGCGCCGCGCGGTTCACCAGGGCGGCGACGCGATTGAGCGGCGCATACACCAGCCACTTGTCGAAGACCGGAACCGCGAATACGACGGAGGACATCAGCAGGTCCCGTGCGGCGGCTGGCCGCAGGCCGGGCAGCTGGGCGGCTCGTGCCAGAACAGGCCGCCCGCGGCCTCGATCTTCTCCAGGATCTGGTCCTTGGTCAGCTCGCGGATCACGTGGCAGCGGGCCGAGCCGTTGAACTCGCCCCCGCCGCTGGCAGCCATCCACTTGTAGTAGCAGTCGCCGCCGCAGCTCCACTTGGCGAAGCAGCCGCGGCAGTGTTCACGCTTCTCGACGGCCTGGCTCCGCAGGTGGTCGAGAACCACGTGATCGAACACGTACCCTTCGCCTTCGGCCGCCGACCGGCCGTAGAAGAACACGCCGGCCCAGGGGTTGTCTTCGCCGAAGGCCTCGAAGCAGGCGGTGACGTTGCCGTCGGCCGAAAGGCAAAAGTTGTCTTGAGAGACGCTGCAAAAATGATTCGTGAGCGTGCCCGCGCGGGCCCCGGAGAAATGCACCTGGCGACCATGCGCGGCGGCGCGTTCGGCGGCGGCCCGGTATGCCTCGACGAACTCGTCCGACTCGGCGGAGGCCGCTTCGGCGCCCCGGCCCAGCAGGTAGACCGGCTCGATCTGTATGGAGGCGGGACGGAACTCCGAGCAAAGGTACTCGACGGATTCGGGGAGAGTCGAGATGTGCTCCGCAGTCACCGTCAGCCGGATGCCGTAGGAGAACTTGGCCGCGTCGAAGCGGCGCAGAGTGTGAATCACCCGGCGGCTCGATCCCTTTCCGGAGGGGGTGAGCCGGCACTCGTCGTGAACCGGCGGCAACCCGTCGCAGGACAGGCTGACGCCTCCCAGGTGCGCCACGATCCAGTCGATCTGCTTCTCGCTGAGCACGCCGTTGGTGGCCACCGAGGACCGCAGCTCCAGTTTCAGCTCCGCCGCCCGGTCGCGCGCGTACTCGAACGAACGGGTGAGGACGCGCCAGTTTACCGTGGGCTCGCCGCCTCCGTGGTAACCCACCTCGAAATACGGCACCTGGCGCCTGGCGGCGTTGGCGGCGGCGAAATCGATCCCGCGTTTGGCCGTCTCCAGCGTCATGAACTTCGGGGTGGCGTTGCCGGCGGAAGCGTAGCAGTAAGTGCAGCGCAGATTGCACGCGGTGGTCAGAAACAACGTGACCGAGACCGGTTGGGGGTCGCCGTGGCAGGCGGCCGAAGGAGGACTCTCCGGCCCGGCGTCCACGATCTCAAGCGCGCGCAACAGGTTGGCGAGCGAGCCATCGGGGTCGGCTGGCGCGTCGAATATCCCCTTCTCGAGCTGCGAGATGAAGTGGACCACGCGCGCATTGGCGACGAAAGCCGAGCGGCGCGCGGGAGCGTAGACGATGTACTTCGAGTCCTGCAAGGGAATGCTGAATACTTCCGCCGACAGCACGGGTGCGGGCCGCCCCGCCGGTTCGTCTGGAGAATTGTTACATTCCGGGGACATTCGCGCGGTATGAGATATTGTAGCGGAACGCAAACCTCCCATTATCCGTCTTAAAAAGCGGACCCCTCGTTCACACCCGCGGTTCGGCAGTCGCAAGGCGCGTCGAACCGCGGACGCGAGGGCTACCCTGCCGAGGGACCTCCGACGTGCCCCAACCCGTCTTCGTGTGGTTTAATGCCTGATGGCATGAAACCCGAAAAGCCCGATGACCGACTCAAAGACTCGAGCCTCGCCGCCCGGCCCGAGGAAGAACCCGAGGTCTTCGCAATACGGCGGGAGAACAGTGGCTGGAAACTCAGCCGGCGCGGCTTGATGGAGGCCGGTGTGGGCGCATCCGCTGTGCTGGCGGGCGCGGCCTCGGCCCAGGTCCGCCGCGGTGCACGGCCGCCGGTCTCGAAGCCGGAGGGGACCCCGGAGGTGGAGATCCCTCAGCAGCGGAAGCTGGCCCACACGGCGGCAGTCAATGCAGTCGCTTATTCGCCGGATGGCGCCCTTCTGGCGACAGCCTCCGACGATACTTTGGTCAAGCTCTGGTCAACGGCCGACAGCCGGCTGAAAGCGGTCCTGGACGGGCATCGCACCGGCGTCAGCGTGTTGGTGTTTGCCCGTGACGGCAGTTTCGTCGCCAGTGGTTCCAAGAACGGCGGGGTGCGCACCTGGTCGGTGCCCGCGGGGCAGCCCCTGGCGACCCATGAAGCGGGATCGGGAGCCATCCTGTCTCTGGCGCTGACTCCCGATGACAAGCTGCTCGCCGCCGGAACCAGTTCCGGCGAGATCCGGCTGTTCGCCACACCCACCGGCTCGGCGCAGGCCACCATCAAAGCCCACGGCAACGACGGCGTGACGGCTCTGGCCGTATCGCCGGACGGCAAGACGCTGGCCTCCTGCTCGGGATCGGGATCGCAGCCCGTCATCAAGCTGTGGTCGCTGCCCGATGGCGCCCTCAAGGGCACTCTCTCCGGGCACAAGGGCCGCCTATCTTCGCTGGCATTCACTCCGGACGGAAGCACGCTGGTCAGCGGCTCTTATGATGACACCGCCCGCACCTGGTCGGTCGCCGACGCCAAGCCGGCGCGGACCCTGACCGGCCACAACGGCGACGTCAATACACTGGCGGTCCTGCCGGACGGCCGGATGATCGCAACGGGGTCGGACGACCATACCGTCAAGCTGTGGTCGCTACCCGATGGCGTGCTGGTGAAGACACTGGAAGGACATCATCAGCCGGTAGTGGCCCTGGCGGTCTCCGCCGACAGCAGATTGCTGGCTTCTGCTTCTCAGGACAACAGCATCCGGTTGCGCTCACTCCCCGATGGTCAGATGCTTGTCATCTTCCGGCTGGGCACCGGAGCCGGGGTTCGAGCCCTGGCGTTTTCTCCGGACGGCAACTCCCTGGCCGCTCCTCTGGGAGGAGGCTCGGTGACTGTTTGGGACGCAGCCTCCAAGAAGTTCCGCGGCTTCCTCTCCGATCCGGCGGTCGACCCGGTTTGGGCGCCCGAGAAGGCGCAACCGGCGCATCTGGGGCCGGTCGTCGGGCTGGCGGTAGGCAAAGACGGTACGGCGTTGGTCTCGGTTTCCGCCGACAGCACCGTCAAGCTCTGGGCGCTCAAAGATGCGAGCCTCACCACCAGCCTGCCTGCGTTGCCCGGGGCCGCCGGAGCGTTTCTGGTTACCGAGGACGGCCGCTACGCGCTGGCCGCAGTGGGCGACAAGATCGAGTTGTTTTCGCTCGCGGAGGGACGAAGGCTGGCCACCCTGGAGGGCCACCTCGGTGAAGTCCGCTCGCTGGCGGCGACGCAAGACGGCAAGTTGCTGCTTTCGGCGGGCGACGACGGCACGGTCCGGCTGTGGTCTGTTCCCGAGGGTCAGCCTGCCGGAATGCTGCGCGCCCCCTCGCAGAAGCGGTTGACGCGCGTCATGCTGAGCTCCGATGGCAGGTTCGTGGCGGCGGCGAGCGAGGATGACCAGTTGTACGTGTGGTCGCGCCCCTCCGGACGTTACCTGGGCCGGATGCGGGGCGACTATTCGGGCTCCATTACGGAAGTCGCTCTGGCCCCGGACGCCGATACCATCGCCTGGAAATCTCACCGTGCAACCTGGCTCGGCTCGCTGCGCGGCTTGAAGCTGGTGGGCAACCTAGGCGACGGGAGCGGAGGCAACGGCCCAATCCTGTTTTCCCCTGATTCCAAGCTGTTGGTCAACGCAGCGGGAGAACAGATCCAGTTGTGGGCGCTGCCCGAACGCCGAATGATCGGGACGCTGAGCGGGCACTCCGCGGCCGTGCTGGCGCTCGGTCCGCAAGCCAGGTATCTGGCTTCGGCGGACGGCGGGGGCTCGGTGCGGCTGTGGTCGCTCGCGGACCGCCGCCAGCTCTGCACGTTCAAGCCGACTACCCGCGCGGTCTCGTTGGCCTTTACACCGGACGGGAATTCACTCCTCACCGGCGACGGGCAGGGCAACCTGGCGCGCTGGGATATCGATCCGCCGGCCTTCCGAACCTGGTTTGCCGACCCGGCGCTCCAGGCTGTTTCAGCTCCGAAGAGCTTGAGCGCGCACCGGGGCGCGGTGCTGACGCTGGCCATCGGCAAGGACGGGAAGACGCTCGCCTCGGGCGCGCGCGACCATCTGGTGAAGCTGTGGTCGCTCGCCGACGGCAAGTTGACGGCCACCATGGAGGGGCACAAAGACGACGTCAAGTGTGTGGCACTCTCGCCCGACGGCCAGACCACGTATTCGGCCTCCGGCGACAAGACCGCGCGCATCTGGGGCCCGCCTAAGCCCGGCGCGGCGCCCCCTCCGCCGCAGCCGAAGCAGCGCAAGGGGGCGGTGGTGAAGCCCTTCGGACCGCGCGGGACGCTGATCGCCACGCTGGAGGGCCACACGGGAGGGGTCGAGTCGCTGGTTCTCTCGCCGGATGCGAAGACGCTGGCCACCGGGTCGCGCGACAACACCATCCGCCTCTGGTCGGTTCCCCAGGGCCGGCTTGTCGCGACGCTCAGCGGCCACGAGAACACCCCCGGGCAGATTCTGTTCACCTCCGATGGCAAGCTGCTGGCGTCGCACGCGGAGCGGGAATGGAGGCTGTGGTCCGTACCCGACGGCCGCCTGATCGGCTCCCGCGGCGGCCGCGACGAGAACATCGAGGCTATTGCGGCGATGCCGGATTCGACCGCTTTGCTGTCGTCCGGCCCCGATCACGAGCTGCGTTTCTGGTCGCTGCCCGGGCTGGACCTGCTCGGGACCGTGCCGGGGTTTGAAGCCGGGGTCCAGGCCATGGAGGTGAGCCCCGACGGCGGCAAGCTGATAGCCTTGCGGGACTCGGAAATCGATGTCTGGCTGCTTCCGGGGGGCCGCCGCCTGGCACGCCTGGCGGCTGGCAGGTCGAGCCACTTCAGCAGGTTCAAAATCGCCCCGGACGGCAGTCTGTTAGCCGCCGCCTCGGAGAGTTCGGCCTACCTGTGGTCGCTCCGGGACCTACGGTTTCTGGCGCTCTTCTCGTGCCAGACGGCGGGGACGATCCACGCGCTCGAGTTCACACCCGATCGCCGCCTGCTGGCCTGCGCCACCGATAACGGAGCCGTGGTGCTCTGGGATTTGGGCAAGCGCAGCGTGCATGGACTCCTGTTCGATCCGGCGGCGAACACTTCCGATGTCAAGGGGCTTACCTATACGGCGCGGGACGAGTTGACGGGACAAACCATCACCTATACCATGCCCTGCGGGTCGCCGATTCCGGCGGGGGCGGTGTGCGTGTGCAACTGCGTTCCCGGCGCCGCGTGCTCGTGCGTGAGCTTCACCCCCAGCCACAGTCGGGGCGGGGGCGGATATCGAACCTGCACCTGCGTCCCGGTGCACTACTGGTATCCGAACTGAGTCATGACCTTCAGGATGGCGGGGGGGCCGTCAAAGGCTACCGCGCCGGCGTAGCCGGCCGCCAAGTCGAGTTCACGGAGGTTCCAGGGCGGCGCGTCCTCCCCGGGTCGCACGCAGATGCGGTGGAGCGGTGCGGCGAGACCCGTCCCGGCTGCCTTCAATACGGCTTCCTTGGCCGTCCACAGGCGGAAGAAGGCCCCGGGTTCCACCCTGGAATCCAGCCAGGCCCTCTCCTCCGGGGAGAAGAACCGTGCAGCGATGTCGCGCCAGGCGGCGTCCGGGCGGATCTGCTCGATGTCGATTCCGAGTTCGCGGCCGCGGGAGACGGCCGCGGCGGCGCAGGCTCCGGAGTGCGAGAGGTTGAATGAAACCGCGCCCGTGCCGGCCAGTCGAGGCTTGCCCGTGCCTCCCGCGGCGAACGCGACGTTTTCCGCCGGCAGGTTCAGGTATCCGCCCAACAGCAAGCGCAAGCCGGCGCGAGAAACCAGAGCGCGGGCGCGGTCCCGTGGGAATCGGAAGCGCTCCGCCGCGGCCCGCTCGGCCGGCGACAGCACCCGCGCCAGGCCGGCGCAGCGGCTTTCCTCGAAATCGGTGCGCCAGAGCCACACTTGAACGGGCGCCGGCTCCGCGAGCAATTCTCCCCGCGCCCTTTCGATCAGTTGGGGCGTCAGTTCGGCGCAGGGCCAGCTCAGGCTCGCATTCAACACAGGGATTCTACCATTCCGGGACAGGGCTGGAGCTTTATTCTACGAATGCCCGCGTCCTTGGGCGAGTCGGCGGCATCTTATGGGTATGCGAAGTGTTTTCTCAATCCTCGCAGGGGTGTTGCTCATGGCATCTGCCGCGTTTCCCGCTTCCGGCATCTACGATTTCACACTGAACTCGATCGACGGCCAGCCCGCGCCGCTGGCCGCCTATCAGGGCAAGGTCCTGTTGCTGGTCAACGTCGCCAGCCGGTGCGGCTTCACGCCGCAGTACGCCGGCCTGGAGAAGATCTACCGGGAATACAAGGACCGCGGGCTGGTGGTCCTGGGGTTTCCGGCCAACAACTTCGCCGCGCAGGAGCCCGGCACGAACGAGGAAATCAAGTCGTTCTGTTCCCGCACCTACAATGTCTCGTTCCCGCTGTACGCGAAGAGCTCCGTGAAGGGCGACAACATCAACCCGCTGTACCGTTTCCTGACCGACAAAAGCCAGAACCCCAAGACCGGCGGCGACATTCGCTGGAACTTCACCAAGTTCCTGATCGGCCGCGACGGCACGGTCATGGCCCGCTTCGAGCCCATCGTTGCGCCCGACTCCCCCGAGGTCGCCACCGCGATCGAAAAGGCGCTCCAGTAGAGGGCCCGGGCACGTTGTGGCCGGAAACCGCCAGACCCAAGCGGCCTCGGCCCTCTAATCTATTGATTCCACACAGAACATAGGGACTAAACCGCCTGGGCCCAGGCGGTTTGCCGCGCAATTCCCCATCCTGCTGATTCTGGGCGGTTCGTTGACTGACGGCTCGGCTATTACTAGGGTGGGAGCTGAAGGTATGACGCAGGCCACTGACTTGTCCGACGCGTTGGAGTTGGAGAAGAGCCGGTTCATGAAGTTCATAACCGAGGCGCAATCCCAAGTGCAAACCGAAGTCACTGCTTTGGGGCAGCAACCGGGAGTTGGGCAAAAGAGTCCCCGAATTTGATGACTTTCAACATAGCGAACAGCACGATCGCGAGCCTGAATCTGGGAACTGTCCTCCGCGACCCCCCCTTGCGTCCGCTGGTATCTCCGTTGCTCCCTCTCCTACCGCGATCTGGAAGAGATGATGGCGGAACGCAACCTCAGTGTCGACCACACCACCATCTGGCGCTGGGTGCAGCGCTACGCCCCGGTGTTGGCTTCCCGGATCAAGCCAG
>JBEKWU010000084.1:0-24237 GCA_049512775.1 Bryobacteraceae bacterium
GGGTTGCTCCTGAGAAATCGGATTGGTCTATTGGGGAATAAACCTCATCCAGTATTTCTCAGGGGCGGCCCGCCACGCTGGCTCAGAGCGAAGGCGCCTACCGCGCAGCGGTTTCGTTCACTTTTTTAGGTGGCTCAACAACCCCCGTTTCGGTCACCTACTTAATTGGCTTGACAGGGTTGCCAGTGAGGATTAACGTACTAGTACCGAGTGTAGTACTATGGCAGGCAGAGGGAAGCGATGGCGGGGAATAGCCTCGCCCAGTAGCTCGGGGTTGGCCCAATCCAAGCGGAGTGGTGGTTTTCAGCCAGGGGGCGCGCGGCGGGACACCCGCAACCAACCTGTTGTCAATGGTTTGGGTATGGCCCTTGGTTTGCTTCGAGCAGGATGTTCGTTGGGAGGGTGGCCATGAAACGGATCATGCTGAAGCTGCTTGTGGTGGCGATAGGAATCGTGGGTGCGGCGTGGGCGCAAGACGAAGACGGAGGCCCGGGGCGTGGCGTGGCGCGCATCAGTCTGATGAACGGAGACGTTTCCGTGCGTCGCGGAGACTCGGGCGACCTGGTGGCGGCCGCTCTGAACGCGCCGCTGATGGCCGAGGACCGGCTTCTGACCGGTTCGGGCTCCCGTGCCGAGGTGCAGCTCGACTGGGCCAACATGGTGCGCCTGGCCCCCATGACCGAGGTCCGGTTCGCGGGGCTGGAGAACCAGCGCTACCAGCTCCAGGTGGCCCGCGGCATGGTGACATTCCGGTGGTTGCGCGACAGCAATGCGCAGGTCGAGATCAGCACGCCGAGCGTATCCGTACGCCCGGTGAGGCAGGGAAGCTACCGCATCGCGGTTCGCGAGGACGGCTCCGCGGAGATCACGGTGCGGTCCGGCGAGGCGGAAATCTCCTCCCAGCGCGGCTCCGAGCGGTTGCAGGCCGGGCGAACCATGCTGGTTCGCGGGGAGGCGACGGACCCCCAGTTCCAGATGCGGGCGTCGGTTCCTAACGACGAGTGGGACCGCTGGAACGAAAGCCGGGACCAGCAGCTCGAACAGAGCCGCTCCTACAATTATGTGAGCCATGACATCTCCGGCGCGGAAGACCTGGACAATTCCGGCACCTGGGCGAACGTGGCCTCGTACGGCTATTGCTGGTACCCGCAGGTGGCGGACGACTGGGCGCCGTATCGCTACGGCCGGTGGGCCTGGGAGGATTGGTACGGCTGGAGCTGGGTGAGCTACGATCCGTGGGGTTGGGCGCCCTATCACTACGGCCGGTGGTTCTATACCGCGGGCTTGGGCTGGTGGCCGGGCTACGGCTACCGGCATCACTACTGGAGCCCCGGGCTGGTGGCCTTCATGGGCTGGAACAGTTGGGGCGGGATCGGTGCGGGCTTCGGGTTCGGGGGGATCGGGTGGTTCCCCCTGGCGCCGCATGAGCGCTACTATCCGTGGTACGGAAGTCGCTACTACGCGGGCTATCGGAACGGCGGCTACTACCGAAACGGCATCCACCTTGACCACAATGTCAACATCGCCGGCGCTTACCGGAACGCCGGCATCCACAACGCCATTACCGGCGTGGACAGCCACGGCTTCGTCAACGGGCGCGCGGGCTCCGCAGTGCACATGAATGGCACCGAGCTGGGGCGCGCCAGCCTGGTGCGCGGCGCGTTGCCGGTGACGCCGGGCCGGGAGAGCTTGCGGTTCTCCAACCGCGCGGTCCGGGCGAACAACCTGCCGCAAAGCCGGAATAACGCTCAATTCTTCAGCCGTGGGCAGACTGCGCGTGGCGACCGGGTGTCTTTCGAGAATCAGCGTCGCGGGGTGGATCAGATGGCACGCCAAGCCTTCGGCGGGCAGCGGTCCGCGGCAGGCAATGGCAGTGGCTTTGCCGGACGCAGCCAGGGGATGAGCAGCGTCCAGCGCGGGGCCGCTTCCGCCATGGGCCAGGGATGGCAACGGTTCGGGCAGTCGGGCAGCGGTGCAGGGATTCGATCGAGCCAGCCGAGCTTTCAGAGCGGAGGCGTAGGCCGCAGTTCCAGGAGCGGCTGGAGCGGGTTTGGGGGCTCCTCGAGCCCGCGGACCATGGAGCGAGGCCAGAGCTATCGCGGCAATTCCGGCAGCTACAGCCGATCAGCTCCGAGCTACAGCGGCCGCAGCTACAACCAGTCCGCGCCGAGCTACAGCGGCCGCAGCTACAGCCGGCCGGCCCCGAGCTACGGCGGCGGGAGCTACAGTCGTTCCGCGCCGAGCTACAGCGGCGGCGGGGGGCACAGCGGTGGCGGCGGCCACGGCGGCGGCGGTGGTGGCGGAAGCAGCCACGGCGGCCATCACCGGTAAAGAAGTTCGCGGTTTTCTTGCCAGGCCCGTCCCTTGCAGGCAGGGGACGGGCCGTCAATGCAGGCGTCAGTTCAGAAGAGACTGCACTGTTATGCTCCCGGACCGAGGAATCTCGCGGAGGGACAGCGCAGTCGCAGAACGTCGAGGACCCGGCGGGAGACGTCGGCTTCGCAATAGAGTCCGATCGGTTTTTCCCCGAAGCCTCCGCGCACCAGAATGTACCTTCCCGAGGAGCAGACCTTGACCTTCCTGACGTCCGTGTAGGCAATGAAGACGTTGCGCTCGGACTGGGACAGCAGGCCGGCCCCAACCGCTGCCGCGTTGGCCGCCAGGATCCCGCCGACCGTGGCGATGGTAGAAACGGCGTTGGCGCCTTTCCCCCTTGCGCTGCGGACGCCGTGGGTGGTCAGCGAGAAAGCGACCCGGAAGCCGCCGAACAGGTCGACGACGGTACCTGTAGCGACAAACACGACGAGAAGAAACGCGAAGCCCCCGGCGCCCATGGTAAGGCCGGCGCTCGCGCTGCCGCTGGCCAATCCGAAGATCAGGGCCAGGATCGCCCCTGTTGCGGCGAAACCCAGAATGACCATGGACCAGACGTGCGGGTTGAGCAGTAACTTGACACGGCTATGCCAGAGAAGAAGAATGTACTCCGGCTGCTCAGCACCCGATTCCGAAGGAAGCGCTCCGCCTCCCGAACTTGCTGCCGCTCGCATCTCAGACATCACTACCTCCAAATTGCCGGCGCGGCAGTCGCGAGTGCCCACGGAGCGCTGGCCTCCCGGGCCTACTTTCCCACGGTTTTTCCCAGAGACTCGAGCAGTCCGCCCATGGTCTGGACTACTTCGGGGATGCTCTTTCCGCCAGTCAGAATGCGGATCTGCCGGTCGGCGGAGACAGGATCGAGTTCGTGAGTTCCCATCTCTTTGAGGATCCGCGTGATTTCCTTCCAATGGACTTGCGCCTGCTGGAGCGCCTGCGAGGATTTCGCTCCCGAGGCGGTCACTTTCATGAGCATCGGCAACAGCTTGGTCTCGGCGTCCTTGGCCGTGCCGCGCGCGGTCTCCACCAAAGCCTGCATCGGCGACAGGGCCGGATTGTTCATCATGTGCCACATTTTGTAAGTGGTCACATCCGCGGCTTGCTGAGCCTTGCCGGACTGGATTTCGCCGATGATTACGGTCTTGATGTCCCTGGCGCCGTCGCCCAGCCAGGCCGGGTCGGCGTAGGCCTCCGCCATCTTGCTCGTGGTGATGTTGTCCCAGGACCTGATCGCGCTTCGGCCGGTCACCTGCTCGTAGGCCTTCTCCCAGGCCTTCTCGCCCTCTTCCTGCCAGTGGAGTACGGCGGCGGGCTTGCCGTTCTTGGTAAGCCAGGGATTGAACTTGCCGTTCACCACCCAGGCCTGCTCGATCAATCCCAGGTCGTGGTCCATGCCCACCGACGGGCCGCTGGCCGCGTTGCGGAACTCGCGCAACTGCTGCTGGTTCCAGCCGTTGGCCTGCATGATCTCGTGAAACTGCTTTTCGGCGCGCGCGTGCATCTCGCCCAGCGACTTCGAGTAGTTCTCGACCAGGGCCGAGTTGGAGGGATCCTTCTGGAGTTTCTTCAACAGGCTCTTGGCCTCGGGGCTCTCATGCACCAGGGCGGTAGTCTCGCGCAGCTCCTTCTGAAGCCGGTTCATCTCCTCCAACGAGGCGCCCGCCTCACGCGCTTTCCTGACGTCATCCCAGGCGGTCTTGAGCCGCGCCACCCGGTCTTCGCCATCCTTGAGCAGTTTGCGGTACTCGGTATACGCGGCTGCCGTCACTGGAGCGTTGCCAGGTCTGGGCCGGGCGATGTTCGCCTCCGCCGAAGCGGGGGTCCCGGACACGCGATTCATCCCATACTCGAAGGCTTTACCGATCACAAACGCTTTCACGCCGGCCCACGCCGCGCTGGACAGGGCCTCCCCAAGGTCGCCGTTCGCGCCTCCTTGTTCGAACCCTTTGAACGCATCCACCGCGGCATAGGTGAGCGTGTTGCACCAGCGCCCGGCGCGGGTCACTCCCTCGACGGGGCCACCTTCGAGATAGCCGATAAACCCCTGGTAAGCCGCCGCCAGCGGAGGGGGAGCAAAGACCGAGACCACCTGGCTGGCGGAGTCCGCGGCCTTCTGGATGTTACTGGCTGCTTCGTAGCCCAGGTTGGCCCAGGCCGCCTTCTCGTCTTCCTTGGCTTGTTGCCCGGCGTAGTAGCCGGCCACCTTCTCATGGACCGCCGAGACGACCGCCCGCGCGGCCCCGGCGTCCATCGTCGTGAGGGCGGCGCGCATCTGCCGCTGCACAAACTCGCGCGCCTGGTCCTGTTCGTTCCAAGGCAGTTGGCCCACCAGGGTCTCAGCCGCCGTCTGCGCCCGCATGACGGCTTCCATCCGGCGCTGCTCCTTTCCGATGTTGGCGACGAACTCTTCGTGCGCGACATCGTCGAATGCCGAGCGATTGTGGACGATGACGCCCGTCTGGATCGAAGCGATCAGGTCGCGCTCCGCCTGCAAGTCCGATTTCTGCTGCAAGATCCGGAATTCGAGCTGCGCCCTGGGCCCCGGATCTCCCGTGCCCGCAAGCTCGGCTTGGTCCTTAGCCAAGCTGTCTTGAATGATTCTGATGTTGCCTTCGTGGAACCGGATGTCGTCCTGTTTGGCGTTCAGCGCGGGTTCTTCGGGTTTCGGCGGCCCGGGCTGGGGAGGAGCCGGAGGCTTCGACTGCGCCGCGGTCTGGGGCGTTGGCTCGGTGGACTTCTGCGAGAGGAGAACCGGCAGGAACCTGGCCTTGTTCTTGTTCCAGGCTTCGAACGTCCCGGCCTTCAGCTTCTCGATCCCCTCGGTCTGTTTCTGAAGGGATTCCCAGGTCCAGCCCTCGGGGAACTTCGGGGTGAAGTTCTTCTTGGGCCGCAGCATGGTCGAGCCGCCGTAGGCAATCTTCTCGAGCCACGTCCGGGGTTCGAAACGGTTCGTCTGGACCCAGTGGCTCTCATCGCAGGCCTTGCGAAGCTCCCAATCGAAGCCCACCGGCTTGAAAAGCCAGCCGCACGCAAAGATGGGCTGGTAGAACTCGAAGAACGAGCCGGCAGGCTGGGGCTCGAGCCACCACACGCTGTCGAACATCTTCGCGGTCGCGAGAGTTGGAGTGGCAACCGCCAGGATGCGTCCGTCCGGCAGGCTGGCCATCTGCCGGAAGACCCACATTGCTCCGTCGTCGGCTTCCCAGACGCCTTCCAGGGGGAAAGGGGCGAGCAGCTCCTGGACCGCCGCGATTGCCTTGCGGTGCCGGCCCGCGCTTTCACAGCGATCCTGAACCGGATCCGGCGGGTTGCCCAGGGCCTGAATCTGCCGCACCAGGTTGGCCACCAGCGCCTGCTGCGACTCGAGCGCCCGCCGCTGATTCTGGGCCAGCGCGAGCGCTCCCCGTGCCGAGCGCTCGTCGTCGTAGCCCACCGCGCGTTGCGCCTCGGCCCAGGCCCGGTCGAACTCGACCGCGGTCCGAAACATCGCGCCTCGCGCGGCCAGAAACTGCCCCAGCAGCGGATTCAGCTTGTTGAAGTAGGCGACGATGGGCGGCGAAGGCCAATCCGCCAGCGGCGCCCACTTGGCCTGGAATTGCCGCTCCTGTTCCTGGCTCAGATCTCCGTAGATCAGCCTCATTGCCGCGGAAGCGGCCATCACCGTGCCGGACCACTGCGCCGGCGTCAGTCGATTGATGTCCAGGAACGGCGGAATGCTCGCGGGCGCCGCATCGGTGCCCGGAAGGGGAGCGACGGTGGCGTGCTGCCAGGGTACGTCCGGTGACGCGCTTCCCGCGGCGGCGCAGGCATCGCCTGCCGGGAAGGCGGGGAAGGCCGCCGGCGGCATGCTGGGTGGGCGAGGAACCGGAGCCTGCTGCCGGGACGGGAGCGGAGCCGGCGTCGGAGCGGTGTGCCGCGCCGCGTCCAGGGACGGAACGGGGGCCTGAGTCAAGGCCGCGAGATTCTTCTTCGCCCCCTGGTGCGACGGATCCAGCTCCAGCACTCTCTCGAAATCCGCGGCGGCGCCTTCGCGGTTGTTCAGGTTCCTGCGCGCCACCCCGCGGAGGTTATAGTTGCCGGCCTCCATCGGGTCGCAGGCGATGGCTTGGGTGAGAATCTTCTCGGCGGCGCTGTAGTCCTTGCGTAGGTTGGCCAGGAGTCCCAAGCCACTGTAGGGACCGCAGTACTTCGGGTCGGCGGAGATCCCTCTTTGGAAGAACTGGGCCGCCGCGTCGTAGTCCTTGAGGTCGGAGTGCAGCAGGCCGAATCCGTACAAAACCCGCGCGGTGCCGGGTTCCAGTTTCTGCGCGGATTCCAGATCGGCCCTCGCGCCGGCAAAGTCCTTCTGGGCGCGCCGCGTGTGCGCACGGCCCAGGTAGGCGGTGACGTTCCTGGGATCCTGTTCGAGCACGCGGCTGTAGCTGGCCGCGGATTCCTCCAGTTTCCCTGCGGACCTCAGGTTCCTGGCCTGCTTGAGAAGTTCCTCCAGTTCCCGATCCTGGGCGGCAAGCGGCAGGGAGAAAGAGACAAGGAGCCAAAGCAGCGCGTTTCTCACGAGGGTTCTCCCGGTCCTGAATCTCGACCAGGAACAGCATAGCCTAATATTGCCCTGGTTGCGTGACGCCTTTCGGCGGGGACGAGCGAACGTCAGATGCGCCTGTCGGTGAGTTGGCGGCGCTTCCACTCGAAGAGCACGATGCCGGCGGCCACGGAGACATTCAGCGAGGAGATCTTCCCGGCCAGCGGAATGCGCACGAGAAAATCACAGCGCTTGCGGATCATCTGGTGCAGGCCCTGGCCCTCGCCGCCGAGGACGAAGGCGGTCGGGGAGGCGTAGTCGATCTGGTCGTAGCTCTGGTCGCCGCGCTCGTCCAGGCCGTAGATCCAATAGCCGCGCTGCTTGAGGCGTTCGAGGGCCTGGGCGAGGTTGCCGACGCGCGCCACCGGCAGGTGCTCGAGGGCGCCGGCGGCGGCCTTGGCGACGGTCTCGGTCAGCCCGGCTGCGCGCCTGTCGGGAACCACCACGGCGTCGGCGCCGGCCGCGTGCGCGGTGCGGATGATGGCTCCGAGGTTGTGCGGGTCTTCGATGCCGTCGAGGATTACGAGACAGGCGCCGGCAGGGAGGTCGTCGAGTTCCGCGAGTTGGCGGGGGGCGCCCAGCGCCACGACACCCTGGTGGGTGGAGGCGCCCGCAATACGGTCCAGCGCGCCACGGGGCTCGAATCGGACGGGAACGGACAGCTCGCGGCAAAGGTCGATAATCTCCTGGAGGCGCGGCCCGGATGCTCCTCTGGCAATGAGCACGCGGTTCAGCGGGCTGCGGGCGCGGAGGGCCTCCAGGACGGGATGAATGCCGATGCGAACGGACACACCTCTATGATGCAACGGGGCGGGAGCGCACTGTGGAGAGGATAACGGGTTGTGGGCCGAGAGGTGTCCTCCAAGGGCGGTCATGCGCCCACAACCCGTTAGCGGCTGAATCGAGAATAGACCGGGGGGCTGCCACTGGCGCTGTGCGAACTACGCAAGCGATTGAGAACAAGGAGAATAGAATTGCCGGAAGGATGTCATTCGCGTCTCTTGGCGGAATCGTGGAAGGAGAAGCGGGCGGGAGAGATGGTGAAATAGTCCACGAAACGCTTGGGGGGCGGCGGCTCGGGGCTCTTGGTCAGGAGCTGACGGGCGAATCCCTTGAAGCGCTTCCCGAGTTCGCTCGAAGGGTCGATGGGCTTGGCCCCGGTGAATGCTTTGTGCACTCCCTTGTAGTCGTTGGGAAACTCGATGGCGACCGGGAGGCCAATCATTTTCTCGATCTCGGGGGTGGGGATGAGCGGGTGCCTTTGGGCGCGGTTCAGCACCAGGCTGACACGGCTTTCCAGTTCCAGGCTGCGGAGGAAGTCGATGCGTTGCCGCGCCAGGTGGAGCGAGGGCAGCTCGGGGGTGGAGACGACGAAAATGCGCTTGGACTCCTGCATCAGTTCGACGGAGTACTTCTCGAGCAGACCCGAGAGATCCGCGCAGACGACCTGGTAGTTGCGCCGCGCGAAGTCGAGCAGATAATGGATCTGCGCGGGCTCGATGCGAAAGCAGGGCCGGGGAACTCCGGCGGCGAGGATGTCCAGATTGCCTACGGACTGGACGAGTTTGGGCCACAGCGTCTCGTCCAGGTGAGCGGCGTGCTCGGCGGCGTCCACGATGGAACGCGAGTCGTCCAGGTGCAGAAGGAATCCGATCATGCCGCAGTTGAGGTCGAAGTCGGCGAGCAGGACCTTGGTGTTGGGGGTGGCGGCGAGGGCGACACTGAGGTTCAGGGCGACGGTCGAGCAGCCGGCGCCGGGCTTGGCAGGCAGAAAACTGAACAGCAGGTCGGTGGACTCGATACTGGGCGGTTTTCGCTCGAGGGCGGCGTTCAGGCGGAGCAGGGCGTTCGGCAATTCGTGGATGGTTAGCGGGATGGAGACGAATTCGCGGATGCCTGCGCGCATCAATTCGAGCAGCGTGGCCTGGTCGCAGTCGCGGTCGAAGGCCATGATCTGGATGCCCGGCGCACAGGCCTCGACCTGCCTGGCGAGGCGCAGAGCCTGCTCGACGGAGGCCACGCTGAGGAAGAAGATCTTGGGCGCGAGCGCTCGGATCAGGCGCCCCAGGTCGTGCTCGGTCGGGTAATCATTAAGCTTACGAACGACGACCACCTGGCCGATTTGCGTGAGTGCGGCTTCCAGTTCAGCGGCCAGTTCCAAATCTGGGGAGACAATGATGCCTGGGACCATGCTCGATCTAGGTTCAGCGTAAATGGTTCCCCGCACGGGAACAATCGGGGTTCTGTCCGAGCCGGGGGCGGAAAACACCGGGTGCGTGGCCTGAGGTGACTGCGGGGCGGGTTCAGCGCGTTCAGCCGCAGTTCGGCGTCTGGCCGCTCCCACACCGCAACGCGCCGGTCGCGGTACAGTTGTCGCCAGCCGGCTTGGTCCAGCGCCGCCGCCAGCGGGCGCCGGGTCTCCAGCACTGCGTGTGTGAAACCCACCTCCCGGAGCGTTTCCTTCCAACCCGGCTTGGTCAAGAGAATCTGCTGGAATTGGAGGTAGGGAGCCGGCCCGAAGTAGTCCACGCGCCCGTCGATCCAGATCTTGCGCGTGCCATTCGAACGATAACAGATGTAGCCGCCATCGAGGGGCGAGGCAAAGATCCGGCTGGACGCCGGCAGCCCGGCAATCGTTTCGTAGGCCCCGGCCGGGTAGGTCTCCGGAGAAAACCCGGTGCGTGCCTCTACCGCCGGCTGGTGCAGCCAGCCCAGCACGGCCAGAGCCGCCAGCGCCGCCAGCGCCCCGCCGTGCTGGTTGCGGTCCAATCGGCGCAGCTCGGCGGAGATTCCCATCAGCCCCCGGAGAATTGCGCCTTTGCCCATCTCGAGCGTGCGGGTGATGGCGGCGTTGGCCAGAGGCAGCCCGAGCAGGGCCAAGACCGGCAGCCCGCGTGCGTATTTCAGCCCCAGAGCCACCAGAAACCCAATGACCAGAGCGTGCGGGACATTCCGCTGCCGCAGCGCCAGCAGCGCGCCTAACCCGCCCAATGCCGCCGTGATCAGGATCTGCCCGCTCCCGGTGTGCGCGAAATTGAAAGGCTCCCATTCGAGGACGGCCCCCCGGAGCTCCGGATGAAAGGTGAACTCCAGGAGGTGCCGGTGCAACGCCAGCCCATAAGGATTCAGCAGACTCCCGGCGCCGGCGCACAGCGCCGCCAGGAGGAACCAGCCGGTGCGCCTCCACTCCTCGACGGTATCCAGATCCTTCCACAAGAGGGCCCGCGCCGCGTGGCCCGCCGCGTACAGCAGGGCCAGAGCAATCACCATCGGAAAGCTGCCATGCACCCCAGCCCAAACTGCGGTCCCAATGCCCAGCACTAGCCCGTCCCGAACCCGGAACCGGCCCGCCGCCTGCTCGAAATAGAACACCGTCCCCAGCAGAAACAGGTAGCTGAGCACGTGCGGGCGGGCCAGCCAGTGCAGCTTGGCCGTGGCCACCAGGGGGGACGCCATGACGCAGGCGAGAAAGAAATCCCCGCCCAGCCTGCGGTGGAGGCGAAAGCACAGCCAGATGGTCAGGCCGATGCACATCGTGAACAGAAAAACCACCCCTGTCAGCCCTTGCCAGCGGTGGAACAAGGCCATCAGGATCTCGGACGCCCATTCCCAGGCGTACCAGGCGTGCCCGGTCTGGAGGAACGAGAAGGGGTCGCTATGCGGGATTCTGCCGGTGGCCAGGATCTGCTCGCCCGTCACGATGTGCCAACCGGGGTCGGAATCGGCAAACAGGCGCCACGGGGCCTGGTATATGAACAGGCAGAATGCGATGGCGGCCAGCGCGGCCGTCAGACTCAGATCGGGAACCGCCCAGGCTGTCCAGGAGCGCCCAGGCGGTGGCATCGCCGCCGCCGGAGCGGAAGGGACCGGCCGACGGCGTTTGCGAGCCATCTAGCGGCGGGACTTGCGCCGCAGAAACTCGACGAACGCGAAGCCGGCGCCCAGCAGCAGCGCCGAACTAGGTTCGGGCACATCGGAGTAGGTGGTGATGTCCAAGCTGCCGGGACTCATGTGTATCGAACTGCCCCCGGCCAGACTGTTGATCGTGAACTGGCCGTGGTACCAGTCAGCGCCCGGCACGGAGACACTGAAAGACGTCATCGAAAGATGGCCGTCGTTGTTTACCGTCCATGACGGGTCTACGGCAGCGTACACGGGAAACAGCACGTCTCCCCATGCAGTGGAATCGTCGCTCGTGCCGCCCAGCTCAAACGAGATAAGACCGGGGCCGTCCACGAAGAGGCCGAAGTCCACCGTCCCCTGGCAAGGCCCCGACATGCACGTCACGTCCAGCTCTAGGGCGACCGTTTTGCCCCAATCCGGAGTGAAGTAGGGGTAGGTCAACGCGTTCAGAACGCCCTGCGTGGTGTCTAACGAGGCCCACGTGTTGGTGATCGTGGGCCCGCTGACGGGGACTAATGCCTCAGCCGGCCCAGTGGTCACGTACAGGCACAGCGCACCGAGAGTCAATAAATAGAGCAGCTTGTAGTTCCACTTCACGAGAATCTCCTCCCCTCGCAACCGAGGGCTGGGACATCAAATAGCCGGGTCTTCCATCTTGACCGCCCGGCCTCCATGCATTCTACACTCAGTCGCTCGCGGGAGTCAACGCAGTTGACGCCAACTCCGGTTTCCCGTAGGATGGCGGATGATCTCGACTGGTTCCATGACGGACGCGGAGGCAACAGCACAGCAGTCGGCGGAGATCCCGGACAAGCTGTACTTCCGGATAGGAGAAGTGAGCCGGCTGGTGGGAGTGCCGGCCTACGTGCTGCGCTACTGGGAAACGGAATTCCCAAGGCTTGCCCCCAAGAAGTCGCGAACCGGCCACCGCCTGTTTCGCCGCAAGGAGGTGGTGCTGCTGCTGGAGATCAAGCGCCTGCTTTACGATCAGCGCTTTACGATCGAAGGGGCCAGGAAGCATCTGGAAACAGGCGCAAAACAGGCGCGCCGGGAGCGGACTCCGAAGCCGGAACGGCAGGGTGAACTGTTCGGATTCCCGCCCGCGGCCTGGGAGGAGGTCCGGAAGGAACTGGCCTCGATTCTGGAGCTGCTCAGGTAAGCGCGGCGGGGGTTTTTCCGGCCAGGTGCAGCAACAGCCCCAGGTGCACTTCGGCTCCCTCGTAGCGATCGATGGAGCGGCGACGCAGGCGCTCGAGCGTGAGGCGCATTTGGCCGGCCACGGCATCGAGGAGTTCCCAGCGCTCGGCGGTGTCGGGGGGCAGGCCGGTGGGCATGGAACGCGCCCGGTCGAGCTCCGACTCCAATCCAGCGAGGTTTCCGGACTGAACCGCACCCAGGATTCTCCCGGCTGCCAGGGCGGAATCGTACACGGGCGCCAGAGCGGTCATCAGCACCTCCCAGATTCATATCGGCGCGCGCCGCGGCGGTCTTAGGGAACTTCGAGGGAGTGCGCGCAGGCAAGCGGTGCTAGCGCCCGTTTTGGTCAATTTGGGGGTGAACGCCGCGCGGTCATGCGGAGTGGGGTTGGGTGTCAGACAAGCCGGACACAGACCGATATGGGTTAGTGAGGACCCTCGCGGCCATGATCCGGCTAACTCGTTTAAACCACGGCTTGTTCATGCTCAACCCGGACCTCATCGAGCACCTGGAGATGACTCCGGACACGGTCATTACGCTGACCAACGGGCACCAGTTCGTGGTGCGGGAGCCGGCGGAAGAAGTGGTCCAACGGATCGTGGAGTTTCGGCGCAGGGTGGGCGCTCACTGCCTGATCACACGCATTTCGGAGCCGACCCGGGCGGAAGGGGACGAGGCGTAGTCGCCCGGAATCCGTATGGCGGATCCCAAGTCCAGTCCGGTCAAACCCAAGAAGCGGGAAGGAGGAAAGCCCGACCTGGGCACGCTGATAGGGCTCGGGATAGCGCTGGGCGGCATCGTGGGGGGAATGATGCTGGAGGGCGGCACCCTCAAAGAGATCCTTCAGCCAACGGCCGCCATCATCGTGTTCGGGGGGACCATCGGCGCGGTGATGATCACCACGCCGCTGGACACGCTCAAGCGCGCCATCAAGGCGCTGGTGTCGGCGTTCGTGGAGAAGAAACAAACGCCGGAAGTGATGGTCGAGGAAGTGATCGGATATGCCACCAAAGCGCGCAAGAACGGCATTGTGTCGCTGGAGCAAGATGCCAACCTGGTACAGGACCCGTTCCTGCGCAAGGCGCTGAATCTGGCGGTGGACGGCACGGACCTGCAAGAGATCCGCAAGATGATGGAACTGGAGATGTCGCTCGAGGAGCAACAGGTGGACTCGTCGGCCAAGGTATTCGAGGCGGCCGGCGGCTACTCGCCTACCATCGGGATCATCGGCGCGGTGCTGGGATTGATCCAGGTGATGAAGAACCTGGCGAATATCGACGAGGTGGGACGGGGCATCGCGACGGCGTTCGTGGCCACCATCTACGGCGTGGGCGCGGCCAACGTGCTGTTCCTGCCCGTGGGCAACAAGATCCGTGCCCGCGCACAGGCGGGACTGCAAATGAAGGAACTGATGCTGGAGGGCGTGTCGGGAATCGTCGAGGGCCTGAACCCCAAGCTGATCAAAATCAAGCTGGAGGCCTACGGGAACAGCAGCGCCCCGGAGAAGACGAAAAAGAAGCCGGCCAAAGGCGTGGCCCCGGCCCCCGCCACCAAGGCGGCCCCCGCCGCCAAGCCGGCCCCCGCCGCCAAGCCGGCCCCCGCCGCCAAACCGGCCCCCGCCGCCAAACCGGCGCCGGCGAAAGGCTAGCCCTCCATGGCCCGCAAGGAAAAGCACAGCGAGCACGTAAACCACGAGCGCTGGCTGATCTCTTACGCGGATTTCATCACGCTGATGTTTGCCTTTTTCGTGGTAATGTTCGCCTCTTCGCAGACCGACAAAGCCAGGGCCCAGCAGGTTTCCGACTCCGTCAGTAAGGCGCTGAAAGAGGGAAGAGTCGGCCAACTCATGGCCAGCATTCTGGGCGGCACGCCGGGCAAGAAGGGGAAGGGAAACGCGATGATCAAGGGTCCGGGCGGGGTGCAGACCAAGCCGACCTCGGAAGAGAAAGCCAAGTACCTGGTGGAACTGATGCCCTCGCTGCTATTTCTCTCCTCGGAGCTGAAAGAGGAAATCGAGGAGGGCAAGGTGGCGCTCAACCTGGAGCCGCGGGGGCTGGTGATCAGCTTGAGAGAAGCGGCGTTCTTCGCTACCGGCCAGGACACCATCTCGCTGCACGCCTATGGAACCATCGGAGCGATTGCGGAGGCCATCAAGAAAGTGCCCAACCCAGTGCGGCTGGAAGGGCACACGGATTCGGTGCCAATCCACAACACGCGATTCCGCAGCAACTGGGATCTGTCGGTGGCGCGCGGGATCTCGATGCTGACGCTGCTGCGGGAGCGGTTCGAGATTCCGGAAAGGCAACTGTCGGTGGCAGGCTACGCGGACAACCGCCCAACGGGTCCGAATGAGACCGACGAGGGCCGCGCCCGCAACCGGCGGGTGGATGTCGTCATCCTGAACAAGGCGGGGAGCGACTACGAGCCCGGGGCCGCCCCGGGGACGCCGCCGACCGTCGCCAGCGGCGCCGCCGCCGAGAAGAAGCTGTAAGCTCCGGGCGCGGTGGAGCGATTGCGACGGACTCGGGCCGGGAATGGGGAACCGCGGGCCGGCGGGTGGCGTCGAATCTCCCATGAGGAATCCCACCGGTTTTTCGGTATTTCTTTTTGCATCGCTGGCGCTGGGCGCCGACCCCGCGCTGACGGTCTACAACCAGAATTTCGCCACCGTCCGCGAAACCATCCCCCTCAGCTTGAAGCAGGGTGTCACCCAGGTCCGATTCGCGGGCGCCACCGCGCACATGGAGCCCGAGAGCGTCATTCTCCGCGACCCAGCCGGAAAGCACGCCTTGCAGATCCTGGAGCAGAACTATCGGGCCGATCCGGTCTCGGTGGAGCGGCTGCTGGCGCTCTATGAAGGCCAGACGATCGATTTCCTGGTGCGCCAGGGAGAGCGCACCCAGATCGTGCGGGGCAAGATCGTTCGCAGCGGTTACGTGCCGCGCGCACCCGTTCCGCAGCAGTATTACATGCCGCAGCCGGCGCAGCCTTCCGCCCAACCGATCATCGAGGTGGAGGGCAAGCTGCGCTTCGAGCTGCCGGGGACCCCGCTGTTCCCCGCCCTGGCCGACGACACCGTATTGAAGCCCACGCTGGATTGGCTGATACAGAGCGCGCAGCCGGGCGGATTCGACGCCGAGCTGTGCTACGTGACCGGGGAACTGAACTGGTCGGCGGACTACAACCTGATCGCCCAGGGCTCCGGGGACGATCTCGATCTGGTGGGTTGGGTGACCATCGACAACAAGAGCGGCAAGACCTTCGAGAATGCGCGCATCAAGCTGATGGCCGGGGATGTGAACAAGCTGGCGCCCAGAGGAACCCCCGGGGTGGTTGGCGGAGTCGCCGGAGGCATGCACATGGCAGGGCCCATGGCCCCGCCGCCGGTGAGCGAGAAGTCCTTCGACGAGTATCATCTCTACACGCTGGAGCGGCTGGCCACGCTACATGACGGCGAAACCAAGCAGGTGGAGTTCGTGCGCGCCTCCGGCATCCAGTCGCGGCTGGTGTACGTCTATGACGGGGCCAAGATCGACCTCAACCGGTACCAGGGCTGGAACTGGGAGGCCTTGCGCAACGATGCCGGCTTTGGGGCGCAGTCCAATCCCAAGGTCTGGGTAATGCGGGAGGTGGTGAACTCCCAGGCCAACCATCTGGGCATCCCGCTGCCGGCTGGCCGGACGCGGTTCTACCGGCGCGACACGGACGGGCGCCTCGAGTTCACGGGGGAAGACAACATCCAGCACACGCCGCGCGGCGAGACCGTGCGCGTGCTGACAGGGGCGGCGTTCGACCTGGTGGGGGAGCGGCGGAGGCTGAACTTCCGGATCGACCACCAGCGCTCGATGATCGAGGAGTCCTTCGAGATCAAGGTGCGGAATCGCAAGCAGACGCCAGTGGAGGTGCGCGTGGTGGAGCACCTGTACCGCTGGTTCACCTGGGAGATCCAGTTGAATTCGAGCCCGTTCAAGAAGACCGACGCGCGCACGATCGAGTTCACGGTGCCCCTGGCGCCCGACGAAGAGAAGGTGATTTCGTACCAGGTGCGGTACACCTGGTAGCGGCGCGCCGCGGCGTGCCGCATGCTGGGAGGCGGGCCCCCGCGTGTGCGGCGGCACACAGCGTGTTGGCGCTGACACGCTGGTTCTAGCCGCCAGGTCCCGATAAATCAACAGGTTGCGGTCTGGTAGCAGGGTTGCTTTGTGTGTGGCCATGAGGCGAGACCCAGGGCAGTCGAAGATGAGGACGCTGGCGGCGGCCATCCTGGTGGCGATTGCCAGGGCGCAGGCGGAGAATGCGGGCGCGCAGGCAGTGAGCGCCCGGATCGTGGTCAGCATCCCCGACCGCAAGCTGGCGCTGGTGGAAGACGGGCGCGTGGTGAAGGTCTACCAGACCGCGGTGGGCGCGGCGGTCAGCCCCAGCCCCACCGGGACCTTCACCGTGGTGACGCGCATCCCCAATCCTACCTGGTACACACCGGGCAAGGTGGTGGGCCCGGGGAAACACAACCCGCTGGGCACGCGCTGGCTGGGACTCAGCCTCAAGGGCTTCGGCATCCACGGCACCAACTGCCCGCGGTCAATCGGCCGGGCGGCCTCGCACGGGTGCATCCGCATGCGCAACCGGGACGTCGAGGAGTTGTTCGAGCGGGTGAGCGTGGGCTACGTGGTCGAGTTGCGCGGCGAGCGCGATCAGGAGCTCGAGCGCATCTTCGAGGTTCCGAACGGAGGTGAATGAACATGGACGCCGTATTGTTCTTCGTTGGAATCGGAGCAGTGGCCGGGTGTTCTTTTACCATCGCGCTCTACGCCGCGCGGCTGGTGATTTGGGTTGTGTTTGCAGTGGCCGGGGTCCGCGATATACGATGACGGTTCGTGCTGCGCCTGATCCTGGTTCTACTCGGCCTGGCGGCTGCGCCGGAGGATTCCGTGCGCGAGCTGGCGCGCAAGATCGCGGCGGCACTCGCTCCGCGCGAGGCGGTGGCGCTTTCGGTGCGCAACGCATCATCTCTGGCGCCGGCGGAGGTGGCGGGAGTGCGGCGCGAGGTCGAGAACCAGTTGCGCGCCGGCAATTTCACGCTGGCTGCCGATGCGCCCACCACTGTCGCGGTGACGCTTTCGGAGAACTGGCAAGGGGGCGTGTGGATCGCCGAGATCCGGCACGGGGATAAGCGCGACACCGTGATGGTGGCGCCAGCGCGCCCGCGGGAGCGCGCGGCGGCCACGCCGATGGGCATCGACAGGCAGCTCATCCTGGAGCAGCCGGAGCCGATTTTGGACGCGGTGGCGCTGGAGGACCTGCTGATCGTACTGGAGCCCGACGAGGTGGTGTTCTACGGGCGCAAGGATGCGCGATGGGAGCGGCGCCAGGCGATCGCGCTGCCGCAGCGGGTATGGCCGCGCGACCTGCGCGGCCGCCTTACGATCGAGGGCGATTCGTTGCAGGCCTTTCTGCCGGGCCTGGCCTGCAAAGGCAAGGTGCAGTCGGAGCCGGCGCTCGAGTGCGGCGAGAGCGACGCGCCATGGCCCGCCGGCGCGCCGCTCGCCAAAGGCCGCAACTACTTCGAGGCGGAGAAACTGCCGCCGTTCTACTCGGCCGCGCGGGTGGGAGAGTATTCGCTGGCTGCCGGCATGGACGGCCGGACGCAGTGGTTCGACAACGCCACCGCGGCCACGGGGTCGTTTGCCGGCTGGGGCAGCGACATCGCCGCCGTCGAGACGGGCTGCGGCGGGGGGCGCCAGGTGCTGGCGACGCGTCCCGGCGACTCGACCGATACCGATGCCGTGCAGGCGTTCGAGATGACCGGCCGCCGGCCGACAGCCGTCAGCCCCGCGGTGGAGTTCTCCGGCCCGGTGACCGCGATGTGGCCGGCCGGGCCGGCGAGCGCGGTGGCGATCACGCGCGATCTGAAGACCGGACAATATGCCGCGTTCCGCATATCGCTTACTTGCAGCCGCTAGCCTGCTGCTGGCGGCGGTGCCGCGGTTGGATGCCGCGCGAAGGCCGCGCTACGGCGGGACACTGCGGATGGAAGTTCGAGCGGCGCGCGCGCTCGAAGTGGGCGAGTGGCCGATGGTGTTCGAGACGCTGGTGAGGCTAGATGAGAGCGGGCGTGTGCAGCCCGCGCTCGCGATCTCCTGGCGGCACGATGCGTCGGGCCAGCGCTGGCAGTTCCGCCTGCGACCGAATATGAAGTTCCACGATGGCTCGCCGCTCGCGGGCGAGGCGGTGGCGGCGGCACTGGGCGCCAACGGCTGGACGTGCGGCACTGCGGGCCCAGAGGTGGTGGTCCAAACCGGCGCGCCGGTGGCGGTGGCGGAATTCGCGGACGCCCGCCGGGCGGTGTTTGTGCGCGGCTCCGACGGGTCGCTTCAAGGGACCGGGCCATTCCGCCTGGCGCAGTGGGAGTCGCGGCGCGCGACGCTGGCGGCGAACGAAGACTACTGGGCGGGCCGGCCGTTCCTGGACGCGGTGGCCATCGAGATGGGCCGCACCGCGCAGCAGCAGCTCCTGAACCTGGAGTTGGGGAAGGCCGACCTGATCGAACTGGGGCCGAACGACGTGCGGCGAGCGGTGCAGTCCGGGGCCAGGATCTGGACCTCGGCGCCGGTCACGTTGATGGCGCTCCGGTTCGAGCGGGGACGGCCGGCGGCGGAAGACGCGAAGCTGCGCGAGGCGCTGGCGCTTTCCATCGACCGGGCGGCGATCCTGAACGTACTGCTCCAAAGACGCGGCGAGGCCGCGGGGGGCCTTCTGCCGCAATGGCTAAGCGGGTACGCGATGCTGTTTTCCGCCGCGCGCGATGCGGCCCGGGCCCGCCAATTGGTAACGGGCGCGCCGCTGCTGTCGCTGGCCTCGGACCCGGCGGATGCGCTGGCCCGCACGATCGCCGACCGCATCGCGGTGAACACGCGGGAGGCCGGCATCCGGCTGCTGACGCAGGCGGGGGGCAACGCAGATCTGTACCTGGTTCGCGCGCGCATTGCGCCACCCGTCGCCGGGCCGGCGCTGGCGCGACTGGCCGCCTCGCTCGAGGTATCGGACCTTTTCCATGTCTCCGGCCCAGGGCTGGAGAGCCTGTACGCCGGCGAGCGCGCGCTGGTGGAAGAGTTCCGGGTGATTCCGCTGTTCCACCTGCCGGAGATCTATGGCGCCAGCCCGCGGCTCAAGACGTGGGCGACGCCGGGCCTGGCGCGGACGGGCGAATGGCGCTTGGACGATCTGTGGCTGGATTCGGAGCTGCCGTGACGTTTCGCACGCGCATGCTGGTGTCGTTCGCGCTGGCCGTGGTCGTGACCGCGGCGCTGGTCACCTGGGTGGTGTCGGTGATGACGCGCCGCACCTTCGAGCAGGCCGACGATCGGCGTACGGCGACGTTGGTGGCGCAGTTCCGGCGGGAGTTCGAGCGCCGCCAAGAGGACCTGGTGCGGCGGGTCGAGGCGATCGCGGCGATGCAAAGCACGCTGGACATGGCGGTCGAGCTGAGCCGCCCGGAACCGGACTACGCGCCCTACGTGAACGAGGCCGGCGCGCTGGCCGCCGCCCACGCGCTGGATCTGGTGGAACTGCTGGCACAGGATGGCACGATCGTTTCCTCGGCGCAGTGGCCCGCGCGCTTCGGCTACAAAGCCGAGTGGGTGAAAGAGCAAGCGGACTGGAAAGACGCGTTCCTGAAGAGCGAAGAGCTGCCGAACGAGACCGTGCTGGCGATGGTGGCGGTGCGGGCGGTGAGCGCCGGCGGAAGCAACCTGTACGTGGCCGGTGGGTACCGTCTGGACCGGGGTTTTCTAGGATCGCTGGTGCTGCCCGCCGGCATGCGCGTGCTGCTGTATCACAATTGCGAGCCGCGGTTTAGCGCGCAGGCGCTCACCGACGCGGCGGGGCCGGCGCGCGGGGCCGAGCGGCTGGCGCCACTGATCGAGCAGGTGCGCGAGGAGCGGCGCGAGGCGACCCGCACGATCGAGTGGCCCGACGGTCCGGAGACCTTCCAGGCAATCCCGCTCGAGGGGCGGCAAAACGAGCTTCTGGGCGTGCTGCTGGTGGGCAGCTCGCGGAGGGAACTGGCGGCCCTGGCGGCCCGCATTCACTGGGCCGGCGGGCTGGCGGCCGGCTTCGGAATCCTGCTGGGCATCGGGCTGAGCTACTGGGCGGCGCGGCGGCTTACCGGGCCGGTGGCGCAGTTGGCGCGCGGCGCGCGCGAAGTCGCGGCGGGCAATTGGAACGCGCGCGTGAGCGTGGCCTCGCGGGACGAAATCGGGGAGCTCGCGCGCGCCTTCAACTCGATGATCCAGGACTTGATCAGCCAGAGGGACCGCCTGCTGCAAGCCGAGCGCGTGGCCGCCTGGCGGGAGCTGGCGCGCCGCCTGGCCCACGAGCTGAAGAACCCGCTGTTCCCGCTTCAGATCACCATCGAGACGTTGCAGCGCGCCAAGGAGCAGGCGCCCGGCGAGTTCGACGAGATCTTCCGCGAGAGCGCCGCGACGCTGCTGGCCGAATTGGCGAACCTGAAGACCATCATCGGACGGTTCAGCGATTTCGCCAAGATGCCGGCGCCGCAACTGGAGCCGGTGGACCTGAACGAAATCGTGCGCGGGGCGGTGCGGCTGTTCGATGCGCAGCTCCGGGCCGGCAGCCACGCGCCGATCGCGCCGGAGCTGGACTGCGACCCGGGCCTGGGAATGATTCGGGCCGATCCCGAGCAGGTGACGCGCGCGTTGCACAACCTGATTCTCAACGCCATCGATGCCATGCCCGCCGGCGGCACGCTGCGCATCCGGACGCGGCGGGCGGAGGACCGCGCGCACCTGGAGGTCTCCGACACCGGCCAGGGCTTGACGAAAGAGGAGTGCGAGCGCCTGTTCACGCCGTACTACACGACGAAGCGGCACGGAACGGGTCTGGGTCTGGCGATCGTGCAATCGGTGGTCGCCGACCACCACGGCAAGATCTCGGTGGAAAGCGAGCCCGGCCGCGGCGCCACCTTCCGCATCGAGCTGCCGGAGGGGTGAACTGCCTCTACTTACGCGCGTTGCCGCCGAACTGGACTCCCGGGCCGATCGAGAATCGGACCGTGTTGCGGCTGTCCTTGAGCAGATCGTTGAACAGGTGATCGTGCACGAAATCGGCCTGGACGCGCAGGGCGAAGTGCTTGGTGATGTTGAAATCGGCGCCGCCGCCGAAGCCATAGAACTTGGTCCAGTCCGTCTTCTTTCCGGAAGGGGCAAGCTGGGTGACGATGCCTTGCGCGATCAAGTCGGTGGACGGCACGTGCGGAACCGCTATCTCGTGGATGGCGCCGCAGGACGGCCGGATGAAGAGGGTCACGGCCGAGAAGTGGCGGTAGGCAAGCTGCGGACCTCCCGCGAAGGTCTCGGTGGTCGAGCTGACCGGCACGGAAAGCGAGTAGCTGGCAGGCAGGATCCCGGCCGCGACTAACTGCGCAAGCTGTGTGCCGAGCGATTGCTGGAGGGATGTGAGCAACTCGTTCGGCACCAGGGTCAAATCGCCCTGGGCACGGCTGAAGTCCACGCCGAGCGAGAGCCAGGTGGCCGCCCTGACTCCGCCCTGAAGATGAAAACCGGGCTCGGCCAGCTTGATGTGCGGGCTGTTGAGATAAGCGAAGCCTGCGTAGGCGTCGAAACGGCCAACGTAGCTCTGCTGGCCGAGAGCTTGCGTGGCGGTAAGAATCAAGGTTAGGACAAGCACGCGGCAGACCGGGTGCGTAATAGAAGTAGCTGCATGACTGGGTGCGCGGTTCAAGGATCTCCTCCTAAAGGGCCGTTTCCGGGTCTACACAGCATACCAAAACTCGGAAGTCAATCCGGAGTGGCGCCGGCGCCGCCTCAGCCCATGTTGCCGGCGATGGCGGCGGCGAATTCGCTGGTCTTCAGCTTGGTGGCGCCTTCCATCTGGCGGTGGAGGTCGTAGGTGACGCGCTTCTGCCGGATGGTCTCGGTGATTCCCTTTTCGATCAGATCCGAGACCTCTTTCCAGCCCATGAACTTGAACATCATGGAGCCGGAGAGGATCAGGCTGGAGGGGTTGACCATATCCAGGCCGGCGTACTTGGGCGCGGTGCCGTGGGTGGCTTCGAACATACCGTACTCGTCGCCGATATTGGCCCCCGGCGCCATGCCCAGTCCGCCCACCTGGGCCGCGCAGGCGTCCGAGAGGTAGTCGCCGTTGAGGTTGGGCGTGGCGATCACTTCGTACTCGTCGGGCCGCAGGAGCACCTGCTGAAACATCGAGTCGGCGATGCGGTCCTTGATGAGGATCTTGCCGGGCGGGAGCGCGCCGGAGAGGTCCTTCTCGGCGATGCAAACGTCCGGGAACTCTTCCCGGGCGAGTTCGTAGCCCCAGTCGCGGAAAGCGCCCTCGGTGAACTTCATGATGTTGCCCTTGTGCACGAGGGTGACGCTGCGGTGGCCGTTTTCGATGGCGTACTGAATGGCGCGCCGGACCAGCCGCTTGGTGCCCGTGATGCTGATGGGCTTGATGCCGATGCCGGAGTCGGGCCGGATCTTCTTGCCCATCTCCGTGCAGAGGAAATCGATCACCTTCTTGGCCTCGGGCGTGCCCTCGCGCCACTCGATGCCCGCGTACACGTCCTCGGTGTTCTCGCGGTAGATGACGACGTTGAGCAGTTCGGGGTGTTTGACCGGCGAGGGAACCCCGGGGTAGTAGCGGACCGGGCGCCAGCAGACATAGAGGTCGAGCAGTTGCCGCAGCGTGACGTTCAGGCTGCGGATGCCGCCGCCGACCGGGGTGGTCAGCGGGCCCTTGATGGCGATGTGGTACTGGCGGATGGCGTCGAGGGTCGGCTGGGGCAGCCAGTCGTTGAAAGCGTTGTAGGCCTTCTCCCCCGCGAGCACCTCGTGCCACACGATCGACCGCTTGCCGTCGTAGGCGCGCTCGACCGCGGCGTCGAAAACCGTGCGGGACGCTTTCCAGATATCCGGGCCGATGCCATCGCCCTCAATATAAGGAATGACCGGGTTGTCCGGTACGAGGAACTTGCCGTTTTGAACCTGAATCGCTTGACCGTCCATAGCAGCCTCCAGTATCAAAGCCTAGCGCGAATCTAGGCGTGAGTCTTCTTCAGCAGCCAGGCCATGTTGCGGCCCAGGACTTTCATGGTCTCGATGCCCTCGGCGTCGTTCTCGACTTCGCCCTTTTCGCGGCCGATGCCGATGTTCCAGTAGCAGGAGCCGGGGACGATCATCTCGCTGATGAGGAAGAAGTGGCTGAGCGCGTCGAAGGCGTGGATGGCGCCGGCGCGGCGCACGGCCACCACCGCCGCGCCGATTTTGCGGCGGAGCAGGCCGCCGTTGGCGCGAACGACCAGGCAGGCGCGGTCGATGAGCGCCTTGATCTCGGGGGAGACGTCGGCGACGTAGGTGGGGGAGCCCAGCAGGATGCCATCGGCCGCCACCATCTTGCCGATGTACTCGTTGCCCATGTCGTCCTTCTGGCCGCAGCGGCCGTCCTTCCGGGTGGAGCAGGTGCGGCAGGCCAGGCACCCGTGGATCTTCGCGCCGCTGAGCTGGATCAGCTCGGTTTCGATGCCTTCCTTTTCGAGTTCCGCGAGCACGTACCGGAGGAGAATGGCGGTGTTGCCATCCTTGCGCGCACTACCGTTAAAGGCTATGACTTTCATGAGAAACAGGATAGCGTAGTGCGGCGCCGGTCGGGCAGGTACCGGCCCAGATCGGGTGTGCGAGAGGCATGGAGCAGCTTCACGGATTCCGGTCGCAACCTCGCCTTTCTGGGCCAACCTCCTCGAAGGGATTTCGCGACACTGATTGCCGTTCCCGCTCAGGGCGGCTCAACAGGATGCCCTCCAGGAGAAACTTGGCGAATCCGGTCAATTGTCCGGAATGGCGACTTCTCATCCGTGTGGATTGCTTCCGGATTGACGACTACTCACCCGGAACAGACGATCAGATAGCGTTTTACTGATTACTGACCGACTCCAACGGCGGAGCGCTTGGCGAGCGAAGGGTCCGAATATCCCGCATAGGTGGCTGGCCGAAGAAACGGCTGTATTCGCGGCTGAATTGGCTTGCGCTTTCGTATCCGACCTCAAAGGCCGCACTTGCGGCGTCCAGACCATCCATGAGCATGCGTCCCCGCGCTGCCTGCAACCGAAGCTGTTTCTGATACTGAAGAGGACTCATGGCGGTCAG
>JBEKWU010000085.1:0-24235 GCA_049512775.1 Bryobacteraceae bacterium
CCCGTTGGTCGGCCCGAAAAACATACACCTCAGGTCGGTGTACACCTCCGCCCACGGTTACATTCTTAAATGACCCAACCAAGACCGGTTTCGGTTACATCGTTAAATGACTTGACAGGAGGACGAAGGGGGCGGGGTTGAGACCCGCCCCGGCAGGCGCTCGCCGCGCGGCAGGCCGCCTCGGGCGGGCGCTAACCGCGCGGCAGGCCGCCTCCGGCGGAACAGGCTTGTCTGCGGAGACCTCAGCGGCTGATAGGCTCTTTGCCCGGCTCTTTGCCTCCGGCGGCGACGGCGGCGATGGCGCCGCCGGCGGTGGCTCCGGTGGCGGCGACTCCAGCGATGGTTGACGTGGCGGCCGCGGTCGCTGCGCCTTTGGCGGCTCCGCCCGCTGCGCCAGTGGCGGCCCCTGCGGCGACGGACTTGCCCAGGACCTTCAGGGCGAGCACCTTGATGGTTTGGGCAGCCCCGGCGACGGGTTGGGTGGATGTATCGAGAGTCCCGGTGACCTCCACCCGCTTGCCGATGGCGCCGGCCAGGTTTTCGCCTATGAGCTCGACGATGACGCCGGTGGTTTCATCGGTGAGCAGATAGTGGCCGTCGCGTAGCACCAGGGTTCCGGTCAATTTGGAAGGTGCGGCGGCCCCGGCGGGCTGTTGTTCCAGCTCGAGGGCCTTGCCCGGGGCGATGTTGGCGACCAGGATTCCCTCGGCGTTGGTGACGCGGACCGAGCCGGCCAGGGCGGAAACATGCAGCCGGCGGGCCCCGTCGAGCGTTACCAGGGCGGTGGAATCGGGTTGCGTGGCGAGGACGCGCAGGGCGGCAGCCTCGATGGGGAACGTCCCCGAGCCGGCGATCTGTGCCTGGCCGCGCTCGAGCACGACGCGGTCGCGGTAGACCTTGCCGCGGGAATCGGCGCCCAAGATCATCCGCGCGCCGTGTAGCAGTTGAAGCTGGGAAGGCGTGCGATCGGTTTCGATCACCGTACCTTCGAACAAGGTAGCGTTTCCGGACACTCTGGCGCCGTCAACCCGGAAGCTTCCACCGGCCGATACTAGTCCAATGGCCGGAGCCGCAGCCGATGCCAAGGCCAAAGATCCGATCAGTGTTATAGTCGCGAGCACTCTGACAGTTGTCTGGTACACGGTTAGTCTCCAAGGTCAATCATCGGAGGCGCGGGGCCGAGGGGACAGAGTCTTGAGGCAAATTGCGGCCCGGCTTAAGGTGTCTGCACCCGGAGCGGCGCTACCGAGCGGGAGACCGCTCCGTTACGGTCGCGGCTCGGCAACGGGATCGCCGAACTTGACGGTGGACTTGGCGGCGAAGCGCTTGTAGTTGCTATAGCGGATGGTGAGGCGGATGCGCTGGGGGCCGACGCGGAAGTCGAGCGTGTCGTCGGCGTAAGTATGGACAGGGAAGCGGAAATCGCCGTCAATGGGTTCCCAAATGGTGGTGAACCGAGGGAACAGGTTCTCGTCCTTGGTGCCGCGGATTTCGGGTACGGCTTTGCCTTCGGTGCGGACGATGGAGTAGTTCTTCTTGCTGGCCCAGAGGAGGCCGTCGAAGAGGCGCTGGCCGGCGAGAACCTGGCGCGGACGCACCTGGAGGACCCAGCACTCGACGCCATCGATGGTCTCCTCCCCCTTGAAGCGGGTCTCGTAAAACCAGAGTTGGTCCGAGTCGAACAGGAAGGGTTGGACCTCGCGGATGTCGCGGAAATCCTCGTCGGTGAGCTGGAGGCGCTGGAGCGTCCGGAGAGGCTTGCCGACGAGTTGCTCGCTGCGCTCCGCCAGCGGCGAGAAGAAGACCTCCCGGACCTCGCGGTACTCTCCGGCCCGGGCCCCGGCGGGAGTGAGCTCTTCGATCGAGACGGTCTGGCGGTAGGTGAATTGGTCGCGGGCGCGGCGGGTCTCGGTGGCGCGCAGGGCGACGCGTCTGGCGAGGTCGGGCGGGGGATCCTCGGCGCGCGCGGAAAGCAGAGATACTAGGAGGATGCCGACGGAGGCCGCGCAGCGCGGCGTTGCGACCCGACTCATTGCGATCTTGTTGCTGGCGTCGATGGGCGGACTGCTCTACGCCTATCTCCAGAGTATACCCGCATGGATCGCCGCGCCCGTGATCGCCGCCTTCGCGCTGGAGGCGGTGCTGTACGCAACGGCGTGCTGGGAGACGGCGCGCCGCATAGTAGAGCGAAGGCTGGAGGGGCCGGCGCTGGCTGCCTGGATGACCCTGAGCGGCGTGCTGCCGTACCTGGTCTATGCCGTGCCCACCGGGATGTTCCGCTGGACGGCGCTGGGGGAGGTGGCGGCGCTGGCGGCGGCGGTTTCCTTCTGGTACGTGGCGCTCAAGCGCGGCGCCGTGGTGAACCTGGCCTTCCTGGCGCTGGTGGCGGCGGCGCTGCTGGCCGGCGTCTTCCAGCCGATTTACGGGCAGCCGACGCCGCGGCTGAAAATCGGGATTCTGGGCGAGCTGATGTGGACGCGGCTGGCGGTGATGGGCGTGCTTTCGATGGCGCGCATCGAAGTGAAGGGGTTCGGGTTCCTGCCGGCGCGGAAGGAATGGGCGGCCGGGTTCGTGAACTACGCGCTGTTTCTGCCGGCCGGCGCGCTGCTGGGGTGGATGCTGAAGTTCGCCGAGTTTCATCTGCGTCCGCTGGAGTGGTGGCAGACTCTGGGGTTGACCGCGCTGACGTTCCTGGGGATGCTATGGGTGGTGGCTCTGCGGGAGGAGTTCTTCTTCCGGGGCGTGCTGCAAGAATGGTTCGATTCCCGGACGGGGCTGGTGGCAGTCTCGATGGTGTTCGGGCTGGCGCACCTGCCGTTCCGGGAGTTCCCGAACTGGCGGATGGCGCTTCTGGCGGCGGTGGCGGGGTGGTTCTACGGGCGGGCGTACCTGGGGGCGCGGAGCGTGCGCGCCGCCATGGTCACGCACGCCCTGGTGAATACGACCTGGAAGATGTTCTTCGGTTAGTCGATCTTCTTGCCGTCGGCGTTGTACTCCTCGACCGGGCCGTACTTCTTGAGGAGGTCGTGGATTTTGCCGGCGTCGCCGACCGCGACGATTTGCACGTTGTCGAGCGGGATGTATTTGCGCGCCACGCGCTGGACGTCCTCGGCGCTGACGGCCATGACCTTCTCAGGGTAAGTGTCCCAGTAGTTGGCGGGCAGGCCGTATTCGCGGAGTTGCAGCATCTGGCCGAGGACGCCGGCCTGGCGCTCGATGGAGAGTGCGAAACCGGCGACGATGGCGCGCTTGGCGTTCTCGAGTTCCTCCTTGGGGACGGGCTGCTCGCGGATCCTGCGGAATTCCTTGAGGAATTCGTCGAGGGCGGGGCCCGTGACCTCGGTGCGCACGGAAGAGGAGGCGGAGAACTCGTCCAGGTACTTGTCGGCGCGGAAGCGGCTGTAGACGCCGTAGGTGAAGCCCTTCTCCTCGCGGATATTGACGAACAAGCGGGAGGAGGGGCCGCTGCCGAGAATGCGGTTCAGCACCATGCAGGGGATGTAGTCGGGGCTGAGCCGGTCGATGGCGTGGTTACCCAGGATCAGATAGGTCTGCACTGAATCGGGCCGGTTGACCAGGTAGATCTTTTTGCCGGCAACGGGGGGCCTCGACGAGAGGGACGGTTCGGCGACACCGCCGCCTTCCCAGGCGGCGAGGGCTTTCTCAAGCTTGGCGACGATCTGGTCGGGGGTGGTGTCGCCGGTGACGCCGAGAATGCTGCCCGAGGGCACATAGAAGCGCTTGCGGAAGTCGAGGAGGTCCTGACGGGTCATTCTGGCGATGGATTCGGCGGTGGCCGAGACGGTGCCGCGCGGGTCGCCGGGGAAGAGCACCTGGGCCATGCGCTCGGCGCCGAGGAAGGTGGGCTGGGTGCGCTGCTGGAGGAGCGAGGTGATCTTGCGCCTCTTCCACTTGTCGAACTCGTCCTGGGGGAAGGTGGCGTTGAGGAGCACGTCGGAGGCGAGCGCGAGCAGAGGGTCGAGGTTCTCGGAGAGGGCGGAGGCGCTGAGGCGGGAGTTATGGGCCCCCCAGGCCACGTCGGCTCCCAGGGAGGCGCCCATTTCCGAGAGTTCCTGGGCGATCTGGAGCGAGGTGCGGGTGGGGGTGCCCTGCTTGAGCATCTCCGTGACGGCCTCGGCCAGGCCGGGCAGCGACGGCGGGTCGTGGAGGGTGGAGGCGGGCAGCAGCAGCTCCAAGGTAACCACCGGGGCGCGATGGTTCTCCAGGACCAGGATCTCCAGGCCGTTCTTGAGCTTGCGCTCGACCGGGCGGGGCAGCTTGACGTGCAGCACCTGGGTGGAGACGGGAGCGAGGTTCTTGCGGACTACGCCTTTCATGGAGTCCGGCTTGGGGGCCTCGGTCTCTTGGCAAAGCAAGGGCAAGCAGGCTACTACGACCAATGGGATGAGTGACTTGATGGCCATGGGACGGTTCTCCTCTATGGGGCGGGCTTGGGCGCGCGGGGCCTGGGTCCGCCAGCCGCGGGCAGGGTGCAAACCACCGTGCGCTGGCTGGGGTTGAGGTAGGTCTTGGCGGCGCTCTGGACGTCGGCCGGCGTCACGGCCAGGACCTTGCCGAGCTGGGTGTTGATGAGGCCGGGATCGTCAAAGAAGGTGGCGTACTCGCCCAGGCGCATGGCCAGAAAGAGCGAGCCCTCGCGCATCTGCACGGCGCTGCGGCGTGCGCCGCTGCGTACCCTGAGCATTTCCTTTTCCGTCGGGGGATCGGCCTGAAGCCTGGCGATCTCCTCGGTGATGAGGGCCTCGACTTCCTCGGGGCTCTTGCCGGGACGCGGAATGGCAACGATGTGGAACGTTCCGGGACCGCGGCGCTGGGCGAACATCGCCATGACCATGACAGCCGCTTCCTTCTCCTTGACCAGCTTCTGGTAGAGGCGGGAACTGTTCTCGCCCCCCATCCCCTGGCCGCCGCGCATCCCACCCCCGCCGCCGGCGCCGCCCAGGATAGTGCCCAGAACGCTGAGGGCATAGGCGTCCGGCGTGTTGCCGAAGGGTCCCTTGAAGACCATATCGAGCCGCGGAAGGCGCGCCAGCGGGTCGCTGACCGTGGTGCCTCTCTCCTGGGTCTGCGGCGGCTCGGTCATGTCCACCGGGGGAGGGGGCGGCTGGCGCGGAATGTCGCCGAAGTACTTCCGGACCCGGGCGAGCGCGTCGGCGGTGTTGAGGTCGCCGACCAGGGTCAGAGTGGCGTTGTTCGGAGCGTAGTAGGTGCGGAAGAAGTCCTTCACGTCCTGAATCGAGGCCGCGTTGAGATCTTCCATCGAGCCGATGACGGAGTGCTTGTAGGCGAAATTGTCGTAGACCAGCTCGTCGATGAGCTCCTGGGTCTTGCCGTAGGGGCGGTTGTCGACGCTCTGGCGGCGCTCCTCCTGAACGGTGGCGCGCTGGTTGTCGAGGTTCTCCTGGGTGATGGCGAGCGAGCGCATGCGGTCGGATTCGAGGAACAGGCCCAGGTCGAGCTGGTTCTTGGGAAGCGTTTCGTAATAATTGGTGCGGTCGGTGCTGGTGCTGCCGTTCATGTTCCCGCCGTTGTTGTAGACCAGGAAGAAATGCTCGCCGGGGCCGACCTTCTCGGAGCCCTTGAACATCATGTGCTCGAACAAGTGGGCGAAGCCGGTGCGGCCCTTGCGCTCGTTGCGCGAGCCGGTGTTGTAAGTGACCGCGATCGAGTACAGCGGAGCGTAGTGATCTTCGGCGATGATGACGCGCAGGCCGTTGGCCAAGCGCGTATCGGTGAATTTCAGTGGCGCGATTTTGGCTGGTTCCGCGGGGCCCGCCGCCAGCAGCCCGGCGTACAGCAGCGCCGGCGGGACGCAGGCTCGAAGCAATCTCCTCATGTTGCCTCCAGAGGTGGGGCCGTGAATCGACCCACGCCCGGATTATAGCCGATGGGCGGAGCCGGGCGCTCCGCCCCGCAGTCAGGCAATTGAGTCGAGCGCCTGCTCGAAGTCGGAGAGGAGGTCGCGCCAGTCCTCGATGCCCACCGAGACGCGGACTAGTCCGTCGGTGATGCCAGAAAGTTCGAGCTCCTGCGGTGTCAGGCCGGAATGCGTGGTGGTCTTGGGGTGGCAGGCGAGCGTTTCCACGCCGCCGAGGGAGACGGCGTTGTGCGCGATCCTGACCGCGCGGAGGAAGCCGAAGGCCGCGTCGCGGCTGCCCAGTTCCATCGAGAAGATGGCGCCGGGGAATTCGCACTGGGCCAAACGGATGCGGATCTGCTCGGCGTCGTCGAACAGCGTGGGATAGTGCATGCGCTGGACGCGCGGGTGGCGGACCAGGCTTTCGGCGATGCGCTGCGCATTCTTGCTCTGCCGGTTCATGCGAAGAGCGACGGTGGGGAGGCGGCCGTCCAGCATCCAGCACTCGTCGGGCTGGAGGATGTTGCCGAACCCGATGCGGTGCCCGCGCATCTGGGCGACGAGCGCGGGATCGGCGGCCAGCGCGACGCCCGCCAGCAGGTCGCTGAAGCCGGACAAAAACTTGGTGGCCGAGTAGAGAACCAGACCGGCGCCGAGCAGGATGGGGTGCTGGAAGGCCGGGCCGAGGAAGGTGTTGTCGACCATGACCAGGGGATGGTCGGGATGGCGCGCCGCGGCGCTGGCCACGTGGCGGATATCGGTCATCATCATGGTGGGGTTGGCGGGCGTCTCGATGAAAACGATGCCGAGGTTGGTGGCGGCACGGATGGCCTCGTCGAGAGCGGTCATGTGACCCGCGGGAACGCCGCACACCGTGATGCCCCAGGGCCGGAGGAAGTCGCGGATGAGGCCCATGGTGCCACCGTAGAGGGGGATCGTGTAAACGATGGTGCTGCCCGGGCGCAGGAAAGTGAGGAAGGCGGTCATGATGGCGGCCATTCCGGAGTTGAAAACCGCGGCCGCCTTGGCGCCGGGCTCGAGCGGTGCGATCTGGTCTTCCAGGATCTGGGCGTTGGGATGGTTGATGCGGGAGTAGATAAGTTCGACATTCTCGCCCTCGGCGGGCTGGGAGCGGCCGCTGGCGACGTCGAAGGCGCGCTCGGCGGCTTCGGGGCTGGAGAAGACGTAAGTGGAGCTGCGGAAGACCGCGGGACGCGCGGATCCAACCGAGAGGCGCGGGTCAAACCCGCGAGTCAGCACTTCGGTGGGGGGACGGAGAGCGTGGTGCGGCATAATCACCTCCGATTCGAGTGTAGCGCCGCGCGAAGCCGTTGGCGGAGCGCCGGGCTGGCCAGGGCCCGGTTGTCTTCCGGGGTGGTTTCATTCGAAGATTCTGATGAGGGTGGCCAATGACACTTCTTCGCGATCCGGCAATTCCAGAGGAAAGCCCGAACCAGGGCGGGGCGACCGGCGACGGTGGCGTGCATCTCGATCTCAGGTCGCTGGCCCTGGCGAGACTCGAGGGGATCGACGAGGAGAAGCTCTCCCAGCTCGCCCGCATCGTTCGGGGATTGGCGTTTGCGGCGATGGACGGCGCCAGGTCCGGCCATCCCGGCGGATCGTCCTCGAAGACCGAGATGGCGCTGGCGCTTCTGGCTTCCGGGGTGCTGCGATTCGATGCAGTGCACCCGAAACATCCTGGGCGCGATCGGATCGTCTGGTCGGCAGGGCACTGTAGTCCACTGTTTCACGCGCTGGTTTCCCTGGTGTACGAATGCGTCCGCCGGCGCGCCCCGGAGCAGTGCACGGCTCCGGGCGCGACGCTCACGTTTCCCGAACACCTGGCCCGCTTCCGCCGCCTGGACGGGCCCAGCGGGCACGTGGAATCCGAGTATCCCCTCGCCGACGTCTGCACGGGGTCCTCGGGGCACGGAATCCCGGCGGCCCTGGGGCTGGCTGCTCTGCACCGCTCGTGCGGTCTTCCGACGAGAGTGTTCACGATTGCCGGAGATGCCGAGACCGAAGAGGGCATGACCTACGAAGCGCGCAATGTCGCCGCGAGACTCGGCGTCGAGAATCTGATCGTCGCTCTGGACTACAACACCTTTGGGATCGACGGGTCGATCACGGAGGCCATGCCGGCGCCGTATGTGAACCTGTGGGCGGCGTTCGGGTGGAACGTCATCGAGGCGGACGGTCACAATTTCCGGGAGCTGGTCTACGCCTACCGCGCGGCTGCCACCGGGTTCGGCAACGGCAGGCCGACCGTGATCGTCTGCCACACCTTGAAGGGGAAGGGCTACGGGAAACTCGAGGGGACGGCCGATTCGCATGGTACACCCCTGGACCACGCCGGCTATGTCCAGGCGATGCAGAAACTCGGCTTCGAGGTGTCGGCGGAAGAAGGCCACACCTCCAAGGACATCGAAGCCATATTGGCCAGCCTGGGCCACGCAGAGGTCGACTACCTGATCGAGCGGCTGGATGCGGCGCGCGCCTCGCTGCCTTCCGAACCGCGCCTGGTAGAGGTCATGAAGAACGCCCTTGGAGACCGGCCGATGACCGATTACCGGACCATTGCGCGCCCGGATGTGCTGCCGCCGGAACTGGTCTTCAAGGAAGGAGACCGCGTGCCGACGCGCAAGGCGACGGAGGCCTGGTTCGCTTGGATGATGAGGCAAACCGGCTTCTTCTACGCCGGGGCGGGGGATCTGGCCAAGTCCATCCTCACGGGAAAGGCCGAGCAGGTCTACGGACTGATGAGTGGGGAGAACCGGCTCGGAAGAGGCATCCGCTTCGGCATTGCCGAGCAGAACATGGCCATGATGTGCGTGACCATGGCCGGGGACTGCCTTCCCGGCGGTTTCCGCCCCATGACCGCATTTGCGAGTTACGGCGTCTTTTCCGTCATGATGGCGAATGCCGTCCGCATGGCCCTCATCAGCAACCAGGTGAACCCGAATTCGCGCGGCTTCTTCATCCTGCTCGCCGCGCACGACGGTCCCGAGACCGGGGAAGACGGGCCGACCCACCACGGTCTTTTCTGGATGTCGCTGTATTCCGCCTACCCCGGCATCAAGGTGTACAAGCCGTTGGACGCGAATGAGGCGGTGGAGATGCTCTTCCATGCCGCCAGCCGGGGTGAACCGGTCGCCTTCTCGGTGGTGCGGCCGCCGGTTCCGGTTTTCAAGAGGGGCGACGGCGTGCCGCCCGCGCGAGAGGCAATCCATGGCGCTTACGTGTTCCGGCAATACTCGAACAACGGCAAGCCAAAGCTCCCGATCGCCGTCTGTGGGGGACAGATGATGGCGAATGTGCTGGCGACGCTGCCGGACTTCGAAAGCGACGCGGATATCAAGGTCATCGCGGTCACCTCCCCGGAGCTTTTCGAGGAGCTGCGTCAAAGGGATCCGCGGAAAGCGGACGAGATCCTGTCCCACGGCGAGCGCGCCTCGGTGCTGGCGTTTCATAACGGGTGGAAGGGCTTCCTCTATCCGTTCCTGCTGCCGGCCGACTACCCGGACCGCGCTTTCGGCATGGACGGTTTCCTGAGGTCCGGGCGGCCCGAGGAGCTTTACGCCTCCGCCGGTTACGATCCGATCGGCATCCGGGACAGAATCGCGTCCTGCCTGCGGCAGGGAGAACGATGGGGATGAGGAAGCGGGTGGTGGTGGCGATCGACGGGCCGGCGGGCGCGGGCAAGAGCACCATCGCGCGGCGGGTGGCCGCGAAGCTGGGGTTCGTCTACATCGACAGCGGCGCGATGTACCGGGCGGTGGCGCTCAAGGCGATGCGCTCCGGGACCGATCTTTCCGATGCGGCGGGACTGGAGGAATTGGCGCGCGGGGCGCGGATCGAGTTCGAGCCGGGCGGCTCGCGGGTGCTGCTCGACGGGGAGGACGTGAGCGCGGAGATCCGGGCGCCGGAGATTTCGCCGGCGGCGTCGAAGGTGTCGGTGTTCTCGGGCGTGCGGCGCGCGCTGGTGGAGAAGCAGCGGCAGATGGGCGCGGCCGGGGGCGTGGTGATGGAGGGGCGCGATATCGGCTCGGTGGTGTTTCCGGACGCCGGGGTGAAGATCTACCTGGACGCCGATCCCGCGGTGCGCGCCCGGCGGCGGGTACGGGAGATGGAGGAAAAGGGGCAGCCGCTCGACGCCGGCGAGGTGGAACGCGAGATCCGCGAGCGCGACCGGCGCGACTCGACGCGGGCGGATTCACCGCTCGTTCGCGCGCCGGATGCGGTATACGTGGACACGACGGCGCTGGGACCGGATGAGGTGGAGCGGGTTATCCTGGAGATCGTAAGGAAACGGATTGACGATTGAAGGTTTTGTCATTGACGGTTGCCCGGGCGTGTGGGCGGAAATCGTCAATGAGACAATCGTCAATCGGCAATGGGCTCTATGACTAATCTCCTCATCATGAAGTTCGGCGGAACCAGCGTGGGCTCGGCGGAGCGGATCCGCGCGGCGGCGGCGATCACGGCGGAGCAGAAGCGGCGGCGGCCGGTGGCGATCGTGGTGTCGGCGATGTCGAAGGTGACGGACCTGCTGCTGGAAGCCCTGCGGCGGGCCGAGGCGGGCGACAAAGCCGGAGTCGAGTCGGATACCGAGAAGCTGCGGAAGCGGCACATCGACACCTGCCGCGAACTGCTGCCGGAAGAAGAGCGGGCGCCCGTGCTGGCGGAGATTGCCAGCTTGCTGGCGGAGCTCGAGCGGATCGCCAACGGGATCTGTCTGCTGGGCGAAGCGCCGCCGCGATCCAGGGACGAGGCGCTGGCCATCGGCGAACAGCTGTCGACGCTGCTCCTGGCGGCGTGGCTCAACAGCCAGGGAACGCGGGCGGAGGTGGTGAACGCGGCCGGGGTGATCGTCACCGATGCGGTGTTCGGGAACGCGACGCCGCTGATGGAGCCGACTTGCGAGAAGGCGCGGGCGCGGCTGCTGCCGATGCTCGAGGCGGGCGTGCTGCCGGTGGTGACCGGGTTCAATGGGGCGACGGCGGATGGGCGGCCGACAACGCTGGGGCGGGGTGGATCGGACTTCTCGGCGTCGATCCTGGCGGCGGCGCTGGACGCCAGCGAGCTTTGGATCTGGACCGACGTGGACGGGATCATGACGGCCGATCCGCGGCTGGTGCCGGAGTGCGCGGTGCTGGACGAGGTGACCTACCGCGAGGCCGCGGAGCTGGCCTACAACGGGGCGAAAGTGCTGCATCCGCGGACCCTGGCGCCGCTGGTCGAGAAGCAGATTCCGGTGTGGAGCAAGAACAGTTTCGCGCCGGAGAAGCCGGGGACGAAGATCGTGCCGCGGATCGAGGTAGCGCACGGGGCGCGGGCGGTGACGTCGATGGACAGCGTGGCGCTGATCTCGATCGAGCCGGCGAACTCCGTGCTGAACGGCGCGCAGGTGATGGGGCGGGCGCTGGACGGGCTGGGACGAGCCAACGTCGAGGTGCTGGCGTTGTCGAGCTCCTCCTACCGCCAGAGCTTCTGCTTTCTGGTGCGCGAGGGGGAACTGGCGGCGGCCATCGAGAGCCTGGAGGCCAGCCTGGCCCTGGAGCTCGAGCACGGGTATCTGCGGCCCATCGACGTGGATGAGGATGTGGGGCTGCTGGCGGTGGTGGGCGAGGGGATGCGCGGGACGCCGGGATTGGCTGGGCGGATCTTCACGGCGATTTCGCGGGAGAACGTCAACATCATCGCCATCGCGCAGGGGTCGAACGAGCTGACCATCTCGATCGTGGTGCGGCGCGACGGGCTGGAGAAGGCGGTGCGCGCGGTGCACGCCGACTCGCACATGGGGCACCGGCGCTAACCGCGCGGGCGCTAACCGCACGGCAGGGCGGCCGCGCCGGCCGAAGAATCGTGTCGCAGTCAATTCCCGTCCCGCAGGCGCCGCCTACGAGTAATATTTCGCCGTAGCATCATGATAGCAGGCATGATGATGCTATGATAGCAACATGAGGACGACGGTCACCCTGGATCCCGATGTCGAGAGACTGATCCGGGAGTGCATCAGGGAGCGTGGAATCTCCTTCAAGCAGGCCCTGAATGAAGCCGCGCGCACGGGGCTGCTCCGCGAGAAGCACAAGCGCACCCGAAGGTTCGCGCAGAGGACGTTTCGGCTGGGAGAGGGACAGGATTTCCGTTGGGACAAAGCCCTGGCCATGGCCGAGGCAATCGAGGACGAGGAACTCAGCCGGAAACTGTCGTTGCGCAAATGATACTGGTCGACGCCAACCTTCTCATCTACGCCGTCAACGCAGACGCTCCCTCGCACCGGAAGGCGAAGTCATGGTTGGAGTCGGCGCTGTCTGGGCCGGACACTGTCGGCTTTTCGTGGAATGTCCTCATCGCTTTCCTCCGGCTCACTACGCGACCGGGCCTGTTCCGCAACCCACTGCCTGTGGAAACCGCGTTCGATCTTGTCGCTTCCTGGCTGGATCATCCTTCCGCCACTGTCGTGCACCCTGGTCCGCGGCACCTTCGAATATTGCGCGAATTACTACTGCCGATGGGCACGGGAGGCAATCTCACCTCCGATGCGCACCTGGCGGCGTTGGCCATCGAGCACGGGGCGGAGCTCCGCTCGTCGGATACCGACTTCGCTCGCTTCCCCGGCCTGAGGTGGAGCAATCCCCTGGGATGAGTCGAAGGCTCTCGATCTGTCGACAATCGTCCGAAAAGTTGGCTCCCCGTAAACACGGTTTTCCAACTGGTTCTCCACCTGCAATCACCTGAAAATATGGATCCTCCTTGGAGGACGTTTGAGCGTCCCCTCGCTCAATCCTCGGGGGGATGCCTCAACGGGTCCCCGAGAGCGGCTCAGACCCGAACACGCGAATGGGGAATTCGGGCGGAGAGGGTTTCTCCAGGGTGTTCACCAAGGCGGGGGCTTCGAAGATGCGCCCGCCAGCAAACCTTCTCTTGCTCACCTATTTCACATGGCAAGACAGGGAACTCGCCTCTCCCGAGGGGATGCTGCTAGTGTCGGTGTTCGGCGGTAGGCTGCGGCCCAACAAACTCAGCCAGAATGATGTCGCTCGCGTCATCATCGATCTGGCTGTAGAGCACCGACCGATCGAGCGGCGAAGCCGAAAGCCCGGTCCAAGGGAAAACCTGATGGGCGAGTGGAGCAAGCTGCCGCGCCGAGCGTTTCGCGAAATCGAAGAACCCGATGGCGCCCTGGCGCGTGCGCGCATCGACAAAATAAATCCCTGCGGCGGTCAGGTCCCAACTGGTTCCAAATCGGACGCGCGGCATCTCCGGCACCGGTTGCGTTTCACTGCTGCCGACCGGCATTCGCAGGATGCGCGCGTTCTCGAAGGCATCGGCGAAGAACAAGATCCGCCCATCGGCAGACTCCGACGCGTTGATGGCAATGCCGTCGTGCACCGCGACGGCGCTTCCTCCTTCCACTGGCACGCGATAGAGTGCCGTCTTCGCCGCGCCCGCGACGACATAAAGGTAGCGGCAATCGCGGCTCCAGGTAGGCAGCGAGATCTCTGCGAGGTTCGTCTGGAGGCGCCGCGGAACACGCTCGAGGACGTCCTCGACGAAGACCGAAGCCGGTCCGCCGACGCGTGAATCGAAGGCGATGCGGCGGGAGTCCGCGCACCACCGCGGCGAGCCCGAGACGCCGGCGTTGAAACTGGTCGCCTGGATCGGGTTGGAGCCATCGGAATCCGCCAGCCACACTTCATGCGCGCCCGAGCGGGTTGATTGGAACGCGATGCGCCGGCCGTCGGGCGAATAGCGCGCGCTGTGCTGGATGCGCGTGGAGGAGATGAAGCGCCGTGGCGTCGAGTAGCGGCCGGGATCGAGCTTCCAAATGTTCACGTTGTCGTAGCCGCGCGCGAACGCAAGGCGCTTGCCGTCGGGCGAAAAGACTGGCAGCCGGGCGTCTTCACTCGTCGGCAGTGCTTCCACGCCGCGGGTCGCGACGTCGAGTGCCCACAAACGCCCTTCGTTGATACCGGGGTCGTTGGAGAAAACGATGCGCGCGCCGTCACGGCTCCACGTGAGCCCCTGCGGGTTGCCAATGAGTTGAGCGCTCCGCTCGGCGCGCCCGCCTTCACTCGGAACTATATAGATGCCGTAGGAGGCGTAGTCCGCATTGCAGGTGAATGCGAGCCTCTGCCCATCGGGGGAGAACGCCGGGTTTCCGGCCAGCAGGCAATTCGTCTGGGTGGAGAGCGGCCGGCGTTTGAGCGTCTCGACCGAAAGGACGGACAGCGACGAGACCGCGGAGGCGTCGGCGAAAACCAGCCTGCGCCCGTCAGGCGACCAGGCTATCCCCATCACCGGTGGATAGTTGTAGCCGACGTCGGCCAGTTTCCGCTCTTCGCCGCCCAGCGCGGGGACCAGGTAGATGCCGCTCTCGTCGTCGCTCCACCGCGAGAATGCGATGGATCGTCCATCTGGCGACCAGGCAGGCGAGATCCAATTGGCGGGCTTCCGCGTGAGCCGCAACAGCTTCTCCGAACCAGTGACCTTTGCGTAGAGGTCGAACTTGCTGGACTCGGGCGCAGCTTCGCCAGACCAGGCGAAGGCGATCTGGCTTCCGTCGGGAGAGAATGTGGGTGCCACTTCCTTGCCTGGCAGGCTCGTAAATGGAACCATGCGAAGGGCAAGAGCCGTGGGCGGCGCGGGGTGGCGCACCTGAATCATCACAACGGCGACGAGCGCGGCGACGGTGACGACCACCGCGACGGGCAGCGCCGCCCAGAAGCGCCAATTCCGTTTCTGTGCTGCCTGCCAAGCGCTGTTGGCCGCCGGAAGCTCCTTTGCATCAGAGACTTGCGGCGCCGGCAGGGCGAAGGCGCAGGTTTCAAGATGGGCGATGAAGCGGTAGCCGCGCCGAGGCAGAGTTTCCACGAAGCGGGGCTCGTTGGCGGAGTCCCCCAGCGCCTCGCGCAGACGGTTGACCGCCGCGTGCAATCCGTGGTCGAAATCGACGAATGTGTCGGACGACCAGAGGCGCGCGCGAAGTTCCTCCCGGGTCACCAACTCGCCGGGACGCTCCACAAGGAAATGCAGGATTTCGAGCGACTGCGCCGGCAGCCGGACGCGCACGCCGTGCTTGCGCAGTTCACCGGTGGCAAAGTCCGCCTGAAACGCAGCGAAGCGCACAAGTTGGGGCTGGCGCTCTGTCACTAGGGTCCTCGCGCATTCACAGTCTAGCAGAAGGAGCCGCGTCGAGCCACACGAATCCGGTCCCGGCCCAGCACATCTAGCCGCTTTGTTGCAATCACTTAGCGTGTGAGGTGGATGCGAGGATCATGCGAGCGCCGTTCCATTGTCCGGGCACCTCCTGCACGGCTAACTTGGCGGCATGCAGACGACTTGGTCCCGCCGATTGGTTCCTGTTTTGCCGGGTATTCTGGCGTGGTTGAGTCCCGCGATGGCGGGCGCACAGAAACCCGTCCGCCCGCCTGAGCAACCGCCGAGCGCGGTCGCGTCCCGTCCGCGCGTCCAGATTCCGCGCCTAGCCGCAGCGCCGCACATCGAGGATTTCCTGGGCTCGACCGTGCAGGGCGCAGCGGCGCAACTCGCGGAGGTCTCCGGATTCATCCAGCAGTTGCCGACCGATGGCGCGCCGGCCTCGCAGCAGACGCAGGTCTACCTGGGGTACGACGATGCGAACCTGTACGTCGTGTGGGTCTGCCTGGACTCCTCGCCTGGGCAGATTCGCGCCCACATCAGCCGGCGCGAGAACATCCTGGACGACGACTACGTCCAGGTGAACTTCGACACCTTCCAGGACCACAGGCACGGCATCGTATTCGCGTCCAACGCGCTAGGCATCCAGGCCGACGGACTGTGGACGGAGGGCGACACGGCGCTCGATAACTCGTGGGACGGCGTCTGGCGCTCGCAGGGCACGCTCACCGCTCAGGGTTATGTGGTCTGGATGGCGATGCCCTTTCGCACGCTCCGGTTCCGTCACGGGTCGGAGCAGAACTGGGGTATCACGCTGCTGCGCGTGATCGCCCGGAGTGGCGAGCGTGACTACTGGCCGCGCGTGTCCAGTCGGGTGGCCGGAGAGTTGAATCAGGCGGCGACGCTGGGGGGCCTCGAGAACGTCCAGCCAGGACATAACCTGCAACTCAACCCGTATCTCTCGTTCCGCAGCTATCGCTCGCTCGACACGCGTGATGCGGCGAACCCACGTTTCACCGGGAAGACCGCCGAAACCAGACCCGGCATGGATGCCAAGTTGGTACTACGCGACAGCTTGGTTCTGGATGTAACGGTCAACCCGGACTTCAGCCAAGTGGAGTCCGACGAGCCGCAGAACGCCGTCAACCAGCGTTTTGAGTTGTTTTACCCCGAGAAACGTCCGTTCTTTCTTGAGAATTCAAACTACTTTGCTTCGAGCCAGGGCCAGTACCAGTTGACACCGCTGGTGTTCACGCGGCGCATTGCCGACCCCGAATTCGGCATCAAGCTGACCGGCAAGCTCGGACCGTGGACCATGGGCATGCTGGCGGCCGATGACAAATCGCCGGGGGAAATCGTCCCGGCCGGCGATCCGCTTTTTGGAAAGAAGGCGGCTTTTTTCGTCGCACAGGTAGCGCACGACATCGGCAGCCAGTCGAGTCTGGGGGTGATCTACACCGACCGCGAGTTCGCCGGTTCCTACAATCGAGTGGGTGGACTGGATCTCAGCATTCGCTTGGCCAAGAACTGGACCTCCCGAATGCACAGCGTGGTGAGCTCGACGCTCGAACAGGACACGACCCGTGCACAGGGAGCCTCGGCGGGGCGTTACCGATTCGGATCGGACCACGAGGTGGTACTCACGGGAAGCGGCCGGCAATTCAACTCGATCACTGAGTACCAGGACATCAGCCCCGGCTTCCGTACCGAGGTCGGGTTCCTGCAACGCACCGACATTCGGCGCCTCAGCCAGTATTTTCATTTCTACTTCCGCCCCAAGGACAGTTGGTTGTTGAGTTGGGGCCCCGAAACCTCCGCCGAACTCAATTACGATCACACCGGTGTGGTCATCCACTATTCCTACTCGTTCGATCCTGTGTTTGCCTTCAAGCGCAACACCTATTTCGCGCCGATCGTTAGCACCGCGAGCGACACTCTGCGCCCGCAAGACTTCAACGGGCTGGCCTTCAACGCGAAATTCGTTCAGAACCACGCCGGTTTCGTCTTTGGCACCAACCCCATCCGGCAGATCTCGTGGCGCACCCTATTGAGTCGCGGCGGGACCGTCAACGTCGTACCGACCCCGGGCCAGACGCCAAACGAGGCCGACGAGACCAGCTTGGTACAGACTATGACCATCCGTCCGGCGGCGCGGCTGCAGATCGACAACACGTACATCCTCGATCGCGTGGTCCACAACCGGGGAGGCCACTCCGTCTTCAATAATCACATCGCGCGGACGAAGTGGAACTACCAGGTGAACCGCGAACTCTCGTTCCGCCTCATCGCTCAGTACAACGGCCTGCTCGCCAGCCCGACCGAGTCCTCGCTGAAGGCCACGAAGAACATGAACTTCGACTTCCTGCTGACCTACCTTCTGCACCCCGGCACCGCGCTCTACGTGGGCTACAACAGCAATCTGCAGAATCTGCTGCCGGGTTTATGCGCCCGCGTGCCCGGCGATCTGGCGTGCGAGGCCGGGACCAACGGCCCGCTGCGAACGCCATATGGGTTTATTAACGACGGACGCCAGGTCTTCTTCAAAATCAGCTATTTGTTCCAGCGCTAAGGTCAGCGAAAGTCAGCGAGAGTGACGAGGCGGCATCCTGGGACAGATTGCGGCTCCGCCTTGAGACGGTCGAGCCCACTGCCGGCGGCCTACTGGTATTCGACGGGCAGGTTCAGATAAAACGATTCAGGCGACCGCCCAAGCCGAACGCGCTTTGTCTGGTAGTTGACGTCGTAGGGCCAGAGTATCGAAAGTTTTCGGCAAGCGTGAAAGAGTACTTACGCTGGCTTCTCAAATCCCGTTTGGATTGGGGTATTCGGGCTGCCACGCCCGTTCGCACATGACTTCGAAGCGAAGAACAGGATCGTCTGGAAATGTTTGGCGTGCTGGGGGACAGTTCGCGAGGAGGATCGCACCGGAGGTGTTGGCGTCAGCTATTTGGGACTGAACTTTCGTAGGGAATGGAATTGGCTCCCCTTCGTGGACGCTTTTCGAACTTTCTGCCTTGAACCGGGGGCGCAAGGCAAGTCCATCCTGCTTGCGATTCCACAGATAAACCCTCTGTTTTCTTCCAGTTCGACAGGTTCGGAGGCGCCATATGGGCGCTGACGGCCTGTACTTCAGAGTCTCGAGCGAGCGGCAGACCAGCGAGAACCAGTTCGACGATCTGCTCCAGGTGGCCGAGAAGGACGGCTCCGGCCGCGACTGGGCTAAGTACCCCGATTCGGAATTACGGTGGCGTATTCCGGGAGCGTCAGGCCGCGGCGGGCAGAGCGCTGGCTTTGAGGCGTTGCATGAGGGTGGCAAGGTCAGCCCGTGTAAAAGTCCAGCGAAAGGGGGCGGCGGATTTCTCGTAGCGATACTGGAAGGCAAGTAGGGCAGCCTCCAGGTCAGCAAGGCATGAGAAATCGCTCGGGGTAAGCACCTTGCGCTGAATGATCGAGAAGTAGATCTCAACCTGGTTGAGCCAGCTGGCGTGAACCGGCGTGTGGACGGGAATAATGGAGGACCATCGAGACTGCAAGCGCTGAACGGCTTTCTGGCCCCGGTGAGAGGAACCGTTGTCGAAGATCCAGAACACGCGGCGGGCCGAGCGGTAGGGTTCCTGGCCCATCACGTCTTCCACCAGGCGGTCGAACGGTGCGATCCCGGTGCTGGTTTCGCAACGGCCGAAGATTTTGGCGCGACGGACGTCCCAGGCGGCCAAGTAGGCCCACGCACCCCGTCGTTCGTACTCGTGTTCGACGAGCGCGGGGCGTCCTGAGGCAGGCGGCAGCGAAGCATGGATGCGTCGGCGGGCCTGGATGCTGGTCTTCTCGTCGGCCGAGAGTACGAAATCGCCTGGGCCCAGCCGCTGGCCTTCCCAGAGACCCTGGTACAGGTCCAGGATGGGGCCAGCTTTCTGGGCGAAGCGGGGGTCGCGGGGAAAGATCCACGTACGATGGCGCCACGGGCAGAGCGCGTCCCGGCTGAGCCAGCGCCAGATGGTGGTTCCGCTGATCTGGGCGACCAGACCTTGCGCCAGCACTTCTTGCCGGAAGTCCTCGACGGAAAACCGGGACAAAGGCAATCCCAGGCGGTGGGGCAACTCACAGGTGAGGGCTTTGACCTGGACGACGAGACTGGGGGGAAAAGCGGGCCTGGCGCCCGCCTCGGGGTTGGGCCTCGAGGCCCGGGAGACGGGCCAGCGCGAATCGTTTGCGCCATTTGCTCACGATCTGACGTGGGGTGTCGAGACGAGCGGCGATGAGGTCATTGGAGAGACCCTCGGCCGCCATGAGAATGATCCTGGCGCGGACAACGTCACAATACGGTGACGTATATTGACGGGCGACGGACTCCAGTTCCCGTCGTTCCTCCGCGGTGAGTTGTACGGTGAACGGGCTTTGTCTCGGCATCGTGGAGCAGGCTCCGCCAGTGCCAGCATATCAGATTACGTCACCGAATAGGTCAATCAATACGTCACCGTATTTGAGGACGAGAGTACTAAGGTCCGCGAACTCCTCTCCCAGTGCATCTATCAGGAGGAGCTGCCCTGTCCAGGTGGCGGCAGCCGGACCGTTCACCGCATTCGACCTGAAGTAGCAGCGCAACTCGCCGCTTGGTCGGTCTACGTGGAGCAGGGAAGGTCAGGCAAGAGAGGCGCGCACAGCCGGTCCATGTTTGAGCAGATGAAGCGTGATGCCGCCCTGAGGAAGTTCGACCGCCTCCTTGTCTGGAAGGTGTCTCGCCTCGGCCGCGACATGCGGGAGGTAATCGCCACGGTCTACGAGTTGGCTGACCTCGGTGTGCTTGTCTTCCCCGTCAAGTCACAGACCGGGCCCCATCACCTCCACGATGGGCAAGTTGTTGTGGGCAATCCAGGCATGGTTCGTGGAGATGGAAAACGACGAACGGTCGGAGGCGATACGAGCCGGCCAGGCGCGAGCGCGGGCTGCTGGAAAGCAGATTGGCCGGCCGAGAGCCGTCTTCCGCCGCGACTTGGTCGCTGAGTTCCGGCGACAAGGATTGAGTCTGCGTGAGATCGCTCGTAGGACAGGCGTAGGCGTCGGGACCGTCCGTCGGGTCTGCCGCCCTAATTCTGACGCCACGGCCGCGTGCCAAAATTGTGCAGCAGACAATCTAGCAGCGACCGCCAGTCGTCCAGACGAATCCAGCACTCCCTCGGTAACGAGTCATGACTGACCATATCTGCGGCATCGGCTGGCCTGGGGGCACCTGATTGATGATGGCCGGGGACGGAATCGAACCGCCGCCGCCAGCCTTTTCAGGGCTGCTTACCGACACGGCTAAGTGGTTTGGAATCAAGGCATCGTGCTGTGAGCGTTTGACTTATCGGACCCGGCTTTTGGGATGGTTTGGGACGTTTTGGGATGGTTTCGGCTCCAGAATATTCCCCTATTGTTCCCGCGGCTCGGCGCACTCGCTACAACACGTCAGCATCGGCGCCAGCGGGGGTCAGTGGTTTCCGGGCATTTTCAAGATAAAGGAACTCTGTCGGCTTGTGGGAAGTAGCGGCCGGAACGGGAGACTGGCGATTCCTATCGTGAAGAGCCCATGTCACTACCCGAACGCGACTTGCAGCTCAACGGCTTCCTACCGGAGGCCGGTAGGTCACCTACCGCAAATGCAGGTGCGCTCCTGACGTAGTCATTTCGGCGGTAATATAGGGAGTTTGCCCCTACCTGCTGATCTGTTGCACGCGATTGCGGAGCCGACGGGTGGCCGCGTCGTGCTGATAGTCGGCGCCGGATGCTCCCATGAACCTCCCACGGACCTGCCCCTTGCCGGTCAATGCGCTCGAGAATCGCATCAGCAACTCGTGGTGGACGGCATTCTGGGTGAAAACGACTGCGCCGATCCATCTGATCTGTCGGCCCTTGCCAAGGCGGTCGTCAGGCGGACAGGGCGGCAGCGCGCATTAGTCGAGCGGATGGGGGTCACCGTCCCCCAGTTTCGTACTCCAGCCACAGCCCTATTCTACGCTTCGACTGACCCACGGATCCCCCCGAGGACCCTAAGTTTAAGGTGGTTTGACTCGCGTATGGCTTGGTACACACTCAAGGCTGGGAAGACGAGCTTAAGAGGTTTGACATCGGCGATGGGAGACGACGTGCTGACCGGCGAGGGGCCGATGAAATCGAGGCTGGTACTCGGCACTTCCGGGTTTTCCTTGCCCGGACAAGGCAGAGCTGGCCCCCTTCCTCGGCTGCCGAAGTCGCTCGCGATGGAAAACATGAAAAGAACGCTCCAACGGAAACGGTTGGATGTAGAATCGATGCTGGCCAGGATAGGAAATCCTGGCTTAGGCAACCGAAGAACGAACGAGGCTGCTGGAAAAGAGCATATGAACAAATCGCTAGGTATATTGTTGGCCGGCATAGTAATCGGAGCCCTGATCGGCAGTCCACGGCCCCAGGTGCGCCGCGTCGGCATGGTGATCGGCATCAAACCAGAAAAGATCGCCCAGTACAAAGCTTTGCATGCCGATTCAAATTCTGGTGTGCGCGATCTGTTGACCAAATATCACATGCGGAATTTCTCGATCTATCTTCGCCGGCTGGATGATGGAAAGGATTATCTGTTTGGGTACTACGAATACGACGGCCAAGACTATCAGGCGGACATGAGCCACCTGGCTGCCGAGCCGCGTAACCAAAAATGGCTATCAGTAACGGATCGGTTGCAAGCTCCGCTCCGAGGTAAAAAATCCTGGGCGATGATGGAGCTGGTTTACCACAACGAATGAACAAAAGCAGGCCTTAACTTGTTGGCTGAGAAGTTTGAAGCCAACCGGGGAAAGGGGCGACTGATGAGGGATGTTTCGCCAAGCGGCGAATGGCAAAAGCTGTTGGAGGGCCGCGAAAGGTACGCCTCGCTCAACAAAACGACCCAGATTAGCGAGCGTATAAGGTTTGAGTTCCGCGCCGAGGCGTTCAACGTGCTCAACCACTTCTCCTTCGGCACCACCTACATCAACACCAACGCGACCAGCCCGCAGTTCGGAACGTTTACTCCCTCGACGCTCTCGACGATTACTTCCGTGTTCCCACGCCAGATCCAGTTAGGTTTCAAGCTGCCGTGGTGAGCAAGTGTCCCTCGATTGAGGAGAAAGAGTCTTGATTCTATGAGAACTTTACGGTTTCACCCGCGCCGTTGGACCATCGTGTTGACGCCGGTCCTGCTCATGCTCGTTGGCGCCCTGATTCTATTCGCGCAGATCGATATGACCGGCTATTGGGCCTTCCGCGTCAAGGACGGAGGCGTAAACTACTTCCAGTTGCAGCAGACCGGTGAGAACGTCACCAGCGTTTCAACCGGCGGCCGGGGTGGCGGCCGGGGCGGAAGGGGGCTGACCGGCACGCTGCGGGGCGGCAAACTGCACCTGGTATCGACCTTCAACATGCCCGCCCAGGGTCCGGCCCCGGCCGCGGGCCAAGCCCCGGGTGCTGGCCAAGCCCCGGCGCGGCCGCCCGCGCAGGCGCGCGAGACGGTGTACGACGGCGTGGTCGAAAACGCGAACAGGATCGCGGTCACCGTGCAGACCAGCGGCCGCGAGCCGTTGAGAGGAACTCTCGAGCGGGTTACGCGCGAAGAGACTTTTCCCGCCCGAATCCCGCCCCCCGATTTGCGCGATGTGCCGGATAACGGTCTGGCGCGCACTCCCCCCATGGGCTGGAACAGTTGGAACAAGTTCCAGGATGTGTTCGACGACGCTACGGTCCGTCAGATGGCCGATGCCATGGTGTCGAGCGGCATGAGCAAGGCCGGATACACGTATATCGTGGTGGACGAAGGCTGGAGCAGCGGGCGCGACGCTAACGGCAACATCGTTGGGAACGGCAAGTTCCCGGACATGAAAGCGCTCGCCAACTATGTCCACTCGAAGGGCCTGAAGATCGGAATCTACTCTTCGCCCGGGCCGCAGTCCTGCAGCGGAAGAATGGGGGGCGGATACCAGGGCAGCTTCGGGCACGAAGAGCAGGATGCCAGGACATTCGGCAAGTGGGGCTATGATTACCTGAAGTACGACTGGTGCAGCGCCGGCAGCGTTTATTCATCGACCAGGGAGGACAACCAGGGCGCCTATCAGAAAATGGGCGAAGCTCTGCTGAAGACCGGACGTCCCATTGTCTACAGCCTTTGCCAGTACGGCATGCACGATGTGTGGAAGTGGGGAGCGAAAGCGGGCGGCAACCTCTGGCGCACCACGGACGACATCGCCGATCGCTGGGATTCCATGGAGCGCATCGGGTTCGCCCAGATCGACATTGCGGGTTATAACCAGCCGGGCCACTGGAACGACCCGGATATGCTCGAGGTTGGCAACGGCGGCATGACGGCCGACGAGTATCGGACGCACATGAGCCTGTGGTGCCTGTTGTCCGCGCCGCTTATGGCGGGCAACGACCTCCGGACCATGGCCGAAGAGACGAAATCGATCCTCATGAATCCCGATGTGATCGCAATCGATCAGGATCGGGACCCGAAACCGGTGCAGCGGCTTTCCCAGGCGGGAAAGTCCGAGGTGCTGGTGCGACCGCTCAGCGGCAACGCATTCGCAGTCGGCCTTTTCAACCGCGGAGATAAGCCGGCTGAGATCAGCTTCCGGTGGGACGCGCTGAAATTCGACACGGGGCTCTATGGTTTCCGCAGATTGCAGGCGCAGGATCTCTGGAAGCATGAGCCGGTACAGGTTTCGGGCGACACGTACACGGCGACGGTGCCGAGCCATGGCGTCGTCCTGCTAAGGGTCTCCATCGCCAGCGGACGCGGTGGATTCGGACTCTGAAGCGGAACATCGCGAGTCCGCGGCCGGGGCTTGTCCTCTGTTGCCAGGTAGTTTTTTCGCTGCTGGCGTGCGGGGTCGTGCCCGCCCGCAGCCGCTTTAACGCCTGCTGTGGATCGTGCGGATATTCCAGGGAACCTGTGCCAACGCTCCTCTGCTCGCTTTTTCCTGGCCGGGACGTCAAATGAGGGATTCGTTGGGGGGCTGAGCTTAGGTCCAGTTTACCGGACGAAGTTCAGAAGCAGCTTGCCGAAACCGATGCTCCTCGCCGATCCGACCCTCGGGGGTCACCCAAAACCGGCCACTGATGGTCACCTGAAAACCGGCCAGCGAGACCGACACCCAGGACATTGACACCGACGAGAGCTTAACCTCTCCGTCGGCATGAGCAATGTCT
>JBEKWU010000086.1:0-40988 GCA_049512775.1 Bryobacteraceae bacterium
AGGCCCAGCACGTCCAGCACGTAGCCGCAAATTGGCTGCGCCATGATGGCGCCCTGGAAGGCTCCGAGGATCCACGAGTATTCTTGCGCAGTGATGTGCAGGTCCTCGAGCACCTTCGGGGCCGCCACCGCCAGCGTGCTGCGTGTCAGGTAGTTGATGATCGAGCCCAGCATGATCAGTCCGATCATCCACCACCTGAGTCCTCTGATCTTGGGCATCGCCGTGTTCATTCAAACACCCAACTCTAGCAAACCGCGGACAGCCACCATGTTTCCTGTTTTACCGGGGACCTCCGCGCCGGCGCTCTCGTCGGCAAACGACGGAAAATCGGAAACATGGTGGCTGTCCCCGCGTTTTGGCCGATGTCGGCCGCGGGAGTTGCCGCCCTTACACGCGACCCTGCGCAAGCGGTCCGCCGGGACACCGCCAAGGACGCCAGCGCGCCCACAATCTCCTGATCTCGGGTGCAATCCGCAGCCGGTGTAGACTTGATATTGACCCTGCCCGTCAAAACCAATCCGATTAGGCTCCTGGGTGCCTGGCAACAAGGCTATGCCTTGGATCTCCACACGACGACCAGCACCTTCCTGGGCACGGATTCCTTCGGCCATGACGTGTTCGATACGAAGCGGTCGGAGATCGGCGAGCTGCTGTACCGATTGAAGTGCGGCCGGGACCGAACTACCTTGGAGCCAATCGCCGACACGGTAACGGAATTCCTGCGGGGCTGGAACATCGGAATCGACGCACTCGTACCGGTCCCTCCGTCCAACATCGCGCGGCAGGTGCAGCCCGTCGCCGAGATCTCACGCAAGGTATGCGAGCGAGCCGGCATCGCACTGTGCGACAGGTGCGTCAGTAAGGTCAGGAGGACCGCACAGCTTAAGGACGTGTTCGACTTCGAGAGACGCGCCGCCGTACTCGCGGATGCATTCGCCGTGGATCGGGCGCTGACGGAAGGCAAACGGCTGCTGCTGTTCGACGATCTGTACCGGTCGGGCGCCACGGTTACCGCCATCACGAACCTGCTCGCATCGGAAGGGCATGCGGCGACGCTCTTCCTATTGACCCTGACTAGAACTCGGAGTAGGACATGACGACCGTTTTCATCGGCGGATCGCGAGCGGTCGCCAAGCTGAACGCCCTGATTCGCACGCGCTTAGAAGATCTGATTCAGAAAGCCTGCCGGATACTCATCGGTGACGCCAACGGCGCAGACAGGGCAGTCCAGCAGTTCTTGGCGGATCGCGGCTACTCCAAGGTGACAGTCTTCTGTATGGACGCCTGCCGAAACAACATCGGGAGTTGGGAAGTACATAAGATCCATGCCGATTCCTCGCGCAAGGACTTCGCCTATTACGCGGCCAAGGACATTGCCATGGCGCGCGAGGCGAAATGCGGCGTCATGCTCTGGGACGGCAGGAGCAAGGGCACGCTGCACAACGTCCTGAACCTGATCGGGGCGGGCAAGAAGGTACTCGTCTACTTCTCGCCACAGAAGGCGTTCTACAAGCTCTCAACTCCGCACGACCTCGACTCCCTGCTCGCGCTCTGCGACCGCCGGGAAATCGAGCGTCTCCAGAGCAGCCTGCCGACGCTGACTCCCCACACAGCGGCTCAGCTCCCGCTCCACTTCCACCGGTGACATCTTCCCGGGAGATGAAAGTGTTTTGTCCACAAGGATTTCTCCGTTTCTTGCACCCACGCCGCGGCCCCATGCGTCCAAAACTATTACCGGAGGGGATTCTGCCGATGTACAATTCTGGGGACCAGGAGAACGACGACATGCCAACGCCCGCCGCGGATCCGACGACCGAACCCATCCCCACGCCCTCCGACGCCGACGCGATGGCGGCGCTTGACTACACCTCCCGCTACTACCTGGGCATGAGCGCCGAGAAGTTTCTCTCGCTGCTGGACTCGGGCGAAATCTCGGCTTCCGATCAGGACCGCATTCCGGGGCTATCCAGAGTCTTGGACATGCTCGCCATGGTTCGCTGCTAGAGGAGCGGGCACCCAATAAAAACCAAACAAGAAGCGTACGACCGCTATTCCGCGCCCCTGAAGTGAGCGAAGACCCCACGGAGTAACAACGTGCGACGGTATATATGAGGTCAGCGTCAGCGTGGCCATCGCGGCCGGCGCAATGTGAATTCTTCAGGGTCGAGCTCCGGTAGGAGTTCTTCGTCCTCGGCAAGAGCGGGCGGTTCCATCTTGGCGACCCATAGGAGCGTGAGCACCGCGTCGTAGCTGGGCAGGGGAAGCGACTCTTCGATGAGAAGGCTGATGCGTTCCGCTTGGCTCGGATAGAACCAAAGCTGCGGATCGACCTTATCGGCTCGCGAGGTGACTTCTTTTCCGGCACACAGTCGGCCAGCGATGGATTGCTCGGTCGGCAAGTCCCGCAGCGGCAACTTATAGGGCAGCGCTTCGCTGGTCCGGTACCATACAGCCTTCCCGGCCTCGCTCCAGACCATGGCGCACGGGAGGTCTGTGAGGTCGAGGTACCGCCATGTTGTGGCGGTGAGGCTCGCTTCAAACTCCCTCGCGACCGTACCGATGGGATCCAGTGACGGGTGCTTCAGCGGAAGTCGATTGCTGATGAGCTTGCTGGGGAGGATGAGCTCGGCGGCAAACTCATTAGCCTCCAGCTCGGGTCGCGGCATTGTTGTTCCATACCTGTCAATCACGCGCGCATCGCACACGTTGCCGAGCTCCTTGTGATACGGAATGATGAAGTGCCCAATCTCGTGGGCGATCGTGAACCGCTTTTGCGCCGCCTCTCGCAGGGATGCCTTGACAGTGATGATGCCTTTTTGCGCACTCTTGCTTCGCACCAGGGTGCCGTGCGCACCGGAGAGCCGCTCTTCCTTGACACGCAGCCCGAGGCGCCGGCAGACGGCGGTCAGGTCGGGTTTCCCCGTGATGCCGAGGCGGTCCAAGAGCAGGCTTGCGAGTTCGGCAGCCGGGGTCACTGGTGCTCCTCATCCCCCCAGTCTTCTTCGAGTTCCTTTGCCTGTTCCTCCAAGATGCGCCGATCTTGCTCGGTCAAGTCCTTTTGTTTGTGGAACGCAAACGAGGGGTCGGCCACCGGTCCCAACGCCGGGGGCTTGAGGGCCTCCACGATGCCCTTAAGGGTGGATTTGGCAACACCTTCCAAGCTCGTTTGGGAGCGTGTGGCATCCAGGGCGGCCTGCACGTGTTCGGGCGGCACTTCTTGTCGCTTGCGGTACTCAACTGCGGCCTCTTCCGCGAGGCGGTGGATCACTTCGCTAGGCTCCTCGTCGGGCGTAACTGCTCGGTAGAGCGCATCCAGTTCTTCGTCGCTGAGTTCCGTGATCTCGCCGAACAACCGGTCGATGATCTCAGCGCCGGGTTCTTTGGGCGAGTTCTCGTTTGCCATAGAGTAGTTCCTTCACGCCGGGAACAGTCATGAGTTTGATTTTTAGTTTCGCCACCTGCGATGGCGTTTTGCCCATGAGCTCGGCGATTTCCTGGTTGACGTTCGGACCACCGGGCCGCAACTGCGCAGCCGCGACCAGGTTCTCCAAGTCCTTATGACCGTGCACGAGCTGCTCCAGTGCCTTCCACGCGAAGGCGCACTCGACGCGGCTATCCTCGGGTGCGGCGAGCGCTGAGTACCTGCTGTCCGGATCGTCCATCGATCCTGCCACGAACTTCTGTCGTCGGAGATGGGTGATGGCCTTGTTTTGCAGAACACGAGCGAGGAACGCTTCGAGCTTGCCCTTCTCTCGCTTCCAGCCGAGCCCGTTCTCGGAGGCCCAGAACTCATTCAGGGTCTCACCGACAAGGTCCTCGGCAGATACCCCGCAGTCGAAGGTTGGCGGTGCGTCGCGCACCGCGCGTTCGGCCGTGAGGCGCAGCACCTTGAGCAGTCGCTCCCAATCGACATTCTCGAACCTGCCCACGGGATCATTCCTTTCGGCACCGCACAGTTGGAGGCGCGGCCGGGCTTCTATAAGAGTATTCGAACCTGCCAGTAACATTCTTCCACAATTTCGCTTGTCTGGCGGAAAAAAAGACGCTGCTCACTCGAATCCCAAGTAGGGGGACACCGACCGGGGGCTCCAGATCGGCAAATCCCTTCCCCCGAGAGGCAGGACGATAATGAGGCAACCAAGCACAAATTCACGGGGCGACCGGTTCGACTCGGTGACCGTAGGCCAGGTGTGGAACAAGGCTCAGGCGGTTCCCGGCTACGATCCGTCGGTGTACCGCAAGGACTCGTGTGGTGCGTGGATCGCACACACCGATTATGGGCAGCTCTCCACCTACGGATGGGAGATCGACCATATCATCCCGGTCGCCAAGTCCGGCACGGATGCGCCGAGCAATCTGCCGCCGCTGCACTGGAAGAACAACCGGCACAGGGGTGACACGTACCCGAACTGGACGTGCGCCGTTACAGCCTGACGAGGACGGGCCGGCCAACTGGCCGCAAAATGAGCTGTGATATTGACGGAATAATACATGATGTGGTAGCGTGCTCTTAAGGGGGCCCAATATGCTGTAGGCAGGTAGGAGGTCTCAGAGGAAAACCATGGCTGCACCTGCACTGACACTGGATACGCGATACTCGCACCTCGATTCGATCTTGGAACTGGTTTGCGTTGCGCTCCAACTCACGCAGACGCAGTTTGAGGACGCCAAGCAGAAGTACGAAGCCGCCGGCACGTGGCTTTCTGCTCCAGGGAGCCCACTGCGCCATTTCTCCCCGGACATCTACCCTCAGGGGTCAATGCGGCTTGGCACCACCATCCGACCATGGAAAGGCGAGGAATTCGATCTTGACTTGGTCTGCCAGCTCCACGGTTGCGGGCACGCACACCCCCTTAAGGTCTACCAAGCGGTTCACGACCGCCTCAGCTCCCATGGCGTCTACGCGAAGATCCTGGAGAAGAAGAAGCGGTGCCTGCGCCTAGACTACGCGGGCAACTTCCACCTGGACATTCTCCCCGCTTGCCCAGACGGAGTCCGCGGTGGCACGGCCATCAAGGTGCCTGACTGCGAGCTCGCGGACTGGAAGCCGAGCAACCCGACCGGGTACGCGGACTGGTTCTTTGAGCGTTGCCTGTACCGGCCAAGCATGGTTCTCGCGGCACTCGAGAAGGGCGTCCGACCGCTCCCGAGCAATATGCCGTCCGCGATGAAGTACCCGTTGCAGCGCGCCGTCCAGCTCATGAAGCGCCACCGTGACTCCTTCTTCGACGGGAACCCCGACGCTGCCCGATCCATTGTACTCACGACCCTGGCCGGCGCGTTCTATGCTGGGCAGGAATCCCTGACGGAAAGCCTGGACGTGATCGTCAACGGCATCCTCGCCGTAATCCCCCACACGCCAGGCATCCCGCGCGTGCCAAACCCGACCAACCCGGACGAGAACCTCGCCGAGGGCTGGAACCAGAATACCTACCCGCAATTCGTCAGATACATGCATAGCTTCCGTCAGCACCTTGACAGGCTCATGCAGGGCGAAGGTATAGACGAGATCACGAAATCCCTCGGTGGCCTTGTCGGGCGAACGATGGCAGAGAAGGCGATCGGCGCACACGCCAACGAACTGGAGCGACTGCGCGCGGGTAAACTGCTGCGCGTCCATCCGGGCACCGGCCGGCTCGCGACCGCCGCGGGTATGCTGATCCCCCGCAACAATTTCTATGGAGCGGACTAGTGCCCCCGGTACGGACGTTCAGCTTGCGGGACCAAGCAGCATGGATGCGGGAATACTACCCAGGCTTCCAGTGCACGGCGACCAATCGGGACTTGCGATGCACCGGACGGCTGCAACCAACGCCATTGAGCCGTGAGTACGAGGTGACGATCACGTGCGACGCAGGCGGGCGGCCCCAAGCCTTTGTGCCGGGGCTGGTCGCCCGCAAACCCGACGAGCGGATTCCACACACGTACGCTCCGAACCGACCATGCCTCTACTACCCCGGCGGAGAATGGCGGTCGGACATGAAGGTCGCGACAACCATCGTGCCATGGCTATCGCTCTGGCTGTACCACTACGAGGTCTGGCACGCGACCGGCGAATGGATGGGTGGAGGCATCCACCACAATGGGCCAAAGAACTGACGGCAGGTTCCGCATTCTCAGCCTCGACGGTGGCGGCATCAAAGGCGTGTTCACCGCATCTGTTCTCGCGGAACTCGAACACATGACCGGGAAACGAGTCGTCGAGTACTTCGACTTATTGACCGGGACGTCCACGGGCGGTATCATCGCCCTCGCGCTCGCAGTCGGCATCCCCGCGGGCAAGATCCTTGATTTCTACACCAACTACGGCCCGACGATCTTCCCGGCGATAGGCATTGAAACTCGGTGGTGGCGAGGGCTCCGGCGAATCATGCGTGCAAAGCACGACGGCACGGTCCTGCGTAACGCCCTGGCGACGGTCTTTGCGGACAAGAAGCTCGGGCACGCCTCGTGCCGAGTCGTGATCCCCGCCTTCGACGCCCTCGGCGGGCGCGTCCACCTCTTCAAAACATGCCACTGTGAACGATTCCGCCAGGACTACCAGCGCTCCTGTGTCCACATGGCACTCGCGACAGCAGCAGCACCCACCTACCTTCCAGCATTTCAAGCAGACGACGGCACCGCGTATGTGGACGGCGGCGTCTGGGCAAACGACCCAATCCTCGTCGGCGTATTGGAGGCCATCGTTAACCTCCACCACGCCCCAGAAGATCTGGACGTGCTGAGCATTGGAACAACGGAAGAGCCGTTCCACATTTCAAAAAGGCGGCGCCGACGCGGCGGAATACTTCAGTGGGCTCTTGGCGTTGTACCGCTGCTCATGCACGCACAAGCGGAGGCTGCCCGCGCACAAGCAGGAATCCTCCTGCCCAGTCAGCCACTGCGCATCAACCGGTACGTCGAGCCCGGCCGGTTTAGCATGGACGACAGCCGACAAATCAATGACCTTGACGGCCTCGGACGCCTCGAAGCGCGCCGCTACGAGAAGGCGATCAGTGAACGCTTCCTTAGCACACGGACCCAACCATTCCGGCCGTGTCACACGCCCTGAGATGGCGTGTTCACAGGCAGCGCGCAAACTTCCACCGATTGATGGGTCAGTTCCCACAAGCGCCCTTGGCCCCGTGACACCGGCTACGAAGCGGCCCAGGCAACGATCACGCCCGTTCAACGAAGAATCGCCGACTTCCCGATACCCCCCATCACCGGCCCGTCGTTCCCCGAAGCCGGTCCGGCGACCGTCCTGAGAGCATTCGCCCCACACCCCGTTCCCCACTCTCCCCACATCTTTTCCCCCACCCCCACAACAACTTAGCCAAAAACTCCCCCTCCAGCCCCGCCCATCCGTGCTTACCTGGAGCCGACAGGAGATCCCATGTCCACCGAACGCCAGATCAACGCCAATCGCGAAAATGCCCGGCATTCCACCGGACCCAAAACCCCCGAAGGCAAGGCCCGCTCCAGCGCCAACGCCACCCGCCACGGCCTGCTCGCCCGCCAGATCGTCCTCCCCATCGAGGACCGCGCCCAATACCTCGAACTCCTCGCCGCCCTCGAAGCCGAGCACCAGCCCGAAGGCCCGACCGAAACCTACCTGGTCCACCAGATGGCCTCCGCCCAGTGGCGCCTCCAGCGTCTCACCCGCATCGAGACCGGCTTCTTCATCTGCCGTCTCGAGAAGGTCCGCGAGCTGGAGTACGAGGACGACGACGAGGAGGATGACGACGAATCCCCCGCCCCCCTCACCCCAGACGAGCAGTTCGACGAGGACACCCGCCTGCTTGGCATCCTGTTCCACAGGGATTCCGGCGGCGACCCCTTCGCCAAGCTGGCCCGCTACGAAAACGCGCTCCAACGCGAGTTCTACAAGGCCCTTGACCGCTTCCTCGACGCCCGCGCCCGCCGCACGCCTCCGCCGCCCGAAAAACCCCAGGAACGAAACGAACCCAATTCCCCGGCAAGCCCCAGCGCCCCCGAGCACTTACACGTCGCCCCGGCCGAGCCCATGCCCCCCGTGGGGCAGCCGGTCTCGCCTGCCGCTCGCATCCACCACCGTTCACTGCCTTACCGACCCGCGACCTCACGGGAGCGGTCTTCGCCACGTGCAGGTAGTATCCTGAAATGATAGACACCCCTGGATATCGCCGCCTGTGGAAGACTCGATCGTAATTCGGGGAGCGAGGCTTCATAACCTGAAGAACATCTCGCTCGAGATCCCCCACAACAAGCTCACCGTCGTCACCGGTGTCTCCGGCTCCGGAAAATCCTCGCTGGTCTTCGACACCATCTACGCCGAGGGCCAGCGGCGCTACGTCGAGTCGCTCTCGGCCTACGCGCGCCAGTTCCTCGAGCGCATGGAAAAGCCCGACGTGGATGAGATCGACGGCCTCGCGCCGCCCATCGCCATCCGCCAGAAGAACACCACGCGCAACCCGCGCTCGACGGTCGCGACCTCCACCGAGCTGTACGACTTCCTGCGCCTGCTCTACGCCCGCGCCGGGCGGACCTACTGCCCCAACTGCGGCCAGTTCGTCCAGCGCGACACCGTCGACCAGGTCGCGCAGCGGATGTTGCGGGAGCCGCCCGGATCGCGCTGGTACGTGCTCTTTCCCATCCGCTTCGGCGAGGGGAAGGCGACCGAGCTTCGTGACCGGCTCTTCGAGCTGCGACAGAAGGGCTTCAACCGCCTGTACCAGGACGGGAACATCCGCGAATTCTCCAGCCCCGAGTCGCTGCTCGAGATCGACTTCTCGCGCCCGGTGCACGTCCTGGCCGACCGCATCATCATGGCGCCCGATCTGCACCAGCGCATCGTCGATAGCCTCGAGACCTGTTACCGCGAAGCCGGCGAGGCCGTCTTCGAGCAGGCGGGCGCGCAGCCGCCGCACCGCCTCTCCTTTAGCGAGAAGTTCACCTGCAAGACGTGCAACATCGAATTCGTGACCCCCGAGCCGCCGCTGTTCAGCTTCAACAATCCGTTCGGCGCCTGCCCGCGCTGCCAGGGCTTCGGCAACACCATCGACTACGACCTGAACCGGGTGATTCCCGACCCGTCGCGCTCGCTCGACGGCGACGCCATCGAGGCCTGGACCACGCCGCAGTACAGCCGCTTCCTGGATCTGATGCGGCGCCGCACGGGCGGCCGCGTGCGCTTCGACGTGCCGTTCTCCGAGCTGTCCCGCCAGGAGCGCGACCTGGTGCTCAAGCACGTGCGGGAATTCTTCGCCTTCCTCGAGACCAAGAAATACAAGGTGCACGTGCGCGTGTTCCTGAGCCGCTACCGCGGATACGCGCAATGCCCGGTGTGCCACGGCGCGCGCCTGCGTGCCGAGGCGCTCAACGTCCGCGTCGGCGGCCGGAACCTGGCCGAGGTGAGCGCGCTGAACATCGCCGAGGCCCACGCTTTCTTCGATCGTCTCGAGCTCAGCCCCGAGGAGATGGCGATTGCCGACAAGATCCTGCTCGAGATCCGCCAGCGCCTGAAATTCCTCCACGACGTGGGCCTGGACTACCTGACGCTGGACCGGCTCTCGGCGACGCTCTCGGGCGGCGAGGCCCAGCGCATCCAGCTTGCCACCTGCCTGGGATCGCGCTTGGTGGGCGCTTGCTACGTGCTGGACGAGCCGTCCATCGGCCTCCACAGCCGCGACACCGGGCGGCTGATCCGCATCCTCGAGGAGTTGCGCGATCTGGGCAACACCATCATCGTGGTCGAGCACGATGCCGACGTGATGCGCTCCGCCGACCACATTGTCGACCTGGGGCCCGGCGCCGGCGAAAACGGCGGCCGTATCATCTTCGAGGGCTCGTACCCGCAACTGATCTCGGACGGCGCGGCCTCGCTCACCGCGGACTGGCTGCGCGGCATTCACCTCGCGCGGCGCACCCGCACCCCCCGCGTGGTGAACCCCAAGCGCAAGCTGAAAGTGCTCGGCGCCCGCTTGCACAACCTCAAGAACATCGACGTCGAGATCCCGCTCGACATGATGGTCGCCATCACCGGCGTCTCCGGCTCGGGCAAATCCACGCTGGTCCACGAGGTCCTCTACAAGTCGCTCGAGGCGATGCACAAGGCCGGCGCTCGGGGTGACGACGAGGATGCCGGCCGCGGTGCCGCGACGCTCGCCTGCAAGCGCGTCGAGGGCGCCGAACGTATCCGCGAGGCGGTCCTGGTGGACCAGTCGCCCATCGGGCGCAGCCCGCGCTCCAACCCGGTCACTTACGTCAAGGCCTTCGACATCGTCCGCGACCTGTTCGCCTCGACGCCCGAGGCCATCCGCCGCGGCCACACCCCGGGCCACTTCTCCTTCAACATCCCCGGCGGGCGCTGCGAGGTCTGCCAAGGCGATGGCACCGTGACCGTCGAGATGCAGTTCCTGGCGGACGTCGAGCTGGTCTGCGAGGAGTGCAAAGGCACGCGCTACAAGTCCAGCGTGCTGGATGTCCGCTACCACGGACTGAACATCCACGAAGTGCTGCAACTCACCGTCAAGGAGGCGCTGAGCTTCTTCGCCGATGTCCCCCGGCTGGCGGGCAAGCTCCGGGTGCTGGCGCAGGTCGGGCTGGGCTACCTCCGGCTGGGTCAGTCCGCCACCACGCTCTCGGGCGGCGAGGCGCAGCGCGTGAAGCTGGCCGCGCACCTGGCCCAGGCCTCCTGCGAAGGCGCGCTGTTCATCTTCGACGAGCCCACCACCGGGCTGCACTTCGAGGACATCGCCCAACTGCTCGGCGCCTTCCAGAAGCTGATCCTGAACGGCGGCAGCGTCCTGATCATCGAGCACAACCTCGAGGTCGTCCGCAACGCCGATTGGGTCATCGACCTCGGCCCCGAGGGCGGCGAACTCGGCGGCCGCATCGTCGCCCAAGGCCCCCCCGAGCAAATCGCCGCGACCGAGGCATCCTACACCGGCCAGTATCTGAGGTCGCTGCTTATGAGCCCATAGCCAGCCGGATGTTGTCTGACGTGCAAAAGGAGCAGGAATGAGAGATCCCCACGTTGAATCCCTTCGGTTCCGTTTTACGTCCAGTTCGACCACGTTCGACGCCCCACCGCCGGTTCTGGTCGAGAAGGATGATTTTCGAGCCGAGCTGCGCGACGGTGTCCTGACGGTCCAAATGAAGCAAGACTGCGCATCCATCGACGCCGCGCGCATGGTGGTTGCTGGGTTCCTTCGTGCGTGGGAGATTGACGTGGCGCTGCGCCTGGGCCCGGAGGAGTTTCAGTTCGTCTATCAGGACGCGCACGTGGTGGATCGTGATCCTCCCCCTCGGGGCGCCCCCATAACTTCGACGATTCATGCCACACTGCACCTTGACGGAACTGTTGTTGTACACGTCACCCGGCGAGAATATCCTGCACCGCCACAGTGTTTTGTGGCTTCACCCGACGTGGAGACCATGTGGTGCCGTTTCCAGGGCTACCTGAAAGGGCGGGAGCCACTGGCGGCGATGGCTTACTTCTGCTTGACGGTTTTGACATATCGCTTCCCGAAGGGGAGGACGAGAGAGGCGGCATCCCAAGAGTACGGAATAGATACGGAAGTTCTGAGTTGTTTGGGCGATCTGAGCACAAACCGGGGAGATCCCACCTCGGCGCGTAAAATGATCCCTGGCCTCCCAGCCCACACGCCCTCAGAAGTCGCGTGGCTGGAGGCTGCCATGAAGCGCATAATCCGGAGGGTCGCAGAGCACGATGCCGGTGGCACCGGGCTCCCCACCATTACGATGACGGACCTGCCGCGGCCAGTACCTGAGGTCGCTGCTGTTCTAAAATAGAGCGATGGCAGAAGAGCCGGAACCGGAAAAACCGCTGGCGAGCTTCGAGGCCGGTCTCGAGGAACTCGAAAAGGTGGTCAAGGAACTGGAGGGCGGCGACCTGCCGCTCGAGCGCGCCCTGGAACTGTTCCAGAAGGGCGTCGAGCTCAGCAATGCCTGCCGCAAACAGCTCGAGGACGCGGAAACTCGCGTGGAGATGCTCCTCAAGAAGAACGGCAAGATCCAGCCTGAGCCTTTCCGCCCGGACAAGGCATGAATTTCCTCGACTTCGTGGCCGAACAGCAGCGGCTGGTAGACCGGGAGCTGGATCGGCTGATTCCCAGCGAACAGACGCCGCCCGAGGTGATCCACCGGGCCATGCGCTACAGCCTCTTCGCCGGCGGAAAGCGCATTCGCCCGATCCTGTGCCTGGCCACGGCGGGCACGGTTTCCGAATCGGCGCCCGGGGCCGAGGTGGCCGCCTGCGCGCTCGAGTGCATCCACACCTATTCGCTGATCCACGACGATCTGCCGGCGCTGGATAACGACGACCTGCGCCGCGGGCGGCCCACCTGCCACAAGCAGTTCGGTGAGGCCATGGCGATTCTGGCGGGCGACGCCCTCCTCACGGTCGCCTTCGAGTTGCTCTCGCGCATGGACGGAGTGGACGACTTCCGGAAGGCCTGGCTGATCGCCGAGCTGGCGACGGCCTCCGGCACAGTCGGCGGGATGATCGGAGGGCAGGTGGCGGATCTGGAAGGGGAGCGCCAGCCGCCCACCGCGGAGCTGCTCGATCGCATTCACCGCGCCAAGACCGGGGCGCTGCTGCGCGCCAGCGTCCGCATGGGCGCGATCTGCGCCGGCGCGGCCAGCGATCAATTGCAGGCGCTCTCCTGTTACGGCGAACACATCGGGCTGGCCTTTCAGATCGTCGATGACATCCTGGATGTCGAGCAGTCCTCGGAGGCGCTGGGCAAGACGGCGGGCAAGGACGCCGCGCAGCACAAGATCACCTTCCCGGCCGTCTACGGCCTCACCGAATCGCACCGCATGGCGAAGCAGGAGTGCGAGAGCGCGCGCCAGGCCGTCGAGCCGTTCGGCGGCCGCGCCCAGCGTCTGCGCGAGGTCGCCGACCTGATCGTCCAGCGCACCAAATGAAACCGCCCAGCCGCCGGCGGCTCGATCAGTTGCTCGTGGAACGCAGGCTGGCCGAATCGCGCGCCAAGGCGCAGGCGCTGATCCTGGCGGGTGAGGTCTTCGTCGAGGGCCAGAAAGCTGCGAAGCCCGGCCACGCGGTGGCGGCCGAGAGCCGCATCGAGATCGCGGGACGGCTGCCGTACGTCAGCCGCGGCGGGCTCAAGCTCGCGGCCGCGCTGGACGGCTTCGCCATCCAGGTCGAGGGGCGCGTCTGCCTGGACGTCGGCGCCTCCACCGGCGGCTTTACCGACTGCCTGCTCCAGCGCGGCGCCCTCCGGGTGTACGCCATCGACGTCGGCGCCGGGCAACTGGACTGGAAGCTGCGCACCGATCCGCGTGTTGTGCTGCGCGAGGGCCTCAACGCGCGCTATCTTCGTTTCGAGGATGTGGGCGAGCGCGTCGATCTGGCCGTCTGCGACGTGAGCTTCATCTCGGCGACGCTGATCCTGCCGGCGCTCGCGCCCCTCTTAAAAGAGCGCGGGGAAATGGTTATACTTGTCAAGCCGCAGTTTGAAGTCGGCCGCGGCCAGGTTGGGAAAGGCGGCATCGTGCGCGACCCGCAATTGCACGCGGAAGCCTGCGCGCGGGTGGAGCAGGCGGCCAGGCAGCTAGGACTGGAAACCCGCCTGATGGAAAGCCCCATCCTGGGCGCGGAAGGAAACCGGGAGTTCCTCTTATATGCGCGAGATTAAGAGCGTCGGCATCATCTCCAAGCCGAACTCGCGGCGCGCGGCCGAGATTGTGCCGGGGCTGCTCGAGTGGCTGCAGGGCCGCGGGATCGCGGTGCGGTGCGACGAGTTCACGGCGGGCTACGCGAGCTCCGCCGAGGGGCTGCCCCGGGAGCAGGTGGCGGCGCACTGCGACCTGCTGATCGTGCTGGGTGGCGACGGCACGCTGCTGGCGGCCACGCGCGCCCTGCGCGGCCGGGAGATCCCGCTGTTTCCCGTCAACCTGGGCGGCCTCGGCTTCCTGACCGCCATCACCACCGACGAGATCCTGCCGGAACTGGAGCGCGCCTTCCGCGGCGAGCACCGCATCGGAAAGCGCCGCATGTTGCGCTGCGAGGTGGTGCGGGCGGGCAAGAAGGTCTCGGGGTACGAAGCGCTGAACGACGTGGTGATCAACAAGGGCTCGATCGCCCGCATGATCGACCTGGACGTGATCGTGGACGGGCACTTCGTCGGCGCCTACAAGGCCGACGGCCTGATCGTCTGCACGCCTACCGGCTCGACGGCCTATTCCCTTTCGGCCGGCGGCCCCGTCATTTTCCCCCGCGTCGGGGCGCTTTGCCTCACGCCCATCTGCCCGCACATGCTCACCAACCGGCCGGTGATCGTACCCGACACCAGCACCGTGGACGTGGTCAACCAAGCCGGGGACGACGAGGCCTATCTCACCATCGACGGCCAGGTCGGCGAGCCGCTCAAGCACGGCGACCGGGTGGTGGCCAGCCGCTCTTCCCACGTGCTCGAGTTGATCCGGCCGCCGCGCTCCCTGTTCTTCGACGTCCTGCGCCAGAAGCTGAAGTGGGGCGAACGGTGAGGCGGCTCTCGCTCACCGCCTGGATCTTCATCGGCATGGCCGCCGGCATCGCGCTGGGCGTGGCGGCGCCCGCGGTGGGAAGCAAACTGGCGCCCATCAGCAACATCTTCTTGCGGCTGATCAAGTCGATCATCGCCCCGCTGATCTTCGGCACGCTGGTCTATGGCATCGCCGGCGCGGGCAGCCTCAAAGCGATGGGCCGGATCGGCCTGAAGGCCGTCGTCTACTTCGAAGTGGTCACCACCATCGCGCTGTTTCTGGGGCTGGGCGCGGTCAACCTGGTGCGGCCCGGCGAGGGAGTGGCGCTCAAGAAGCCGCCTGCCAAGGAGGAGCTCCAGGAAGCCAAAAAGACGCCGGCCGAAATGATCGAGCAGGTGGCCCCCGCGAGCATCATCGACGCGATGGCGCGCGGCGACGTGCTCCAGATCGTGGTGTTCGCGTTCCTGTTCGGCGCGGCCTGCGCGGCCATCGGAAGCAAGGCCAAGCCGGTGGTGGACTTCACCGGGTCGCTGGCGGAGGTGATGTTCCAGTTCACGCGCTACGTCATGGTCCTGGCGCCGCTGGGAGTGGGCGCCGCCATGGCGGTTACGGTGAGCACCAAAGGCTTCGCGGTACTGGTGGCGCTGGGGAAACTGGTCCTGACGATGTACGCGGCCCAGGCGCTGTTCGTGGTGGGCGTGTTCGGCCTGGTGATGCTGGTGGCCGGCATTCCCGTGCGCCCGTTCGTGCAGGCCGTGCGCGAGCCGTTCCTGATCGCCTTTTCGACGGCCTCGAGCGAAGCGGCGCTGCCCCGCGCGCTCAAGAACATGGAGGCCTTCGGGGCGCCCAAGCACATCGTGTCGTTCGTCATCCCCACCGGCTACAGCTTGAATCTCGACGGCAGCACGCTCTACCTTTCCCTGGCTTCCGTGTTCGTGGCGCAAGCCGCCGGGATTCGGCTCTCGCTCGGCCAGCAGTTGCTGATGATGCTGACGCTGATGCTGACCAGCAAGGGCGTGGCCGGGGTGCCTCGCGCGGCGCTGGTCATCCTGGCCGGAACGCTGGCATCCTTCAAGCTCCCGACCGAAGGAGCGGCGGTGCTGCTGGGCATCGACGCCGCCATGGACATGGCGCGGACGTCGGTCAACGTGCTGGGCAACTGCCTGGCCACCGCGGTGGTGGCGCGGTGGGAAGGCGTGAAGTTCAAGCCGGCGGGCTGAGCTACGCCGCGGCGTACCGCGCGGCCATCTCGGCCAGCGGAATGGGCTGGTAGTCGCCGGAGTGTCCGGCCTGTCCGAAAGCGGTCATGCGGGCCGTTACGACCTTCTGCATGGCCTCGCGGGCGGGCTTGAGGTAGCTGCGCGGGTCGAACTCCTCGGGCTTCTCCGCGAACACCTTGCGGATCGCCCCGGTGATGGCCAGGCGGCTGTCGGTGTCCACGTTGATTTTGCGGACGCCGTTGCGGATTCCGAGCTGGATCTCTTCGATGGGCACGCCCCAGGTGGGCCTCAGCTTCCCGCCGTACTGGTTGATGACGTCCTGGAGTTCCTTGGGAACGCTGGAGGAGCCGTGCATCACCAAATGGGTGTTGGGGATGCGATTGTGGATCTCGATGAGGCGGCCCATTTTGAGGGTTTCGCCGGTGGGCTTGCTGGTGAACTTGTAGGCGCCGTGGCTGGTGCCGATGGCGATGGCCAGAGCGTCCACTCCGGTCAGCTTCACGAACTCCTCGGCCTGCGCGGGGTCGGTGAGGTGGCTGAGGCCGTCCAACCCCGCGCCGTGGCCGTCCTCGATGCCGCCCAGGCAGCCGATTTCGCCCTCGACGGTGACGCCCTTGGCATGGGCCATTTCAACGACCTCGCGGGTAGCCTTCACGTTGTACTCGAACGTCGACGGGGTCTTGCCGTCGGGCATCAGCGAGCCGTCCATCATGACGCTGGTGAAGCCCATCTGGATGGCCGACTTGCAGGTCTCGGGGCTGTTGCCGTGGTCCAGGTGCAGCACGGTCGGGAGCTCCGGATAGATCTCGGTGGCCGCGATCATCAGGTGATAGAGGAAGATGTCGTTGGCGTACTTCCGCGCGCCGCGGCTGGCCTGGATGATGACCGGCGACTTGGTTTCGCGGGCGGCCTCCATGATGGCCTGGATCTGCTCCAGGTTGTTGACGTTGAACGCGCCAACGCCGTACCCGCCCTTGGCAGCCTCGTCGAGGACCTGTCGCATGGGGACTAGCGGCATCGTGTGATTCTCCTTAGGTGTGAAGTAAAACGCTTCGGAAAGAAGGGCCTCGCAGCCCCTAACTGCTTAAAACACAAGGTACCACGCGGGCTCCGCGCGCGGCAAGCGGGATGACGCGCATACCGCGGCTCTGCCGACGCGGGAACGGGAAGTCTTCTAAGGCAACGCCGTACGGAGGAAGTACTGCCGCGCGCGCGCGATATCGCGGAAGATTTGGGTTTTTAGCGCTTCGGGAGTTGGGAATTTGCGCTCGGGGCGGAGGCGGAGGAGGAATTCGACGCGGATGGATTGGGGCGGTGGGGCGTCGAGGGGATCGAGGAGGAAGGTTTCGACGGCGAGAGCGCCGGCGCCGAAGGTGGGGCGGTGGCCGACGTTTGAGACGGAGGGCCAGGTGCGGGCGGTCGCGAGGTCTCGGGTTCGCGTGATGTAGACGCCAAGTGCCGGCATGACGCCGGTTTCGGGGGCCAGGTTCAGGGTGGGCACGGTTTGTTTCGAGCCGATGCCGCGGCCGGGGACCACTTCGCCCTGGAGGACAAACGGGGACTCGAGCAGGCGGCCGGCGAGCGAGACCTTGCCGGCGGCGACCAGGCGGCGAATCTCGCTGCTCGAAACCACGCGGCCGCGCAGTCTAATGGCTGGGATTATTTCGGTAATGAACCCGAATTGTGCGCCGAAGCGAGCCAGCATACGCGTATCGCCGGCATGGAGGTGGCCGAAGCGGAAGTTGTCGCCGACGAGCACGGCGCGCGCGTCGAGCATCCGGGCAAGAATCCGGTCCGCGAATTCTTCTGGCTCGATCAGAGAAATCTCGCGAGTAAAATGAGCGCGGCGCGCTGTTCGGGGGTGGTAAGAAGCGGGGGCACGCGCTCCGGAGCGACGATTCGCGCTGGATGCGGATGGAAGGTCAGAGCCGAGGGCTTCCATCCGCGCCCGCGCGCTACCTCGACGACGCGGCGCAGAATCCGGCGGTGGCCGGCGTGCACTCCGTCGAAGTTCCCGATGGTGAGGACGCAGGGGCCGAAGCGGCCAGCGGCTTCCTCGAGAGTGCGGAAGATCACGCGGGGCCTCCCACGGCGATCTCGAGGCCGTCGTAGGCCAAACGCACGCGATCGGGGAACTGGCTCTCGGTTTCGGCGTGCGCGAGGTCGTGGCAGATGTGCGTGAAGAAGGCGCGGCGCGGCGCGATCTCGGCGACGTGCTCGAGCGCGCGGGCGACCGTGGTATGCGTCGGGTGCGGGCGGTGGCGGAGGGCGTCGAGGAAGAGCACCTCCAGCCCGCGCAGTTTTTCGACGGATTCCTCCGGGATGCCGCTGTGATCGGTGAGGTAGGCGGCGGCGCCGAAGCGATAGCCGTAGATGGTCGAGCGGCCGTGCCAGAGCGGGATGGGGATGAACTCGAGGCCGAACAGATCAAAGGGCGCGCCGTCCAGCGCGTGCAGCTCGAGCCTGGGAACGGAGGACTCGGCCTCGCGGCCGTCGAAGATGTACTCGAAGACGCGGCGCACGGTGGAGATGGTCTCGGCGGAGCCGTAAACCGGAATGGGGGCGCGCTGCCGGTAGTTGAAGGGGCGCACGTCGTCCAGGCCCATGATGTGGTCGGCGTGGGCGTGCGTAAGCACGACGGCGTCGAGGCGGTCGAGGCGGGCGCGCAGGGCCTGCTGGCGGAAATCGGGCGTGGTGTCGATGACCACGTTGCGCCCGCCGTAGCTCACCAGCACGGAGGGGCGGAGGCGGCTGTCGCGCGGATCGGTGGAGCAGCACACGGCGCAGTGGCAGCCGATGGTGGGCACGCCCACGCTGGTGCCGGAACCGAGCACCGTGATGGTGAGGGAGGCCTCGGGGGAAGCCATTTACTTGGGCTTGCGTTCCTCGGCGACTTGCACGTAGCGGAAGCGCAATTCGGTCAGCGAGTTCTCCAGGTAGCGCTGCTCCTCGAGGCTGAGATTGCCGCGGGTCTTGTCGAGCAGCACCCCCAGCAGGTCGATGGCATGCTGGGCCATGCGGAGGTCGGGCTCGGGGCGGTCTTTCTCTTCGCCGAAGTGCAGCAGCCCGAGGTTGAGCTCGGCCTGGGCACGGAGCGAGAAAACGAGGTAGTCGAAAGTTGCCGGGGGCAGGGGGAGTTCCTGCTCGGGCGGTTCGGTTGTCGGGGTATCGGGTTCGCTCATCAACTACTGATTTTACAGTGACGAAGCGCGCCTCTGGTAAACTGGGAATTCCTTGAGCGCCGGCGAGAAATTCCAGCGATTGATCGAGATCATGGCGCGGTTGCGCTCGCCCGAGGGCTGCCCCTGGGACCGCGAACAGAGCTTCGACACAATCAAGCCGTACCTCCTCGAAGAAACCTACGAAGTGCTGGACGCCGTTGATAGGCGCGACTGGCGGGCGCTGGCCGAAGAGCTGGGCGACCTGCTGCTGGAGGCGGTCTTCTTCGCGCAGATGGCCGCCGAGGAGAAACTGTTCGGAATCGAGGACTCGCTCGACGCGATCAACGAGAAGCTGGTGCGGCGGCACCCGCACGTCTTCGGGTCGGGCACGGCGAAGACCGCGGGAGAGGTAAAACTGCGCTGGGACGAGATCAAGGCCGAGGAGAAGAGAGAGAAGAACCAGGCGCCCGAGCTGCTGGAGTCGGTTCCGCGGTCGCTGCCGGCGCTGGTCGAGGCCACGCAACTCACCTCGCGCGCCGCCGGGGTGGGGTTCGACTGGCAGAACGCCGACCAGGTGCTGGAGAAGCTGGACGAGGAACTGCGGGAACTGGCGGCAGCGCGCCAGGGGGCGGAGCGCGAGGAACTCGAGGGCGAGTTGGGGGACCTGCTGTTCGTGCTGGTGAATCTGGCGCGCTTCCTCGCGGTGGACCCCGAGCAGGCCTTGCGCAAAACCAACCGTAAGTTCCGGGAGCGCTTCGGGCACGTCGAGCGGCGGCTGAAAGAGGCCGGCAAGTCGCCGTCGGAGGCGACGCTGGAGGAGATGGACGCGCTGTGGAACGAGGCGAAACAGAAGTCATGAGCGCGATCTCCATCCGGGCGTTGATCACTACGGAGGAATTCCGTGAGGCGCTTGCGCTCCAGCAGGCGATCTGGGGGTTCGCGGACGTCGAGCTGCTGCCGGTGCGGATGTTCGTGGTGGCCTCGAAGATCGGCGGGCAGGTCCTGGGCGCGTTTGACGGCGCGCGCATGATCGGGTTCTGCCTGGCGCTGCCGGGGTTGAAGCCGGGCGGCGGCTGTTTCCTGCACAGCCACATGCTGGGCGTGCTGCCGGAGTACCGCGACCGCCACATCGGGCGGCGGCTCAAGCTCGAACAACGCCAGGACGCGATGGCGCGCGGAGTGGACCTGGTCGAGTGGACCTTCGATCCGCTGGAGCTCAAGAACGCCTACTTCAATTTGGAGCGGCTGGGCGCGATCGTGCGGCGCTACGTGCCGAACCAGTACGGCATCACCGCCAGCCCGTTGCACGGCGGCCTGCCGACCGACCGCCTGGTGGCCGAGTGGTGGCTGCGCACGCGCTTGGTCGAGACGACGCTTTCGGGCGAGCGGCCGCGCCCGCCCGTCGAGCGGCGCATCGAGGTGCCGGCAGATATCGAAAGGCTCCGCCGCGAGGCGCCCAAGCAGGCGCGCGAGATTCAGAAGGGCGCCGGCGGGAGCTTCATCGAGTGCTTCGAGCGGGGCCTCGCCGTGATCGGGTTCGAGCGGTCGGAGCGCGCCGGGACGTACTTGTTGGGACGATGGGAATCCGAATAGAACAGATCGTGCTGCGGCAGGTGCGGATGCCGCTGGTCCACTTCTTCGAGACCAGTTTCGGCCGTACCACCGAGCGCCAGATCGTGCTGGTCGAGGCGCTGGCGGGCGGAGCGTCCGGCTGGGGCGAAGTGACGGCCGGGGAGAACCCGTTCTACAACGAGGAGTGGACCGAATCGGCGTGGCTGATCCTGCGCGACTACGCCGGGCCGCGACTGCTGGGTGAGCCGATCGAGAGAGCCGGCGCGGTGGGGCCGCTGCTGGACCACATCCGAGGCCACCGGATGGCCCGCGGGGGCTTGGAAGCGGCGGTGTGGGACCTCGAAGCGCGATTGGCCGGCCTGCCGCTGTGGCGGCACATCGGCGGCGTGCGGAAGGAAATCTCCTGCGGCGTTTCGATCGGGATTCAGGAGTCCCTGCCGCAACTGCTCAGGAAGATCGAAGGCGAGCTGGAGGCCGGCTATCAGCGCATCAAGATCAAGATCGGGCCGGGTTGGGACGTCGAGGTGGTGCGCGAGGTACGGCGGGAGTTCCCGCAGATCCGGCTGATGGTGGACGCCAATTCGGCCTACCAGCTTTCGGACGCCGAGCACCTGCGGCGGCTGGACGAGTTCTACCTGATGATGATCGAGCAGCCGCTGGGCCACGACGACATCATCGATCACGCCGCGCTGCAAGCGAAGCTGGAAACGCCGATCTGCCTGGATGAGTGCATTCGCTCGGCGCGGCACGCGGAACAGGCGATTCGGTTGCGGGCCTGCAAGATCATTAACATCAAGCTGGGGCGCGTGGGCGGCTTCGGGGAAGCGCGGCGGGTTCACGACGTGGCGAGGGAGGCGGGCGTGCCGGTGTGGTGCGGGGGAATGCTGGAATCGGGCGTGGGCCGGGCGCACAACATCGCGCTTTCGACGCTCGAGAACTTCATCCTGCCGGGCGATGTTTCCGCCAGCCGGCGCTACTGGGCGCGGGACGTGATTGCGCCGCCGGTCGAGGTGACGCCGGGCGGCACGATCCTGGTGCGCGACGACCCCGGTTTCGGCTATCCGCTGGATCTGGACTTCGTGCGCCGCATCACCGTGCGCGAGGAGACGCTGGGCTGAACCATGTCCGCCTTTGTTGGGCTGCTGCGCGAGAACCGCAACTACCGCTACACCTGGACGGGGCAGGTGGTGAGCGAGATCGGCGACCACTTCAACAACATTGCGGTATTCAGCCTGGCGCTGGCGGTGACGAAATCCGGGTTGGTGGTGACCGGGATCATGCTGGCGCGGGCGATTCCGGCGGTGTGTGCGGGCCCGCTGGCCGGGGTGCTGCTCGACCGCATGGACCGCAAGCGCATTATGATCGCGAGCGACCTCATCCGGGCGGCGGTTGCCGCGTTGTTCATTGTGACGGTGCGTCGTCCGGATCCCTGGCTGCTTTACGTCTTGAGCGGCCTGCTGATGTTCGCTTCGCCGTTTTTCACCAGCGGCCGCTCGGCAATCCTGCCCACCATCGCCAGCCGGGAGGAGCTGCACACGGCCAACTCGCTGACACAGACCACGCAGTGGAGCACGCTGGTGGTGGGCACGATGCTGGCCGGGACCAGCGTGATGCAGTTCGGCTATGCGTGGGCGTTTGGCCTGAACGCGCTTTCGTTCCTGTTCTCGGCCTGGTCGATCTCGAGGCTGAGGGCGCCGAAGGGCACGTTCCGCGCCGAGCGCACCGCGCTGACCGAGGCCCGGGTGGTGCGCCCCTGGCACGAATACGTCGAGGGACTGCGGTACATGCGCCAGACGCCGCTGATTCTGGGAATCGCGGTGATCAACGTGGGATGGGCGACCGGCGGAGGCGCGGCGCAGATCCTCTTCAGCCTGTTCGGCGAGATCGTGTTCGGCCGGGGCGCGGCGGGCATCGGGCAGATCTGGGCCTGCGCCGGCGTGGGGCTGCTGGCGGGCGGCGCGATCGGCCACTGGTTCGGCAAGCGCGCCAGTTTCGCGGCGTACAAGCGCGCCATCAGCATCGCTTACATCATCCATGGCGGCGCGTACGTCCTGTTTAGCCAGGCGCGCGCGTACTGGCTGGCGCTGGTGTTCATCGCGCTGTCGCGGGCGGCGGTGGCGGTCAGTTCGGTGCTGAACATGTCGCAACTGCTGCGGCACGTCTCGGACGAATACCGCGGGCGAGTGTTCGCGACGCTGGAATCGCTGACCTGGTCCACCATGATTCTGTCGATGACCGGGGCCGGCATCGCCTCCCAGACCGTGAGCCCGCGGGTGATCGGCGCGGTGTCGGGCGTGCTGAGCTCAACGACGGCGCTGGCCTGGGGCCTGCTGAATTGGCGCGGCCGGCTGCCCGAGCCCGCCCCCGAGGGCATCGACCGGGACGAAGTGGAAGTCCACGGCGAGCCGACGGTGTAGGGCGCTGGGTTCCGGCGGCCCAGTTGTTCTGTATGGACAATGGGTATACACTCAAGATGGATGGCCGGAACCGGGACCGCGGCTTTCGATTGGGACGACGCCAATGTTGCCCACATCGCCAAGCACGGGGTTTTACCCGGGGGAGGCCGAGCAGGTTATTCGTGGTGGATCGCTCCCGCTTGAGACAGAAGAGCGGGGAGGCGAAGAGCGCCACACAGAGTTGGGGGAGACTGCCGCAGGGCGGCTGCTCGTGGTGGCTTGGACCTGGAGACGGCAGCGGATTCGGGTTGTGACAGCATTTCCCGCCAAGCGCAAATGGCGTGCGTACTGGCGGCGCGTGAAGGAAAGAGGTCCACATGCCTAAGAAGAAGCTGGCGGATGCGCGAGACGAGGCAGAGGAAGCCCGTTGGTTCGAGGAGAACCAAGGCCGGCTTCTGAAGCTCTTTGAGCAGGCCGCGCGGGAAGGATCGTTGCGGGTGGGGGATAAGAGCATTGGCATCACCCTGTCAAAGCGCTCCGCGGCCCTGGCGAAGCCGCCGTCCCAGAAGGTGATGCTGCGGATTCCTACCGGCGATGTCGAACGTGCGCGCCGGCTGGCGGCGGCCAGGGGCTTGGGCTACCAGACCTATATCAAGTCGCTGCTGCGAGAGGGATTGGATCGGGAAGAGAGAACGAGACGGCGAGCATAGCCTGAAGAGGCTCGCAGACGATGCTCCCAGACCGTGAGCCCGCGGGTGATCGGCGCGGTGTCCGGCGTGCTGAGTGTGAGGCCGGCCTTGAAGGAGCAGGCCGGCTCAGGTATGCTTGGGGCTGCCGAAGACGGCTGCGTGTGAGGATCGCGGAAATGGACCGTGCGGAAGGGACCCACCCGTGAAACCGCTGGGGGGCGTCGCAGAAGTCCGGCGCATGATCGACATCGTCAAGACGGCCGCCCGGGGCTTCGGCACGAATTTCTTCCTCCCGGATGGCGCCATCGAGCCGGCCCTTCGGGCGGGCGACTTCGAGGCGCTGGAGGCCGCCGGGGTGGTCCTCTTTCTGAAACGGGAAGCGGGGTTCGTCCGCGTGTACTACTGTGCCGCGGACACCAGCGCCTTGGCCGACGGCCTGGCCCGGCTGAACCTGCCTGAGAGCGGGGTCCTGGTAGCGGACATCATCGGCCGCCCGGACGACACCGCGCCTTGGGAGGAGCAGTTCGCCGCCGCCGGCTTCTCGCGGTATAGCCGATACCTGCGCATGCAGCGCATCTTTTCCGGGAACCCGCACCCGGTGGCTCCGAACCCGGAGGTCGAAGTAGCGCAGGAATCGGACGCGGAAGCCATTCTGGATGCGATCACGGCGACTTTCGACGCATATGCCGACCATATTCCCGGAATCGAGGAGATCCGGCGGGCCGCCTCGCTGGGCACGATCCTGCTGGGGCGCGACGCCGGCCGCCTGGCGGCCGTCCTGTACTACGATCGTTGCGGGGTGACTTCCCTGCTCCGCTATTGGCTGGTTCTGCCGGACCACCCCCGCAGCAGCCTCGGCGACAAGCTGATGGGACGCTATTTCCAGGAGTGCGCCGGCTGTCGGCGTTCGGTGCTGTGGGTGCAAGAAACCAACCAACGCGCCATCGCCATCTACCGCTGGTACGGCTACAAACCGGACTCCACCGTGGATGCGATTCTGATCCAGCGGCCATAGCGGCCTGTTGTGAAAGTCCATGGCAGGCGAAACCGCCTGCCCCACACGGCGTTGACATCGGTTCGCCGATTCGTAGACCATTACGCATATGGCCGAAATCGTGCCGCTGCTTCGTCCTCCCAGACGCCTGCTGATGGGCCCCGGGCCCAGCATGGTCGAGCCCCGCGTCTACGAGGCCATGCGCCAACCCATCGTGAGCCACGTGGACCCGTATTTCTTCCAGGTGACCGAGGATATCCGCCGGCTGCTGGCGCCGGTCTTCGGCACGCGCAATCCGTTCACCATGGTGATCTCCGGAACGGGCAGCGCGGGCATGGAAGCCGCGATTGTGAATTTCACCACCCCGGGTGCGCGCTTCGCCGTCTTCGCCAACGGCTATTTCAGCGACCGCATCACCGACATCGCCCGGCGACAGGACGCCAACGTGGTTCGCTTCGAGAAGCTCTGGGGCGAGACCTTTAGCGACGAGGAAGCGCGGGCATTCATTTTGCGCGAACGGCCCGAGGTGGTAGCGTACGTTCAGGCCGAGACGTCCACCGGAGCCTGGCAGAACGGCAAGGCCATCTGCGAGGCGGCGCACGAGATTGGCGCGCTGGTGATCGGCGATTGCGTCACCTCGCTCGGTGGCATGCCGGTGGATGTGGACTCGACCGGCATCGATATCGCCTACAGTTGCACGCAGAAGGGCCTGAGCTGTCCGCCCGGCCTGGCCCCCATCACATTATCCCCGCGCGCACTCGAGAAATTGCGCGCACGCCCACACCCGGCCCGCTCGTTCTACCTGGATCTGAAATTGCTCGACGACTACTACCAGGGGGCGCACCGTTACCATCACACCGCGCCGGTCACCATGTTCTACGCGCTGCGCGAAGCGCTCGCCGTCGTCGCCGAGGAGGGCCTGGAGAGCCGCTTCGAGCGGCACCGGCGCAACCACCTGGCGCTGGTCGCGGGCCTGGAGGGGATGGGATTGCGCATGCACGTAGCCGACCCAGCCAAACGCCTGTGGACCCTGAATACGCCCCGCCTGCCCGAGGGGATCGACGACCAGAAGGTGCGCCGGCGGCTGCTCGAGGAGCACGGCATCGAGATCCTCGGAGGCTTTGGCCCGCTCGCCGGGAAGGTGCTCCGCATCGGCCTGATGGGCGCCTCCTCGACCGCCAAGAACGTGCAAACCCTGCTGGCCGCCCTGGAATCCGCGCTGCGCGCCTAGTAAGCCCAGCGCCAGAGATTCGCCCCGACCGTGTAGCCCGCGCCCACCGCCACGAACAGCACAACGTCGCCCTTCTTGACTCTCCCGGCCGCGAGGGCGTCCCGCGTGGCCAGCGGAATGGTTCCCGCCGTAGTGTTGCCGTAACGGTTGATGTTGAGGATCACCTGGGCGGAATCCATGCCCAGCCGGTCGGCGCTTGCCTTGATGATCCGCTGGTTGGCCTGGTGCGGGATCATGGCCGCGACCTCCCGCGGGCTGATCCCGTTCCTCGCCAGCAGGTCGCGGGAGACCTCGTACATTTTTCTCACCGCGTACTTGAACACCTGCTGCCCGTCCTGGTGGATGTAGTGCAGGCGCTTCTGGACGGTCTCGGCGGACGCGGGCATGCGGCTGCCACCCGCTGGCATGTTCAGGAACGGGGCGCCCGAGCCGTCGATTTCGTTGATGAAATCGAGGAAGCCGACCGAGTCATCCTCGCTGGCTTCAACCAGCATTGCCCCCGCCCCGTCGCCGAACAGTATGCAGGTGGCGCGGTCGGTGTAGTCGGTGATCCGCGACATGGTGTCGGCGCCGATCACCAGCACCTTCTTGTGGCTTCCCGAGATCACCAGTTGCGCCGCCGTGGTCAACCCGTAGAGGAAACCGGAACAGGCGGCGATCAGATCGAAGCCCCAGGCCCCCTTGGCCCCCAGTTGATTCTGCACCAGGCAGGCGGTCGAGGGAAACAGCATGTCGGGGGTCACCGTGCACACCAGGATGGCGTCCAGCTCGGAGGCCTGGATGCCACGCTGGGCGAGCGCCTCTTTGGCCGCGTTGACGGCCAGATCCGAGGTCGCCATCTCGGGATCCGCAATATGGCGCTCCGAGATGCCGGTGCGTTCCAGGATCCACTGGTTGCTGGTCTCCACCATCTTCTCGAGATCGAAATTGGTCAGTAGGCGGGGGGGAACGTAGCACCCCAGCGCGCTGATCTTGGCATTAGGCACGAATCCTCCAGATGCGAGCTAGAAACAGTAGTAAGGCGATAGAATGCCCATCCTGCTATGGTAATACCAGAGCCATGCCTGTCGAGAGCGCCCTCTTCTTCGAGACGCCGGAAGAGATCTACGCTCGTGTTTTCAGCGACTTGAAACCCAGAACCCCGCCCCCGAAGATCGCCGTCGAGTTCTGCCGCTTTGCCAATCCCGACAGTTTTGCCCGCATGGAGGGCGGGCGGATCCAGATCCGCATGAGCGACTTGCTCCAGGGGGCGCCCGCGCCGATCCTGGAGGCTCTGGCTTACATCCTGCTGGGAAAACTGCTGCGCCGCCCCGTGCCGCCTGCCTACGCCCGCCGCTACCGGCTGTATCTGAACCGGCGCGACATCCGCCGCAACGTGCATCTGGTCCGGCAGATCCGCGGCCGCAAGTTCATCTCCGGTCCGCAGGGCGCGCGGTTCAATCTGGAGACGCTGTTCGAGGATCTCAACTTCCGGTACTTCTACGGACTGATGGCCCGCCCGCTGCTAGGCTGGAGCCGCCGGGCCTCGCGGACCAGCCTGGGGCACTACGATCCGTCGCACAACGCGATCATCATCAGCAAGCTGCTGGACAGCCCGGAGGCGCCTCCCCTGGCCCTGGAGTACGTGCTGTTTCACGAGATGCTCCACCTGCGCTATCCCGCGCAGGCGCACGGTGGACGCCGTACGGTGCACACCAAGGAGTTTCGTGAAGCGGAGCGCGCCTTCCCAGAGCTCCGGAAAGCGAAGGAACTGCTGAAGAAACTCTAGCGGCCGCGGGGCAGGCTTACGAGGGACAACACCGGCGGATGACCGGCCGCGCTGGTCGGTCCGCCGCCGGCGGAAATCAGATCTCGGACGGCTGCGCGTGTTGCGTCAACTGGCGGAGCTGGTCCCGCATGGCCTCCAGAGAGGTAACCAGCCGGCGCACGTCCACCCTGCCGATCCCCAACGTCTGGAGCGCCAGCCGGAACTCCACCACCAGCATGGCATAGCTGAACACCATTCGCTGCTTGAGCAGCGTCGTGGCCAGGTCCGGCCGGTCCTGCGCCGCATGCACCAGCACCGTCTTGGCGGCCGCGGAGAGCCGATCGAAGTCCCGGCGCAGGCAGCGTAGATAGTGCCGGAACACCCGCCGCCGCTCGGCCTGAAGCTTCCTGGAAATCCGCGGATGGAATCCCGGCTGCGCCGCCAGAAAGTCGTAGTCGTCCTCGACAAAGAGCCGCTCCATCGGCCGATAGCGTGCGATGGAGAAATCGCGGCACCACTCCAAATCGGCGTCCGCCCCCTTGTGCCGCGAAATCAGTTGCCGGAACAAGAAGAAAAACGCGATGGCCGCCAGGACGGCCAGCGCTGCGGCGCCCGCAAAGGCAAAATTCATCGGTAGCGCCTCCCTATTAGCACCGTGACCAGAATAATCCACACGGGACCGGAATTGCAAACTATTTCTGCGGTTTACAGGCTATTCTTCCCGGTTATGTATAGTCTATTACTTACGTGCCGCCCGCAAAAGGGTGGAGTTGATCGCCGCCAAATGCTCAACCAGATCCTCCTCCTGGTCCTGGGCCCAGCGCGGGCGCAGCCGCACCTTGGCGTTCTCCCCTTCCCGGTTGAGCAAACAGATCCATACCAGCAGACACACCAGCGTCACACACGACAACAGCAGGCTGACCACCTCGGTCACCCCGCTTCCCAGCAGGTTCCGCAGCAGGAACGCCAGCGTCGTACTGAGGAAATATCCCGCGTACACGATGCAGTGCACCACCACATTCCGGCTCAGCGGCACCGGATACCACGCCAGGAAACAGGAGATGACCAGCAGGAAAATCACCAGGCTGGAGGCCACGCCGCGGCTGATCACGAAGAACAGGCGCACGATAGGGTACTTCTCCGCCGGATTGCTGAGGTCCGCCTGCAAAGTCAGGAAGGAGATCCCAATCGCAGCCACCAATCCCGCCAAAAGGACCCACCGCCCCAGGCTGGCGATGCCTTTATAGTCCTGGAGCACCAGCGAATACAGCTCCAGTACCACCAGGACCCAGAACACCCACATGACCGGCTCGGTCAGCAACCAGACCCGGGCGTATGCATTCGTGGCAAAAGGGACGTTCGGCCGCCCCTCGAGTTGCTTCACCCCCCAAGGCACGCCGATCAGCAGCACGGCGCGCAGGACTCGAAACAGCAGGTAGGCGCAAAAGAAGCGATAGTTCCGATGGAATCCGGCCACCCGCAGCCGGAGGAAGAGGAAAAGGTGGCCGGCAATCGTCAACCACCAAACGCACTGCACCAGCAAGTCGAGTCTAGACATGGCCGGCGCCGACACTCACTCCCCAATCTTAACATCGGGGAACCGGTTCGCCAACAGGAACTGGAGGACAGAATCACCCTACGCCCCGGAGAGCGTGTTGGAGACGCCACCAGCGTCAGCGCGGCTGGGGCCCACCCTGGCGGGCCAAATCTCGTGGTCTGGGGATGGCCTACCTAACGTCCGGGCAGGGGAAGCACTGGGGCAGCGGATCATCCTGCCGATCCACCATCACGCCGGCCATGCCGAGCATCAGGATCATCGCGAAAACGGCTTTCAGCAACATGGGTTCTTTGTCCTTTGGAATTAAGCGTTTCTACCTATATACTGAACAGGGTATACGCTTCCGCTCCCCGCCGGGCTAAGCCGGCCCGGATTTTCTGAATTCAGAACAGATCCGCCCGCCCCGCCCCAGCCCCAGGAAATCGTTCAAAGAACCACGCTTCTCGTGTAAAATGGGGTAAATCAGCAGCGCGCCGTATGAACCGCTATCCGTCCAAGGGAACCCTGGAACGAGGCCCCGCCTCCGATCTGTGGCGTAACACGCTCTCCCAGATCCCGAGCGTCTTCGGCCGTCTGGTCTATCTCTGTTCGCTCCGGGACGCCAACAGCGGGCTGTATCAGCACTACGGCCTGGCACAGGTGTTCAACGACGAGGAGGCCGACCGGGTGCTTCGCCACAGCCACGAGGAGACCTTCGCCCAATGGCTCTGCTTTACGCTGGAACAGCAGAAGGCCGACCTGGACCTGTACCTGTCAGGCTTGAACGGCAACCGGCGGACGATCCTGGATGCCTGGATCCGCCTCACGCCCTATCGCAACCTGATCCCCACGCTGGCCCGCGAGGTCGAACGGCGGCTCTATCTCACGGATCTGGAGACTATTCTGGAGCTGCTCAAGAACGAGTACGGCGTCGTTTCCCCTGATCCAGACGCATAGCCACGGCCGTCACCTGGCCGATGACGTCGATCTCGTCGGGATAGACGAACACCTCGGGAGGGCACAGCGAAGCCGGGTGGGGCTGCAACAGCAGGTGGTTACCCGTGACATTGCACCAGCAGCAGGCGTAGCCTTTCCGGTGCTCGAAGAAATAGATCGGGCGCTCGAATTCGTTGCTCCAGGCGCTGTCGGCCACCTTGCGCCGGGTTTCGTCGATCACCACCAGCGAGCCGGGCGGGAGCAACGGGTACATGGACCAGTCCTCCGTGCCCACAAACCCGTAGCGGTGGTTCTTCAGATCCATCCCGTTCAGCAACATCAGCGGCAGTTTCCCCCAGCGCTGGATCAGGCGGCTCAAGTAAGTGGTCCGCCGCAAGTCGATGCCAGGGTCCAGGGAAAGCGGGACCAGCGCCTCGCCGCGCGCGTCGGGCTGGAAGCCGATGGGGTGCGTGCGCTCGATCTCGACCACACTCACCGAATCCGCGGCCAGTGCCGTCAGATCGACGCCGTACCATTCCAGGACCTCGGAGACATCCAGGCGGTAGATGACGCACAGGGAGTACAGCCGGTACAGGGTGGGAACGGTGCCCTTGTTTTCGATGTCCGCCAGCCGGCTCAGGGCGATGATGAATTCGTCGTTCTTGTGCCGTTCGGCGATGCGCAGACTGGCCTCTTCGACGTCCCGATAGCGGAGGTTTAGCCGCTCTCGGGCGCGTTTGAGTTTTTGTCCGGCTTCCTCCATGTTATGATCCTCTCTCGGCGGGCTGTGCCGGCCCGAGAGCGTTCCGCGTGGCGTAGCAGCCACGAGCGCGCGGTCAAAACGCAGGCGCAAGCGCCTGCGCCAGGTGCAGAATCAGCGGCTTGACTGCCCGATGGGGCAGGTTGGGTCCGGCCATGGACTTCTGCCACGGGTTGCTGGCTTCGGTTGAATTATAGCGGTGAGAACGCAGCAGGGCAAGGGATTTGGAGCGGTTCTGTTCTGAATTCAGAACAGAATCGCGGGGGAGACTGATTTTGCGCGTCATTGTCGCCATCACCGGGGCCAGCGGCGCCCTCTACGGGGTGCGGCTAGTGGAGAAACTCCGCCGCAATCCGGCGGTCGAGCTGCACTTGCTGGTGAGCCGTTCGGGAGAGCGCACGCTGTACCTGGAAACCGGGCGGAAGCCGGCCGAGCTGCGGGCGCTGGCCCATTTTTCCTACGCCATCGGAGATATCGGCGCACGCCTGGCCAGCGGCTCGTACCCGATCGATGGCATGGTGGTGGCGCCCTGCTCCATTCGCACGATGTCCTCGATCGCCGCGGGCATCAGCTCGAACCTTCTGCTCCGCGCGGCCGACGTGACCCTTAAGGAACGGCGGAAACTGATCCTGATGGTGCGGGAGACCCCGTTTCACCTGGGGCACCTGCGCTCGATGGTCGCGCTCACCGAAATGGGCGCGATCATCGCCCCCCCGATTCCCAGCTTCTACCACAAACCCCAGAGCATCCTCGAGCTGGTCGACCACAGCGTGGACCGGGTGTTGGACCTGCTGGGGGCGCCCGCCGAGGAGGCCCGGCGCTGGGATGCCCGGCCGGAGCAGGCCTCGGACCACCGCCAAGGAGAATGAAATGAAGAGAACCGTGCTGCGAGCCGCCTTCCAGGGCGAGAAGGGAGCGTTCAGCCAGGAGGCCCTCAGACGGCTTCTGGGTGATCGCGCTGAAGCCGTTCCTTGTCAGAGGTTTGATGATGTTTTCCTCAAGTTAAAGGACAAGCAGGTCTCGGCGGCCGTCATTCCCATCGAGAACACGCTGGCCGGCTCGGTCCACGAGAACTACGACCACCTGCTCCAGTTCGACTTCCAGATCTGTGGCGAGACCAATGTCCGCATCAACCACAACCTGATCGCCGCGCCGGGGGTGCGCTTTCGCGACCTCCGCCGGGTCTACTCCCACCCGGTGGCCCTCAACCAGTGCCTGCGGTTCTTCGCCGACCACCCGGAGATGGAAAAGGTCCCGTTTTACGACACGGCCGGCAGTGTCAAGATGATCATGGAGGAGCGGCGCACCGACGCGGCCGCGATCGCCTCGGCGGTGGCCGCGGAGATCTACGGCGCACGCATCCTGCGGCGCTCACTCGAAGACGACCGCCGCAACTACACCCGCTTCTTCCTGCTGCGCCGTCCCGAAGATGCCCAGCGCAATCCCGGTCCCGCCAACCGCAGCCAGGAGTGGAAGATCTCGCTGGTCTTCTCGACCCGGAACGTCCCTGGCGCCCTTTTTCGCGCCCTGAGCGCATTCGCCCTTCGCGACATCAATCTCACCAAGATCGAGTCCCGCCCCCTGCGCGGGAAGCCCTGGGAGTACCTGTTCTACCTGGATCTGCTGGGGCGGGTGGACGACCAGAAAGTCCGCAACGCCCTGGGCCACCTCCAGGAGCTGGCCGACTTTCTCCGCGTCCTCGGCTGCTACCCGAAGGGCGATTGAGCCGTGCGCGTTTCCCGCTGGGTTCCCACGGCCTCGATGCTGGCGGTCTCGCTCATCAGCTACATCGACCGCAACACGCTGGCCCTGCTGGCCCCCACCATCCTGAAGGAAACGAGACTGTCCGGCTTCCAATACGGGTTCGTGATCTCGGCGTTCTCGGTCGCCTATACCATCGGAAACCCGGTCTGGGGGCGTGCGCTGGACCGCTTCGGGCTGCGGCTCGGAATGCTGGCCGCCGTGTCGCTGTGGACCGCTGCTTCGGTGTCCCACGCGTTTGCGGCCGGTTTCCTGAGCTTCGCCCTGGCACGCGCCCTGCTGGGCTTCGGAGAGGGCGCCACTTTCCCGGGCGGCCTACGCACGGTGATGCAGACACTCGAGCCCAGCCAGTATGCCCGCGGCACCGCCGTGGCTTACAGCGGCGGCTCGCTGGGAGCCATCATCACCCCGCTGGTGGTAACGCCCCTCGCGGTCTGGTGGGGTTGGCGGGCCGGCTTCTGGTTCACCGGCCTGGTGGGCCTGAGTTGGCTCGCTCTCTGGTTGGTGGTCAGCCGCCGCTCCGACGTGCGTTCCTACGCCGACGTTCCCAAGGCCGCCCCCCAGTTCGCCGACCGCCGCCTCTGGGGCTTCATGCTGGTCTACGCTTTTGGCGCCCTGCCCATAGGGTTCGTCCTCTACCAGGCTGCCATCTACCTTAACCAGGCCTGGGGCATGTCGCAGGCCGATATCGGGAAGGTACTCTGGATACCGCCGGTCGGCTGGGAGTTGGGCTACTTTTTCTGGGGCTGGTTGGCGGACCGCGGGTGCAGCGCCACCCCCGACCCGCTCCGGGCCCTGCGCCGACTGATGGCCGCCACCACGCTGCTCAGCCTGCCGCTGGCGCTCACGCCGTGGACCCACCGGTTCGGCCTGGTCCTGTTCGAGCTGTTCCTGGCCATGTTCGTGGCCGGCGGCTTCATCATCCTGGCGATGGCCTACGCCACCCAGACTTACTCTGGGGCGCACTCGGGATTGATCGCGGGCCTGGGCGCGGGCGCCTGGAGCGGCGGCGTGGCCCTGCTCATGCCGTGTTTCGGCCGCCTCTTCGACCTGCATCGCGCGGATGCCGCCTTCGTGTTCGCGGCCCTGTCCCCCGTGCTGGGTTACGGCCTCTGGCTCTGGGCCAGCCACCCGGGGTATCATTTTCTCAAACCAGCCGATAGACTACCACTATGAGAAACTCAAGGCTTCTCGCAGCGCTTGTTCCAATCCTCTGGGCGGCCATAACGGCGCAGGCCTGCGCCGCCCCTGGGAACTGGACTACCCACAAGGATCCCAACGGATTCTCGGTGTCGCTCCCTCCGGGTTGGAAGGCCGCGGCGGACCGTAAGTCCGGCCGCGTGGCGATCGATGGTCCGGCCCGCCAGCAGGTGGTGGTGTGGCCGGTGTTCCTGCCCGCGGGCCTGGAGCGGGCATCGGCCGGGGCCGTGCTGCGCCGACTGACGGCTCTGGCCGGCTTTGGCTCGTTCACCTGGCGAGAGCCGCTGTTCGCCGGCCAGGCCGCGATCCGTTTGGCTGGGGTTTCCGGGGACCGTGCGGCCGTAGCCTCCCTGACCTGGGCGGCCAGCGCCAAAGGCACGGCGGGCTACCTCTTTGTCACCGCCGCGCCCCTGGCTGCCTACCGCGGTGAAGAAACGGCGTTCACCGGGATTCTGGAGAGCTTCCGCGCCGCGGGCGCGCCGGCAAAGGAGGCGCCGGAGGCGCTGCCGTTCGTCCCTTGGCGCGACCCCTTGGAGAACGCCTTCAGCGTGCAGGTGCCCTCCGGCTGGACGGTCGAAGGCGGCCTCTATCGCTTCGCCTCCGTCGATACACGCTCGGCACTGGACGTGACCTCCCCCGACCGGCAGATCCGCATCACGTTCGGGGACCGCAACATCCCCCCGTTTGTCGAGCCCGACCCGATGTTGGCGGCGACAGGCTTCCGCGAGGGTTCTCGATACTCGCCGGGCTACGGCGTGCAGTTCGTGGTTCAGCGCTACCTGCCGGGCATGGAGTTCGCGCGCCAATATGTCGCGCTAAGGCCGGCGCGGGGCTGCGCGAACCTGGTGTTCACAGAAACCCGGGCGCGGCCGGACGTCGACGGGGTGGTCAACGGCATCTACCGCCGCTTCGCCGTGGCGGGCATGTCGGTCGAACTGCACTGCGGCGACGCCTCGTTCACCTGCGAGGAAAGCGGACGTCCCATGGCCGGATACTACTTCGCCGGAACCTTGCGGACGCGCGCAGCATCCATGCCCGGCGGCAACTGGAACGTGCAGCACCTGCTGGGTTACGTCGCCGCCCGGGAAAAGGCGGCGCTGGCGCAGCGGGTCATGGAGCGCATCGTGGCCTCGATCGCCATCAACCCGGACTGGGCCCGGCGCCAGCAGCAGACCACCATGGACACCTCCCGGATCGTGTCCGAGACCAGCGCGGCGATGTCCAAGGTTTCCAGCGACACCTATTGGAGCCGCCAGCGAAGCAACGACGAAATCAGCCGCCGCCGTTCGAACGCGACGCTGGGCCTGGAAGACGTAGTCGACCCGGGCACCGGGCGCCAGATCAAGGTGGAGAGCGGCTCGAATTATTACTGGATTGACGCGCAGGGCACCATCGTGGGCACCGAAACCCACACGCTGCCCAGCGTCGATTTCCGCGCCCTGACCCGGCTGCCCTGAGCCGGGCGCTCCCCGCGGCTCAGCGCTGCATTACCTGGCGAATGAAACGCACCGCCAGGTCTTGCATGCGCGAGCCGATCAGCAGGCGGAATGCGTGGTAGTCACGAACGGCGGCGATCACCACCCCCACGGCAGCGAGCACGAACAGCGCCCTGCCGCCGGACTCGGGCAGGAATCCCCGCGCCAGTGAAAACAGATACCAGAGACCCAGACCGGCCAGTAGACAATAAGGGCCGTCGGCCGGGCCGATGATCCGCAGGTATTGGAAGTTGGGGACCAAGGTGGAGAAGGCGAAAAAGCCCAGCGTGACGAATGCGGCAACGCCGGCTGCGCGCGGATCCGCAAGCTCGACCGTACCTTTCAGGCGGCCCAGCAGAGGGCACGGGAGCACTGCCACGGCGGTGCCCGCCAGCGCCAGCGCCGCGGTCGCCGGCCCCACCAGCCATAGCATGTAGAAGAACTGGTACCAGGGACCCGAGCAGTATTGCGCGGCCCACGCGCCTCCGCCGGAGTGGAACGAGTGATTGACCGCCGAGAGCGCCGTGGACCATCCGCCCGCCAGAAGGCTCCACACCAGAAGGCATCCGGCCAGCGATGCCAGCCCCCCGAGAGCCAGCAGAACCGCCCCTCGCCAGGACCGTTCCCTCCACAGCAGCACCCCGAGCACCCAAGCGGCGCAAAGCCCGTAAGAGAGAACTCCGGACTCCTTGGTGAGCACGGAATACGCGCCCACCGCGAGGAATGCGGGATACCACAGGACTCGGCGGGGGCGGCGCGCGATCTCGCAGGTGAGGTATACCAGCAGCAGCCCGAGGAAGCTGAACGTGGCGTCCTGCCAGGCCCGTTGCGCCATGCCGAGTTCGCCCACCGAGAACGCCAGGAAGGTCCCCGCGGCCAGGGCGATCCATGGGTTGAAGAATCGCAGACCGATCCACATCACCAAGACCAGCGAGAGGCTGCTGAACAGGCAGGAGACGGCGGCGCCGGCGCTCGGATCCCGAACGCCGCTGATCTTCATGGCGGCCGCAAACAGCAGCACGTGACCGAACCGGCTAGGGCAGGGGAAGATCCAATTGGCCCGGTCGCTTTCGTAGTCTGCAAACAGCCCAGGCATGGCCCCCAAACCGTGGTCCGCGATACGGATCGCGCATTGGGTGTATATGTACTCGTCAGGGCTCAGGGTGCGAGCGCCTTCCAAGCCGATGACGCGCAGCAGCACCCCGACTGCGATCACCAGCGCCAAAGCCATGTGGACGAACCACCGGTCTCGCGGACCGGTTGGAGCGGCAGGCTTGGTGCGGGCGGTTCGGGTCTTCATCGGTGACTAACGAGGCCTGAATTGGGCCGCGAATTCGACCGCTCCGGCCTGGCTCAGGCGCGGCTCATTTCCTCCTGAACAGATACCACCAATCGGATTCGGCCGCAAGCGAGAAGCGGCGAAGCAGCGCCGGCTCGTAGATCTGGTAGAAGCCGACCCAGTAGATGTCGTCGGCGGAGGGCCGTTTGGGAACCATGACGATATCCGCATTCCCAAAATACCGGTCGTCGGAGGGCCGATATCGATCGCTGAGCGTGTTCTTGTAAGCGGCGGCGGCAATGCCCCCTAAAGCCGGCGGCCGGTCCATGGCGTAGGGGAAAGGGTTGGCCACGTCCATGGTAAGCACCGCTTCGTTGGGGCGGGTAGCCCGGCGCAGCAGAGCCACCCCGTCGTTGACGTAGGTGGTGTAAATGCGCCCGTTGCTTCTGGGTATCCCGCCGTCATAGAGCAACAGCGGCGCCAGGCGAGGTTCGCTGAAGCGCAGCACCGAGGCCAGGTCGGAGGGGCTGGCTTTCTGCCACGCGCCGTAGGCCAGCCCGAAAACGTCGGAAACGAATTGAGGCAGCGACAGCAACCCTCCCAACAACAGCAAGGTGGCGTAGAAAGGGCGGCCGTAGTAAGCCTTGGCATCCGGCGCTTGCCGCTGGTGCGCCGTGACCCGGTTCACGATCACCAGAGCGAAGACAGCAATGAGCGGGAAACCGGCATACTGGGCATTGGTAGAGAGCAAGCCGACGTCCGCCACAGACACCAGGACAGCAAGAAGCGGAAGCTGGAATCCCCGCCACCGGGAGCGGGCTCCCTCCAGGACGAACGAAGCCGCGAACCCCAGCACCACGGCGGTCAACAAGTAGGCGGAATTGTACCAGGCGTTGGTGATCACGCCCAGAGCATACAGGCTCTCGGCGCGGGCCCCGGCAGCCATCTGCAAGTCACTGAGAACGGCCCGGACATCGAAGCTGAGGTACGCCAGGACAGCGAGCGTGACCAGCGAGAACCCGATTGCCAGACCCAGGAGCCGCTGCCGCACCGGGCGCCAGAAGAGAAAGGAGGCTGCAAGGAACGCGAAGGCCACTAACGAAAAGCTGGCTTTGAGAAAGAGAGCCAGAGCTGTGGCCGCCCCCGAGGAAATGCCCCCCACCCACTCTTCGGTGGTCCGCTTGGAACCTCCTGCGGGCTGAAAAGCTTCCAGCATGACCAGGCCCAGCAGGGCGTAGCCGTAGCGGTTGTACACCATCGCCAGGGAGGAGTCCCAGGGAAAGGTTCCCAAAGCGTAAGGCGCCAGGACCAACGCGACCAGGAAGAGGCTGGCCAGGACCCGGGGGGAGAACTCCGAACGGTCGCGCCCGAGCCGGTAACTCCACAAGCCGATGAGTAAGCCGAATATGGCGCTGCCATAGCCCACCCCATCGACCGACTAGCCGGAGAGCGTCAATCCCAGGCCCACCACCAAGAACATGACCGGACCCCAGGGACTGGCGTAGTCCACGTGAGGACGCTGGCCGTTCACCACGCGCCAGCCGTTTTCCAGCAGGGTGAAGATATCGTGGCCATACTGGTGAGTGGGAACGGCGCCCATGAGGGCCGCGGTGGCGCACATCGACAGCAGACACACCAGGAAAAGAACCCGCCGCCGGGAGAGGCGATCGCTGGAGCCGTGCCAGAGAGAAAGCAAGAACTCGAACCAACGCAGGGAAACAGGAGCGCAGACCGGGCCGGCGCTTGATTTGGATTCCGCGCTTTTGGCGCCCATTTCGCGAGCCAACCCCCCGCTGGGTGGAGCAGTCCACAGAGTATATCACGACGAGGTTTTCCGCCGGGTTGCCGCCGGGGGACGCCCCATCGCCGTCCCTCAGCGCTGGAGTGCTTCGCGAACGAAACGCACCGCCAGGTCTCCCGCGCCCGTCAACGACCGAAATGTACGGTAGTCGCGGGCCGCGCTGATCGCGACCGCGACCGTGATCAACACCAGCAGCGCCCTGTGGCCGGATGCGGGCACACCCCTGCGCGCCAGCCACAGCAGATACCAGAGACCCAGTCCGGCCAACAGACAGTAGGCGCCGTCCGCCGGGCTGATGATGCGCAGGTACTGGAAACTGGGGCCGAAGCTGGCCAGGGCGACGAAGCCCACGGCGATCAACGCGGCCACCCCCGCGGCCCGCCAGTCGGCAATCCCCCCCTCGCGTTCGGCGCGGGACAGCAGACGGCGCCGGAGGGCGGGCACAAGCGTACCGACCAGCGCCAGCGCCGCCGTCGCCGGGCCCACAATCCAAAGCAGGTAGGGAAACTGGTACCAAGGGCCGGAACAATGCTGCACGGTCCAGTCCGAATTGCGGGAGCGAGCCGCGTGACCGAGAACGGAGAGCACCGGCCTCAAGCCGCCGCAGACAGCGCTCCACACCAGGGCGGCTCCCGCGAGGGAAGCCACTCCTCCCAGAACCAGGAGCGCCGCGGCTTTCCAGGACCGTTCCTTGACCAGCAGCACTCCCAGCACCCAGGCGGCGCAAAGCCCGTAGACAATGAATCCCGTCTCCTTGGTCAGCAGGGAGTAGGCCCCCGCGGCGAGGAACGCCAAGTACCACCGAAGCCGCCGGGGACTGCGGGTAATCTCGCAGGCGAGGTACGCCAAAAGCAGGCCCAAGAAGCCGAAGGTAGCGTCCTGCCAGGCTCGCACGGCCATGCCCAACTCCCCGACCGAAACCCCCAGGAATGTGGCCGCGGAAAGTGCGATCCAGGGGTTGAAGAAGCGCCAGCCGAACCACGCCACCAGCACCAAGGACAGGCAACTAAACAGGCAAGAGACCGCGGCGCCCACGCTGAAGTCCCGGACACCGCTCACCTGCATCGCGACCGCGACCAGCGACACGTACCCGATCCGGGTCGGAGGCGGGAAAACCCAATCCACGGGTTTGCTTTCGTACTCTGCCACCAGCTTGGGGATGACCCCGGGACCCCGGTCCACGATCCGGCTCGCATAGTCCGTATAGACGTACTCGTCGGGACTCCGGACGGGAACGCCCTCCAGGAAGCTAAGGACGCGGAGCAGGGCCCCGATCGCAACCAGCGCCGCTAGAGCGAACGGGACGAGCGACCGGCCTTCCGGAACAGTTCGGCCGGCCGGCCGGGGCTTGACGGCTCGAGGCTTCATCGGAGGCTCATCGGGACCGCAGCCGCTGCTGCTCCCGGGACCGGGCCAGGAGGTCGCTGGCGACTAGGTCGTCGGGCTTGAGTTTCAGCGCCGCTTGCGCCGCCTGGACGGCCTGGTCCCACATCTCCAGCGCGGCGAAAGCGAAGCCCATGTTGTCGTAGGCGCCGGTCGAATCCGGCTTCAGCCTCAGCGCGGTTGCCGCCGCTCGAATGGATTCGGAGTGCTTGCCGCTCTGGTAGTAGAACACCGACAGCCCCAGCCATTCGTTCGGGTCGCGGGAGCGGAATACCCGGGCCTGGTTCACGCCGGCGGCGAGAACGTCGATCTGCTGCTCGCTGGCCAGGGCGCTGGCAATCAGCAGGCAGGCGCACCCAATGGGAACTAACCACCGCCCGGCTCCTCCCAGGCGCGCCACGGCTTTGGCGAGCGCCAAAGACGCGCCCAGAGCCAGGCCAATACAGGCGGGCAGAGGCTCTCCGGGCACAACCACCAGCAGCACCAGGAACCACCAGAGACCAAAGGACACCAGCCTGGTCGCGCGCCAGAAAGCGGTCGTGACGGCCGCCACCAAGAGCACGATGAACAAAAGGCCACCCCACTGGTTCAGCGTGGCCGGAGCGGGTTGGCCAAACGGCGCCAGGAACATCGTCAAGGCACGTGCCGCGGCCACCGGCGGCGTGTCGCCGGGAATGGGGGGATCCGCCCTGACCAGCAGCAGGCTGGGCAAGGTCAGCAGCAGCGCCGGAACGCACCTCAGGAGCACCGCGGGAAAGGCGCGCCACTCCGCGTTTTTCTCGGCCAAGAACACGAACAGGAAAAGCAGGGGGGCGAACACCAGGGTGGCGCGGTGAACGCAGGCCGCGGCAGCCACGGGCAGAAGGTAGATCCCGTACTTTCGCCATCCAGGCCGCCACTGGTAAAGCACCAGGCCCGCCACCAGTCCCAGCGCGCTCCAGACGATCGGGCGGCGGGTAAGATCCACCAGGGTGGCGGCGTTGGCGGGGCTCAACCCGTACCAGGCCACCGCGAAGCCGGCTGCATATCGGGCGCCCGGTCCAGGCAGGGCAAGCTGGAATACTCCGAGAAACAGCGGCAGCATCAAGACCAGTAGGATCAGGAATGAGAAAAAGCCGGGAGAATCCCGGTATCCGGGTCCCGAATACGCCAGCCAAACACACGCCAGAATGAGCGCGGTGAGGATGCCCGTCTCTCGCTGGTCCGCAGACACCGGGAGGGATTATAGCATGGAGCGCTGGAGACCCAGTATCGGCGAATTGGGTCGCTTAAAATGTCACCAGGACTCGAGCCGTTGGGTCACGAAGAAATGTAACCCAAGTGGGCGCGGGGCATGACACCTTCGAGGAGTGGACATGCACGCGCAGAAGCAGT